>DAIOGH010000008.1:0-133373 GCA_036745335.1 Paracoccaceae bacterium
GCATAACCTTGCCAAGGTTAGGGTCGTGAGTTCGAATCTCATCGCCCGCTCCATCCGGACCAGACGAAAGGGCGTCCCTCAGGGGGCGCCCTTTGTCTTTTCTCCCTCCTCGTCGCCTCCGGCGCTTGTCGGAGATTGCACGGACAAGACGAAGGCGCCGGACGCACCGTTCCCCCTTGCACCCCTCTTTGCCATCGGCTATTCCCCCGCCACGGAGTGCGGGCGTAGCTCAGGGGTAGAGCATAACCTTGCCAAGGTTAGGGTCGTGAGTTCGAATCTCATCGCCCGCTCCAGTCGACAAGGGCACCCCTGCGGGTGCCCTTCGTCTTTTCCGGGACTTGCCCGGAGCGGCCCGAGGGTTTACCAGCCGCAGGGACAGCGACGGAGCATCCCATGCGCAAGGCCGAGATCAGCCGCAAGACCGCCGAGACCGCGATCACCGTCGCGGTGAACCTGGACGGGACCGGGACATACCGGAACCAGACCGGCGTCGGCTTCTTCGATCACATGCTGGACCAGCTGGCCCGCCACAGCCTGATCGACCTGACGGTCGAGGCGAAGGGCGATCTGCACATCGACGATCACCACACGGTCGAGGATGTCGGCATCGCGCTGGGGCAGGCGCTGGCAAAGGCGCTGGGCGACAAGGCCGGCATCCGGCGTTACGGCCATTTCCGGCTGGCGATGGACGATGCGCAGGTGGCCTGCGCGCTGGACCTGTCGGCCCGGCCCTATCTGGTCTGGACCCTGCCCTTTCCGACGGCGAAGATCGGCAGCTTCGACACCGAACTGGTGCGCGAGTTCTTTCAGGCCCTTGCCACCCATGGCGGCATCACCCTGCATGTCGACCTGATCCACGGGCTGAACAGCCACCACATCGCCGAGGCCTGTTTCAAGGCCGTCGCCCGCGCCCTGCGCGAGGCGGTGGAACCCGATCCGCGGCTGAAGGGCGCGCTTCCCAGCACCAAGGGCGCGCTGTGAGAGGCTTGCGAATTTTCGTCGAAAATTCGGGCACCCGGATGGTCCGGCCATGCCGCTGACGGTTCTGGTCGATTACGACAGCGGCAATCTGCATTCCGCCGAAAAGGCGTTTCAGCGCATGGCGGCCGAGGTCGGCGGCGGCGAGGTGCTGGTCACGTCGCGCCCCGAGGATGTTGCCCGCGCCGACCGCATCGTTCTGCCCGGCGACGGGGCCTTTCCGGCCTGCCGCGCGGCGCTGGGGGCGCATGGCGGGCTTTACGAAGCGATCGAGGAAGCAGTGCGCGTCCGGGCGCGGCCCTTCCTTGGCATCTGCGTCGGTATGCAGATGCTGGCCAGTTGGGGCCGGGAATACCGCGACACGCCGGGCTTTGACTGGATCGGCGGCGAGGTGCTGCGGATCGCCCCCGCCGATCCGGCGTTGAAGGTGCCGCACATGGGCTGGAACGATCTGGTCCTGTCCGGCGCGCATCCGGTTCTGGCCGGGCTGGAGACCGGCGACCATGCCTACTTCGTGCATTCCTATCATTTTCTGGTGCAGGATCCGGCACATCTTCTGGCCCATGCCGATTATGCCGGGCCGATCACCGCCATCGTCGGGAAGGACACCATCATCGGCACCCAGTTCCATCCCGAGAAAAGCCAGGCGCTTGGCCTGCGGCTGATCGGGAATTTCCTGCGCTGGACCCCCTGAGCGCCCCCCGAGCGGCGATCAGTCCCAGAGACGCGGCTCGGCGAATTCGATGGAATTCCCGGCCGGATCGCGGATGTAGAGCGAGCGAGCCCCGCCGGGCCATTCGAATTCCGCCTCGATGGCGATGCCCGCAGCGGTGAAGACCGCGCGCCAGCGGGCAATCTCGTCCCGGCTGGCGGCGAAACACAGATGACCGGGGCCTTGGGCACCATGCGTCGGCACCGGCAGCGCGGGATTACTGCCGCCGATGGCGGTCGCGGCCGGGTTGAACAGCAAAAGGATGCCGCCAGCGGCGCGGAAGAACACATGCCGCCCCTCGACCCGGCCCAGAACCGGCAGGCCCAGAAGGCCGCCATAGAAGGATTCGGCCGCCGCCAGATCATCGGCATAAAGCGCGGTTTCCAGGATGGTCAGCACGGTCATGGGCCAAGGCTGGGACACAGGCGCGGCGGGGTCAAGCCCGGCCGACCCGGCGCTGCGACGGGACAGCGCAAGTCTTGCGTGAATTCGTCGTCAATCCTGACCTGGCAACAGCCGTGCCGCTTTGCCGAAGCGCGGAGCGAAGGCAGTCTGACAGTCTTTTCGATCTGTTCTTTCGAGGTGTCTCATGATCCTGCAAGCCGTAACTCCACCGCTTTCCGCCAACAAGCCGCCCGCCCCCATGACCACGATCGTGCTGCATGCCACGGCGGGCAGCACGGCGCGCTCCAGCATCGACTGGCTACGCTCGCAAGGGTTGGGTTATCATTTCATCATCGCCCGCGACAGCAAGGACACGGCCAGCACGGCCAAGGCCGATGGATCGCAGTCCATCGTCTATCACTGCGTCTCGACCGGGCATTGGGTGTCGCATGTCGGATCGCATATCCCGCTGCCCGGCGGGCATCGTGCCAACCGGATCGGCATCGGCATATCTCTGGCCAACCGCCAGAACGGAGAGCCCTATACGGCAGCGCAGATCACGGCGCTGGACGAGGTGATCGCGCTGGTCAGGAAACAGCGGCCCTCGGTGACGCATCTGACCACCCATGCGGTGATCCAGCCCTGGAACCGGCGTGACCCGATGCAGATCGACGCCAAGGCGCTCGCGAAAGCCCATGGCCTGATCTGGTTCGAGCCGACGGCGGATCAGATTGCCGCCTACAAGCCCAAGCCGATCAAGAAGCCCAAGTGACCCCGCATACGGGCGGCTGTGCATCCCGTACCGCCGCCCGCCCTGCCGTCTGCTTCCGTCACCCGCCGCCGCAGCGCCTGCAGGCGCGGAAGCCTGCCGCCTCGGCCTCGGCCCGCGTGGCGAAGATACGGGTATTCTGCGGCAACGGCCGCGCGGGGCAGCCGTCACGGCAATGGATGCCGGTGGTGACGACGGCCCAGACCAGCCCTGTAGGCCGCTCCGTCTGATGCGCCTGCCACTCTGCCGCCGTTACCGCGCGGCCCGTCTTGCGTCTTTCTGCCGTGCCAGCCATCGCCCGATCCTTCCGTCCATTGCCATCAATCCTGCCGCGATCAGCAGAAAGCCAAGGATGTGCCGCGGCTCCAGCCGCTCTCCCAGCACCAGCGCCCCCAGGGCCGCCGCGCTGACCGGGATCAGGAAGGTTACAAGCGACAGGTTGGTCGCACCCGCAGTGGCCAGCAGCCGGAAATAGATCAGATAGGCCAGTGCCGTTGACAGGGCGGCCATGGCCAGCACCGCCAGCACCGGCCCTGCCCCCGGCGTCGGCATCGCCCAGGGACGGTCGACCAGCAGCCATACGGGCGTCAGCAGCAGCGTCGCGGCGGCGGTCTGGCCGAAGGCGGTGGCCAAGGGTGGCACACCCATGCGGCGGAAGCGTCGGCCCCAGACGCCCGCCAACCCGTAGGACAGCGCCGCGCCAAGGCAGGCCAGGATCGCCAGCATCTCGCCACCCGCAGCGCCGCCACCGCCCATCATCACCGCAACCCCGGCAAAGCCGAAGCCCAGACCGGCGGCCTTGGCCGGGGTGATCCGTTCATCGGCGGTGAAAAGATGTGCCACCACCACGGTCCACAGCGGTGTCGTCGCATTGACGATGGCGGCAAGGCCCGAATCGATCCGGCCCTGTGCCAGCACGAACAGCGTGAAGGGCACCGCATTGTTCAGAAGTCCCATCACCAGAACCGCCGCCCAGGCCCGACGCGGCAGCGCGCCGCCAGGCGCGCCCGATTTTTCGTCGAAAAATCGTGCCCTTGCCACAAGCACCGCGCCCAGGATCAGCGCCGCCACCGCCACCCGCCCCCAGACGATGCCCAGTGCCGGCAGGCCGCGCAGCGCCAGTTCGACGAAAAAGAACGACCCTCCCCACAACAGGGAGAGGGTCATGAGCAACATCCACTGGGAACGGGTCATCGGGGTCTCCTTGCCCCCTTGGTAAGCGGGACCGAAGACGGGCGCGACCCGGAAGCTGCGGTTACTTCACCCGCGTCCAGGTGCCGCCATCCCGGCAAATCCCCAGCACGCAGCCCTTGACCGCAAGACTGTTGCCAGTCAGCTGCATCTCGCTGTTATAGGTCTTGTCGCGGTCGGGCGAATAGATCTTGCCGTCGTCATAAAAGCCGTCGCCATAGGGCACCATGTCCCAGATGATCTTCTTGCCGACGTTGTCGCTGTCGATCTTCTTGCCCGATCCGTCAAAGGCGGTGACAAGCGTGCCACAGATCTTGGCACCGCAGGTGGTGACTTTGACATGGCCATAATTGCCGTTGTCATCGGGCTTGGTCTTCCAGGTGCCCTCGACCGGATCGGCGAAAGCGGCGGTGCCCAGCATGGCCAGCGCGGCGGCGATTGCAAACGTCTTCATCGGGTTCTCCTCCCCTGAACCATATGCGCCATGCTTTGCGCCACTGCCCTTGCCGATCAAGCGTGACGTTGGGTCCCTTTCCTTTGTGCGCAGGCCGTGGCATGGGGCGCGGCACCAAAGACCGGAGGCCGCCATGATCCTTTACCCCGCCATCGACCTGAAAGACGGCAAATGCGTGCGCCTTCTGCGCGGCGACATGCAGGCGGCGACGGTCTTCGGCGAAGATCCGGCGGCGCAGGCGGCGGCGTTTCAGGCGGCGGGGTGCGACTGGCTGCATCTCGTCGATCTGAACGGCGCCTTTGCCGGCACCCCGGTCAATGCGGCGGCGGTCAAAGCGATCCTGGCGCGGGTCACGGTGCCCGCCCAGCTGGGAGGCGGCATCCGCGACATGGCGACGATCGCGATGTGGCTGGAACAGGGGTTGACGCGGGTGATCCTGGGCACGGTGGCGGTGGAAAACCCCGGTCTGGTGCGGCAGGCGGCCCGCGAATTCCCCGGCAAGGTGGCGGTGGGGATCGACGCCCGCAAGGGATTTGTGGCGACAAAGGGCTGGGCGACGGAAACCGATGTGCAGGCCACCGATCTGGCCCGCCGGTTCGAGGATGCCGGGGTGGCCGCGATCATCTACACCGACATCGACCGCGACGGCGCGATGCAGGGGCCGAACATTGTGGCAACCGAGGCGCTTGCGCGGGCGGTGTCGATCCCTGTCATCGCCTCGGGCGGGGTGTCGTCCATGGCAGACCTGCTGGCCCTGCGCGACAGCGGCGTGATCGCCGGTGCCATCTCGGGCCGCGCGCTTTATGACGGGGCGATTGATCTCGGCGTGGCGCTGCGGGCGCTGCGGGGGTGACGGCTCCTCGTTCGGCTACGCCTTCTCGTCGCGGGGCGTTGCGAGGACTGACGAAGTCATGGACGAGCCTTCCTCAGCAGCAACGACCCGGCCTGCCGACGGCCAATCCGATGCGGTGACTTGACGCCTGCGCGCCCGCGCGGCATGTGGGAACCATGCTGAAGACCCGGATCATTCCCTGTCTGGACGTGGCCGACGGCCGCGTGGTCAAGGGCGTGAATTTCGTCGACCTGATCGACGCGGGCGATCCGGTTCAGGCGGCCAGGGCCTATGACGCCGCCGGTGCGGACGAGCTGTGTTTCCTTGACATCCACGCCACGCATGAAAACCGCGGCACCATGTTCGATCTGGTCACGCGGACGGCCGAGCAATGCTTCATGCCGCTGACGGTGGGCGGCGGGGTGCGCACCGTCGCCGATGTGCGGGCGCTGCTGCTGGCGGGGGCGGACAAGGTGTCGTTCAACTCGGCCGCAGTGGCGAACCCCGATGTGGTGGCCGAGGCGGCGGATCATTTCGGCAGCCAGTGCATCGTCGTCGCCATCGACGCCAAGACCGTGGAACCGGGCCGGTGGGAGATCTTCACCCATGGCGGGCGGCGCGCGACCGGCATCGACGCAGTGGAGTTCGCCCGTCTGGTGACGGCAAAGGGGGCGGGGGAAATCCTGCTGACCTCGATGGACCGCGACGGCACCAGGGGCGGCTACAACCTGGCCCTGACCCGCGCGATTGCCGATGCCGTGACGGTGCCGGTGATCGCCAGTGGCGGCGTCGGCACGCTGGACCATCTGGTCGAAGGCGTGACGATGGGCCATGCCTCGGCAGTATTGGCCGCCTCGATCTTTCATTTCGGCACCTTCACCATCGCCCAGGCCAAGGCCCATATGGCCGCCGCCGGCATCCCGATGAGGCTGACATGACACCGCTGGACCGGCTGGCCGAGACCATCGCGGCGCGCAAGGGGGCAGACCCTGACAGCAGCTGGACCGCCAAGCTCTTGGCGAAGGGCCCCGAGAAATGCGCCGAGAAATTCGGCGAAGAGGCGGTCGAGGCGATCATCGAGGCGGTGAAGGGCGACCGCGAGAAGCTGACGGCCGAGGCGGCGGATGTGCTGTATCACCTGCTGGTGATGCTGGCGGCGCGGGATGTGACGCTGGCCGATGTTCTGGCCGAACTGGCGCGGCGCGAGGGCACGTCGGGCCTTGCCGAAAAGGCCGCGCGCAAGAGCTGAGCCTTCAGCCGTCCGCGACCCGCCGCAGGATGGCGGTGATGTGGTCGGCCTGACTTTCCGTCACCCTGCCGTGAAACGGCAGCAGCAGCACTTCGGGACCAAGATCGGGGGCCAGCGGGCCTAAGGCCGTGGTCACGATCCGCGCCTGCGGCCAGGGCGTGCCGGGGCCGCAGAGCAGCGGGAAATGATCGCGCGCCAGCACCTGCGCTTCGGCCAGCGCGGCATGGGCGCGGGCACGAAGGGCGGGTGGCATCCGCAGGGCATAGCAGGTCAGCGCCGCGCTGGTGCCCGGTTGCGGCACGGGCAGGCGCACCCCTGTCACACCCGCCAGCGCCGCATCGTAGCGCTGCCGCAGCGCATGGCGGGCGGCGCTCTCGGCGGGCAGGTCGGGCAGCAGCGCCAGCCCCAGCGCCGCCTGTGCTTCGGACAGTTTGGCATTGATGCCGGGGCCGGTCATCCGCCCGCCTTCCAGCCCGAAATTCCGCAGCCGCCGCAGGGGCGCGGCTTCACCGTCCGCCACCACGAAACCGCCTTCGCCGGTGTGCAGCATCTTGGTCGCATGCAGGGAAAACGCGGTGGCATCGCCGAAGGCACCGATGGGGCGGCCATCGACCGCAACCCCGAAGGCATGCGCGGCGTCATAGGCCAGCCACAGCCCATGCCGCTGCGCGACCGACTGCAACCCCGCCGTATCGCAGGGCGTTCCCAGAAAATGCACCGGCAGGATCGCCGCCGTGCGCGGCGTCACCGCCGCCTCGGCCGCGCGCGGGCAAAGCGTCAGGGTATCGGGATCGACATCGGCAAAGACCGGACGAAAGCCGCACCAGGCAATCGCCTGCACCGTGGCCGCAAAGCTGAGCGGCGAGGTGATCACCTCGGCCCCTTCGGGCAGATTGCCCAACCGCAGCGCCAGCATCAGCGCCATGGTGCCCGAAGAGACCAGCGCAAGCGTCTGCCCCGGCGCGGCGTGGTCGCGGGCCAGCGCCTGTTCCAGCCGGTAATGCAGCATGCCGCCATTCGAGAACCATCCCGCCGAAATCGCCTCGGCCATCAGCGCCGCAAGGCGGGCCGGATCGGGCCGCATAGGAGAGCCGACAGTCACAACAGCGGGATCGGTAATGGTGCCGGGTCCGGGGGGTGGGATCAGATCGGTCAATGCGGGCAACTGAAGCAAGGGACTGGGACACGCATGCCGCAGGCTAGGGCAGGATCGCGGGGCGGTCCACCGGCAAGATGGCCTGCCCTTGCAGGCCGGTCAAAGGCCCAACCGGGGAATTTCGATCGCCGGGCAATGGTTCTGCACCGCCAGCAGACCGGCGGCCCGCGCCCGCGCCAAGGCCGCATCGTCGATGACGCCCAGTTGCAGCCAGACCGCCTTTGCCCCGATGGCAATGGCCTCGTCCACCACGGCCCCCGCCTCTTCGCTGCGGCGGAAGACATCGACCATATCCACCGGGCCATCCTGTTCCAGCACCTCGGCCAGCGAGGCGCGGATCGTGACCCCCAGCGCCTGTTGCCCGGCCTGCCCCGGATTGACCGGGATCACCCGATAGCCGCGGGAGGCCAGAAAGGCCGCGACGCCATGGCTGGGCCGGTCCGCCTTGGGCGACCAGCCGACCACGGCGATGCTGCGGGCGGTGCTGAGAATCCGGCGGATGGTATCGGTGTCGGTCATATCGGGACCTCAGCAGAAAAAAGCGCCCGAGCCAAGGGGGCCGGGCGCATGAGGTGTGGAACGAGGGACAGTGAAATCAAGGTGCGGGGGTTCCGGTCCCGCGCCTCCTCACCATGATTTAGAAAGGTAAAGCATCGGTTAAAGAGACAGTCGCGCGGATGTGAACATCTGTCGCAGGCGGGCGCGGGCAGTCGGGGGGCCAGCCTGCCCCCGGCGGATGCGGTCTGCCTATCGCGTGCTGGCCGCATAAAGCGCCACCGCAGCGGCGTTCGACACGTTCAGGCTGCCGAATTCCCCGGCAAAGGGGATGCGGGCGATCAGGTCGCAGGTCTCGCGCGTCTTGTCGCGCAGGCCCGGCCCTTCGGCCCCCAGCACAAGGCCCAGCGCCCGCGTGCCCGCCTGTTGCAGCGCCTGCGGCAGGCTCAGATCGGCCTCGCCGTCCAGACCGACCAGCAGATAGCCCATCTCCTTCAGCTCGGCCATCGTGTCGGCAAGATTGGTCACGCGCAGATAGGGCTGGCGTTCCAGCGCGCCGCTGGCGGTCTTGGCCAATGCCCCGGTTTCAGGGGCCGAATGGTGGCGCGGCGCAATCACGGCACGGGCCCCGAACACCTCGGCGCTGCGCAGCACGGCCCCGGCATTGTGCGGGTCGGTCACGCGGTCCAGCAGCACCACCAGCGGCGCGCCCTGCCCCGACACCGCCACATCGGCCAGACTGCCCCAGTTCAGCGGCTTCACCTCCAGCGCGGCACCCTGATGCACCGAAGTCTCGTCGATCGGGGCCGAGAACTTGCGCGGATCCTCGATCTCGGGCGCGATTCCGGCCGCCGTCACCGCATCGCCCAGCCGGTCCAGCGCGTTCTTCGTCACCAGCAGCCGCAGCTTCTCGCGCCGGGGATTCAGCAGCGCATCGCGCACGGCATGCAGGCCGAACAGCCAGACAGTTTCCTTCGCCTCGGCCTTGGCCCGGCGTTCCTTGTCCACGACCCATGTGGGTTTCACCGACCCCGGCTTCATCTGGCGCTCTCCGTTTCTGACCGCCCTGCTATAGCGGGCAAAAGCCGCACGTTCCACCCTTGACGCCCCTCCGGGCCATCGCTAAACCCCGCCCCATCGGGTGACGAGCTGCAAGGTGCGGCAGCGGACTGTAACTCCGCCGGGGCGACCCACGCCTGGTTCGATTCCAGGGTCACCCACCATCCCCTTCATGGATGTTGGACCGATGCGCGCAAGGGCCGTTGTGGCCCCTGCCCGCCACATGGCAGGATGGCGCGGTTCAAAGGAGGCCCCGATGACCGACCGTTCCTTTCGCTTCAGCCATGCCGTGACCCGGCGGCCCGCGGCCAGCATCACGCGCGGCCTGCGCGCGGTGGATACCGGCAATCCCGATCTTGCGCTGATGCAGCGCCATCACGCCGATTACATCGCCGCGCTGCGTGCGACCGGGGCCACGGTGATCGAACTGCCCGCGCTGGAGGATTACCCGGATTCGGTGTTTGTCGAGGATACAGCACTGTGCCTGCCGCAGGGCGCGGTGGTGATGCGGCCCGGCGCACCGTCACGCCTGGGCGAGGCGGCCGAGATGGCGCCGGTGCTGGCCGGGCTTTACCGCGACATCCGCCGGATCGACGGCGAAGGCAGCTTCATCGAGGGCGGCGACATCCTGGTGACGGAGACCGAGATTCTGGTCGGCCGCTCGGCCCGCACCAATGCGGCGGGGGTGGCGGAACTGTCGCGGCTGGTCGCCGACTGGGGGCATTCCGTGCGCGAGCTGCATACCCCGCCTGGAGTGCTGCATTTCAAGACCGATTGCAGCCTGATGGATGGCGAGACCATTCTGGCGACCGACCGGCTGGCGGCCTCGGGCTGTTTCAGGGGCTATCGCGTGATCCCGGTGGCGGCGGGCGAGGAAGCCTCGGCCAATGCGATCCGCTTCAATGACAGCGTGCTGTTCCCGGCAGGTTTTCCGCGCACCCGCGACCGGCTGGAGGCAGCGGGCTACACCGTCACCGAGATCGGCAACAGCGAATGTGCAAAGATCGACGGCGGCATGTCCTGCCTGTCCCTGCGGTTCACGCCGGTCTGAGAGCGCCGACTGTCGCCGGACGGCCGCCCTACGGCATCAGCACCGCCTTGCGCTCATATTCCGCCGTCTCGACGGTGCCATCGTCAAAGGTCACGGCGACCGAGACGCTGGTGATCACCCCCAAAGGCGCCTCGGCATAGGGCAGGATCGTGTCCATCTTCAGCGCATTGGGCGCGGCCTCGCCTTCATGGCAGGGTTCCATCGGCATCACGGTTTCCGGTGCCCCGCCGTTGATGCCCCAGGCGACCTGCTCCACCCCGCAGCGCCAGGCCAGAAGATTGGTGAAATAGATCAGGTCCTTGCCGTCGAACTCCCGGATGGCGATCCATTGCGCCTTGGTCGCGGTCAGGATCGGCTTCACTTCGGCGGCGGTGGTGAAATCCTGCGCGGTCAGCGGCAGCGGGGCCAGCAGCAGGGCAGCAAGCAGCAGATGTCGCGGCATCATGGGTTAGACCTCGCCCGGTTCCACTTTCGTCCCCGGACCGGCGTCCCTATACTGCGGGGGCCGAGTCCAGAGTATCGCCAGAGTGACACCGAAGCCGCCATCGACTCAAGTCCGGGGTTCCGCCCCCTTCACCATCGCCGCCGTGCTGCAAGCCGGACGTCTGGGCCATGAGGCGCTTTTGCTTGCGGCCTCGCTGCGGGCCACCAATCCGGGCTTTGCCGGGCGGCTGTGCCTGATGGAACCGCAGCCCGGCCCGAACTGGACCAGCGACCCGCGGCTGGCCGATCCGGCCTTGCGTGACCGGTTGCAGGAGCTGGGGGCCGAGATCCTGCCCTTCGAAAGCCGTGTCTTCGGCAGTCATTATCCGCATGGCAACAAGATCGAGGGGCTGGCCGCGCTGCCGGACGGGCCGTTCCTGTTTCTGGATACCGACACGCTGATCACCGGCGATCTGGCCACTCTGGACATCGACTTCAGCCGCCCCTCGGCCAGCATGAGCCGCGAAGGCACCTGGCCGGTGATCGAGCTTTACGGCCCCGGCTATGCCACCACCTGGAAATCGCTTTACGACCGCTTCGGTCTGGATTTCGACACCTCGCTGGATCCGGGCCAGCCCGAGGAATACTGGCAGCGCTATCTTTATTTCAACGCGGGCTGGTTCTTCCACGACAGCCCGCAGCGCTTTGGCAGCCGCCTGCTGTCCTATGCGCGCGAAATCCGCGACAACCGGCCCGCCGAACTGGTCTGCCAGGAGATCTATCCCTGGCTTGACCAGATCGCCCTCCCGCTGGCGGTCCACAGCTTTGGCGGCGGACGGCCGGGGCCGGGGCTTGCGGGGCTGGATGGCGATGTGACCTGCCATTACCACACCTTGCCGCTGCTTTACGCAAGGGAAAGCGACCAGGCGGTCGCGGTGCTGGAAGAGGTGGCGGCGGTCAAGGAAAACCGCAGACTCCTGCGCGACTGGCCGCAGGCGCGGCAGATGATCTACCAGAACAAGGGCAGGAAGGCGCGCGCGCTTTTCGACCGCGCTGCCCTGCCGCACCGAAGCCAGGTGATCCGCAACACGCTGAAACGCGAAGGGCTGTGGCTGCGCTGATTGCGGCGGACAAGGGCTGGCAGGCCAGAGCCTAGATCTTCAGCATCACCACAGGCCAAAGCGATGCCACCAAGAGCGCGGCCATCGTCCAGTTGAACGCCCGCAACCGCGCAGGCACCGCCAGCCAGCGGCGCAAGCCCTGCCCCGCCGCCGCCCAGACCGCCACCGAGGGCAGGTTCACCATCGAGAAGGTCGCCGCAACCGCCAGATAGGCCCAGACCGACGGATGCGCGACATAGGCGGTCACGGCACCCAGGCTCATCGCCCAGGCTTTCGGGTTCACCCATTGGAAGGCCGCCGCCTGAAGGAAGGAAAACGGCTGCGGCCGCGCCCTGCCTTCGCCCGGTGCCCCGGATTGGGCGATCTTCCAGGCCAGCCAAAGCATATAGGCCACCGACAGCAGCTTCAGCCCGGTCAGGGCCGGGGGCCAGGCCGTGAAGATGCCTGCAATGCCCAGCCCGACCAGAAACACCATCAGCGAATGCCCGCAGGTGATGCCAAGCATATGCGGCAAGGTCCGGCGCAGGCCGAAATTCACCCCGCTGGCCAGCAGCATCATGTTGTTCGGCCCCGGCGTCACCGATGTGACGAAGGCAAAGCCGAGAAGCGCAAGGAAAAGATCATGGGTCATGGCGCAAGGATTACGCCAGTCACGCGCAATTGGCTTGCGATTCGTTGCCGGAAACATCAGTCTTCGCAATTGATGACGAAGATGGATGACCTGAACCACCGAATATTGCGCGAACTGTCGCGCGATGGCCGCCAGACCAACCTGCAACTGGCCGATCGTGTCGGCCTGTCGCCCAGTGCCTGCCTGCGCCGGGTGCAGGAGATGGAGCGCGCAGGCATCATCAAGGGCTATCGCGCCGTGCTGAACCCCGAAAAGCTGGGCACCGGCTTCATCGCCTATGTCACGGTCGGCCTGAACACCCACACCAAACAGGCGCAGGAAGCCTTTGAACGCGCCATCGCCCGCGCACCACAGGTCCGCGAATGCCACAACATCACCGGCACGGTGGAATATCTCTTGCGGGTCGAGACCGCCGATCTGCCGTCCTACAAGCACTGGCACACCGATGTGCTGGGCGTGCTGCCGCAGGTGCAATCCGTCACCACCTTCGTCGTCATGGGCAGCCCCAAGGACGACCGGGCCTGACCGCCCCGATTCGCAGCAAGGGCCCGCCGATTATCCACCATTCCGCGCCGATACAGCCCAAGGTTGACGGATTGACGCCAAAGTCCGCGGCCGCGGTCGACCTCGCGTCAAGATCATGGCCAGCGGCGCGCAGCAGGTCTATCTGAAAGGCCAAGCCCTGCCCCATCCGCCGACCCGAGGCCATCATGCTGATCACGGCCACCAGCAGAACCACCGAAGGCAACGTCTATATCCTGGAAAACGACGACGACCTGATGATCGGCGTCGGCGTCGTCCTGCGGTCGACCTGGACCGATCCGGTCAGCCGCACCGGGGCCGATGCGGTGATCTCCTGGACCGGCACGCACAAGATTACCGTCCACGGCACGATCTATGGCGCGGACGAGGCGATCAACCTTGTGGGCTGCGTCACGCCGCAGAAGGTGGGAATCGGCAAAACAGGGCAGTTGTTCGGCGGCGGCGATGGCGTGGTCGAGGATGCCGACGGGGTGATCCTGGACGGCGTCGGCTCGACCCTGACCAATGCGGGCACGATCACGGCCTATGGCTCGGCGCTCAGCCTCATCGTGGCGGATGGCGGGACCACCATGATTTCCAACAGCGGCACGCTGTATGGCCGGGTCTGCGGCGTGTGGCACAAATGGGGGCTGGGCACGCTGACCTTCACCAACAACGGCACCGTGCAATCGCCCGGCTATGCTTTTCTGGGCGGCGACAGCAGCGACAATGTGATCAACCATGGCAGCATGATCGGCACGGTGGCGCTGGGAAACGGCAATGATTTCTACGATGGCCAGTTCGGCACCGTGACCGGGCAGGTCCTGGGCGGCGACGGCGACGACACGTTCCGGCCGGGCCATGGGGCCGAAACCATCAACGGCGGCAACGGCACCGATCTTCTGGACTTTCGCTATGGGTTTGGGGTTGGCATCGCGCTGGACGGCAGCTTTGCCAATACCGGCGATGCGGCGGGCGATGTCTATGCAGGGATCGAGACGATCTATGGCTCGCGCATCGGAGCCGACCATCTGCGCGGCGATGCCTGGGCCAATACCCTGATGGGCTTTGGCGGCCGCGACACGCTGGACGGCGCGGGCGGCAATGACACGCTGACCGGCGGGGCCGGGGTCGATACGCTGACCGGCGGCCTGGGTGACGACGTGTTCGTCTTCGTCCTGCCGACCGATGGCGGCGACGTGATCACCGATTTCTCGTCGAATGCCGTTGGAAACAACGATTCGATCCGGGTCGATGCCGCGGGCTTTGGCGGCGGACTGGTTGCGGGCGTGCTGGCCGCCGGCCAGTTCCAGAGCCGGGCGGACAATCTGGCGCAGGATGCCGATGACCGGTTCATCTTCCGCACCACCGACAAGACCTTGTGGTTCGACGCCGATGGCAACGGGGCCGGGGCGGCCATTCTTCTGGCCGATCTTCAGGACGGGGCCACGATGACGGCGGCGGATATTCTGATCGTCTGACGGCGCGAAGAGGGAAATCTTTCATCATCGGGATGAAAACTTCGCATGGTTCAATCGCAGCCCGGCCATTGCCGCGCGGGCGCGCCTCCCCTAACCTGCCGCGCAATCGGAACGGGAGGATCTCATGAGCGATACCGAGACAGGCAAGCCGATGGGCTTTGACACGCTGGCCATTCACGCGGGCGCGGCCCCCGATCCGGCCACCGGCGCGCGGCAGATCCCGATCTATCAGACCACCGCCTATGTGTTCAAAGACGCCGATCACGCCGCGCGGCTGTTCAATCTGCAAGAGGTGGGCTGGATCTATTCGCGGCTGACCAACCCGACGGTGGCGGCGCTGGCCAATCGCGTGGTGGCGCTGGAAGGCGGCGCGGGCGGCATCGCCTGCTCCTCGGGCCACGCGGCGCAGATCATGGCGCTGTTCCCGCTGATGGGGCCGGGCAAGAACATCGTCGCCTCGACGCGCCTGTATGGCGGCACGATGACCCAGTTCAGCCAGACCATCAAACGCTTCGGCTGGTCGGCCAAGTTCGTCGATACCGAGGACCTGGGCGCCGTCGCCAAGGCCTGCGACAAGAACACCCGCGCGATCTTCTGCGAAACCATCGCCAACCCCGGCGGCTATGTCACCGACATCCCGGCGCTGGCCAAGATCGCCGACCGCAAGGGCATTCCGCTGATCGTCGACAACACCACCGCCACGCCCTGGCTGTGCAAGCCGATCGAGATGGGGGCGACGCTGGTCGTCCATTCAGCCACCAAATACCTGACCGGCAACGGCACCGTCACCGGCGGCATCGTCGTCGATTCGGGCAAGTTCGACTGGTCGGCCAGCGACAAGTTCCCCAGCCTGTCGCAGCCGGAACCGGCCTATCATGGCCTTGTCTTCCACCCCACGCTGGGCGGGATGGCCTTTACCTTCCATTCCATCGCCGTCGGCCTGCGCGATCTTGGCATGACGATGAACCCGCAGGGCGCGCATTACACGCTGATGGGGATCGAGACCCTGGGCCTGCGGATGGAACGCCATGTCAGGAACGCGCAGAAGGTGGCGGAATGGCTGGAGAAGGACCCGCGCGTCGACTCCGTCACCTATGCCGGGCTGAAATCCAGCCCCTATGCCAAGCGCGCGAAGAAGATCGTGCCCAAGGGGGCCGGCGCGCTGTTCACCTTTGCGCTGAAATCGGGCTATGACGGCTGCGTCGACCTGATCAACAAGGTCAGGCTGTTCAGCCATGTCGCCAACCTTGGCGACACCCGCAGCCTGATCATCCACCCGGCCTCGACCACACACCGCCAGTTGGAGCCGGAGCAGCAGGTCGCCGCCGGCGCGCCGCCGAACATGGTGCGGCTGTCGATCGGGATCGAGGATGTCGAGGATATCATCGCCGATCTCGATCAGGCGATGGGCTGATCCGCAAAGGGCCGCCTTGGGCGGCCCTTTTCCTGCCGTCACATCAGCGGCGGGGCAGGAAACATTCCCTGCGGCAGCGGCAGAAGCCGGTCATAGGCGATGGTGAAATCGGCACCTTCCTGCCCGCGCAAGGCAATGCCGATCGAGGAGACCCGGCAGAAATTGCCCGCCTCCATCTCTTGCCGACAGGTCTCGGCCGCCATCCGGCCGACATCGCGCAGCGTTTCGCTGGCCGAAGCATTGCCCCCAAGACTGGTGACATCGCCACGCACCCATTCGCCCTTCAGCACATGCGCGGCAAGGTCCGGCAGAGGCTGCGTTTCGGTCTTCTGCGTGAAGACCAGCGTGATCTGGAATTCCGCCGTCAGGGTCGCGGGGTCATAGCTGTCATCGACCAGCCGCGCCCCTTCGATGGCGCAGCCCTGGGCCAGCACCTCGACCAGAGGCGCGCAAAGCGGGGCGGCCAGCGCCCCGGCGCGGAGTTCGGCAAGCGCCTCATGATAGACCGGCGCGGGCAGGATTTCCCCTTCGGACAGCAGATCGGCCAGCGGCGCGCGGAAGGTCAGCGTCACGTTGCGATCCTGCACGAAACGATCCTGCGCCAGAAACACCCGTGCCTGTTTCCGGGAAACCAGCCCGCCACCGGGCGAGATCAGCCAATCCTGATCCGGCAGGTCGACGGCTGCCGGGGCCACCTGCGTCCCTGCCATGGGGGACGCCGTCTGACCGCTGTCGGGGGCCGCAGCCGCCTGCCGGGGCAAGCTTTGCCAATACTGCCAGCCGACAGCGCCACCGGCCGCAAGTACCAGCAGAACCCCAAGGGTAAGGAAAATCCGCAAAATCATCAGAATTCAACCCCTTGTCTCAGGTTCTTCAGATCACCCCAGGCAAAGGATTCCGCAATGGCCAGCACGCGGGCGCGGAAATCCACCCCCTTTTCGGTCAACGCATCATATTCCACATAGGTGTCGGCGGTGATCCAGGCCCTGGCCTGCGTGACCGGATGCCAGACCGCCCGCGCCTCGGGCGCAGCGGGAACAGGCCCGACCACGGCGACAGACCCGCCGTCCCAGTTGCCCGCCATCGTCTCCAGCGCCGACACCCCGAAAGCCGACCGGAACCAGCGGTCATAATCCTGCACCTTGGCATCGATCATGGCCAGGGTCGCCGATGCCTCTTCTTGGTCCAGCACGCCCGCCTCAAGCGACTGGAACAGCAGCGCACCGGGGTTCAGCGGATAGGCCGGGCCGGGCAGACCGCAGGCCGCCATCTCGTCCTCGCGCATCACCTCGACCGGAACGCCGTCGGGCAGATGCGCGACCCCGGCCTGATTGCCGCCCAGCAGGACCACCCGTTCCAGCTGCGCGCCGGGGGCAAGATGCAGCGCCCAAAGCCGGTTGCCGCCGCGCCCCTGCAACACCAGATAGACCGGCTTGCCCGTTTCGGTCACAGCCACATCGAAGGCATCGAAGGTCAGGCCCGACAGGCCGGGCACCTGCCGCAGCCCGGTTTCACGATAGACCTTGCCGAAACCGCGCACCGCCGCGGCCAGTTCGGCATCGCCATAGGTCGACAGGCCCAGCGCCATATTGTTGCTGCCCCAGGCGCTGACATGGCCGACGAAGGCCCCTGCCGTCGGGGGCGTGAAGCTGCATCCGGTCATGGGCCGGATCACCTCGACCGCAGCCGGGGATGCGCCCCGGCTCTTGCGGCGGCCTGACATCACGTCGCGCAGAAAGACCGCGCTGTTGCCGGGCATCGCGGCCACCTTGTCCGAGGCACGCCAACCGTCCTTGCCATCGTGAAGATGCGAGGCGGGATCATCGCCGTTCGAGGCTTCGGTGGTGAACGATACCATATCGGTCCCATCGCCGAAGAGGCCAAGGCTGTCGTTCTCTTCGATCCAGACCAGTGCGCTTTCGGGCAGCACGCGGTCCAGAACACTCGGTCCGCCGAAGACAAGACCGAACATCATCAGGCTGATCAGCCCGACGATGGCCATGCTGACCGGTCCACGCACCATTCCGTCGCCCCATGCCCACTGCTTTCTCTGGGCCGTATGGCAGCAGAATGGGGCGAAACCGGGCCGAAAATGGCCCGGTTTCAGGTCAGGTCACGGGGGCGTTCCGGGCTGCCGTCAGTCGGCCAGATCCCAGACCACCGTCACCGTGGCCTGCATCGACAGCTGGCCCGCCTCGACCGGCACCGGCGCTGCCGAAGCGGCAACCTCCTTGTACATCGGGGCCGGGCCGCCGCCGTAATTTCCGCCCTCGGTGATCACCGAGATCCGGCCCAGCTTCACCCCGGCGGCTTCGGCGAACAGCGCGGCCTTGGCCTTGGCATCCTCGATCGCGGCCTGCCGTGCGGCATCCATGGCGGGGCGCGGGTCCTGCAAGCCGAAGGTCAGCCCGTTCAGCGTATTGGCCCCGTCCTGCACGGCGGCATCCAGCACAGCCCCCAGCGTCTCCAGCTTGCGCACCTTCACCGTCACCATGTTCATCGCCGTATAGCCGGTGATCTGCTGCCCCGAGATCGAGCTGTCATAGCCCGACCAGTTCGGCGTGACCGACAGGTTCGAGGTTTGCAGGTCGCGGTCCCCGATTCCGGCCGCCCGCAGCCGTTGCAGCGCGGCATCCAGCGCGGCGGAATTCGCGGCCAGGGCCTCGGCCGCAGTGGCGGCGGTGGTGGTGACGCCGATCTGCAAGGTGGCCAGATCGGGGGTGATCTCGGCGGCACCCTCGCCGGTGACGGTCAGGATGTCGTCATCGGCCAGCGCAGGCGCAGCCAACGGCAGAGCCAGGGCAAGGGCGATGGCACTGGCGGGGATCAGACGGTTCAGCATTGGGTCCTCCTTGAACTGAACGGACATTTCGTGATCTGAAACGCATCCCGCAAGGGTATCCTTGGTCTGGTAACGGCCCTTTTTCTTTCTTTCGGCAGAATCCTGCTGTAGGAAGGCCGCACCCTTGCCGGGCGCGTTTCCGCGCCCCTTTGCCCTGTGTTAGACCCGTCGCATGAAACCGAGCTTTGCCCTCAGCTTCACCGAAGACTCGATCCAGCTTTTGCACCGTTCGGGCAAGGCCTGGGTCGCCATCGGTGAAACCCCCTTCGCCGCCCCCGATCTGGATGATGCGCTGGACTACATGCGCCGCACCGCCCTTGGGCTGGAACCTGCCGGATTCGCCACCAAGCTGGTGATCCCCAATTCGCAGATCCGCTATCTGGAGCTTGAGGCCCCCGGCCCGTCGGACGACGACCGCCGCGCGCAGATCCGGGCGGGCCTGGAAGGCAAGACGCCCTATCCGGTTGACGATCTGGTGTTCGACTGGTCCGGCAAGGGCAAGCTGGTGCGCGTGGCGGTGGTCGCGCGCGAGACGCTGGACGAGGCCGAATCCTTCGCCGCCGAGCGCCGGTTCAACCCGGTCGGCTTCGTCTCCATCCCGGATTATGGCGATTTTTCCGGGGAACCCTGGTTCGGCACCTCGGCCATTGCCTCGACCCTGCTGCCCGCCGGGGAAGAGGTGGAACGCGACAAAAGCGCGATCCGCATCCAGACCCGCGGCGCGCCCCGCAGCGGCGAGACCGCCGAACAGCCTGCCGCCGCCGAAGCCGCAGAGCCCGCGCCGATTGCCGATCCCGCTCCGCCCGCGGCCCTTGCTGACCCGGTCGCCGCCCCCGTGGTGGAAACGCCGGTTGCCGAGACCGTTGCGGCACCCGTTCCTGACATCGCCCCCCCGCCGCCTGCGGCCGTCGAACCCGAACCGCCGACACCCGCGGCAGCACCTGCCGGCCTGTCCTGGCCCGAGGAAGCCGCGCCCGAGGCCTCGCCGCCCGCCGCCGCTGCGCCCCCCGAGAAAGCTGCGGCCCAACCCGCCGCTGCGCAGCCCGACACCGAAGACGAAGCGCCGTTCACCCATGTCCCGGATCCGGCCCCCTTCCCCGAGGTGGAGGATGACCTGCGCGGGGCCGATGCGGTGGCCGCGGCGCTGGCGGCGAAGGGATCGGCTCCGCTCGGCGATCCGTCGCTGGACGATGACCTGCCCCCGCCACCGTCGCAGGCGGCGATGCTGGCCTTTGCCAGCCGCCGCGGCGATGCCGAGGGCCGCAGCCCCGTTCTGGGTGCCGCGACCCGCCCCGATCCCGCCGTGCTGGCGCAGGCCGCGCGCGGCAAGCCGATCGAAGACCTGCCGCCGATGCCGCGCCCGCCGCAGGCAGGCAACCGCCCGGCCCCCGCCGGGGTCGGCCTGCGCGCCGCCGCAGGCAAGGGGGTGGGCGCCCTGGTCTCGGCCCCCGGTCTGGCCGGGGCCCGCAAGGCCAAGGCCAAGGCTCCTGCCCTGGCGCCGCAGCCTTCGGCCGCCAAAGCCGCCGTTGCCGCGGCGACCGGCCCTTCGGATGCCGCGAAATCGCTGACCCGGCCCGGCGGCACCTTCGGCAACCAGCCGCCGCCGAAGAAATCCCGCGCGGTGCTGTTCCTGTCGCTGGTGGCGATCCTGCTGCTGTGCATGGCGCTGGTCGCGGCCTGGTCGACATTGTTCCTGGCCTCTGGCGGCCAGGACGAGCCTGCGGCCGTGCAGCAGGCGGAAGCCGATGTTCCCGGCGTCGATGACGAGATGCTGGCCGATGGCGAAGGCGATCTGATCGGGGCCGAAGGTCTGGCCGAGGGCGACGAACCTCCGCCCGAGGATCTTGCCGCGACCGAGGCAGCCCCCGAAACGACCGCCGAAGCGCCCTTGGACGACAGTGCCGAGGCAACCGCCGTGCCCGTGGCCGAAGCGGCCCCGGATACTGCCGTTGCCTCGGACAGCCCGGCGGCCGAGCCGCTTGCCGAGACGCAGGACGAAATCTTCCTTGCCGCCTCGGATGCGCCGCCGCCCGCGCTGGATGCGCTGGCCCTGCCCACGCCCGGAACGACCGCCGATGCCCTGCCCGATCCGCAGATGCCGCCGCCACCCTATGGCACCGTCTATGCCTTTGACGAAAATGGCCTGCTGATCCCGACACCCGAAGGCATCGTCAACCCTGACGGCGTGATGCTGATCGCGGGCAAGCCGCCGAAAGTGCCGCCGCCGCGCAGCGAAGCCGCCTCGGCCGCTGCCGAAGCAGCGCGGCTGGCCGAAGCAGCGGCGGTTGCCGCCGCCGCCCTGCCGCCCGAGGGCACCGCAGATGCACCGCTGGTCGATGCCGTGCCGGTGGGCGACCTGCCTGCCCCGGCAGAGGGCGCTGCCACGGTCGAGACCGCCGCGGAACCGCAGCCGGTCGGCCCCGAAGCCCAGCCGAACCCGGACCTGGCCGACCGTCGCCCGAAGGAACGTCCCGCCGATCTGGTGCCGAACCCCGATGACGCGGCCCTGACGACCGAGGCCGAGGGAGAGGTTCAGGCGGCCAGCCTGAAGCCCCGCGCCCGCCCCGGCGTGATTCTGGCCGCCGCCGAAGCCGCACGCCTGCAGACCGAAAGCGCCTCGCTTGCCGTCACCCCAACCGCCGAAGAAGCGGCGCAGGCCGAGGCGGAGCTTGCCGCCGCTGCGGCGGCCGAGGCGGCGAATCCCTCTGTCGTGGCCATTTCGCGCCGCCCGGCCGCACGCCCCAAGGATTTCAGCCGCGCCGTCGAGGCCGCCGTTGCCGCCGCCATCCGCGCCCCGGAACCCGAGCCCGAGCCGGAACCCGTTGCCGTGGCGGCCGCCAAGCCGAAGAAGGCCGCACCCGCACCGGATCTGAAACCCGAGGAACAGGACGAGATCGACGAGCCGGAGGTGGCCGCCGCCCCTGCGCCAAAGATTCCGACCAAGGCCAGCGTAGCCAAGCAGGCAACCTACAAGAAGGCGCTGAACCTCAAGAAGATCAATCTGATCGGTGTCTACGGCACGCCGTCCAAGCGCTATGCGCTGATCCGGCAGGCCAATGGCAAATACAAGAAGGTGGGTGTCGGCGACCGCATCGACGGCGGCCGGGTCGAAGCCATCACCCAGACCGAGGTGCGCTATCAGAAAGGCGGCAAGCTGATATCCCTGAAGATGCCCAAGGGCTGAACCCGATTTTTCGTGGAAAAATCGTGCCCGATCCTTCGTCGAAGGATCGTCACCCCGCCTTCAGAACCCCGCGCGCGATCTGGTCGGCCTCGATCGATTCGAACAACGCCTTGAAATTGCCCTCGCCGAACCCGTCGTCGCCCTTGCGCTGGATGAATTCGAAGAAGATCGGTCCGATCACCGTCTTCGAGAAGATCTGCAACAGGATACGGGTCTCGCCGCCATCCACCACACCTTCGCCGTCGATCAGGATGCCGTGTTTCGCCAGCCGGTCGACCGGCTCGTCATGGCCCTTCACCCGATCGAAGGATTGTTCATAGTAGGACATCGGCGGCTTGGGCATGAATTTCAGCCCACGCGTGGCGATGGCATCGGTGGCGGCATAGATGTCGTTGCAGCCCACGGCGATATGCTGGATGCCCTCGCCCTTGTAGCGCTTCAGATATTCCACGATCTGCCCGGTCTCGCCCCGGTCTTCGTTGATCGGGATGCGGATGCGCCCGCAGGGAGAGGTCAGCGCCCGGCTGAACAGGCCCGAATATTTGCCCTCGATGTCGAAGAAGCGGATCTGGCGGAAGTTGAACAGCGATCCGTAGAAATCGAACCATTTGTCCATGTTGCCCTTGTGGACGTTATGGGTCAGGTGGTCGAGATAGCCGAACCCCACGCCTTCGGGCTTGGCCTTGGCCAGCCAGTCGAACCCTGGCCCCCAGGGGTCTGCGCCGGGGCCATATTGGTCGGTGAAATAGATCAGGCTGCCGCCGATGCCGACGATGGCTGGCCAGTCCAGCGTCTTGCCGGGGCCGTCATAGGGCGTGGCGCCGTTCTTCACCGCATGGGCAAAGGCATGGGCGGCATCGACCACCCGCCAGCCCATCGACGGCGCGCAGGGGCCGTGTTCGTCGACAAAAAGGCGGGCGTGGCTGTCGGGATCGTCGGTCAACACATAGGTGATGTCGCCCTGCTGCCACAGTTCGATGGCGCGGGCCTTGTGCCGGGCGGTCAGGGTGAATCCCATGCGGGTGAACAGCGCGCGCAGTTCTTCCGGCTGGGGATGGGCGAATTCGACGAATTCGAACCCGTCTGTCCCGGCGGGATTTTCCGGGCCGATCACGGCGCGGGCGGCATCATGCGGGAAGGGACCCATGGCAAACCTCATATCCTGGATACAGGAATTCTAGCGCGGATGGCACGCGGGATTTGCGCATCCTTCGTGCCATATGCCATGATCTTCGCAACAGAAACGCATGTCGGCGCATGAATATGCAACAGAACAACACTCTCGACACCACCGATTCCCGCCTGCTGGCCGCCTTGCAGCGCGATGCCACCCTGACCGCGCAGGATCTGGGCGAGCGGCTGAACCTGTCGCCCAGCCAGGCGGCGAGGCGGCGGCAACGGCTGGAACAGGCGGGCGTGATCACCGGCTATCGCGCCACGGTGGCCCCCGACCGGATCGGGCTTGGGGTGGAATCCTTCATTCACGTCGTGATGGCCGCGCATTCCGAAGAAAACGCCCGCGACTTCCGCCGCCTGTGTGACACCCGGCCCGAGATCGTCGCGGCCTGGACGCTGACCGGCGAGGCGGATTACCTGCTGCGGGTCTGGTGCGCCGATCTGGCGGGGCTGAACCGGCTGGTGCAGCAGGCGCTGTTGCCGCATCCGGCCGTGGCGCGGGTGCAAAGCCAGATCGTGCTGGACCGGGTGAAACCCGACGCGCCCCTGCCGCTGATGTCACGCTAGATCGTCCGGCGGCGGCACCCGCCGCCGGGCTCTGCTCATCCCGCCTTGCGGTCGGTCACGGCCGCACGCGCGATGGTCGGGCTGCGGGCGATGGAGAAATAAACCACCGCATATAGACCGATCACGACCAGCCCGACCCATTCGATCTTGAACGGGGTGAACTGATAGGCCAGCACCAGCGCGAATTGCAGACCGAAGTGCAGCGGATAGTAGCGGTTCCACCCCAGTTGATCGACGCCCCAGTCCAGATTGCGCGAGTAGAGCCGGATCAGGCTGTCCAGCGAGTTTATGACGAAGACCACACCCACGAAGATCATCGCCCAGTTCAGCCAGCCGGGGATCACGATAGCCTGTTCATAGTAGATATACAGGACCGAGAACCACAGCCCCAGCGGGATGGTCGGCAGCACGATCATCGCAAAGGCCAGTTTCCATGCCTTCAGCCCACCCACGAAGGTGGACACGAACTGCCCGATCATGATCGACCATGCGAACCACCAGAACAGGTAGAATTCATGATATTCGGTGATTGGCGTGGCAAAGCGGTGGATGTTGGCGAAATAGTCCAGCAACTGCACGACATTGGCCGCAAGTCCGGTCAACCCGGTGCCGGTATAGACATAGGCCACGATCACCAGCGCGGTGAAGACCAGGATGCCAAAGCCCCAGGTCGACAGGATCGCCAGCCATTTCATGAAGTTGAGATTGCCCGACGAATAGACCGACACTGCGATCACCGTCACCACCAGCGCCCAGATCGCCCAGCGCGGAACATCGGGGACATATGAGGGCAGCGCCGTCATGAAGAGATAGCAGGTAAAGGCGCAGGTGGCTATGACGGTCAAGTTGTAGACCCATTTCACCGCCGGGATCTGGAACACCTTCAGCCGGGGTTCCAGCACTATGAAATAGAAGGTGGACAGGAAATACATCATCCAGACCAGCGGCCCCCACATGCCGAACTCGATCGCCAGCGGGTTGGTGAAGGCATAGGCCGTATCCCCGGCATAGACCGGGAATTCTGTCAGCGGCAGCATCACAAGGCCCATGTCCAGCCCGGCGGTAAACAAAAGCGCCACCAGAGTGAAGGTATTGACCGGCTGCAGCCCTTTGCAGGGCACGGTGCCCCAGCGGAACAGAACGAAGATGGCAGAAAAAAGCACGGCCACATAGGCCAGGCTGATGATCAGGGTCATGAGACCTCCCGTTACCCGTTGTCACTGATCTTGCCGGCTGCGCCACAAGGCGTACCGGTCTTGTCGTCCCGTGCCGCCTGTGTGCGGTTCTGACAGGGTTGGCGTCTTGCCGCCTGCGGGGATTTTTATTGATTGACGGATCAATTAACAGAAGAAAGCGACCTCGAAAGCGCCATCTCCGACATTTCCCGCGATCGAATCGGATGCGCAGCGGTTCATCCGCCACTGACGCCCGCTTCGGCAAAGGTCGCCATGCCGGTATGGCAGGCCACCGCCCCCCGGATCGCCCCCAGCGCCAGCGCGGCGCCGGACCCTTCACCAAGCCGCATTCCCAGCGACAGCAGCGGTTGCTTGCCCAGCGCCTCCAGCAGCCTGCCATGCGCGCCTTCGGCGCTCAGGTGCCCGGCAACGCAATGGTCCAGCGCGCCGGGCCGGGCGCAATGCAGCACCGCCGCCGCCGCGCAAGAGATGAAGCCGTCCAGCACCACCGGCACCCGATGCATTCGGGCGGCCAGATAGGCCCCGGTCATCGCCGCGATCTCACGCCCGCCCAGACGGCGCAGCACGTCGAAAGGATCGTCCAGCTGCCCGGCATGGGTGGCCAGCCCGGCCGCCACCGCCGCCTCTTTCCGGGCCAGGCCCGCATCGTCCACCCCGGTGCCCCGCCCGGCCCAGCCGCTGCCGCCGAACAGCGCCGCGGCCATCGCCGCCGCCGGTGTGGTGTTGGCGATCCCCATCTCTCCGGCCACGAACAGATCGGCCTGCGGGTCCACTGCCGCCCAGCCTGTCAGCAAAGCCTCCAGCAGCTCATCTCCGGTAATCGCAGGCCCTTCGGTGAAATCCGCCGTCGGCCGGTCCAGCGCCAGCGGATGCACCGTCATCGCCGCGCCATGCAGGCGGGAAAGCTGATTGATCGCCGCGCCGCCGGCCTGAAAATTCGCCACCATCTGCACGGTCACTTCCGCCGGAAAGGCCGAAACACCCCGCGCCGCAATGCCATGGTTGCCGGCAAAAACCGCCACCTGAATGCGGTCAACGGCCACCCGGCCACGCCAGCCCGCCAGCCATTCCGCCAGATCCTCCAGCCGCCCCAGCGCCCCCGGCGGCTTGGTCAGCACGGCGTCGCGGGCACGGGCGGCAGCAATGGCGCGGACGTCGGGCTGCGGCATCGTCTCCAGCGCACGGCGCAGGTCGGACAGCGAGGTCGGGGCGGGCATGGCAATCTCCGAAGCGGTGGGACGGGCGGGTTGATCGGGCAACAGTTCGGGGCTACCCCATGGCGGCAGGCGGGGCCAGAGCGGAAAGGACCATTCCCGGATGAACGGCGACCGGATACCCGATCTGCGCGACCAGATCCTGTCGTCGCTGGCGCTGCTGACGCGGCTGCCCCTGCCCGACCATCGCCCCGCCGGGGCCGAAGCCGCCTGGGCCTGGCCGCTGGTGGGTGCGCTGCTTGGCGCGATGGCGGCCCTTCTGGCCTCGTTTCTGCTGGCGCTGGGGGTTTCCCCCGGCCCCGCCGCCGCCGCCACGCTGGCGGCACTTGCCTTGCTGACCGGCGCCTTGCACGAAGACGGGCTGGCCGACAGCGCCGATGGCCTTCTGGGTGGGCGCAGCCGCGACAAACGGCTTGAGATCATGAAGGACAGCCGGATCGGCAGTTTCGGTGCGCTGGCTCTGGGACTGGTGCTGCTGGCCAGCTGGTCGGCGCTGGTGCCACTGCTGGCGCAGGGCAGCCAGTGGGGCGCGTTGATTGCCGCCGGGGCGCTGTCGCGCGCGGCGATGGTGGCGGTGATGGCCGCCCTGCCCCCGGCCCGGCCCGGCGGCCTGTCCGCCGCCAACGGACGCCCCGCCCCCAGCGTGGCCGCGCTGGCCTGCGTCCTTGCGCTGGGGCTGGCCGCTCTCTGCCTTGGCACCGCCGCGCTGGCCCCGGTTCTGGCCGCGGCCCTGCTGCCCGCAGCGCTGGCCATTGCAGCGATGCGCCTGATCGGCGGGCAGACCGGCGACATCCTTGGCGCCAGCCAGCAGCTTGCCTTCGCCGCCGCCCTGGCAGGGCTGGGCTGACCCCGATTGCCGCACAGGCCCTGCGCAGCCTTCCCTCTGGCCTTTGCCGTGCTGTCGCGCTATCCCGCCAGTCGAACCCGCTGCCCGCGCAATCCCGGAAGGCTGCCCGCATGTCCGAACGCACCGATTATTCCGACGCCATCTCTTCGGTCGAAGAGATCATCGAGGATGCCCGCAACGGCCGGATGTTCATCCTTGTCGATCACGAAGACCGCGAGAACGAGGGCGATCTGGTCATCCCCGCCCAGATGTGTACCCCGAACGCCATCAACTTCATGGCCACCCATGGCCGCGGCCTGATCTGCCTGGCCCTGCCCGGCCCCCGCATCGACGCGCTGGGGCTGCAATTGATGAGCACCAAGAACTCCAGCCGCCACGAAACCGCCTTCACCGTCTCGATCGAGGCGCGCGAAGGGGTGTCGACCGGGATTTCCGCCGCCGACCGGGCGCTGACCGTGGCCGTCGCCATCGACCCGACCAAGGGGGCCTCTGACATCGCCACGCCGGGCCATGTCTTCCCGCTGCGCGCGCGCGAAGGCGGCGTGCTGGTCCGCGCCGGCCATACCGAGGCTGCGGTGGATGTGGCCCGTCTGGCCGGGCTGACCCCGGCCGGCGTGATCTGCGAGATCATGAATGATGACGGCTCCATGGCCCGCCTGCCCGATCTGGTCAGCTTTGCACAGAAGCACGGGCTGAAGATCGGCACGATTTCCGACCTGATCGCCTATCGCCGCCGCCATGACAACCTGATCAACGAACGCTCGGTCCAGCCGGTCAGGTCGGCCCATGGCGGCGACTGGCTGATGCGGGTCTATTCCGACGACACCCAAGGGGCCGATCATGTGGTGCTGACGAAGGGCGACCTGACCACCGATGCCCCGGTTCTGGTGCGCGTCCATGCGCTGAACCCGCTTGAGGATGTGCTGGGCATCGGGGCCGCCGGAACATTGCCCGCCGCGATGCGGCTGATCGCGGCCGAAGGGCGCGGGGTCGTGGTGCTTCTGCGCGACACCACCACCAAGATGGTGACGGCCGGCGAGCATTCGCCGCAGACCCTGCGTCAATACGGGCTGGGGGCCGAAATCCTTTCGGCGCTGGGGCTGACCCGGATCACGCTTGTCACCAATTCGAAGGCACCGCGCGTCGTGGGTCTGGACGGCTACGGCCTGACCATCGCCGGCACGCGCCCCCTCACGGAGTAGACCATGGCCGCGATAGCCCATTACACCCTGCCGCTGCCCAGCTTCGACAAGCCAGTCAAACTGCTGATCGTCGTCGCGCCCTATTACAAGGACATCGCCGACAATCTGGTCGCCGGGGCGCGCGCCACGGCAAAAGCCGCCGGGGCCGGGGTGGATCTGATCGAGGTGCCGGGCGCACTGGAAATCCCCACCGCCATCGCCATGGCCGAACGCCTGGCGCAATATGACGGCTATGTCGCGCTTGGCTGCGTCGTGCGGGGCGAAACCACGCATTACGATACCGTCTGCAACGATAGCTCGCGCGGGATCACCCTTCTGGGCCTGCAAGGTGCCTGCATCGGCAACGGCATCCTGACGGTGGAGAACATGGCGCAGGCCGAGGTGCGGGCCGACCCCGCCCAGCAGAACAAGGGCGGCGGCGCGGCGGCGGCGGCCCTGCATCTGATCGCACTGGCGCGCGGCTGGGCCGGGGCATCCAAGGGCATCGGGTTCCGCGCATGACCACGCCCGCCAAGCCTTCGCAGACCGACAAGAAGCAGATGAAATCCGCCGCCCGGCTTTATGCCGTGCAGGCGCTCTTTCAGATGGAAGCCTCGGGCCAGACGGTCGAGGGCATCTGCCGCGAATTCGAGACCCACCGCTTCGGGGCCACCTATGACGGCGACGAGATGGCCGAAGGGAATGTCGACCATTTCCGCGCGCTGGTGGAAAAGGCGGTCGACTGGCAGGCCCAGATCGACCAGATGACCGACCGCGCCCTGGTGGCAAAATGGCCGATCGACCGCATCGACCCGGTGCTGCGGGCGCTGTTCCGCGCCGCAGGGGCCGAGTTGACGCAGATGGAGACCCCGCCCAAGGTGGCGATCACCGAATTCGTCGATGTGGCCAAGGCCTTCTTTCCCGAGGGCAAGGAGCCGAAGTTCGTCAACGCCGTCCTTGACCATATGGCGCGCGAGGCCAAGCCTTCGGCCTTCTGATGCGTCATATGGACAGGACCAACCGGAAAGGACTGTCCATGAAACGTCTGATTGCCGCCGTGACACTGGCCCTTGCCGCCTGCACCCCCGCCCTGGCCACCGAGATCGGCGGCGAATGGCATCTGGTCGGGATCGAGGGCCAGCGCGCGCCCGCGCCTTTGTCGATCACCTTCACCACCGAGGGCAAGATCTCCGGCAAGGCGCCTTGCAACCGCTTTTTCGGCAGCTACACCGGCACATTGCCCGCGATCAGCCTGTCACCGCTGGGGGCCACCAAGATGGCCTGCGACAAGCTGGAGGTCGAGGCGATCTATTTCGAGGCGCTGCAGGCGATGACGCAGGCCGAGGTGGATCAGGATCATCTGCTCCTGATCGGGGCCGAAGGCCGCGTCCTGGAATTCGCCCGCGACCCGGCGGATGACAGCTGCCTGACCTGCGGCGATTGAGCGGCCGAATTTTCGACGAAAATTCGCGCCCACCCGGCGGCCGGGTCTTCGACGAAACCCCGTCTACCCGCGATTGGCGTCGAACAGCGCCGCCGCGCGGTCGAAGAACCGCGCGCGGTCGGCGGGGCCTTCCATCATGATCTCATGCTCGGCACCGGGGTAAAGGTCCAGTTGCCCCCTGGCCCAGCCCGCCATCCGCAGATGTATCGGGCCTGGGTCCACCACCTTTTCCACCGTGCCCAGCGCACAGATCGCGGGCAGGTCCGGTGCAGGCCGCGCCATCAGCGCGGCGCATTCCAGCAAGGCCGCGCGCAGCCAGGCGATCGACGGCCCGCCCAGCCCAAGCTCGGGCTGCGCCAGCACCTGCGCGCGCATGTAATCCCACATCGGCCGGTCGGTCGTCAGCACGTTGCCGGGGAATTCCGACGCGGCCACATAGACCGCTTCGCTTGTCGTCGGCGCATAGCGCAGCGATTGGCCGAAAGGCACCGCCAGCGCCGAGACGATCTGCGCCACCGGCCGCAGCCAGGCCGCCATCAGGATGCCCCACATCGGCGCCGAGAATACCGCCGCACGGAACCCGAAGCCGCGATACAGCGCCCGCAGCCCGATGCAGCCTCCCATGGAATGCCCCATCAGCATCAATGGGCCGGGCATCCCCTCATCCGCCACCAGCGTCATCAGCGCATCCATGTCGCGCTGATATTCGTCGAACTGCCCGACATGGCCCAGCATCGGATCGGCTGTCGGCCGGTCCGCCAGCCCCTGCCCCCGCCAGTCGACCGAGACCACCGACCAGCCGCGCGCCACCAGTTCCCCGGCCGCGCGGCCGTATTTCTCGATATATTCGGTCCGTCCCGGCAACAGCACCACTGTTCCCCGGTCGCCGCCGCGCCACAGCCCGGCGCGGATGCGTACCCCGTCCGCCGTCCGCAACCAGACCGCACGCGCACCGGGCGGCCCATCGGCCAGCGCGGCGTGAAACGGTGCGGATTGCGGGGCGAACGGCGCGTTCACGACAGGACCGATCCCAGCTTCATCGCCAGACCCATCGACCCGTCGACCGAGAGCTTGCCCGACATGAAGGCCATGGTCGCGTTCATCTCGCCATCGAGGATCGCCTTGAACACCTCGGCCGTGGCGGTCAGCGTCACATCCGCCTCTTCGTCGCCCGCGCGCACACCCGACTGGTCCAGCATGATCGCCCCCTCGTCCTTGATGACGAATTTCGCAACGCCGTCAAATCCGCCCGACAGCTTGGCCGACAGTTGTTCGACAGCCGTATCAATCACCGCGCTCATCCCCAAGTCTCCCTTTCGTGACCTTTGCGCCTCTGGCATTCCGCTGCCGATCGGCTACCATTCCCATATGAAAGCGCAGGGCCGGTTACACAATCGTATCGTTGCGGCACTTCTGCCGCGGGGGCGTATCGTTGCGGCACTTCTGCCGCTCTTTTTGGCCTGCGCACCCGCGCTGGCGCAGGACGCGGCGAAGCTGGACGATCTCTATACCCGGCTGGCACAGGCGCAGGATGCGGGCGAAGGTGGTCGGATCGAGGCCGAGATCCGCATCGAGCGGTCGAAATCCGGCTCTCCCTCGATGGACCTTCTGCTGCGGCGCGGACAGGATGCGATGGAACTGGGCAACGTTCCCGCCGCCATCGAACATTTCACCGCCCTTGTCGATCATGCCCCCGATTTCACCGAAGGCCATTTCGCCCGCGCCGTGGCCTATTATTCCGGCGGCGAGATCGGCCCCGCGCTGGAGGATCTGGCCGCCGTTCTGACCGCAGACCCGCGCAATTTCGATGCCCTCGGCCTGCTGGGTGCCCTGCTTGAAGAAAGCGACAAGCCGGAAAAGGCGCTTGAAGCCTATCGCGCGGCGCAGGCTATACATCCCCATCTTGCCGACATAAACGATGCCATCGACCGGCTGGCAAAGACTTTCGAGGGGCAGGAGCTTTAACCGCCATGAACGCGATGGGGCGGGTGACGGCGGTCCTTGGGCCGACGAACACCGGCAAGACGCATCACGCGATCGAGCGGATGCTGACACACCGAACCGGCGTCATGGGCCTGCCCCTGCGCCTTCTTGCGCGCGAGGTCTATGACCGCGTGGTCGCCCGCATCGGCCCGTCGACCGTGGCGCTGGTGACGGGCGAGGAACGGATCGTCCCCGACCGCACCCAATACTGGATCTGCACCACCGAGGCGATGCCGCTGGAGATCGGCGCCGATTTCGTCTGCGTCGATGAAATCCAGCTTTGTGCCGACCCGGACCGCGGCCATGTCTTCACCCACCGCCTGCTGCATGCGCGCGGCTTGCTGGAAACCCTGTTTCTGGGTGCCGACACCATGCGCGGCGCGATGTCCGGGCTGGTCCACCAGCATTCCTATGTGAAACGCGACCGGTTCTCGACCCTCAGCTATGCCGGATCGAAAAAGATCAGCCGGATGCCGCCGCGCAGCGCCATCGTCGGGTTTTCTGTCGAAAACGTCTATGCGATTGCCGAACTGATCCGGCGGCAGAAGGGAGGCTGCGCCGTCGTCATGGGCGCGCTTTCCCCCCGCACCCGCAATGCGCAGGTGGCGATGTATCAGAACGGCGAGGTGGATTATCTGGTGGCCACAGATGCCATCGGCATGGGGCTGAACCTCGACATCAAGCATGTCGCCTTTTCCAGCACCGCGAAATTCGACGGCCGCCGCATGCGCAGCCTGACCGCGCAGGAAATCGGCCAGATCGCCGGCCGGGCCGGGCGGCATACCGAGGACGGCAGTTTCGGCGTGACGGGCGAGGCGCGGCCCTTTGACGAAGATCTGGTCGAAGCCATCGAATCCCACCGCTTCACCCCGGTGAAGAAACTGATGTGGCGCAATGCCGATCTGGATTTCGGCAGCGCCGACCGGCTGATCCGCAGCCTTGAGGCCCCGACCTCGAACGACTGGCTGTCCCGCGCCCGCGATGCCGATGACGTGCTGGCGCTGAAGGCGCTGACCGCCATGCCCTTGGTGACGGAGCGCCTGACCGATGCCAAGCGGGTGAAACTGCTCTGGGATGTCTGCCGCATCCCCGATTTCCGCAACGGCAGCGAAGCCGATCACGCCAGCCTTCTGGCCCGCATCTTCGACTTTCTCTGCGGCCGCGGTCTGGGCGGCGGTCGTATTCCGTCGGACTGGCTGGCCCGCGCCGTCGAACGCATCGACAAGACCGGCGGCGACATCGACACGCTGTCGCGCCGGCTGGCGCATATCCGCACATGGACCTACATCACCCAGCGCAAGAACTGGGTCGATGACGAATCCCATTGGCGCGACGAAACCCGCGCTGTAGAAGACCGCCTGTCGGACGCGCTGCACGCCGCCCTGACCCAACGATTTGTCGACCGCCGCACATCGGTTCTGCTGCGGCGGTTGAAACAGAAGGAGAGCCTCGTGGCCGAGGTAAACGACAAGGGCGAAGTGACCGTCGAGGGTCAGTTCACCGGCAAGCTTGAAGGCTTCCGCTTCCAGCAGGATGCGACCGGATCGTCGGACGAAGGCAAGACCCTGCGTCAGGCGGCGATTGCGGCGCTGCGGCCCGAATTCTCGCTGCGCGCCGACCGCTTCTACAACGCGCCCGATACCGAAATGGATTTCACCGAACAGGGCGGCCTGATGTGGGGCAGCACTGCGGTGGGCAAGCTGGTCAAGGGTGCCGATCCGCTGAAGCCCGGCGTCGAGGCTTTCGTCGATGAAGAGGCGGGCGAGGATGTGGCCGAGAAGGTCCGCCGCCGGTTGCAGCATTTCATCGACCGCAAGGTGGCAGCCCTTTACGAACCCCTTCTGGCCATGGGCCGGGACGAGGCGTTGCAGGGCCTGGCCCGCGGTTTCGCCTTCCGCCTGACCGAGGCGCTGGGCGTTCTGCCGCGCGATGCCGTGGCGCAAGAGGTGAAAGAGCTGGATCAGGAGGCCCGTGCCAGCCTGCGCAAGCATGGCGTGCGCTTCGGCCAGTATACCGTGTTCCTGCCGCTTCTTTTGAAACCCGCCCCCACCCGGCTGCGGCTGGTCTTGTGGTCGCTGTGGAACGGCCTGTCGGAATTCCCCGAAAGCCCGCCCCCCGGTCTGGTGACGATCCCCAACATCGCCGAAGTGCCGAAACAGCACTACACTCTTTCGGGCTATCATCCGGCAGGGGTCCGGGCGATCCGCATCGACATGCTGGAGCGTCTGGCCGACATCCTGCGGCAAAAGGACAGCCGCGGCGGGTTCGAAGCCACGCCCGACATGCTGTCGATCACCGGCATGACGCTGGATCAGTTCGCCGATCTGATGGGCGGCCTCGGCTACAAGGCCGAAAAGGCCGAACGGGTGAAGGTGAAGGCGCCCGAGCCTGCCGCCCCCGCCGCTGCTGCCGTGGATGAGGCGATCGAGGCCGCCGCCGCAGCCGGTCAGCCAATCCCGGAGGAAATCTCGCTTCTGGCCCCGGTGCCTGATACCGCGCCAACGCCCGAAGAGGCCGCAGTCGCAGGCGACGGCACCGACGAGGCCGCCGCACCGGAAATGGAAAGCTATTACAGCTTTACCTGGGCGCCGAAACCCCGCTTCCAGCGCCCCGAGCGCGGCCCCCGTCCAGAACGTGCCCCCCGCCCCGAAGGCGAGGCACGCGCAGACCGTCCCAAAGGCGACCGGCCCAAGGGCGACCGCCCGCAGGGCGAACGGCGCGACCGCAAGGGCGAAGGCTTCAAGGGCGGCAAGCCGAAGGGCAAACCCGACGGCAAGCCCGGCGACCGCCGCGATGACCGCAAGGGCGGCGCGCAGGGCGAACGCAAGTATGAAGCCCGCCCGCCCCGCGCCGAAAAGCCGATCGACCCCGACAACCCCTTCGCCGCGCTGCTGGCACTGAAGGGCAAGGTCTGACCCTTGGCCGGCCCCGGCGGCAGACCCGATCCGAAACCGCGCCTGCGCATCGACAGATGGCTGTGGCAGGCGCGGTTCTTCAAATCGCGCACCCTGGCCGCCGAACTGGTGGAAAGCGGCCATCTGCGCGTCAACGGCCAGCCGATCCACAAACCCGGCCGCGACGTGGGCCCAGGCGATGTGCTGACCTTTCCGCAGGGAAGACGTATCCGCCTGATCCGCATTGTCGGAACGGGCGTCCGCCGCGGCCCCGCTTCCGAGGCACAGACGCTCTTTATTGATCTCGATCCCCAGCCGGAAGACGCAGCCCCGCTTGAATGATCCGCGTCACTGGACTAGTCAGGCGCTGATCCCTCGCCAAGCCTCGCGGCTCACGCCATCCGACCCGGAACCCGCCATGACCTATGTCGTCACCGACAACTGCATCGCCTGCAAATACACCGATTGCGTCGAGGTCTGTCCGGTCGACTGTTTCTACGAGGGCGAGAACACCCTGGTCATCCACCCGGACGAATGCATCGACTGCGGCGTCTGCGAACCCGAATGCCCGGCCGATGCGATCCGCCCCGATACCGAACCGGACATGGAGGAATGGGTCGAGTTCAACCGCAAATATGCCGCCCTCTGGCCGGTGATCACCCAGAAGAAAGACCCGCTGCCCGGCTACGAAGACCGCGACGGCGAACCCAACAAACGCGAGAAGTATTTCTCCGAAGCCCCCGGAACCGGCGACTGAGTCGCTGAACCTGTTCACGATTCGCAAACTGCGCATCCCTGAATCGTGACTTTTCCGGATTTCCCTTGCAAATCAGTGGCTGGGCGGCCGGGCGTCATGTTGCGCCGCAGTTGGAATCAGCCCGATTCTGTGTTATACAGTCTTTACATACACGCATGGAGACCTGTGCCCTGCCTCAGAGCTGCTCGCCTGAGACGGCAATTTTCGTGACCGCACCGCCACCAGGCCGAAGGTTCCGCCTTCGACAGGGTTCCTATCGTCCCGAGACAGGCCCGACCCGAGGAAGAGACTGAATGACCAAGTCCAAGAAGCCCGAGTTCCGTCCCAACGAGTTTGTTGTTTATCCCGCCCATGGCGTCGGCAAGATCCTGTCGATCGAGGAACAGGAAATCGCCGGATTCCGGCTGGAACTGTTCGTGATCCATTTCGAGAAGGACAAGATGACCCTGCGGGTGCCCACCCACAAGGCCACCGAAATCGGCATGCGCGCCCTCTCGGCCCCCGATGTGGTGTCGAAGGCGCTGGACACGCTGAAGGGCAAGGCCAAGGTCAAGCGGCTGATGTGGTCGCGCCGCGCGCAGGAATATGAACAGAAGATCAACTCGGGCGACCTGATGGCCATCGCCGAAGTGGTCCGCGACCTGCACCGCACCGACGACCAGCGCGAGCAAAGCTATTCCGAGCGTCAGCTTTACGAAGCCGCGCTGGAACGGCTGACCCGCGAAGTCGCCGCCGTGGCCGGGCTCGAAGCCCCCGCCGCGCAGAAAAAGGTCGACGAGGTTCTGATCACCCGCGCCGCCTGAGGCGCCGGATTAACGGATTAATGAACGGCGGTCCTCCGGGGCCGCCGTTTCCCGTTTCAGCCGCGCGACGGCAACAGGATGATCGCGGTGCCCAGCAGGCAGACCGCCGCACCGATCAGGTCCCAGCGGTCGGGCCGCTGCCCCTCGGCCAGCCACAGCCAAAGCACCGAGGCCGCCACATAGATTCCGCCATAGGCCGCATAGGCCCGCCCCGCCGCCTCGCTGGGCACCAGCGTCAACAACCAGGCGAACAGCGCCAGCGACACCCCGCCGGGCAGCAGCCACCAGGCCGATCTGTCCATCCGCGCCCAGGCCCAGACGGCATAGCACCCGGCAATCTCGGCGGCGGCCGTCAGGGCAAACAGCAGATAGACCATCAGCCCTGCACCCGCATCCCGAAATACTGCTCAGCCGGCAGATAGCCCGCCAGCCGCCCCGCCGCGACCCAATCCGCCTCCAACCCGTGATCGCCCACCAGTACCACGCCATCGCCCGGCAAACGGCCCAGCGCCACCCGCAAGGCCGCGCGGATCTCGGCCCAGCGTGCCAGGGCATAAGGGGCGGCATGACACTCCGCCAGCACCGGATTTGCCGCCGCCAGAACATCGGCGGTCAGCGGCGCCACCGCCAGCCCCCGGCACTCTGCCGCCACCGTTGCCAGCTTGTCCGCCCTCGCCTGCGCCATGGCAGGTTGCAGCGCACTGACCCGCAGCGCATTCGACGAAAACAGGAAGGCCACCACATCATGCCCGGTCGCCGACCGAACCCCGGCATAGGTCTTGTAATCCAGCCCCAGCGCCGCCGCCCGCTTCACCCGCGTGCGGATCACCTCGATCGGCAGCACCGGCAAGAGCCGCGCTCGCGCCTCGGCCCAGCAGTGCCGCCGCCAGCTGATCCCGCCCTCGATTGACGGCCCACCGTTATGCCCGATCCCAGTCAAACCACCCTCCCGACAGTCGGCCTTCATCTTTGCTGAAATACCCCACGGGAGGTCCGGAGGGTGTGAAACCCTCCGGGACCGGCGCAAGGGCGCCTCACTCCCACTCCCGCAGCCGCGCCACATAGCGCGCCATGGTGTCCACCTCCAGGTTCACCAGATCGCCCGGTGCCACCTCGCCCCAGGTCGTCACCTCGCGGGTGTGCGGGATCAGGTTCACGCCGAAATCGCAGCCCGCCACCTCGTTCACCGTCAGCGAGGTTCCGTTCAGCGCCACCGACCCCTTGGACGCGATGAACCGCGCGAAGTCCTCGGGCGCGCGGAAGGTGACGCGCAGGCTGTCGCCCTCGGCGCGCAGCCCCACCACCTCGGCCACGCCATCGACATGGCCCGAAACGATATGCCCGCCCAGTTCGTCCCCGACCCGCAGCGCACGTTCAAGGTTCAGCCGCTTGCCCACCGCCCAGCCGCCCAGATTGGTCTTCGACACCGTCTCGGCCGAGATCTGCACATCGAACCAGCCCGCGCCCTTGGCCACCACGGTCAGGCAAACCCCTTCGCAGGAAATGCTGGCCCCGATGTCGATCCCCGCCACGTCATAAGCGGTGCCGATCCGCGCCCGCAGGTCGCCTTCCTGCCGCAGGTCCAGCACGCGCCCCACATCGGTCACGATCCCGGTGAACATATCCCGTCTCCTTGCCCAGCCCTGTGACCTAACCCTGCCCGCGCGCGCGACGCAAGACCCGCGCCGAAGCTTGGCACCATGCCCTAAATTCGCCGTGCTTGCCCGGCAGGGTTAACCGGGCGGCAAGGTTTCCCCTTCACTCTGCCGCGCGGCAGGCGATAAAGGGGATGGGTGTGGGACAGTAACGATGCGCATTTCCGGTCAGGGCAAGACTTTCCTTTTCCTTCAGGGCCCGCACGGCCCCTGGTTTGCCAGGCTGGCCGCCATGCTGCGCAAATCCGGCGCGGCCTGCTGGCGCGTCGGCTTCAACCGGGGCGACCGCGCCTTCTGGCCCGATGCCGCCAGCTACATCGCCTTCCGGGGCTGCCCTGACGACTGGGCCGACAGCTTCGCCGCGATCCTGGCCGAAAAGGGCGTGACAGACCTTGTGCTGTACGGTGACACCCGCCCGATTCACGCCACCGCCGTCGACATCGCCCGCGCCCGCGGCCTGACCGTGCATGTGTTCGAGGAAGGCTATCTGCGGCCCTACTGGATCACCTATGAACGCGGCGGGGCCAATGGTCATTCCCGACTGATGCAGACTTCGGTCGACGACATGCGCCGCGCGCTGGCAAAGGCCGACATGGATCTGCCCGATGCCCCCGCCCGCTGGGGCGACATGCGCCAGCATGTGTTCTGGGGCGCGCTCTATCACTGGTTCGTGCTGACCGGCTTTCGTGACTACCGCAACTTCCGCCCGCACCGGTCGCTGACCGTGGGGCAGGAATTCCTGCTGTATCTGCGCCGTCTTGCCCTGATGCCCTTTCACGCGCTGGAACGGCGCATCGCCACCTGGCGCATCCGGCACGGCGGCTTTCCCTATCACCTGGTGATCCTGCAACTGGAGCATGACGCCAGCTTCCGCGACCATTCGCCGTTCAGGACCATGACCGAATTTCTGGCACTGGTCAGCGAAGGCTTTGCCAAAGGTGCCGCGCCGCATCATCACCTGGTCTTCAAGGCGCATCCGCTGGAAGACGGCCGCGTCGCGGTCAAGCATGAAATCTTCCGGCTGGCGCGGCTGCATGGCATCGCCGACCGGGTGCATTTCGTGCGCGGGGGCAAGCTGGCCCGCCTGCTGAACCCCGCCCGCAGCGCCGTCACCGTCAATTCCACCGCCGGGCAACAGGTGCTGTGGCGGTCGCTGCCGCTCAAGGCTTTCGGTCGCGCGGTCTATTCCAAGCCGGAATTCGTCTCGTCCCAGCCGGTCGAGCAGTTTTTTGCCCAACCCACCCGTCCCGATACCCGCGCCTACCGCGATTTCCGGCACTACCTTCTGGAAACCTCACAGGTGCCCGGTGGCTTCTACTCCTCGCGGGGGCGGCGCGAGTTGCTACGACAGGTTGTGGATATGTTGCTTGCGCCGCAGGATCCCTATGATGCGCTGACTTCGGGAAACGCGGCACCACGGCAACAGTTACGCGTGGTGAACTGACGTCCCGAAAACGCGGCGCTTTCTATTTCCCTTCGGATTCCCTATGGTTGCCGACAAAACTTGAGGCAAATCCGAAAAGGAGCCCGAGCAGTGAACGTCAAATATACCCGGAGGACTGCGGTCCTCGGTTCGCTTGCGTGCCTGACGATGGCCGCAGGCTGTGGTCTGCCGCGTCCCGGTCCGAACAAGCGGGAAATCTTCGCCGGATCGGTTCTGAAAGAAGGCGATGCCTTCATCGTCACCGTCAACGCGCGCGTCACCCGTGCGACATCCGTGCTGCCGTCCTTCGGCTTTTCCTCGGCCTTCAAGGGGGCGGGGCTGGTCGGTTCAGACACGCTGTCGCCCGGCGATACGCTGGCCATCACCATCTTTGAAAACGTCAAGGACGATCCCTTGCTGGGCAACACCGGCCAGCGCGTCAGCGCCCTGACCGAAGTGCAGGTGGATGGGCAGGGCTATATCTTCATCCCCTATGCCGGAAAGATCCGCGCCGCCGGGCAAACCCCCGACGGGCTGCGTCAGGCCATCACGCGCAAGCTGGATGCCCAGACCCCTGATCCGCAGGTCACGGTCAGCCGCCTTGCCGGTGACGGGTCTTCGGTGACGATCTCCGGCTCGGTCGCGGCCCCCGGCGTCTATCCGATCGAACGCCCGACCCGGACCCTTGCCGCCATGCTGGCCAAGGCGGGCGGCGTTGCGATCGAACCTGCCGTGGCGATCGTCCGCGTCACCCGCGCGGGCCGGACCGGCAAGGTCTGGCTCAAGGATCTCTGGGCCAGCCCGGCGCTGGACATCGCGCTGCGGCCCGGCGACCAGATCGTGATCGAGCAGGACGAACGCCGCTTCACCGCCCTTGGGGCCACCGGCAGCCAGCAGCTTGTGCCGTTCGAATCCGAAACGCTGTCGGCCATCGAGGCCATCGCCACCGTCGGCGGCCTGCAAACCGCTGCCGCCGATCCGACCGGCGTCTTCGTCTTCCGCAACGAACCGGCGGAAATCGCCAATATCGTGCTGGGCCGCAAGGATCTGACCGGGGATCAGCGCATGGTCTATGTGCTGGACCTGACCGCCCCCACCGGCATGTTCGAGGCGCGCGATTTCCTGATCCGCGACGGCGATACCGTCTATGTCACCGAAGCACCCTATGTGCAGTGGAACAAGACGCTGTCGGCGCTGACCGGCACCACCGGGGCGGCGGCCACGCTCGATTCGCTCAACGGTGGCAGCGGCTGAGCCTGCCGTCGCATGGCCGTCGAACGCGATCCGAAACCCGAAGCCGCCGTGGAGATTCCGCGGCGGCTTTGTCATCTGAACCTGTCCTTCCTGCGTGACCGGCGACTGAAGCGCATCCTGTCGCTGATGGGCCACGACCTGCGCCCCGCCCTGCCGCCCTTTTGCCTGCCCCGCCCCGGCGATGGCATTGCGGTCTGGGGGGCCAGCCCGACCGCCTGGCGCGGGCAGGCGCTGGCCGCACGATACAATGCCCCGCTGATTCGCATCGAGGATGCCTTCCTGCGCTCGATCCGTCCCGGCCGGATGGGCGATGCGCCACTCGGCCTGATCGTCGATCCGCGCGGCGTGCATTTCGACCCGGCCGCCCCCTCGTCGCTGGAGCATGTCCTTGCCACCGATGCCTTGGACAATTCGAACCTCCTGGCACGGGCAAAGGCGGGATATGAGCGGATTCGCCATCTCGACCTGTCGAAATACAATATTCACGACCCGACCCTGCCCCCGCCGCCGCCCGGCTATGTGCTGGTGATCGACCAGACCGCCGGCGATGCCTCCGTCACCGCTTCGGGGGCCACACAGGTCACGTTCGACGAGATGCTGGCCAGCGCCACCGAAGCGCATCCCCATGCGCCGATCCTGATCAGGACCCATCCCGAAACCGCCCACGGCCTGCGTCCCGGCCATTACGGGGCCGCCAATGCGCAGGGCCGCATCGCACTGATCACCGAAGCGCATTCGCCCTGGGCACTGCTCGACGGTGCCATTGCGGTCTATACCGTTTCCTCGCAGCTGGGGTTCGAGGCAATCATGGCCGGGCACAAGCCGCACGTCTGGGGCCAGCCCTTCTATGCCGGCTGGGGGCTGACCCATGACCGGACCCCGCCGCCGCGCCGAGGCCGCAGCCTGACGCGCAACCAGCTGTTTGCCGCCGCGATGATCCTTGCCCCGACCTGGTATGATCCCTGCCGCGACCGGCTGTGCAGCTTTGAAGAGGTGCTGGACCAGTTCGAGGCCGACCTCCGCGCCTTCCGGCAGGACCGGGCGGGCCATGTCGCCGCCGGAATGCGGGCCTGGAAGCGGGGCCGGCTGCAATCCATCTTCGGCAGGGATAAGCCGCTGATCTTCAAGGACGATCCGGCACAGGCCGCCGCGCTGGCCGCCCGCAAGGCCCGCCCCCTGCTGATCTGGGCCGGGAAGGAGCCCGAAGGTTTTCCCGCCCCCTGCCTGCGGGTCGAAGACGGCTTTCTGCGCTCACGCGGGCTTGGTGCCGATCTGATCCCACCGCTGTCTCTCGTCACCGATGATCTTGGCATCTACTACGATCCCGGTCGCCCCTCGCGCCTTGAAGCCCTGCTGCTGTCGCCGCTGCCGCCCGGCGGGCGGGACCGGGCCGAGCGGCTGCTGGACCGGCTGCGCGCTGCCAATCTGACCAAGTACAACCTTGGCGGGGACCGCCCCGTCCTGCCCGAAGGCCATCGCATCCTGGTGCCCGGACAGGTGGAAGACGATGCCTCGATCCTGAAGGGCACGGGCGAGGTCCGCAGCAATCTTGCCCTGCTGCGCGCGGCGTGGGAGGCCAATCCGCAGGCGGTGATCCTCTACAAGCCCCATCCCGATGTCGAGGGGGGCCTGCGCCCCGGTGCCATCCCCGAGACCGAAGCCCTGCGCTATGCCGATCTGGTCCTGCCCGGCACCGACATCGCCGCGCTGTTGCCCGAGGTTGACGAAATCTGGACCATGACCTCGCTGACCGGGTTCGAGGCGCTGATCCGCGGCGCAGCCGTCACCACGCTCGGCGCACCTTTCTATGCCGGATGGGGCCTGACCACCGATCTTGGCCCCGTTCCCCGCCGCAGGCTGCGCCGCGACGACGGCAGCCTGCACCCGCGCCCCGACCTGATCCACCTGATCCATGCCGCGCTGATCGCCTATCCGCGCTACTGGGACCCGGTTTCCCGCCGCCCCTGCCCGCCCGAAGTGGCGCTCGACCGTCTTGCCACAGGCGAGATTCCCCGCCCCGGTCCCTTCAATCGGCTGATCGCAAAACTCCAGGGCCGCTTTGCCAGCCACGCCCGCCTCTGGCGCTGAGACCTTCTGCCGACACGTCTCCAGCGGTCCGGGGCGCTGTCACCCCTTCGGGGCCAGCATCCAGAACCGCATCATCAGGCTGCCCGAGGCCGCGACCAGCCCGATCACCAGCCCCAGCCACAGCCCCACCCCGCCAAAGCCCAGCGGGAAGGCCAGCACATAGCTGGCGGGCACGCCGATCACCCAGTAGCTGACCGCCGCCAGCGCCATCGGAACCCTGGTGTCCTGCAACCCCCGCAACAGGCCCAGCGCCATCACCTGCATGGAATCGGCCAGCTGGAACAGCGCCGCCAGCGCCAGCAGGGTCACGCCAAAGCCAAGGATCGCGCCGCTTTCCGGCTTGGTCTCGTCCAGGAACAGCCCGATGATGAATTCGGGCCAGGTCACGAAAGCACCGATCACCACCACGGCCACCGCAAGCGACAGCGCCAGTGCCGCCATTGCCGCACGGCGCAGGTTGCGCGCCTCGCCCGTGCCGCGGAACCCCGCCACCCGGATCGTCGCCGCACTCGACAGCCCGACATGGATCATGAAGGCGACCGAGGCTGCCTCAAGCGCGATGCCATGCGCCGCCAGTTCCACCGTGCCGACCCAGCCCATCATCAGCGCGCTGGCATGAAACAGCCCGCCCTCGGCAATCCCGGTCAGCCCGATCGGCCAGCCCAGCACGAACACCTGCCGCAGCGCCTGGCGGTCGACGCGCCAGAACCGCTGGAACAGCCGATAGGGCCGCAGGCCGGGCAGAAGCGCGGCATAGGGGGCCAGAACGCCGAACGACACCAGCTGCACCAAGAGCGTTGCCACCGCCGCCCCCGCTGCCCCCATCTCGGGGAATCCCCAGTTGCCGAAGATCAGCGCCCAGTTGACCGCGATGTTCAGCCCCACCGCCGCCACCGTTACCCACAGCACCATCTGCGTGCGCCCCAGCGCCGCCAGCCAGCTTTGCAGCACCGCCACCCACAGCGCGGGCACCATGCCCAGACCGACGATCCGCAGGTAATCCTGTCCGATCGCGGCCACGTCGGGTTGCTGGCCCAGCGCCAGCAGGATCGGTTCCGACCACCAGAACACCGGATAGATGGCCACGCCGAAGGCGCCCGACAGCCACAGCCCCATCCGGGCCGACCGGCGCACCTGCACCTCGTCCCCCGTCGCGCGGGACTGTGCCACCATCGGCAGCACCGCCTTGGCAAAGCCCGAGCCGAGGACGAACAGGATGAAGAAGGTCGAAGAGCCCAGCACCCCCGCCGCCAGCGCCACCACGCCATACCAGCCCAGCATGACGGTATCGACGACATGCAGCGCCATCTGCGCCAGGCTGGAGCCGATCAGCGGCAGGCCCAGCACAAGGGTGGCCCGTGCATGGGCAGAGGTGGATATCGTCCGGGTCATGATGCCGCAGCTATGCCGGGCGCACCGGCCAAGGGCAAGGGCGGAAATCCGCCGCGCTGCGGCGTGCGGGATCTGGCCCGACAGGTGCTGCGGGTTGGCCGGGCAAGGCCGCCGCCGCGCACCGACGGATGCTGCCCTAAAGCCCCCGCCAGAACAGCACCAGCCCCGCCGCCAGAATCACCGCGCCGAACAGTGCCTCGGCCAGGGGCAGCACCCGCGCCAGAGTGCCGCCCGACAGGCTGGAAAAGGCCCCCTCGCGCGCCCAGGCCGCCAGCGCCGCCGCCGCCATCGTCACCAGCGCCACGCCCGCGCCCATGGCAAAGGCCCCGGCGATGCCCGCCGCGCCGATCCCCAGCTGCCAGGTCAGGATCAGCAGGAACAGCGCGCCCGAACAGGGCCGCAGGGCAATCCCCGCCACCAGCAGCGCCGCATCGCGCCAGCCGGTCAGCGCCTGCACCTGCGCCACCGTCGGCCCATGGGCATGGCCGCAGCCGCAGTCCTCGTCGTGATGGTGATGGCCATGGTCGTGGTCATGGCCGTGCCCCTTATGCTCCTGCGGCTGCATCGCTCGCCACTGCCGCCGCAGGCCCGCCAGCCCGCGTCCCAGCAACCACAGCCCCAGTCCGGCGATCAGCAGATTGCCCAGCGCCGGCACCGCGCCCTCGGCCAGCCCGGTGGCGGCATCCCGCGTCAGGCCCAGCGCCGCAACCGCCGCATAGACCAGCCCCACCGCCACTGCCGCCTGCGCCAGCGACGCGACCAGCGCCAGCATCGACAGCCGCAGCACCGGCACCCGGCGGGCCAGCCCATAGGCCCCGATCAGCGCCTTGCCATGCCCCGGCCCCACCGCATGCAACACCCCGTAGCCGAAGCACACCCCCAAAAGGCCCAGCGTGGCCCCCGGCTCGTTCGCGCGAATCGTCCGCACCGCCCCGGCCAGCGCATCCTGCGCCTGCCGTTGCGCCGCCACCGCCCAGCGCAGCAGCCCGTCAAAGCCCCCGGCCAGCCACCACAGCCCCAGCAGAACGGCGACCGGCAGGCCCAACAGGATCAGGGCGCGGCGCATGTCACCCGCACCTCCTCGGCGAAATTCTTGCCGACGGCGGGGAAATCCACCTCAAGATCCTGATCCGGCGCATATTCCAGCAGCGCATCCTTCAGGATCTGGTCCGCCGCATCCGGGTCGGGCGCCCAGACTTCGGCCCGGCAGGCCCCCGTCCCGCCGGTCAGCACCGGATCGAAGGGGATGAAATAGGCGGTGTAATAGCCCGGATCATAGATCTGCACGATGAATGGCCCCGCCCCCACCGCCACCGGTTCGGCCAGATGCCGCAGATGCGTGGTGCGGATATGCTGGCCGTCCCAGGCCGACGTCGGCTCCTCGGGTGGGCCAAGGGCCAGATCCCGGCCGCCCAGCAGGGCAAAGCTGTCGCCGGGATAGCCCTCCATCCAGTCCATGTCGAAGCCGGTCAGCCCGGCCGCCTCCTCGGCCGTCAGCGTGCCGTCCAGATCGGCGTCGATCTCGCGGTCGGCGATCACCATCAGCGAGAACAGCTCGTCATAGACCCAGCCGATGCGCACCGCCGTCACCCGGTCCTGATCATCCAGGATCACCTCGACCGAGGTGTCGATGAAGACATGCGGATGCGCCCGTGCGGGCCCCGCAAGCGCCGCCAGAACCGCGATCAGACCGAAGACCCGCATGACGCCCCCTTTGCGGGCGGCAGGTTAGGCGGGATCACCCGGCAGGGCAACCAGCGGACGCGCCCCCCGCAGGCCCGCCGCCCGTTATCCCGCCTTCACCACCGGATGCCGCGCTGCATCGAGAATATGCCCCGATCCGCCCAGAACCTGACTGGCCCGCCCCACGATCAGCGGATCCGGCGTGCCGACCACGGCATGATCCTTGTTGGGGTAATCCAGCGTCGACAGGAAATGCCGCATGCAGTTCAGCCGCGCCCGCTTCTTGTCGTTGGATTTCACGATGGCCCAGGGCGCATCTGCCGTATCGGTATAGAAGAACATCGCCTCCTTGGCCTCGGTATAGTCGTCCCACTTGTCCAGAGACGCCTTGTCGATCGGCGACAGCTTCCACATCTTCAGGGGGTCGGTCTCGCGCGACTGGAAGCGCGCCCGCTGTTCCTCGCGCGTCACCGAGAACCAGTATTTGTAAAGCCGCACGCCGGACCGGACCAGCATCCGCTCGAACTCAGGCGCCTGGCGCATGAATTCCAGGTATTCCGCTGGCGAGCAGAAGCCCATCACCCGTTCCACCCCCGCGCGATTGTACCAACTGCGGTCGTAGAACACCATTTCGCCCGCCGTCGGCAGATGGGCGATATAGCGCTGAAAAAACCACTGGCCCTTTTCCACATCCGACGGCTTGGTCAGCGCACAGACCCTGGCATAGCGCGGGTTCAGATGCTCCATGAACCGCTTGATCGTGCCGCCCTTGCCCGCGGCATCGCGGCCTTCCATCAGGATGACGAATTTCTGCCCGGTCTCCTGCGCCCAGATCTGCACCTTCAGAAGCTCGGCCTGCAACCGCGCCTTTTCCGCCTCATAGGCGGCGCGGCCCATCGGGCGGGCATAGGGATAGCGGCCCGATTCGAACACCTCGCGGATCGCATCCGGGCTGATGGCCGGAAACTGCTGCGGCCCGGTCAGACCTTCGCCCGCGCCCGCATCCGCACTCTCGCCAGATATCTGAGCCGACATCGCAGCCCGCCGCCTGCGTGGTGCCGCGACACTGGCAATCCCGGCCTGCGGACCATTCCCCTGCGGTGCCTGATCTTCCATGCAATATCTCCCCTGCTGCACTGACATGCGGGAATTCTACATCTCGGGCAGAGTGTTTGCATTGATCCGGGTCAAACCCGCCCCTGTCGGCGGCAGAAAGCCCGGCCCCAAAAGTTACGGGGCGGCAGTCATCCACCGACTGCCGCCCCGCCAAGGGGAAGAAAGGGATTGATCAAAAGGCGGCACCGCAAACCGTTCGCGGCTGTCTCCTGCTTGCCCGATCCAGCCGTCTTCCGCATACCCCATTTGCGGTAGGGCCCGGAATAAAGTGACCCAAGGTAAGGAATCCCCGCCTTACCCGGTCCGGTCGGCCATCGCCTCCACCTCTTCCAGCACCAGCGGCCATTCCTTGAAGAACAGCATCTGCCCGGTCTGGGGCAGGAAACGCACCTCAAGATGCGGGAAATCCGCCATCAGCTCGCGGATGCTTTGCACCGGGGTCTGCGGGTCCTGATCGCCCTGCAACAGCAGAACCGGCACCCGGCAGGCCCGCACCACCTCGGACCAGTCCTTTTCCGACCCGATGCATTCGCGCGTGAACGCCTCATGCGCCGACCATTTCCGCGTCAGGCAGACGTCCGATCCGGTCAGGATCGCCTCCCGCACCTCAGGCCTCCCGAAAGCCTCGATATCCGCCGGGCTGCCGCCGTTGACCTGGGCAAAGAATGCATCCTTGCCCAGACGCCGGGCCAGAGAGAACCCGGCCTGCACCAGAAACGGCAGCACCTTGGGCGCATAGCGGGCATTGGCCAGGATGAACCGCTGCCACTTGTCCATGCGTTCGTATTGCGCCGCCGTGCGCAGCGGCAACTGGCAGGCTGCACCGACGATTCCCGCCACCAGATCGGGCCGCTGGTTGGCCAGATTGATGGCAAAGCGCAGATCGGCCCCCAGGGGCAGCGCAATCGCATCCTGCACGCCCAGATGATCCAGCACCGCCGCATAATCCTGCGTCACCGCCCGCAGATGGTCGGCGGCCCGCAGATGCAGGTCGGTGTCACCATAGCCCGCCCGGACCGGCACGATCACCCGCAGCTTGCGCGCCGCCGCATGCCGCTCGGCCGAGGCGGGCCAGCGGATCAGCCCGTAATCCAGATGCATGTACAGCACCGGCTGCCCCTTGGGGTTGCCGAATTCGATCCAGGTCAGCCGCCGCCCGTCGGCCAGCCACAATTCCCGCAGCTCGCGCGGCTCCAGCGATCCGCCCACCGGCACCGACCGCCCCGCCAATTCGGTCGGGATCAGCGCCACATCCATCAACCCCAGCACCACCCGCACCAGCTCGCTCTGGCTGTGGGTCTCGGTCTTCTGCAGGATCGACCGCAGCTGCGTGCGCACCGTTTCGGCGCTGCGGCCCCGCGCCCCGGCAATGTCCTTGACCGGCAGGCCCAGCGTGATGCCGCGCACGATGTCCACCTCGGCCGGGGTCAGGCCGAATGCCTCCTGCACCGTGGTCTCGAACCCCACCGGCCAGACAAGCTCGGTCGACAGCACCAGCGCCAGCGGGGTTTGCCCCGGCTCGGCCTCGACCCGGCTGACCCGCACGATCACCGGGCTGCCCGTCACGTTCGACCGGATGCGCAGCGTCACCACCTTTTCGGCCCGCCCGCCCGCGACCTTGCGGATCACCCCCGACAAGAGCGCCCGGTCCTCGGTCTCGAAAGGCAGCGCCGCAAAGGGCCCGCCCGCCGCGATGCCGAAGGCCACCACCGCCGGGCGGTTGCAATCCGCGATCACCGTGCCGCCGTCCGACAGGAAGGCGGCCGAGCGCGGAATATCCTCCAGCACCGACCGATAGCCGCTGTCGGACGCCGCATCGAACCGGTCCAGGAACACCGTGGCGCGCTGCATATGCGCCTCGATCTCTGCATCCTCCAGCGCGATCACCCGATCCGACGGCCCACTGCGCAACGGGGCCGCGCTGCCTTCCCAGACCTCCAGCAGATGTTCCAGCCTGATCGGGTCCAGCGCCACGTCATACAGCCGGTCGACGATCTCGGCCCTCTGGTCGCGATCGGCAAGCGAGGCAGTCTGCGGGGGGCGCGGCGTCTCGGTCATTCCCGCATCCTACCGCGTCAGGCGGGGGGGCCGACAAGAGGCAAGCTGCATTTCCCGGTGGACCTTCCGTCAACCTTGCGCGAAATCTGCATCGTCGAACCGCATCGTCAGGAGAATCCCGATGCTCACGCTTTACGGCGTCTATCGTTCCCGTGCCTCGCGCCCGCTCTGGCTGTTGCGCGAATGCGGGGCGGACTTCCGTCATGTCCCGGTGATTCAGGCCTACCGCCTGCCCAATGCCGCAGCCCCGGACGCGGCCCTGAACACCGCATCGCCCGAATTCCTGGCCGTCAACCCGATGGGCCAGATTCCCGCGCTGACCGACGGCGACCTGCTGTTGACCGAGTCGCTGGCCATCACCCAGCACATCGCCCGCACCCGTGGCGGCGACCTTGGCCCGCGCGATGCCGCCGAACTGGCGCTGATGGAGAACTGGTCGCTCTTCGCCGCCACTTCGGTGGAAACCCCGGCGCTGGAAATCCTGTATGCCACCCAAAGCGACACGGAAACGCCCGAGGGCAAGGGCGTGATCGCCATCGCCGCCGAAAAGCTGCGCCGCCCCTTCGCGCGGCTGGACCGGCATCTGGCCGGGGCCGAATACCTTGTCGGCAACCGCTTTACCGTGGCCGATATCAACCTGGCCGAATGCTGCCGCTATGCCCAGACGCATCCCGCGCTGCTGGCCGAATTCCCGGCGCTGGACGGCTGGCTGAAGCGCTGCCAGTCGCGCCCGGCGTTCCAGGCGATGTGGGCCGCCCGCGCGGCAGAGCCGGAATAACCCCCGAAAGGGGCACAGCGCCTGTGCAGCCCGGCGCACTGGCGGCGGGCCGCGTCACGCCTTACCTTCCCGGCACCCCCAGACGGGAAAGGATCACGCCATGAAGAAGGTCGGTTTTCTGTCCTTCGGCCATTGGTCGGAGGAACGCGGCTCGGCCGTCCGCTCGGCCGCCGACGTTCTGCTGCAATCCATCGAACTGGCCGAAGCGGCCGAAGAGCTGGGGGCTGATGGTGCCTATTTCCGCGTTCACCACTATGCCCGCCAGCTCGCCTCGCCCTTTCCGCTGCTGGCCGCCGTCGGCGCGCGCACGAAGCGGATCGAGATCGGCACCGGCGTCATCGACATGCGGTATGAGAACCCGCATTACATGATCGAGGACGCCGGATCGGCCGACCTGATCTCGGGCGGGCGGCTGCAACTGGGCATCTCGCGCGGCAGCCCCGAACAGGTGATCGACGGCTGGCGGCACTTCGGCTATGCGCCGGGCGAAGGCGAGACCGACCAGGACCTTGCCCGCGACCATGCGCTGACCTTCCTGCAATTGCTGGATGGCAAGGGCTTTGCCAAGCCGAACCCCCGCCCGATGTTTCCCAACCCGCCCGGCCTGCTGCGGCTGGAGCCGCATTCGCCGGGCCTGCGCAACCGGATCTGGTGGGGCGCCGCCTCGGATGCGACCGCCGAATGGGCGGCGGCGCTGGGGATGAACCTGCAAAGCTCGACCCTGAAATGGGACGAATCGGGCGAACCGCTGCACATCCAGCAGGCCCGGCAGATCCGCAAATATCGTGACGCCTGGAAAGCGGCCGGGCACAGCCATGAGCCGCGCGTCTCGGTCAGCCGGTCGATCTTTGCCATCACCAATGACCTTGACCGGATGTATTTCGGCCAGGGCCGCCCCGAGCAGGATCAGATCGGCGTCATCGACAACACCCGCGCCGTCTTTGGCCGCAGTTACGCCGCTGAACCGGAGCGCCTGATCGAGGACCTGCGCCAGGACGAGGCGATTGCCGAAGCCGACACGCTGCTGCTGACGGTGCCGAACACGCTGGGTGTCGACTACAATGCCCATGTGATCGAAAGCATCCTGAGACACGTCGCTCCGGCTCTTGGCTGGCGTTGACGCCTCCGGCGGGGGTATTTTTGCAAAGATGAAGGGCCGAGGGTTGGCCCTTCATTTCCTTTTGCGGCACCCCACATCTTGCGTTTTCCCCCTTGGGAATGGTCTAATGCCTGCGTTCCACAGAAGAGCAGAGCATGGCAAACGACCTCCTGTCCAAGGCCGAATCCACCTATGACGCCTCGTCCATTCAGGTGCTGGAGCAGCTGGAGGCGGTACGGATGCGCCCCGGCATGTATATCGGCGGCATCGACGAGCGCGCCTATCATCATCTGGCGGCCGAGATCCTGGACAATGCCATGGACGAGGCCGTCGCTGGCCATGCCAACCGCATCGAGGTGGAGCTGCATGCCGATGGCGCGCTGACCATCCGCGACAACGGCCGCGGCATCCCGGTCGATCCGCATCCGAAGTTCCCCGACAAATCGGCGCTGGAGGTGATCCTCTGCACCCTGCACGCCGGGGGCAAGTTCAACGGCGACGCCTATGAAACCAGCGGCGGGCTGAACGGCGTCGGCTCCTCGGTCGTCAACGCGCTGTCCGACACCATGCGGGTCGAGGTCGCCAAGAACCGCGAACTCTTTGCGCAAGAGTTTTCACGCGGCAAACCGCTCGGCCCCTTGCAGAAGCTCGGCCCCACCGCCAACCGGCGCGGCACCACCGTCACCTTCCACCCCGACCCCGATATCTTCGGCCACCAAAGCTTCCGCCCCGCCCGGCTGATGCGCGCCGCGCGGTCCAAGGCCTATCTCTTCTCGGGTGTCGAGATCCGCTGGAAATCCGCCATTCCCGACGGCGACATGCCGCAGGAGGCGATCTTCCACTATCCCGGCGGGCTTGGCGAATATCTCTCGGCCCAACTGGAACGCGACTCCACCTATGCCGACCGGCCCTTCACCGGCAAGGTTTCCTTCAAGGAGAAATTCGGCGTTCCCGGCTCGGTCGAATGGGCGATCAACTGGACGCCGATGCGCGACGGTTTCATCTCGTCCTACACCAACACCGTCCCCACCCCCGAAGGCGGCACGCATGAAACCGGCTTCTGGGCCGCGATCCTGAAAGGCATCCGCGCCTATGGCGAGCGGGTGAAGAACCGCAAGGCCGACCAGATCACCCGCGACGACATGCTGACGGGGGGCTGTGCCCTCTTGTCGGTCTTCGTGCGCGAGCCGCAGTTCGTCGGCCAGACCAAGGACCGGCTGGCCACCGAAGAGGCGGCGAAATGGGTCGAAGGCGCGGTCCGCGACCATTTCGACACCTGGCTGGCGGCCGATCCGAAATCCGCAGGCGCCATCCTCGATTTCCTGGTGCTGCGCGCCGAAGAACGCCTGCGCCGCCGGGCCGAAAAGGAAACCCAGCGCAAGACCGCGACCAAAAAGCTGCGCCTGCCCGGCAAGCTGGTGGATTGCTCGGCCACCGACCGTTCGGGGACCGAGATCTTCATCGTCGAGGGCGACTCGGCCGGCGGCTCCGCCAAGGGCGCGCGGGACCGCAATTACCAGGCGCTGCTGCCCTTGAAGGGCAAGATCCTGAACGTCCTGGGGGCTGCGTCCAACAAGCTGGGCGACAATGCCGAAATCCGCGACATCTGCGAGGCGCTTGGCGTCGGCATGGGCACGAAGTTCCGCGTCGATGACCTGCGCTATGACAAGATCATCATCATGACCGACGCCGATGTCGACGGCGCCCATATCGCCAGCCTCTTGATGACCTTCTTCTTCACCCAGATGCGCCCGCTGATCGACAAGGGGCACCTCTATCTGGCCTGCCCGCCGCTTTACCGGCTGACGCAGGGGGCACACCGGATCTATGTCTCGGACGACGCCGAGAAAGAGGAATGGTTGGCCAGGGGATCGGTCGGCGGCAAGGGCAAGATCGACGTGCAGCGCTTCAAGGGCTTGGGCGAGATGGACGCCAAGGACCTGAAGGACACCACGATGAACCCCGAAACGCGGAAGCTGATCCGCGTCAGCATCGACGACGAGGAAGGCGGCGAGACCGGCGATCTTGTGGAACGCCTGATGGGCAAGAAGCCGGAATTGCGGTTCCAGTATATCCAGGAGAATGCGCGGTTCGTGGAGGAGCTGGATGTGTGAGGCAGATACGATGTGTAAGGCAGAAGCCCCGTCCGCTTTCCCTTCGCCAAATATCCTGCGGGGCGAGCCAGCGAGGCGCCATCGGTTCAAGCCCGCCGGCGAGGGGGCGCAAAGCCCCTGCCGCGGCCTGCCCTACTGCAACCCCTCCACATATTCCGCCAGCTGCACCAGCCGCAGCGGCGTCGGGCTTTCGATCCCGTCCCCGGCGTCATAGGGCACCAGCGGGCTGTCGAGCAGCGGGCCGAAGTTCGGCATCACCGCAGCGCCGTCGTGGCCGCCGGTATAGCCCCAGATCTTCGCCATCACCCGCAGCTTCGGAAACTCACCGCCGTTGCGCGCCGCAAGGCGGGTCAGGTCGGCGGGGCGGTGGGCCAGTTCCCCGGCCATCGGGCCATCGCCCTTGCCGCCAGCGCCATGGCAGCCCGAGCAGAAGGCGGCAAAATCCTCGGCCCCGCTGGGCTGATGCTCCTCGACGCAGGCCGCAAGCAGGGGCAGGATCAACAGAAGCTTCAGGCGCATTTCGACCTCGTGGCTGGCGGCTGCGGTTCCCCAACAGCTATCAGACCACGCGGCCCTGATCCAGCCGGACCACCCGGTCCATCCGGCCCGCAAGCTCCATGTTATGCGTGGCGATCAGCGCGCCCATGCCGGTCGCGCGCACCAGCTCCATCAGCGCGCCGAACACCTGATCCGAGGTGGCGGGGTCCAGGTTCCCCGTCGGCTCGTCCGCCAGCAGCAGCCGCGGCCCGTTGGCCAGCGCCCGGCAGAACGCCACCCGCTGCTGTTCGCCCCCCGACAGCGCCGCCGGGCGATGCGACGCGCGCCCCGCCACGCCGACGCGGGACAGCAGGTCCTGCGCCCGCGCCTCGGCCGCCGCCTTGTCCACCCCGTTGGCCAACTGCGGGATCACCACGTTTTCCAGCGCAGTGAACTCGGGCAGCAGATGGTGGAACTGGTAGATGAAGCCGACCTCGCCGCGCCGCGCCTCGGTCCGGGCGCGGTCGCCAAGGCCGCCCATCTCGCGCCCGCCCAGCATCACGCGCCCCGCATCCGGCGTGTCCAGGAGGCCCGCGATATGCAGCAGCGTCGATTTCCCGGCACCCGAGGGTGCCACCAGCGCCACCACCTCGCCCGCCGCCACGGCCAGCGAGGCCCCGCGCAGCACCTGCACTTCCGACGGCTTGCCGCGGTTATAGCCCTTCTCCAGCCCCTCCAGCAGCAGCGCGTCACTCATAGCGCCCCTATTCATATCTGAGGGCCTCCACCGGGTTCATCCGCGCCGCGCGCCGCGCCGGGAAGATGGTGACGACAAAGGACAGCACCAGCGACAGCACCGCCGCCGTGGCCACGTCGCCCGTCTGCAACCGGGCCGACAGCTTGTAGATCGGCCGGACTTCGGGGTCCCAGAGCCCCCCACCCGCCACCAGATTGATGAAATCGAAGATCGGGGTGAAGTAATGGGCGAACAGGCTGCCCAGCGCCACGCCGGCCACCGTCCCCACCAGCCCGGTCAGCGCCCCGCACAGGAAGAACACCCGCAGCACCGATCCTTCGGTCAGCCCCATCGTGCGCAAAATCCCGATGTCGCGGCCCTTGTTCTTCACCAGCATCACCAGCCCGGAAATGATGTTCAGGCTGGCGATCAGCACCAGAATGGACATCAGGATGAACATCATGTTGTCCTCGACCGTCAGCGCCCGCAGGTAGTTGCCCGCACTCTGCTGCCAGGTCCAGGTCAGCGCGCCCTCGCCCCCCGCCGCCGCCAGCGCAGGCACGTAGCTGTCGATCCGGTCGGGGCTTTCGACCATGATCTCGAATTCATCGGCCACGCCTTCGGCGTTGAAATACTCCTGCGCCTCGGCAAAGGGCAGGAAGGCGCGGGTGCGGTCGATGTCGGGGCTGCCCGAGGTGAAGATATAGACCACCTCATAGGCCTTGACCCGCAGGCTGGTGCCCATCGCCGTCTTTGCCCCGTCGGGAGAGATCAGCCGCACCCTGTCACCCACCGACAGCCCCAGATCCCGCGCGACACCGGAGCCGAGGGCAATGCCGTCGGGCAGCCGCGCGATGTCGCCGAAATCATCGCCGCCGGTGGTCAGCGCCGGGATGCTGGCCACATCCGCCGGGGCCATGCCAAAGACCTGCACCCCGGAATTGGCCTCGGCGGTCGAGATCATCGCCTGTCCCTTGACCAGCGGGGCCACCCGCGTCACGCCGGGCACCTGTGTCAGCCGCGCCGCAACCTCCTGCCAGTCGGGAAAGCCGCGCAACCGGCGGCCCTGCTCGTCCATCCGCCAGTTGTAGACGCTGACATGGCCGTTGGCGCCCAGAAGGGTGTTGACGAATTCTTCGCGGAACCCCGCGCGCACCGCCATCACCGCCACCAGCGCAAAGACCGACAGCGTGATGCCGATCACGCTGATCCAGGTCATCACCGAAACGCCGCCTTCGGCGCGGCGGGCGCGCAGATAGCGCCAGGCGATCATCCATTCAAAGCCTGCGAAAGGTGCCGTCCTGCCTGCCATTCCCAACCCGTTCCGGTGTTTGCCCCGGCGTGACGCCACAGCTTTTGATTGCCCGCGAAACTGGCCTGTCCGGCCCGAAAGGTCAAGAAAGCCCCCGCTGCGCGCAGATGCCGCCGCCCCGGACAGCGGCAAGGATTGGCCCGCCGCGCGGCCGTCCGGCTTTCCCCACTGGACAAATCACTCACGAAAGCGTGTTCTCCGCAGCGGCGCAGATCGCGCCACGACCTGTCTTTAAGGAGTAATCCCTTGCGCATCCTTCCCATCGCCGCCGTGATCTCTGCCGCCGTTCTGCTGTCGGCCTGCGACGACAAGGCCACCTGCACCCAGGCCGAAGCCGAGAAGAAAGCCACCGAGCTGACGACGAAGATCACCGAGCTGGCCACCTCCGACCCGGCCAAGCTGGCCGAGCTTGCGCCGAAAGTGCAGGAAATGGCCACCAAGGCCGCCGCCGGGGGCGACGATCTGGCCGCCGCCTGCAAGGCCATGGATGAAATGATGGCCGAGCTGTCGAAGTAAGGCGCCTTGGCATTTCGCGGGGGGCGGCAGCCCTGCCCCCTGCTCTCTGCCCTTGCCCCTGGTCCGTCTCCGGGGGTCCGGTTTGCCTGCCTTTCGCGGCGGGGGGAAAACCGGGCAGGCCTTGCGTCCTGCCGTCCGCGGGGCAGACGGGCTTTACCCCACCGCCATCGCAATCGCGGTGAAATGCAGCCCCGCCGCCACCGCCACGAAGCCATGCCAGATCGCGGTCTGGAACCGCAGCCGCTCCCACAGATAGAACGCGACCCCGGCGACATAGGTCAGCCCGCCCGCCACCAGCAGCCACAGCGACACCACTGGCAGCGCCGCCGCCACAGGGCCGATGGCAAAGACGCCCACCCAACCCAGTGCGATATAGGCCAGCACCGCCAGCCGGTCGAACCGCCCCGGCAGCACCACCTTGACCAGAATCCCGAACACCGCCCAGGCCCAGACCACCACGCCCAGCGCCCAGGCCCAGCCCGCATGGGCCAGATGCGGGATGATGGCGGTATAGGTGCCCGCGATCATCACATAGATCATCGAATGATCGAACCGCCGCAGCAGCCATTTCAGCGCGCTGGGCGGCGTCATGTTATAGGCCAGCGAAAAGCCCCACATCAGGAAGAACCCGGCCGCATAGACCGCCAGCGCGGCAAAGACCCCGATCCCCGCCGTCACCAGCGCGTGATAAAGCAGGATCGGAAAGGCCACCAGTCCGGCCACCAGCGCCGCCGCATGGACGATGCCATCGGCCAGCACCTCGGCCATCGTGGGCAGGCGCTTGTTCAGGCGTCGTGCGGAAACGGTCTGGGTCATGCGGCCAGCCTGTCAGGAAAAGGTTGACCGAAGATGACAGCCGATGGCGGCACGATCAATCCGGCGAAGGGCCAGGTGACGCGCGGTCATCCGGCAGTTCCGGCCGCGGCCCCAGCCCGATGAACCAAGCCGGCACCCGCCGCAGCAGCGGAAACCGGATCAACAGCCGCAACGGCCAGGGCAGCGCCGCCGCCCGCCGCCCCAGCTGAGGCGCGATCATCCGTTCCTGCACCAGCACCTGCATCCGCTGCACCACCCGCACCGGCATCAGCCGCCGCTTCTGCACCGCCGCCAGCGCCGCCCCCGGCACCGGCCCGGCCCGCAGCGGCCCGGCCAGCAGGTTGGCCGCCGCCACTGCGTCCTGAATGGCCAGGTTGATCCCCACCCCGCCGACGGGCGACATCGCATGCGCCGCATCGCCGATGAACAGCAGCCCCTCGCGCCACCAGCGCTCCAGCCGGTCGACCCGCACCGACAACAGCTTGACCCTGTCCCAATCGTCGATTTCCGCCGCCTGCGCCGGCGTCAGGCGCGCCAGCGCCGCGATCTCGTCGCGGAAGGCGGCGATCCCCGCCGCCCGCAGGACGTCAAACCCGCCCTTCGGCACCACGCAGGCCATCTGCCAATAGTCGCCCCGGTTCAGCAGCACCAGCACCCGCCCGCCCGCGATCCGGCCCAGCGATTCATCGGTCTGCCCAGGCGCGCGCGTTACCCGGAACCACAGCACGTCGATCGGCGCGCCCAGATCGCGCACCTGCAACCCGGCCTCGGCCCGCAAGGCCGAATGCCGCCCGTCCGCCCCCACCACCAGATCGGCCAGGATCCGCAGCTTCCCCTCCGGTCCTTCGGCCAGGACGCCCGTCACCCGGCCCCCTTCGGCCACCAGCTCCGTAGCCTTGGTCTGCATCCGCAGATCGAACTCCGGCAGGGCACGGCCCTGATCGGCCAGGAAATCCAGGAAATCCCATTGCGGCATCATGGCGACGAATCCCGTCTCGGCCCCCAGCGCGCCGAAATCCGCCACCGGCACCGACCGATCACCCAGATCCAGCCGCATCTCGCGGAACTTGTGATGCGGCAGGGCCAGAAACGCCTCCAGCAGCCCCAGCGCCCGCATCACCCGCAGGGTCGAGGGATGCACCGTATCGCCCCGGAAATCGCGCAGGAAATCGGCGTGCTTTTCCAGCACCATGACCCGCACCCCGGCCCGCGCCAGCAGAAAGCCCAGCATCATTCCCGCCGGACCGCCGCCTGCGATCACGCAGCCGGTGCGCAGCTCTTGCGTGGCCGCGCTCACACCGCCGACCGCCGCCGGAACGGTCGCATCAGCAGCGACAGCGCCGCCCCGATCACGCCCCACCCCGCGACAAAGCCGATCCCGGCACAGGCCAGCCCCGCCGCCGTCACCGGCACCGCAGGCGCATAATCCGCCCAGGTTGCCCGCAAGAGCTCGGCATCGGCCATGCGGTGCGGCATCACCAGCCGCTCATAGACTCCGGCCAGCCGCAGCATCGCCAGATCGTTGCGCAGGCCTTCGGCGCGGGCAAAGGTCGCGCGCAGGTCGCCGGCATGCTGGCCGCTGAACCCCGCCGTGCCCAATTCGTCCAGCGCCGCCGCGCGAGTCAGCCCGGCGCGTTCGGCCGAGCGGTCGAAATCCGCCTCGACCTGCGTCAGCGCATCCACCTGCCCGGCCAGCCGTTGCAGATATTGCTGCGAGAATTCGGGGAACTGCGACAGCCCCACCGCCCCCGCCAGCCCGCCCGCCAGCGTCAGTATCCGCCCGATCATGCGCACCTCCGTTTTCTCCATCCTGCCACGGCTGGCGCCGCGGGGCGAGAGGGCGCGCCCCCGGCCCGCGGTGCCCCGATTTTTCGACGAAAAATCGCATCCGCCCGAAATCGCGCCCGGCCAAGGGGGCCCACCGGATCGGCCGCTTCCGGCCAATCGGTTCATGCAGAACCGCAAAAGGCCCGGCCCGACGCGGACCAGACCTTTGCCATACGCAAGCCATACGTTCCGCATATGCCGGAAACCCGTTGCTTCAACGGGTTAACCTGCGGCTGCACGCCCTCAGCGATGCGCGGCGTAGATCTCCGCAACCCGCGCCACCGCCGCCTCGGGCGACATTTCCTCGGACTCTCCGCTGCGGCGGCTGGTCAGCTCGACCACGCCCTTTTCCAGGCCGCGCGGCCCGACGGTGATCCGCCAGGGCAGCCCGATCAGGTCCATGGTGGCGAATTTCGCCCCGGCCCGTTCGTCGCGGTCGTCGTAAAGCGGCTCCAACCCCTTGGCCAGCAACGCCTTTTCCAGCGACGCACAGGCCGCATCCGCCGCCGCGTCGCCCTGTTTCAGGTTGACGATCCCCACCGGGAACGGCGTCACCCCCTCGGGCCAGATAATGCCCTTGTCGTCATGGCTGGCTTCGATGATGGCGCCCAGAAGACGGCTGACGCCGATGCCATGCGATCCCATTTCCACCGGAACCTTGTTGCCGTCCTTGGTGACGACCGTGGCCCCCATCGACTCGGAATACTTTGTTCCGAAATAGAAAATCTGCCCGACCTCGATCCCGCGCCCCACCTTGCGATGTGCTTCGGGGATCTGGTCGAACAGCGCCGGATCATGGGTTTCGTCGGTGCGCGCATAAAGCGTGGTGAACTCGCGGCACACGCCCTCGACCTCGGCCCGGTTGTCATAATCGACCTCGCGGTTGCCCAGCTTCAGCGCTGTCACCCGGTCGTCATAGAACACCTCGCTCTCGCCGGTATTGGCCAGCACAAGGAATTCATGGGTGTTGTCGCCGCCGATCGGCCCCGAGGCCGCCCGCATCGGAATCGCCGTCAGGCCCATCCGTTCATAGGTTCTCAGGTAAGACACCATATGCCGGTTATAGGCATGCAGCGCCGCCTCGCGGTCGACGTCGAAATTATACCCGTCCTTCATATAGAACTCGCGCCCGCGCATCACACCAAACCGCGGCCGCACCTCGTCGCGGAACTTCCACTGGATATGATACAGCGTCAGCGGCAGGTCCTTGTAGCTGCTGACATGGGCGCGGAAGATGTCGGTGATCATCTCTTCATTGGTGGGGCCATAGAGCATGTCGCGCTCGTGCCGGTCGCGGATGCGCAGCATTTCCTGGCCGTAATCGTCATATCGACCGGATTCCCGCCACAAATCAGCGGGTTGCAGCGTGGGCATCAGCAAGGGGATATGGCCCGCGCGGATCTGCTCTTCATGGACGATCTGCTCGATCCGCTTCAGCACGCGATAGCCCAGCGGCAGCCAGGAATAGATCCCGGCGGCCTGCTGCTTGATCATACCCGCGCGCAGCATGTAGCGGTGCGAGACGATCTGCGCCTCGGCAGGGTTTTCCTTCAGGACGGGCAGGAAGTAGCGGCTAAGACGCATCGGGGCCTCGCGTGGGACTGGTCCCGGATGTCCTAGCGGCTTGAGGGCGGGCAGGCAAGGGAGGCTCCTCCATGGCCTTCGGCCGGTCGTCGCGGAGGAGGAGCCACAGGCGAACGACGACGGGACTCAGCCGATCAGGATCGCCCTGAAATCATTGACATTCGTCAATGTCGGTCCCGTCACCACCTGCCCGCCGATCTGTCCGAAGAAGCCATGCGCATCGTTCGCCGCCAGCGCCGCCGCAGCATCCACGCCCTTTGCCGCCGCCTGCGCCAGCGTGTGCGGCGTCACCACCGCCCCCGCCACCTCGGCCGCGCCGTCGACGCCGTCGGTATCGCAGGCGATGGCATGGATGCCGGGTGCCCCCTTCAGCGCCAATGCCAGCGCCAGCGCGAATTCGGCATTCGGCCCGCCGACCCCGTTCCCCCGCCGCGTCACCGTCAGTTCTCCGCCCGACAGAAGCAGCACCGGCGCATCGCCGGGCCTGCGCGCCGCCGCAATCTCCAGCGCCATCGCGGCCTGCGCAGCGGCCACATCCCGCGCCTCACCTTCCAGCGCATCGCCAAGGCTGCGAACCTCCACCCCGGCGGCACGGGCGATTTCAGCAGCCGATTCAAGCGATTGCGCCGGGGCGGCGTAGATCCGGTTCTCCACCCGCGCCAGCCGCTCATCGCCAGGGTTGACCACACCCGACCGCGCCAGCGCCGCCCGCACATGATCCGGCACCGCGATGGCCCAGCGGTCCAGGATCGCCGCTGCATCATCCGGGGTCGACGCATCGCCGACCGTGGGACCCGAGCCGATGAAGGCCGGATCGTCCCCCGGCACGTCCGAGATGATCAGCGACAGCATCCGCGCCGGATGGGCGGCGGCGGCCAGTTGCCCGCCCTTCACCCGGCTCAGGTGCTTGCGCAGGGTATTCATGGCCGAAATCGGCGCCCCGCTGGCCAGCAGCGCCGCATTCACCGCCTGTTTCTCGGCCAGCGTCACCCCTTCGGACGGCGCGCACAGCAGGGACGAGGCCCCGCCCGAAATCAGCGCCAGCACGAAGTCGCCCTCGCCCAGCCCCGAGACCAGCGACAGCATTCGCCCCGTCGCCTCGGCCCCCGCCGCATCCGGCACCGGATGGGCCGCCAGGGCAATCTCGATGCCCTGACAGGGGCGGCCATAGCCATAGCGGGTGATCACCAGCCCCTCGCAGGGGCCCCAGGCGGCCTCGACCGCCTCGGCCATCCGGGCACTGGCCTTGCCCGCCCCGATCACCAGCACCCGGCCCGCCGGTTTCGGCGGCAGGAACCCGGCCAGCGACCGCATCGGATCGGCCACTTCGACGGCGCGATCGAACAGGCGGCGCAGAAAGGCGGGGCGGTCGCCAGGCAGGTCGGAGGTAAGTTCGGGGGGCAGGTCAGAGGGTCGAGGCACGGGCGATCAGTTCCACGGGAGACAAGGTTTCCGCTGCGGGTTTAGCACCCTCTTCCAGCCATGCCAGCACGGTTCCCGCCATCGCCTGTCCGAAACCGGCGATATGGCTGCGGACCGAGGTCAGGCTGGGATAGACCTGCGCGCATTCCTCGATATCGTCAAAACCGACCAGCTTCAGCTCCGGCCCGACCCGGCGGCCGATCTCGGCACAGCCCGACAACAGGCCCAACGCCACCAGATCATTGAAACACAGGACGCCATCCACCTGCGGATGATCCGCCGCCAGCCGCGCCGCCATCTCGCGCCCAAAGGCGCGGACGGGGCGGCCCTCCAGCACCAGCGGCGCAATTCCTTCGCGGGCCAGCACATCCAGATAACCCGCCTTGCGGGCCTCGGTCACAGATCGGCCCGGCAAGCCGCCGACAAAGGCGATGTGCCGCGCGCCCTGCGCCAGCAGATGCTCGGTCGCCAGCCGCCCGCCCGCCGGGCCATCGGGACTGGCAAAGGGGAACTGCGCGGTATCGGGATGCACCCGGCGCAGCACCTGCACCGCCGGAATACCGGCCCGCGCGATCTGCTCGAAGGTGGCTGCCACCTCGCCATAGGCCGAGGACAGGATCAGCGCCGAGACGCCGTGTTCGATCATCGCACCCACGACCTGCGCCTGCAGGCCGGCATCCTCGTCGGTATTGCCCATCACCGTGGCATAGCCCCGCGCCGACAGCGCCATCTGTACCGAGGTGGCGAATTCGGTGAAGAACGGGTTGCGCAGGTCGTTGATCACCAGCCCGATCAGCCCGGCATTGGCCGACCGCAGGTTGGCCGCCGCGCGGTTGTAGACATAGCCGATCTCGGCCATCACCCGGCGCACATCGGCGCGGGTTTCCTGTTTCACCAGCGGCGAGTTCTGCAAGACCAGAGAGACGGTCGACTTCGACACGCCCGCACTTCGCGCCACATCGACTATGGTCGGCCTGCGCTCCATCCTACCCCTGATCCACCCCATGCAGCTGGCACAGCAGTTGCATCCGCGACACTGCCAGATCCGGGTCTAGCAGAAGCCCGGCCTGATCGGCCAGCCGGAAGACATTGGCATAATGGGTGATGTCGCGGCTGGACTGGAACCCGGCGGGCATGAGGAAATGCCGCTGCAAGCCGTTGATCCAGCTCAGGAACGCGATGCCGGCCTTGTAGAACCGGGTCGGTGCGCGAAAGATCTCGCGGCTCAGCGGCACGGTCGGGGCGAACAACCGGTGATAGGTGGCAAGGTCGCCCTGCGCCAGCGCCTCCAGCGCCTGCGCCGCGGCGGGGGCGATGGCGGTGAAGGCCCCCAGAAGGGCATGCGAATGGTGGGTGCCGTCGCCTTCGATCAGCGCGGCATAGTTGAAATCATCGCCGGTGTAGAGTTTCACCCCGGCCGGCAGCCGGGCGCGGAAGCTTTCTTCATGCGCCTGATCCAGCAGGGAAATCTTGATCCCGTCCACCTGTCCCGGATTTTCGGCGATCAGCGACAGCACGAAATCCGATGCGGCGGCGACATCTCGGCTGCCCCAGTATCCGGTCAGGCCTGGGTCGAACATGTCGCCCAGCCAGTGCAGCACCACCGGTTGCGCCGCGCCGTCGATCAGGCGGCGATAGACCTTGCGGTAGATCTCTGGCCCCGCGCCGATGGCGGGCAGCGCACGGGTCGCCATCAGGATCAGTTGCCCGCCCGCCGCCTCGATTGCCTCGGCCTGGGTTTCATAGGCGGCGATGATCGCCTCGGCGCTGGTCAGATCGGCCAGCACCTTGTGATCGGTCCCGGCACCGCTGGCGACGCGCGGCCGCAAGGGATGCACCTTGGCCGCCGCCATCGTGCGCTGGATCAGGTCCTTCGCGGTCTCCCAATCCACCCCCATGCCGCGCTGCGCGGTATCCATCGCCTCGGCCAGCCCCAGTCCCTGATCCCAAAGCCAGTGGCGAAAGGCCAGCGTCGCCTCCCAATCCACCGCCGGGCGGCCATCCCATGGGCTGCGCTCGCGCAGCGCATCGCTGATCACATGGGCGGCGGCAAAGGCGGTGCGGGTCAGCGCCACCCGCGGCGCGCGCGGCAGCAGCGGGGTGCCGGTCGGGCGATAGCGCTCCAGACGGAAATCTTCGGTAGGCAAGGTCAGCATGATCGGCCCCTCAGCAGGCAAGGTCGAAGACAAGGATCCCGTCGATCCCGCCTGTCGCGGCGGCGACCAGCGCCGCCCCGACACGGCGATGATCGGGGTGATCCTGATAGGCGGCCAGCGCCGCCCAATCGGTGAAATCCACGGTGAAGCCGTGCAGATAGCCACGCTCGATCTGTTCGGGGCTTTCGCTGCGTCCCGCGCGAATGTCCAGCACGCCGGGCAGTTTCGCCCGGATCGCGGCCAGATCGGCAAAGATCGCGGCGATGGCGTCCTCTGTCACCTCGGCACGGAATTTCACCAGAACGATATGGCGGATCATGCGGCGGCTCCTTTGCTGGCGCGGATCATGTCGGCGGCCTTTTCGGCGATCATGATCGTCGGCGCATTGGTGTTCGACGACACCACGCGCGGCATGATCGAGGCATCGACCACCCGCAGGCCGGAAAGCCCGTTGAAGCGCAGTTCGGGGTCCACCACCGCCTGCGCGTCGCTGCCCATCCGGCAGGTGCCCGCCGGGTGATGGTCGGTCTTGGAATGCCGGCAGGCATAATCGAAATAGTCCTGATCGGTGCGCACCTGCGGCCCCGGCAGGCGTTCGGCCAGCACGAAGGGTTTCAGCGCCGATTGCGCCATCATCTCCTGCGCCAGCTTCAGGCCCCGGATCGACATTTCGCGGTCATGCGGGTCTTCCCAGTAATTCGGGTCGATCAGCGGGGCGGCCAGCGGATCGGCCGATGCCAGCCGCACCGTGCCGCGCGACCGGGGCCTGAGATAGGCCGAATTCAGCGTGACGCCGCCCTGCGGCATTGCAGCCACCCCGGCCTCGATCCCCGAGCCAAGGCCAAGGTGGAACTGGATGTCGGGGCTGCGCGCGCCATCCTCGGCATACCAGAAGCCGCCGGTTTCAAACAGGCTGGAGGCAACAGGGCCACGCCGTGTCAGCAGATATTGCAGCCCCGCCAGCGCCGACCAATGCGGTTTGGCATAGCGGTCATATGTATGCGGGCCGGTGCATTCGGCAATGACGAACAGGTCAAGATGATCCTGAAGATTGGCCCCGACCCCCGGCTGATCCAGCACCACCGGGATGCCAAGCGACCGCAGGTGATCGGCCGGGCCGATCCCCGACAACTGCAGCAGCCGGGGGCTGCCGATGGCGCCCGAAGACAGGATCACCTCTGCCGTGGCGCGGATCACGCCTTCGGGGGTTTCCACCCCCACCGCACGGCCATTCTCAACCACGATCCGCAGCACCTGAACGCCGGTCCGCACCGTCAGGTTCGCCCGCCCCCGCGCCGGGCGCAGATAGGCGATCGAGGCCGAAGACCGCCGGTAATTCCGCTGGGTCAGCTGGTAATAGCCGACGCCGTCCTGCACCTCTCCGGTCATGTCCATGTTGCGCGGGATGCCCATCTGCGCGGCGGCGGCGAACCAGGCCTCGCAGATCGGCAGCGGGGCGCGGGGCTGCGACACGCCCAAAGGCCCGCCCTTGCCATGGTATCGGTTGTCGAACGTGTCGTTATCTTCGGCCTTGCGGAAATAGGGCAGCACGTCTTCATAAGACCAGCCGGGACAGCCCAACTGCCGCCATTCGTCATAATCCAGCGCATTGCCGCGGGTGTAGATCTGCGCGTTGATCGACGATCCGCCACCGATCACCTTTGCCTGCGTATAACGGATCTGCATGCCCTTCATGTGGCGCTGCGGAACGGTCTGCCAGCCCCAGCTGCCGATGCCCTTGGTCATCTTCGCAAAGCCTGCGGGCAGGTGATAGAAGGGATGGCTGTCGCGGCCTCCCGCCTCCAGCAGCAGCACCTTCGCGGCGGGGTCTTCCGACAGCCGCGCCGCCAGCACCGACCCGGCCGAGCCGCCGCCGATGACGATGTAATCGTAGCCTTCAGTCATCTCGCATATCCTTCCCGCGCGACAGGCGGGGCTGGGGCCAAGAATTTTCCTGAAAATTCTTGACAAAATTCTTCGAAGAATTTTGCAGATCGCGCATCACAGCCTCGGGACGGACAGCCCGCCATCGACCGGGATCACCATGCCGGTGGCAAAGGCCATCTGGCCCAGCGCCAGCGGCACCACGGCGCGGCCAATGTCCATCGGCTCGCCCCAGCGGTGGGCGGGCACCAGCCCGCCTTCGATCCGGGCGGTGTATTTGTCCCTGACGCCTTCGGTCATGCCCGTGGCGATGATGCCGGGGCGCAGTTCGAACACGCCGATGTTCAGCGGCGCAAGCCGCAGCGCGAACAGCCGGGCCACCATCGAGGCACCGCTTTTCGACACGCAGTATTCGCCCCGCTCGATGCTGGCCAGTTCGGCCGAGACCGAGGTGACGAAGGACAGAGACCGGTAATGCGGCGACTGGCGGCTGACCATGCGCCGCGCCACCTCCTGCGCCAGAAAGAAAGCACCGCGCAGGTTGATGTCCAGCACGTGATCCCAACTGTCCGGGGTCAGGTCCAAGAGGTCGCCGCGCACCTTGGCGGGCACGCCGGCGTTCGAGACGAAACAGGTGACGGGGCCAAGGTCGGCCTCGATCCGGGCCAGAAGGCCGGGTGCCGCACCGGCATCGGCCACGTCATGCGGGTAATAGCGGGCCTGCCCCAGCCGGGCCAGACCGTCGCGCACCGCGGGGGCATCGGCCGGGGGCAGCGAGGCGATGGCAAGGCGAAAACCTGCGGCCCCCAGCGCCTCGGCCACGGCAAGGCCGATGCCCTGCTGGCCGCCGGTGATCAGGGCAACTTTCGGGGCGACGGGCGGGGTCATGTCCGGTCTCCGATATGGGCCCCCGCCCGCAGCGCCAGCGCGGCGATGGTCAGCGACGGGTTGACCGCGGCCGAGGTCGGCAGGACCGAGGCATCGGCGATGTAAAGATTGTCCAGATCATGCGCCTTCAGGTTCCGGTCCACCACCGAGGAGGCCGAATCCACCCCCATCCGCGCCGTGCCGCACTGGTGGCTGGGCTTCGACTTCGGGAACCCCCGCGCCATGACGATGGGCCAGCCCGCGCACCGCATCGCCCGTTTCAGGCGCGCGACCAGCAGGTCATGCGCGCGGGTGTTGGTGCGCCGCCAGTCCAGCACCACGCCGTTCCGCCACAACACGCGGGAATCCGGGTCCGGCAGGTCCTCGGACATCGCCATGATGTGAAGGGAATGATCCGCCACATGCCGCGCCAGCCACAGCGGCAGGCCCGCCTCTCCTGCCAGAATCGGCCCGGTGATCCGGCCCAGCATCTGCACATTGCCCAGGGGTTCCCCGCCCGGCCCGCCGGTCAGATACCAGTCGTTGAACTGGATGGTCTTTTCATAGACCGTCCGGTTCCACCGCAAGGGGTGATAGGCCACCATCCCGGTCAGATTGTGGTTCATGAAGTTGCGGCCGACCTGATCCGAGCCATTGGCCAGCCCGTTCGGATGATCGGCATTGGCCGAGGCCAGCAAGAGCGCCGCCGACATCACCGCCCCGGCGCAGAGGCAGACCACGGGGGCCGACAGGGTTTCCCTGCTTCCTGCCCGGTCAAGCTCGACCCCCGTCACCTTGCGGCCCTGCGCCAGCAGGCGGGTCACGCGGGCCCCGGTCAGCAGGGTGACATTGGGGTATTTCAACGCCTCGGCCAGCCCGCAGCTTTCGGCATCAGACTTGGCCCCGGTGGTGCAGGGAAAGGCGTCCCAGGCGGTGGGCGCGCGTTTCAGCCAGGCGTCAAGATCCACCCCCAGCGGCAGCGGCGTGGGGTGCAGGCCCTGCGCGGCAAAGGCGGCGCGCAGAGTGGCGATGTCCGGCTCATCCGGCACCGGCGGAAACGGATAGGGCGCGGAATGCGGCGGCTCGGTCGGATCATCGGCCAGGGCATCGCCGCGCACCCGCAGCAGGGCTTCGGCCTGTGAATAATAGGGTTCAAGATCGTCGTAAGAGATCGGCCAGCCCGGCGTGATGCCGTCGATATGGCGCTGGGGGCGGAAATCCTCGGCCCGGTAGCGCAAGAGAACCGCGCCGTAGAACTTGGTATTGCCGCCGACAAAGGCATAATTGCCCGGCTCGAACGCCCGGCCTTCGGCATCCTTCCAGGTTTCCTTCGGCTTGAAGAAACCGCGCCGGAAGATTGCCGACGGATCGCGGGCCTCGGGGCCGTCAACCAGCCGCTCTCCGCGCTCCAGGATCACGATCCGGCGGCCGCTGGGGGCAAGCGCAGCCGCCAGCGTGGCCCCGCCCATGCCGGACCCGATGATGATCACATCCGGGGCGGATCGGGCGGTCTGCATCACGGGGCGATCCGTTCCTCGGTCGCGGGATCGAAGGCCACGGCCTTTTCCATGTTCACCGCGAAATCGAAGCTTTGCCCCGCCGTCACCGCCGCATCCGCCCGCATCCGCGCGATGACATCCTTGCCCGACAGCGTCATGGTGACGAAAGTATCGGCCCCCGCCGGTTCGGTGACTGTCACCACATTGGCGAAGGGCTGGATATTGTCCGACTTGCGGTCCGCGCCTTCGGGATCTGTGATCGCCTCGGGGCGGATGCCCAGCAGGATCGGCTTGCCGTCCCAGCCCGCCAGATTGGGCTGGCTGAAGCGCAGGGTCCGCACCGCCCCTGTCGCATCGGTGATCGCGGCATGCGGCACACCGTTTTCCATCGTCACCGTCGCCGGGACGATGTTCATCGCCGGGCTGCCCATGAAGGTAGCGACGAACAGGTTGGCCGGCGTGTCGTAGATCTCTTTCGGCGTGCCCAGCTGCTGCACATGGCCCTTGTTCATCACCGCGATGCGGGTCGACAGCGTCATCGCCTCGATCTGGTCATGCGTCACATAGACGATGGTCGTCTTCAGCTTCTGGTGCAGCTTCTTGATCTCGGTCCGCATGTCGACACGCAGCTTGGCGTCAAGGTTGGACAAGGGTTCGTCGAACAGGAACACATCCGGGTCACGCACCAGCGCCCGGCCCATGGCAACGCGCTGGCGCTGGCCGCCCGACAGCTGGCCGGGCTTGCGGTTCAGCAGATGGTCGATCTGCAGCAGCTTTGCCACATCGGCCAGGGCCTTGTCGCGCTCGGGCTTCGGCACACCGTGCATCTCAAGGCCGAAGGTCATGTTCTGGCCCACGGTCATGTTGGGGTAAAGCGCGTAGGACTGGAACACCATGGCGATGTTGCGCTTTGACGGATGCACCCCGTTCACCACCCGGCCCTTGATGGCGATTTCGCCGCCGGTGATGCCCTCCAGCCCTGCGATCATGTTCAAGAGCGTGGACTTGCCGCAGCCCGAGGGGCCGACGAGAACAAGGAATTCGCCCTCTTCCACCGCGATGTCGACGCGGTGCAGCACCTCGACGGCGCCATAGGATTTGGTGACGTTGCGGATGTCGAGAAATCCCATGATTTCAGCCTTTCACAGAGCCAGCCATCAGACCGCGCACGAAGTAGCGGCCCGCGACGATATAGACGAACAGGGTGGGCAGGGCGGCCAGGATCGCGCCGGCGAAATGGACGTTGTATTCCTTCACCCCGGTTGACGACTGCACCAGGTTGTTCAGCGCCACCGTCATCGGCTGGTTCACCCCGCCGAAGGACGCCCCGAACAGGAAATCGTTCCAGATGTTTGTGAACTGCCAGATCACCGAAACCACCGCGATCGGGCCAGAGACCGGCAGCAGGATGCGCCAGAAGATGCGGAAGAAGCCCGCGCCGTCGATCTGCGCCGCGCGCACCAGCTCGGTCGGGAAGGCGGCATAGTAGTTGCGGAAGTAAAGCGTGGTGAAGCCGATGCCATAGACCACATGCACAAGGATCAGCCCCGGCACCGACCCCGCCAGCCCCAGCCAGCCCAGCACCACCGCCATCGGGATCAGCACGATCTGGAACGGGATGAAGCAGGAAAACAGCATCAGCCCGAAGACCCAGGTGTCGCCGCGAAAGCGCCATTTGGTTAGGATATAGCCGTTCATCGCGCCGACGATGGTGGAAATGGTGACGGCGGGCACCACCATCAGGATCGAGTTCAGGAAATAGGGCTTCAGCCCCGTCGGCTCGACCCCGATCTGCGCCGTCGACCAGGCGGACCGCCAGGGATCCAGTGTCCAGGTCGAGGGCAGCGCCATCATGTTGCCGCCGGTGATCTCGGCCAGCGGTTTCAGCGAATTCACCCCCATGACATACAGCGGCAACAGGTAGAACAGCGCGAACAGCACCAGCACCAGATAGATCAGCACGCGGACGGGGCCACCGGTCGAGACGGCGGTATCTTGCGATGCGACGCTCATTCCTTTTTCTCCCGCAGTTCGGCGTAAAGGTAGGGAACCATGATCGCGGCGATGGTCATCAGCATGATCACGGCACTGGATGCCCCGACGCCCATCTGGTTGCGGGTGAAGGTGTAGGAATACATGAAAGTCGCGGGCATCTCGGTCGACCGTCCCGGCCCGCCGCCGGTCAGCGCGATGACAAGGTCATAGGACTTGATCGCCAGATGCGACAGGATCACGAAGGCCGACAGGAAAGCCGGCCGCAACAGCGGAATGACGATGCGGTGGTAAAGCTGCCAGTTCGACGCGCCGTCGATCTGGGCGGCCTTCAGAATCTCGTTGTCGATCCCGCGCAGGCCAGCCAGGAACATCGCCATCACGAAACCCGATGTCTGCCAGACCGCAGCGATGACGATGCAGTAGATCGCCAGATCATTGTCCTTGATCCAGGTAAAGGAGAAATTCTCCCAGCCGGGAATCGTCAGGAAGCCGATGTCGAAACTGTGCCAGCCCCAGAGGCGCACGACCTTTTCCAACCCGATCCCCGGATCGAGGAACCATTTCCAGGCCGTGCCGGTGACGATGAAGCTGAGCGCCATCGGATAAAGGTAGATCGGCCGCAACATCCCCTCGCCCCGGATCTTCTGATCCAGGAAGATCGCCAGCATCAGGCCGATGGCGGTGCAGATCACGATGTAGAGGCTGGCGAAGATGGCGATGTTTCCCACCGCCGTATGCCAGTGTTGCAGCCCGAAAAGCCGGGTGTAATTGTCGAAGCCCACGAAATCGAACCGGGGCAGCATCTTCGATCCGGTGAAGGACAGGATCACCGTGAAGATGATGAAGCCATAGACGAACAGCACCGTCACCGCAAAGGACGGGGCCAGCACAAGCCTTGGCAACCAGTCCTGAAGGCGCGTTCGGAAATCGACTGTCGCGGGCGCAGCCATTGCTGGTCCTCCCCTTCCCCTTGGGCACAGACAAAAATCTTCGAAGATTTTTTGCAAATTCCTTGATCAAGGAATTTGTGGATCCGGGGGCGGGTGGTCCGCCCCCGGAGAAACCGCTTACTGCGCGGCGGCGACGGCGTCGGCCAGGGCGGTGGCGGCCGAAGCCCCGTCCGCATACTGGCCGTTCACCACGGCGGTGATCACGTCATAGGTGGCGTTCTTCACCGCCGCCGGGGCGCCATGGCCATGCGCCATCGACCCGAAGAGCGTGCCGGCCGTGTTGGCTTCGGCCAGGTCCTTCATGCCCTTCTTGCCGCAATCGTCGAAATCAGTGTCCGGCACATCGGTGCGGGCGGGGACCGATCCCTTGACCACGTTGAAGGCCGACTGGAAGGCCGGGCTTTCGATGGCCGATGCCATGGCGGCCTGGGCGGCCAGCTTGCCTTCGCCTTCCACCTTGAACATGGCGAACTGGTCGGAGTTGAACGTCACCGACCCTTGGGTGCCGGGGAAGCGGATGCAGACGAAATCGGTGCCCGGCACCTTGCCGGCCTTCAGGAATTCGCCCTTGGCCCAGTCGCCCATGAACTGCATCCCGGCCTCGTTGTTGATCACCATGGCCGAAGCCAGGTTCCAGTCGCGGCCCGAGAAGTTGGCGTCGAAATAGCTGCGCAGCTTGATCAGTTTGTCAAAGGCTGCGGCCATCTTCTCGCCGCCCAGCGCCGCCGGATCGAGATCGACGAAGGCGGCCTTGTAGAAATCGGCCCCTTCGGCCAGCACCAGCGCGTCGAAGATCGTCGCATCCTGCCAGGCCTGCCCGCCATGGGCGATCGGGGTAATTCCGGCTTCCTTCATCTTGTCCAGAACGGCGACCAGTTCGTCGAAATTGGTCGGCTCGCCCAGGCCGGTGGCATCCAGCGCGGCCTTGTTGATCCAGACCCAGTTGGTCGAGTGGACGTTGACCGGGGCGGCAATCCAGTGGCCGTCATATTTCGAGAACGCCTGCAGCGCCCCTGGGATCACATTGTCCCAGCCTTCGGCTGCCGCCACGGCGTCAAGGTTGCCCAGGGCCCCTTCGGCGGCCCAGTCGAGAATGTCGAAGCCCAGCATCTGCACGGCCGTCGGCGCATCGCCTGCGGTGACACGGGCGCGCAGCGCGGTCATCGCGGCTTCGCCGCCGCCGCCCGCCACCGGCATGTCGACCCAGCCGATGCCCTTGCCGGCCAGATCTTCCTTCAGAACGTTCAGCGCAGCCGCCTCGCCGCCGCTGGTCCACCAGTGCAGCACTTCGACATCCTCGGCCCTGGCCGAGGCCGACAGAGCCACCGTGATCGCCATCGCCGAGGCGAAGCTCTTCATCGTCATCTTCATGATCATCCTCCCAGATGAAGTGTCCCTTTTCGGGAACACATTAGTGAAACGTTACAACAGATACCTTCGTCAACAGGAATCTTCCCTCATCCCCAACTTGCCGCATTGCAGCGAAATCGGCCCGATCTCGCATTGTCCGGCAGGAACCGGCCTTCCAAGAAAAGGATTGTATCGTTGCACAATCCTGTCATAGCCTTGCCCCGTTCCAGTGGAGGCCAGATCCTGACCGACAGCGCCACAAGACCCCAGCCGCCTGCGAAGCCACGGGCCCGCCCGACACTGCGCACTGTTGCCGCGGCGACGGGACTTGCCGTCACCACAGTGTCGCGCGCGCTGGCCAACGATCCGCGAATCGCCGCCAGCACCCGCGCGCTGGTGGCCGAAGCCGCGGCCCGGCTGGGCTATGTCCCCGACCGCGCGGCGCAGCGGTTGCGCACCGGGCGCACCAAGGTGGTGCAACTGCTGCTGAACCTCGACCACGAATTCCTGGGCTTTACGCATGAATTGATCGGCGGGCTCAGCGCCGCGCTGGCCGGAACCGGCTATTCCGTGACGATCTTTCCCGACGTGCTTGGCAGCGACCGGCTGTCCGCCGTGCGCCAGATCGTCGAAACCCGGCTGGGCGACGGCATCATCTTCAACCGGACCGAGCCGTTCGACCCGCGCGTCCGCTATCTGATGGAACAGGGCTTTCCCTTCGTCTGCCATGGCCGCACCGAATTCACCGTGCCGCATCCCTTTGTCGATTACGACAACGAAACCTTTGCCCGCATCGCGGTCGAGCGGCTTATGGCCAAGAGCCGCACCCGCCTTCTGATGGTACTGCCCCCCGCGCGCTATTCCTTTGCCCAACATCTGCGCTGGGGTGCGGTCGCTGCCGCCCGTGCCGCCGGCATCACCATCGAACTGCCAGAGGATATCACCCTGGACACCCCCCAGCAGGAGACCAGCGCCTGGCTGGCACGGCGGCTGACGCAGCCCGACCGGCCCGATGGCATCATCTGCGTCGGCGAAGTCGCCGCCATGGTCTCGATGGCCGCAATCAGCGACAGCGGGCTGACCCTTGGGCGCGAGATCGACCTTGTGGCCAAGCGCGCCAGCGGCATCTTCGACATGTTCCGCCCGCGCATCGACACCATGGTCGAGGATCTGCGGCTGGCGGGCCGGGTGATGGGCGAACACCTCCTGCGTGCGATGGCGGGCGAGGATCCAGCGATCCTGCAGACCCTGCATCAGCCGGTGGTGGAGTTCTAGGATCATCCGCGCACCCAGTTCGCCCGCGTGCGGCCCACACGCATGACCAGCGATTTCACCTCAAGGAATTCGTCCAGCCCATAGCTGCCAATCTCGCGCCCCAGACCGGATTGCTTCATTCCGCCGAAGGTCACTTCGGGGAAGCCATCCATCCAGGTGTTCGTCCAGACCGTGCCCGCCTGTGCCTTGCGCGCAAATTCAAGGCAGGTATGGACATTCTCGCTCCATACCCCCGCCGACAGGCCATAGGAGGCATCATTGGCCAGCGCCAGCGCCTCTTCCAGAGTGCGGAAGGTCAGGACGGACAGGACCGGGCCAAACACTTCCTCGCGCGCAATGGCCATGTCGGGCGTGACATTCGCCACGATGGTCGGCTGGTAGAATTCGCCGGGCAGGCCCGGAATCGCCAGCTTGCCACCGCCCAGCGCCACCTTGGCACCTTCGGCCCTTGCCGCCTGCACATAGCCGTCGATTTTGGCCTGATGTGCCGGGGTGACGATGGCGCCGACCTGGGTATTCGGGTCCAGCGGATCGCCGAAGGCCACCTTGCGCGACAGGGCGGCCACCCTGGCGGTGAAGGCTTCGGCGATGTCTTCGTGGACGATGATCCGGCTGCCGGAATTGCAGCACTGGCCAACGTTGAAATAGATCCCGAAAGTGACGGCATCGGCCGCCGAGTCGAGATCGGCATCGGGGAAGATCACCTGCGGGTTCTTGCCCCCCAGTTCCAGCGCCACCTTCTTCAAGGTGCCGCTGGCCGCCGCCGCGATGCCGCGCCCGACTCCGGTCGATCCGGTGAATGTCACCATGTCCACCGCGTCATGGGATGCCATCAGCGCACCCACGGGCTGCCCCAGACCAAGGACGATGTTGACCACCCCGTCCGGCATCCCCGCCTCGGCCAGCATCTCGCCCAGCATGACGGTGGTCGACGGCGTCATTTCCGACGGTTTCACCACGCAGGTGCAGCCCGCCGCCAGTGCGAAGGGCAGCTTCTGCGACAGGATCCAGAACGGAAAGTTCCATGGCGTGATGATCGACACCACGCCGATCGGCTCCTTCAGAACCACGGCCAGCATGTCCTGACCAATATTGTTGTGACTGTCGCCATGGCTGGTGCGGGCCAGCGCCGCCGCATAGCGCCAAAGATCCGCCGCCCCGCCGCATTCACCGCGCGACTGGCTGATCGGCTTGCCCGATTCCAGCGTTTCCAGAAGGGCAAGGCGTTCAACATTAGCCTCGATCAGGTCAGCCACCTTCAGCAGCACCGCGGCCCGCGCCTTGGCGGAAATCCGGCTCCAGCGCCCGTCGTCAAAAGCCTTGCGGGCGGCGGCAATCGCCGCCTCGGTCTCGGCCACGCCGCCTTTCGCGGCGCGGCTGACCACGACGCCATGCGAGGGCGAGAGGCGTTCCGTCACCGCCCCATCCGCGCTGTCCTGCCAGCGCCCGTCGATCAGGTGGCGGCCGTGAAAGGGGGTCGCAGGCAGCGCCGTGTTGGTTGCGGGGATCAGCGTCAGGTCAGTCATCGTCAGGTTCCCGGAAATTCTGGTGCGCGCTTGGCGCGGAAGGCGGCAACGCCCTCGTCGCGGTCGGCGCTGGCGGCGATGGCCGCCGATCCCAGCGCCTCGATCATGGCAGCGGGGTCTTCGCCGCGCCCGGCATGGATCATCGCCTTGTTGATCTCGGTGGCGCGGGGGGACAGCGCGGTCAGCCGTTCGGCAATCGCAAAGGCCGCCGCGCGGGCGTCTTCCGCCACCTCGGCGACAAAACCGCAGGCCAGCGCCCGATCCGCGCCGATCCGGCGGCCGAACAGCGCCATCTCCTTCAGCATCGGCTCGGGGATCAGGCGGCCAAGCCGCTGCGTCCCCGACCATCCCGGCACGATGCCGACGCCCGCCTCGGGCAGCGCGATGGTGGCCTTTGGGGTCATCACCCGCAGATCGCAGGCCGCCGCCAGTTCCAGCCCGCCGCCAAAGGCATGGCCGTTCAGCGCCGCAATCGTCGGCTTGGCCAGCCGCGCCAGCCGGTCAAAGATGCGATGCCCGCCGCGCACCCAGTTACGGGCGAAATCGGCAGGCGACAGATCGCCCCAGCCATTGATGTCGGCCCCGGTGCAGAAGGCACGCTCTCCGGTGCCGATCAGAACCACAACACGGATCGCCGGATCGGCCTCGATCCCCTCAAGATGCGCGGACAACTGACCCAGCATCTCGACCGTAAAGCAGTTCAGCTTGGCCGGATTGTCCAGCCACAGCTCGGCCACCGTGCCTTCGATCGTCAGCCGCACCCCGCTCATGGTGCCCACCCCATCGGGCCTTCGGACAGCAGCGACAACGGCATGACCTTTGCGTTCCCGGCGACCGAGACCCTGCCTTGCGACGCCGCCACGATGTCGCGCGCAGGGTCGATCCCCGGCATCATCTCGACCGCCACCAGCCCCTTGTCGGACAGGCGCATCACGCAGCGTTCGGTGATATACAGCACCTCCTGCCCCTGTTCGCGCGCCCTTGCGCCCGAAAATGTGACGTGTTCGACTTCTGCAACCATTTTGGTGAACTTGCCCGGCTGACGCACGGAAATGCCGGAACTGGTCAAGTCGATCTGCGCACCCGCCTCGAACCAGCCGGAGAAGACGATCTTCCTGGCATGGGCGGTGATGTCCACGAAGCCGCCGCAACCGGCCGTCAGATAGGGCTTCTTACCCAGTTTCGAGACATTGACGTTGCCCTCTACATCCACCTCAAGGAAGGACAGGAACGACATGTCGAACCCCGCACCCTGGAAGTAGATGAACTGCTGGGGCGACGGCACATAGGCATCGGCATTCGACGCGCAGCCAAAGGCAAAGCCGGTCAGCGGCATGCCCCCCACGGCGCCCTGTTCGATGGCCCAGGTCACGGCCTGAGGATGGCCTTCTTCCAGCAGAATGCGCGGCACCATGGCGGAAATGCCAAAGCCGAGGTTGGCCGTCATCCCCGCCTTCAGCTCCATCGCGGCGCGGCGGGCAATCACCTTTTCGATGCCATGCTCGGCCAGCGAGAAGCTGGACCAGGGGCGGATCACCTCGCCGGAAATCGCCGGATCATGCGGGGTTTCCGTGGTCTGTTTCTGGTCGGGGTCGATCACGATCAGATCCACCAGATGCCCCGGCACCCGCACGTCATGCGGCCGCAAGGACCCGCGCGCCGTCATCCGCTTGACCTGCGCAATCACCAGCCCGCCGTTGTTGCGCGTGGCAATCGCCTGCTCTATCCCGCCCAGATAGGCACCTTCGTGTTCATAGGTCAGGTTGCCCCATTCATCCGCCGTCGTGGCGCGCAGGATGCAGACATCGGGCTGGATATTGGGGAAATGCAGCCAGGTCTGTCCGCCGAATTCCACACGGGAAACAATGGGATGCGCGGCGGCTTTCGCGTTCATCGCACAGCCCTGACGGACCGGATCGACAAAGGTCTGCAACCCCACGCGGGTCAGCACGCCGGGCCGTTTCGCCGCCGCCTCGCGGTGCATGTCGAACATGATGCCGGACGGCACGTTGTAGGCCAGAACCCGGTCCTCGACGATCATCTTCCAGATTTCCGGCATCGGCAGATTGGAACTGCCCGAAGGGTAAGATCCCGCCAGCACCCGCGCCAGAAGCCCGTCCTGCGCGATCCAGTCGATGCCCTTGACGCCATACATGTCGCCCGCCGCAATCGGATGCAGCGTGGTCAGGTTGCGCGGATGGCCTTCGTCGCGGAACCGCTGGCCCAGCGCCTTCAGCACCAGATCGGGGCAGCCGAGCGCCGAAGAGGACGACACAGTCACCACCGCATCATCGGCGATGCGGGCGACGGCCTCGGCTGCGGAAACCAGCTTGCTCATGCCGCGCCCCTGATCTTCACATCCTGCCGCGCGCCGGTCCTTGCCGCCTCCCGCACCGCCAAAGCCACGGCCAGCGAGGCGACACCGTCCCAGCCATCCGCCGCCGGACGGCCATGGCCTGCGGCGGCGGCGGCAAACTCGGCCACGGCCTGCACATAAAGGTTGTGGTCCGGGAACGGCAGCGCTTCACGCCCCTTGGCCGTCACCAGTTCGATCTCGCCCAGCGGAAGCTGGGTCATCACGCCGCGGGCGAAGACCGATCCTTCGGTGCCATGCACCTCAAGCCCCGAACCGGCAAAGGGATGGGTGAAACTTTCATGCGAGAACACCATCGCGCCCGAGGACATCGACCAGACCGACATCGCAGAATCCTCGACCCCCTGCCCCATGCCGGAAGACGCCATCTGCGCCACCACCGAAGCCGGGTCTTCACCCAGCAGGAAGCGCGCGACATCGGCATTATGCACGGTGATATCGGGGATCACCCCGCCGCCTGCGCCTGGGTCGGTGATGCGCCAGCCTTGCAGGTGGGGCGGCAGGTGGACGGCGTGAAAGATGCGCAGGGACAGCACCTTGCCGATACGGCCGCTTTCGATCAGCCCGCGCACCGCCCGGTGACTGCCCGAGCAGCGCAGGTGATGATTGGTGGCGAAGGTGACGCCCGCCGCATCGGCGGCCCGCACCATCTGCGCCGCCTCGGCCACCGTCATCGCCAGCGGCTTTTCGCACAGCACATGCTTGCCCGCCGCAATGGCGGCCAGCGCCTGCGACAGATGCTTTTCATTGGTCGAGGAAATATAGACCGCATCCGTCGCCGGATCGGCCAGCGCCGCCGCCAGATCGCTGCCATGGCCAGGGATGCCATGTTCCGCCGCAAAGTCCGCCGCGCGGGCGGGTGTGGTGGAAACCACATGCGCCACCGCATGACCATTGGCGCGGAACGCCCCGATCATGTGCTGGGCCGCAATCGTGCTGGCCCCGACCAGTATCCAACGCATGAATCCCCCCATCGGCCCCAAATTTGGACCGTTCCAAATCATATATTGGAACGATCCAAATTCGTCAAGCGATTCGGAAGGTCATTCGGTGGGCAAGCCCTGCCCCAGCAGATCCTCGACAAAGAACGCCGCGAACTGCGCCCGGCCCGAAACCCCCGCCTTGGCATAGATCCGCGTCAGTTGCGCCCGCACCGTGCCCTGCGCCGCCTCTCGCAAGCTGGCAATCTCGGCCACGTCCAGCCCCTTCAGCGCCAGAAAGCCCACGTCGCGCTCCGCCGGGGTCAGCCCCCAATCGGCGAACTGCCGGTCGATCACCTGCGCCAGCGCGCCAGAGGCCGCCTGCAATGCGGTTTCCTGCGCCCGCATCTGCTCCAGCGTGCGCCGCAGCGCCACCGCGCCGAAGATCACCCCCAGCACCAGCACTGCCGTCACCAGCACCTCGGACATGAAATGGATCGACCCTGGGTCTTCGATCAGATCCCCGATCACATCGCCGACAAAGAACACCGCCGCCAGCGTCTGCACCACCAGAAAGGCCGCCAAGGCATTGCTCAGCCGCCGGGTGATGCCCGCCTTGGCGCGGGTCGAGGGGTCTGTCATTCGCGAGGCCCCAACAGCATGGGTTTCACCAGATTACGGCGCAGCGCGCGGGATTCAACAACAACCCCGCCGACATGCAGAAGAACCAGAAACAGGATCAGGTTTCCAGCCACCTCATGCACCTCTTCCATCACATCGCCCAGCCCTTCGTCCTCCGGCCCGTCAGAAATCATCACAGACCAGTCGCCCGCCGCCACCGCCGCGCGCTGCGCATCCAGTTGTGACGGCGACAGCCCGCCCGTCATGTAGAGGCCTGTCGCCATCAGTACGGCCAGGGTGCCCCACAAGGCATAGGCCATCAGCGCCCCCGCCGGGTTGTGGCTGGAATGCTCTGCCACCCGCCCCCGCGCCAGCCCCCCCAGATGCCGCAAGGCGGCCATCGGATCGGGCGGAAAGGCCGAAAACCGCGCCTCTGTCGTGCCGATCAGGCCCCAGACCAGCCGCAGCAGCAACAGCGCCAGCCCCATCCAGCCAGCCCAGACATGAAGACGGCTGCCCCCTTGGGTCAGCACGGCGTTGACCAGCACCACCGTTGCTATTCCCCAATGCGCAAGCCGGACCACCGGGTCCCACAGCCGCACCGGCTGCACCCCGGCGCCCTTGCGCGCCTGCGTCCTGAAAAGGGCAGCCATCAGATCAATCCTCCAGCTTCACTTCAGCCACGGCGCCGGTTTTCGGGTCGATATAGACCTCAACCTCGTCCCCCGTCGCGGTATCCGTGCATTTGGCTTCGATCTTGCCGTCCTCCGGCTCGAATTCCTTCACCTCACAGCCCTTGTCCTTCAGCGCCGCCGTCGCCGCCTCGGGCGAGGTGCCGACGATATCGCCCACCACGGGCAGGGCCATCGCAGCAAAGGGGGCGGTGGCAAGTGCCATCGACAGAATGAATGTACGGGTCATTTTGTATCCTCTCGGGTCATGCGCACCGGACCACATGGCCGGGCTGCCCCGCCGATCTCTGCCCCGACAGGCCCCATGTCGATGCGCGCCGGGCTTATACAGCCCGCCATAAGCGCCCGCTGACAGCGGTTTTCCTCCATCCCCGCCCGCATCGCCACACTTGCAAGCCCCCCATCCCTCTGCCATCTGAATGCGAAACAGGAGGTACCATGGCCCTGCCCGTCCGCCAGCAACTGACCCTCTGGGGCATCGCCTTCCTGGCGTTCCTGCTTCTGCTTTATGTGATGGGGCAGGTCCTGTTGCCGTTCCTGGTGGGCGGTGCCATCGCCTATTTCATGGACCCGGTGGCCGACCGGCTGCAACGCGCAGGGCTAAGCCGCACCGCCGCCACATCGCTGATTTCCATCGTAGCGCTGATGATCGTCGTGTTGCTGGTGCTGGCACTGATCCCGACGCTGATCAAGCAGCTGACCGCCCTGATCAATGCGGCACCCGAGATCTTTCAGAAACTTCAGGGCTTCCTGCTGGAACGCTTTCCCGATCTGGCGGATTCCACATCGACCATGCGGCAGACGCTGGCCGACATCGGCGCGGCGATCCAGTCGCGCGGCGGCGAACTGGCGGCCGGGGTGGTGAATTCGGCGCTTAGCGTGGTGTCCATCGTGGTCTTCATCCTGGTCGTGCCGGTGGTGGCCTTCTACCTGCTGCTGGACTGGGACAACATGATTGCCCGCATCGACAACCTGCTGCCGCGCGATCATGCCGCCACGATCCGCCGCCTTGCGCGCGACATCGACACCGTTCTGGCGGGCTTTGTGCGCGGGCAGATGTCGGTCTGTCTGCTGATGGGGGGCTTCTACTCGGTCGGACTGATGCTGGCGGGGCTGCAATTCGGGCTGATCGTCGGGGCCATTGCCGGAACGATCACCTTTATCCCTTACGTCGGCGCGCTTCTGGGCGGGGCGCTGGCCATCGGGCTGGCGCTGTTCCAGTTCTGGGGCGACTGGTGGTCCATCGGCATCGTCGTCGCCATCTTCGCCGCCGGGCAGTTCATCGAGGGCAACATCCTGACCCCGCGCCTGATGGGCCGGTCGGTCGGGCTGCATCCGGTCTGGCTCTTGCTGGCGCTGTCGGCCTTCGGGTCCGCCTTCGGCTTTGCCGGCATGCTGGTGGCGGTGCCGGTTGCTGCCTCTCTCGGTGTGCTGACCCGCTTTGGCGTGCAGCAATACGAGGCAAGCCTGCTTTACCGCGGAACCGGAGGGGACAGGGCCGCCCCGCCCCCCGTTGACCCGCCCTCCGTCTCTGCGCCCCCCGTCTCTGCGCCCCCCGTCTCTCCGGCGGCCGAACCGGAACCGGCCGCAAAGGCCCCGGCACGGCAGCGCCGCACCCCCAAGGCAAAGGCGTGACCCGACAACTGGCCTTCGACCTGCCCGCCAGAGACGGAATGACACGGGCAGAGTTCTTCGTCGCGCCCGCCAATGCCCTGGCGCTGGCGGCGCTGGACGACTGGGCGCACTGGCCACAATCGAAGATGTTGCTGGTGGGGCCGTCCGGCGCGGGCAAAAGCCATCTGGCGCAGATCTGGGCCAGTGACGCGGGGGCCAGGATGATCGCAGGGGCAGATCTTGCCGGGGCCGACCTGCCCGCCCTGTCCGCCGCCACCCGTGTCGTCGTGGAAGATGCCGAGGCGGTGGCAGGCAACGACCGCGCCGAAACCGCGCTGTTCCATCTGCACAACCTTCTGGCCCAGAGCCCCGGCGGGGCCCTGCTGCTGACCGCGGCCGCGCCGCCGCGCGATTGGGGCCTGCGCCTGCCCGACCTTCTGTCGCGGATGCAGGCCGCCCCGGTCACGCGGATCGAGGCCCCCGATGACACCCTGCTGTCTGCCGTGCTGATCAAGCTTTTTGCCGATCGCCAGCTGACGGTGCAGCCCAACCTGATCCCCTATCTTCTGGCGCGGATGCCACGGTCCATCGGGGCCGCGCGGGCAGTGGTCGCCGTCCTTGACGCCCGCGCCTTGGCCGAAGGCCGCCCCGTCACCCGCGCATTGGCTGCCGAGCTTCTGGACAGCGGCGATGCCGAGTGAAACAGTGGCAGCCAACCGCCGCCCCGGCGGCCTGTCCCTTCCGCCGCAGATGCCATGACCATTGCCGATTTCCTGAAAGCCCCCTTCCCCGCTCCCGTTTCGCTGCCCGAAGCAGAAGTCCACGGTCCCCGCCGGTTCTTCAACCGCGAACTCAGCTGGCTGGCCTTCAACTGGCGCGTCCTGGAAGAGGCCGGCAATCCCGCCGTGCCGCTGTTGGAGCGGCTGCGTTTCCTGTCGATCTCGGCCACCAACCTGGATGAATTCTACACAGTCCGCGTCGCGGGTCTGCGCGCGCTGGTGCGCACCGGCAATGCCACCATGTCCGAAGATGGCCGCAGCCCGGCCGAGCAACTGGCACTGATCCATGCCGATGCCCGCGCGCTGATGCAGACCCAGCAAAGCACGTTCAAGGCCCTGCGCCGCGAGATGGAGGCCGCCGGGATCGACCTGCTGACCCGATCGAAACTGACCACGCGCGACCAGAAGTTTCTGGAACAGCACTTCCTGACCAATGTCTTTCCCGTGCTGTCGCCGCTGGCCATCGACCCTGCGCACCCCTTCCCCTTCATCCCCAACACCGGCTTTTCGCTGGCGCTGGAACTGGAACGGGTGGCCGACAGGCGCAGCCTGAAGGCGCTGCTGCCGATCCCGCAGCAGATCGCCCGCTTTGTCCGGCTGCCGGGGAAAGAGGGCGAAAACCGCTTTTTGCCGCTGGAAGAACTGCTGCTGCTGCATCTCGACATGCTGTTCCCCGGCTATGCCAATCGCGGGCACTGCATGTTCCGCGTGCTGCGCGACAGCGATCTGGAGGTCGAGGACGAGGCCGAAGATCTGGTGCGCGAATTCGAGGTGGCGCTGAAGCGCCGCCGCCGCGGCGAAGTGATCCGGCTGAAGATGTCGGCCGGTGCCCCCGATGACCTGCGCGCCCTGATCATGGAGGAGTTGCAAGTCACCGAATCCGAGGCGGTCGAGGTCAAGGGCCTTCTGGGCATCGCCGATCTGAAGGAACTGGTGCTGTCCTCGCGCCCCGATCTGCTGTGGCCCCCCTTCACCCCGCGGGTGCCGGAACGGGTGCAGGATCACGAAGGCGACATGTTCGCCGCGATCAAGCAGAAGGACATGCTGCTGCATCACCCCTACGAGACCTTCGATATGGTCATCCGCTTTCTGGAACAGGCAGCGCGCGACCCGAACGTTCTGGCGATCAAGCAGACGCTGTACCGCACCTCATGGGACAGCCCGGTGGTGACGGCCCTGTGCGAGGCAGCCGAGGCCGGGAAATCCGTCACCGCGCTGGTGGAACTGAAGGCACGGTTCGACGAGGCCGCGAACATCCGGCAGAGCCGCCGCCTGGAACGGGCGGGCGCGCATGTGGTATATGGCTTCATGCATCTGAAAACACATGCAAAAATCAGCACCGTTGTGCGGCGTGAGGGTGAAAGCCTGGTGACATATACCCACTACGGGACCGGCAACTATCATCCGATCACCGCGCGGATCTACACAGATCTTTCCTTCTTCACCTGCGATGCCGCGCTGGGACGCGATGCCACCAAGGTCTTCAACTACCTTTCGGGCTATGTGCAACCACAGGGGCTGGAGAATCTGGCCATCAGCCCGATCAGCCTGAAACCGCGCCTGCTGGAACTGATCGCGCGCGAGGCCGAGAATGCCCGCGCAGGCAAGCCCGCCGCGATCTGGGCCAAGATGAACAGCCTGATCGACCCCGAGGTGATCGACGCCCTTTATGCCGCCTCGAACGCCGGGGTCAGGATTTCGCTGGTCATCCGCGGCATCTGCGGCGTGCGCCCCGGCGTGAAGGGCCTGTCGGAAAACATCCGCGTCAAATCCATCGTGGGCCGGTTTCTGGAACACAGCCGCATCGTCTGTTTCGCCAATGGCCACGCCCTGCCGTCGAAGAATGCGCGGGTGTTCTTCTCATCGGCCGACTGGATGGGCCGCAACCTGATGCGGCGGGTGGAAACCCTGGTCGAGGCGCATAACCCCACGGTGAAAAGTCAGATCATGGGGCAGATCATGGCGGCCAATTTCGCCGACGAGGCGCAAAGCTGGGTCCTGTCGGCCGATGGCACCTATAGCCGCGAACTGGCGGCGCGGGATGGCAACCTGTTCAATTGCCACCGGTTCTTCATGGAAAACCCCTCTCTGTCCGGCCGCGGCACCGCCGGGGCCAAGGATGTGCCCCGCCTGGCGGGTGCCCCGGAAGACGGCACCACGCGCGACGCACGAGCCTTGTGAACGGGCCTTGTGAGTTGGCACCGGCGGCGGGTCATCGCCCGCCGGCCATGTCCTTTCTGTTCCTTCGGGAACTGCACCTGCGCGCATCCCCTGCGACGGTCCCTCCATCAACGGGGGAAAAGACATGCAGCGCAGCGGTATCGAACGGATCCTTCAGACCCTGATCTTCGAAGCCGGCGGCCTGGTGCTGGCGGTTCCGGCCTATGAGGCCGCCTTCGGTCGCGGCGCGGATCAGGGGCTGGTGCTGATGGTCGCGCTGTCGGTTGCCGTCATGATCTGGACCCCGGTCCACAACATGATGTTCGACCGGGCCGAATATCGCCTGACCGGCCGCCCCGCCAGCGCGCGGCCGCTTTCCTTGCGCCTCATCCATGCGCTGTCGCATGAGATCACGCCCATCGCCATCACCCTGCCGCTGATCATGATCCTCGGGCAGCACAGCCTGTCCGAGGCCCTTGCGGTGAATTTCGGCCTGACGCTGCTCTATGTCGCCTATGCCTATGCCTTCTATCTGGCCTACGACCGCCTTCTGCCGCTGCCTGCCGCCGCAAAGGCCTGATGCCCCGTCCAAAGGTTGACCGCCCTCCCGTCCGCTGACATCTAGGAAGCGCGAAACCGGGAGATTCTGCCATGGCTGCCGACGGTGCGACACCCGCCCATCCCGATGACGATGATGATGCGGGCGACTGGGGCCCCTTCGGCCGCCCGCTGTTCGACGATGCTTCGGCCCGCGCGCTCAGCCGTGTCGGCGTGGTCGATGTCGGCTCCAACTCGGTCCGCATGGTGGTCTTCGACGGGGCCGCCCGCAGCCCGGCCTATTTCTACAACGAAAAGATCATGTGCGGCCTTGGCAAGGGCCTTGCCCAGACCGGCCGCCTGAACCCCGAAGGCAAGGCGCGCGCCCTGTCGGCGCTGAAGCGGTTTTCCCTGCTGGCCAAGGGCATGAACATCGCCCCCTTGACCGTGGTTGCCACCGCCGCCACCCGCGAATCCGCCGACGGGCCGGAATTTCAGGCCCAGGTCCTGAAGGAAACCGGGCTGAAGCTGCATGTCATCGACGGCGCCGAAGAGGCGCGGCTGTCGGCCCAAGGCGTGCTGCTGGGCTGGCCCGATGCCAAGGGCATCGTCTGCGACATCGGCGGCAACTCGATGGAACTTGCGCGGATCGGCGATGGCAAGGTCGGCAAGCGGGTGTCCACCCCGCTTGGCCCCTTCCGGCTGCAACAGGTGGAAGGCGGACCAAGGCGGCGCAAGGCGCATATCGACGCCATTCTGGAAGAGGCGGCAAAAGCCATTCGCCCCGACAGGGACCGGGTCTATCTGGTCGGCGGCAGTTGGCGCGTCATCGCCCGGCTGGACATGGAGCGGCGGAATTATCCGCTGACGGTCCTGCACGAATACCGCATGACGCCCGAGGGGCTGACCGACACGCTGGACTGGCTGGCCTCGGCCGATCTGGCCGCGCTGCGCGGCCGCACCGGCACATCGGCCGAACGGATGGAGCTGGTGCCGCTGGCCTGCGAGGTGCTGCGCGAGATCATCCGCGTGCTGAAACCGTCGGAAATCGACGTGTCTTCCTACGGGATCCGCGAAGGGCTGCTTTATGAACAGATGCCCGAACGGCTGCGCGCCCGCGATCCGCTGATCGAGGCCGCAAGGATGACCGAACTGACCCAGGCCCGCATCCCCGGTTTCGGCAAGAAGCTGTTCGCCTTTCTGGAACCGCTGTTCAAGGACGCCACCGAGGAACGCCTGCGCCTGATCAAGGCTGCCTGCCTTCTGCACGACACGACATGGCGTGCCCACCCCGATTACCGGGCCGAAGCCTGTTTCGACAATGCCACCCGCGCCAATCTGGGCGGGCTGGACCATCCGGGCCGCGTCTTCCTGGGGCTGGCGCTTCTGCACCGTTACAAGAACAGCCGCGCCGGCAGCCGGTTGGAACCGCTGTTCCGGCTCTTGCCCGAAGACGACATCCAGGAGGCCGAAGTTCTGGGCAAGGCCATGCGATTTGGTGCCATGTTCGCCGTGGGCGAGCCGGCACAGGCGGGCGAATTGCGCTGGCAGCCGAAAAAGCGCGCCCTGGCGCTGTCGCTGACCGAAGAGGGCGTGGGCCTGTTCGGCGAGGTGGCGCAGGCCCGGTTCTCGGCCCTTGCGCTTGCGCTGAAGGCAACGCCGAAGATCTCGCTGCAAAGGCCGAAGCCCGATGCTGCGCCTTGATCATCTGGCCGTCTCGGCGCTGGCACTGGACGAAGGGGTTGCGGCCGTCGAAGCGGCGCTTGGCGTGGCGCTTGCGGGCGGTGGCCAGCATTCGCACATGTCCACCCACAACCGCCTGCTTGGCCTGGGCGATGTCTATCTTGAGGTGATCGCCGCCGATCCCGCCGCCCCCCGGCCCGCCTGGCCGCGCTGGTTCGACCTTGACCGTTTCACCGGCCCGCCGCGCCTGACCAACTGGATCGCCGCCTGCGAAGATCTTGCGGCGGCACTTGCCGCCGCCCCGCCCGGCACCGGCATCGCCACGCCGCTGGCCCGTGGCGATTACCGCTGGCAGATGGCGATTCCCGCCGATGGCCGCCTGCCCTTTGACGGCTGCTTTCCCGCGCTGATCCAGTGGCAGGGCAGCCTGCACCCGGCCCGCGCCCTGCCCGATGTCGGCGTGCGGCTGACCCGGCTGGAGATCGCCCATCCCGACGCCGCCGCCCTGCGCGCCGCTCTTGCAGGCTTTGCCGACCCACGGGTCCAGATCACCCAAGGGCCATGCAAGGCGCTGCGGACCAGTTTCTCCACCCCGCACGGGGCAAGGCGGATCGAATGATCCGCGACGCCCGGCCCGAAGATGCCCCGGCTCTGGCCCGGCTGTGGAATCCCTGGATCACCGAAACCGCCATCACCTTCAACCCGACCGCCCGGACCGGCGAGGACATCGCCGAAATGATCGTCGCCCGGCAGGGGGCCGGGCATCCCTTCCTGGTGGCCGAACAGGATGGCCAGCCCGAGGGCTTTGCCAGCTACAGCCAGTTCCGCAACGGCATCGGCTATGCCCGCAGCATGGAACACACCGTCATCCTTGCGCCTCAGGCGCGCGGCCGCGGCACCGGGCGCGCGCTGATGCTGGCGATCGAGGATCATGCCCGCCGCGCCGGGGTCCGGCTGATGATCGGGGCCGTCTCGGCCGAAAACCCCGAAGGCCGCGCCTTTCACGAAGCCATCGGCTATCGACTTCATGGCACGATCCCCGAAGCGGGGTTCAAGTTCGGACGCCACATCGACTTGTGGCTTCTCGGGAAATTGCTCTGACATTTCTCTGCACTGCGGCTATGATCGGCCATCATGTCGATCTGGACCCGCATCGCCGACGCCCTTTCCGCACTTGCCAAGGGCGAACCCCTTTCGGCGGTCTTCGACCGTCTGCTGGGGGCCACCGCACCAGAACAATCGGTTGGCTTCACCATCGCCGTGCTGGCGCTGGGGGCCAAGATGGCCAAGGCCGACGGCACCGTCAGCCGGGCCGAAGTCACCGCCTTTCGCCGCATCTTCCAGTTTCCCCCCGGCGAGGAATCCCATGCCGCCCGCGTCTTCGACCTGGCCCGTCAGGATGTGGCCGGGTTCGACGCCTATGCCCGCAAGATCGCCCGGCTGTTCAACCCGGACGGCCACCGCATCTGCGCCGACGATCACCATATCCTTGTCGATGTGCTTGAGGCGCTGTTCCAGATCGCACTGGCGGACGGGGCCTATCACGAAGGGGAAGATGCCTTTCTGGCCCATGTTGCCGATGAATTCGGGCTGGATGACCGCTGTTTCCGCATCGTCCGGTCCCGGCTGGTCGAAGGCGCGCCGCGCGACCCCTATGACGTGCTGGGCCTGCCGCGCGATGCCACCAGGGACGAGGCGCGCAGCGCCTGGAAACTGCTGGTCCGCGACACCCACCCCGATGTCATGCAGGCCCGCGGCGTTCCGCCCGAGGCGATGAAACTGGCCGAACGCCGGATGCAGCTGATCAACGAGGCGTGGAAGCAGATTTCCGCCAAAGAGGCCGCGTGACCCCCGCCGCCGCCATCGCCCGGCCCCACCTGCGGCTGGCCACCTACAATGTCGAATGGTTCAACGCCCTGTTCGACGATGCCGGCGCCCTGCTGGAAGATGCCCTCCTCTCGTCTCGCTATGGGATCAGCCGGGGCGAACAATCGGGTGCCCTGGGCATCGTCTTCACGGCGCTGGATGCCGACGGGGTGATGATCATCGAGGGACCGGACACCAATTCCCGCCGCTCGACCATCACCGCGCTGGAACGGTTCGCCCGCCATTTCGGCCTGCGCGCCCGCCGCGCCCTGCACGGCTTTTCATCCGAAACCGAACAGGAGATCTGCTTTCTCTACGATCCCGACGTGATCACCGCCCGCCACGACCCAAAGGGCGCGCCGGTGGGCAAAAAGGGCAGCCGTTCTGCGCCGCGCTTTGACGGGACGTTCCGCTACGATCTGGATACCGACACCCAGCCCGAACTGATCCGCTTTTCCAAGCCGCCGCTGGAAATCGCCCTGACCTCGGTTCATGGCCATGACCTGCGGCTGATCGGGGTGCATGCCAAGTCGAAGGCCCCGCATGGGGCCGAGACGCGCGACGAGGTGATGCGGCTGTCGATCCTGAACCGCCGCAAGCAGCTGGCGCAATGCATCTGGCTGCGCGAGCGCGTGGAAGAGCATCTGAGCCTGAAGGACAACCTGCTGGTGATGGGCGATTTCAACGATGGTCCGGGCCTTGATGAATTCGAAAAGCTGTTCGGCCGTTCGGGCGTCGAAATCGTCATGGGCTGCGAAGCCCCGCTGGCGCATCGGCTGCGCGAACCGCATGCCGAACTGGCGCTGCAATCCAAGGTCGGCATCACCCCCACCACCGCGCGGTTCTATCTGAAGCCGCAGCGGCGCTATTTCGAGGCGCTGCTGGATTTCATCATGGTCTCGCCCGATCTGGCCGCGCGCGGCCCCGACTGGCGGATCTGGCATCCGTTCAACGACCCCGGCGTCATGGCGGTGCCCGAACTGCGCGAGGCGCTGTTGCAGGCGTCAGACCATTTCCCGGTGACGATCGACTTGCCCTGACGCCTGCCGCGCGTCACGCGCCGCGTCATTCGTGATTTGCACACGCCCGGCCCGATCCCCATATTCAGGCAAGCTTCAATGAAAGGCCGCCCCGATGAACCGCCTGATCCTTGCGCTTGCCCTTGCGCTGCCCCTGCCTGCCGTCGCGCAGGACATCCCGGCCCCGGACGCCGACGAAGGCTTTTCGCTGATGGAGGAAGGCGCGAAACTGATGCTGCGCGGGCTGATGTCCGAGATGGAGCCCGCATTGGACGAGATGGGCGATGCGCTACGGCAGGCGGAACCCTATCTCAAGGATCTCGGCCCGCAGCTGACCGAACTCGCCCGGCTGATGGGCGACATCCGCAATTATGACGCCCCGGTCATGCTGGACAACGGCGACATCCTGATCCGCCGCAAGACCGGCGCCCCGCCGATGCCAAAGGCCCCGTCGGGCCCGGTCCTTCCCGCCCCCGGCCCCAATGGAGCAATCGACCTCTGACCCTGCGCAGACCCTGTCCGCGGATGCCTCCGGCCTTTATAACCCCTTGGCGGCGCGGATCAGGTCCAGAATGTCCTTCGCCGCAGCCGGGATATTGGTGCCCGGCCCGAAGATCGCCTTGACCCCGGCCGCCTTCAGGAAATCGTAATCCTGTTGCGGGATCACGCCGCCGCAGATCACAAGGATATCGCCCGCCCCCTGCGCCTTCAGCGCCTCGATCAGCTTGGGCGCAAGGGTCTTGTGGCCGGCCGCCTGCGACGAGATGCCGATCACATGCACATCGTTGTCGATGGCGTCCTGCGCGGCCTCTTCCGGGGTCTGGAACAGCGGCCCCACATCCACGTCAAAGCCGATGTCGGCAAAGGCGGTGGCGATGACCTTCGCCCCCCGGTCATGGCCGTCCTGCCCCATCTTGACCACCAGCATCCGCGGGCGGCGGCCCTCGGCCTCGGCAAAGGCCTCGACATCCTTCTGGATCTGGGCAAAGCCCTGATCCCCCTCATAAGCCGCGCCATAGACGCCCGCCAATGTCTTCACCTCGGCCCGATGCCGCCCGAACGTGCCTTCCATCGCCAGCGAAATCTCCCCCACTGTGGCCCGTGCGCGGGCACATTCCACCGCGGCCTGAAGCAGGTTGCCGCCTTCCACCGTGCGCCGCCCCAGTTCCAGAAGCGCCGCATCGCATGCCGCCTGATCCCGGCTGGCCCTGATCCGCTCCAGCCGGGCGATCTGGGCATCGCGCACCTTGACGTTGTCAATGTCGAGAATGTCGATCGGGTCCTGCTTTTGCAGCCGATACTTGTTGACCCCGACGATCACCTCTTCGCCGCGGTCGATCATCGCCTGCCGCCGCGCGGCCGTCTCTTCGATCCGCAGCTTCGGCATGCCGGAGGCGACGGCCTTGGTCATCCCGCCCATCGCCTCGACCTCTTCGATCAGCGCCCAGGCCTCGGTCGCCAGCTGATGCGTCAAGCTTTCGACGTAATAGGACCCGGCCAGCGGGTCGACGACATGGGTGATGCCGGTTTCTTCCTGCAATATCAGCTGGGTGTTCCGCGCGATGCGGGCGCTGAACTCCGTGGGCAGGGCAATCGCCTCGTCCAGCGCATTGGTGTGCAGGCTCTGCGTGCCGCCCAGCGCCGCCGCCATCGCCTCATAGGCGGTGCGGATGACGTTGTTGTAGGGATCGGCCTCTTGCAAGGACACGCCCGAGGTCTGGCAATGCGTCCGCAGCATCAGGGAGCCGGTCTTCTTCGGGTTGAATTCGGACATGATGCGGTGCCAGAGCATCCGGGCGGCGCGCAGCTTGGCCGCCTCCATGAAGAAATTCATCCCGATGGCGAAGAAGAAGCTCAGCCGTCCGGCAAAATCATCGACATTCATCCCCCGCGCCAGTGCGGCACGGACATATTCCCGCCCGTCGGCCAGGGTATAGGCCAGCTCCTGCACCAGATTCGCCCCGGCTTCCTGCATGTGATAGCCGGAAATCGAGATGCTGTTGAATTTCGGCATCTCTTGCGACGTGTATTCGATGATGTCGGCGATGATCCGCATCGAAGGTTCGGGCGGATAGACATAGGTGTTCCGCACCATGAATTCCTTCAGGATGTCGTTCTGGATCGTGCCCGAAAGCAGGCTGCGGTCCACACCCTGTTCTTCGCCCGTCACGATGAAATTGGCCAGGATCGGGATCACCGCCCCGTTCATCGTCATGGAAACGCTGACCTTTTCCAGCGGGATACCATCGAAGAGGATCTTCATGTCCTCGACCGAATCGATGGCCACCCCTGCCTTGCCCACGTCACCAACAACGCGCGGGTGATCGGAATCGTATCCCCGGTGGGTGGCCAGATCGAAGGCGACCGAAACCCCCTGCTGCCCGGCGGCCAGCGCCTTGCGGTAGAAGGCGTTCGATTCCTCGGCGGTGGAAAAGCCGGCATATTGCCGGATCGTCCAGGGCCGACCCGCATACATCGTGGCGCGCACGCCGCGGGTAAAGGGGGCAACGCCCGGCACTTCGCCCATCTGGGGCAGGCCCGCCACATCCTCGGCGGTGTAAAGCGGCTTTACCGTGATGCCTTCCAGCGTCTGCCAGTTCAGGCTGTCGGGGGCAGCGCCCTTCAGCTCCTTCGAGGCCAGCGCCTGCCATGCTTTCAGATCGGTCATCTCTCACTCCGTCCTTGGCGGCCGCAGGAGATGCGCTGCCGCTTGGGGTTTGGTCCGGCCTGCCCTATATCTGGGGCATGAAGCAGCTGAACCGTCGTCATTTTCTGATCCTTGCCGGGCTTGCCCCGATGGCCGCCCCGACAGGCGGCATCGCCGAAGGTGCCGCCCCCTTCGCCCCGATCCCCGCAAGCGAGGTGGTCGAGGCGGATTTCCTGTTCCTGCGCCGCCCGGTGATCGTCTTTGCCGACACGCCGAACGATCCTGCCTTCATCCGGCAGATGGAGCTTCTGTCGCGCTATCACGCCGAACTGGCGGCCCGCGACGTGATCCTGATCACCGACACCGACCCGGCTGCGCAAACCACGCTGCGCAAGCGCCTGCGCCCGCGCGGCTTTGCGCTGGTGCTGATGGACAAGGACTGGAAATCCACCATCCGCAAGCCGCTGCCCTGGGACGGGCGCGAGGTGGTGAACGCCATCGACAAGATGCCCATCGCACGGGCCGAGGCGCTGGAGAAGAACCCGGCGGGCCGATAACCCTATTCGCGGAAATCCTCGGCCACCGGAATCCGGCCAAAGGCGATCTTGGCGCCGGTATAGGCCACACGATGCGGCGGCAGCTGGCCGATGCGGATCGTGTCCTGCCCGAAGCGCTGGTTCAGCGCATCTATCGCCCCGAACAACCTGTCCTGCCGGGCCGTCGGCCGGTCGGCTTCGAACAGATCCGGCGTATGATCGGCCTCGGGCAGCAGGCCGCCCAGCGTCACATGTACGGCAAGCGGACGGCGCAGCGGCAGAAGCCGCCAGTAACGGTCCAGCGTTTCCAGAAGGAACAGCGTGTCCTGCGTGGCGCGGATCTCGCCACCATGCGAAACCCGGCCCGACAGCGCACATTTGCCGCCCACTTGCAGGCTGCGGGCAAAAAAACCCTCGCGCCGCAGCCGGGCTGCGGCCTTGACCAGCAGCCGCCGGGCCACCAGCCGCGCGCCCTCGGGCGTCTTGTTCCCGGCCGTCAGCACCTGACCATGCCCGATCATGCCGCGCGTCGTGGTGGGCCAGACCACGGTTTCGCCGCGGAGTTCGCGTAAAAACCGCTCTCCGGCCACGCTGCCCCAGATGGCGCGCGCGCGCTTTGGGGCCAGCGCATGCAGCGCCGTCACATCCGGCACCCCCGCCGCGACAAGCCGCGCCTTCATCCGGGACGAGATGCCCGGCAACCCGTCCAGATCCAGATGCGTGATCTTGCCGGGCAGGTCCGACGGCAGGATCGAATTCAGCCCGGCCGGTTTTATCAACCCCGCCGCCACCTTGGCCAGCAACCGCGTCGGTGCCAGGCCGACCGAGCAGCGCAGCGCCGGATGCACCAGCCGCAGCACCGCATCCTGCAAGTCGCGCCCGATCTGCATCGCACGTTCCAGTTCCTGCTGCGATCCGGTCAGCAGGCAGGAACATTCGTCGATCGACCAGACCCGATGCACCGGCAGCACGGTTTCCACCGCGGCAAGGATCGCATGGTGATAGCGGACGCAGACATCGTGCTTCACCGGGCGAAAGACGATGCCGGGACACAGGCGCCGCGCCTCGTCCTGCCGCGTCCCCATCCCGACGCCGCATTTCTTTGCATCGTGACTGGCCGCGATACAGGCCGCATTGCGGGCATCCGTGGTCAGCACCCCGACCGGACGTCCCATCAGCGCGGGTTCCTCGGCCTGCGCAACCGAGGCATAGAAACTGTTCATGTCGAAGAACAGGGTCGAGACACGAGGCGACATGGCAGACCGAATCGAGACCGGGGCGACAAGGAGCCAGAATGGAACAAATGAAGAACATTTGTCCAGCCCCCCCTTTGCCTGCACCCGGTTCGCGGATCATGGTCTATTCGAACTCCATGATCACATCGTCGACCTTCAGACTGGCACCCGCCGCCGCCTTGATCTTCTTCACCACGCCCTTCTTCTCGGCCTTGAGGATGTTCTCCATCTTCATCGCCTCGACCGTGGCAAGGGCCTGGCCTTCCTGCACCTCCTGCCCCTCTTCGACCGCGATCTTCACCACCAGCCCCGGCATCGGGCACAGCAGGTATTTCGACGTATCCGGCGGGGCCTTTTCCAGCATCAGCCCGGCCAGTTCCTTCTGCCGGGGCGTCTGGACATGCACCTTCAGATCCGCGCCGCGCAGCCGCATGCGGAATCCCATCGGGATCTTGGCGGTCTTGATCACCAGCGGCGTGCCATCCACCACCAGCCGGGCCAGCGGCTGCCCCGGCGTCCAGTCGGATTCCACCCGCAGCGCAGGGCCGCCGTCGATGATCACCGTCGATCCGGTCGGGTCTGCCGCGATCCTGACCGCAAAGGCGCGGCCTTGCAGCGAGACCAGCCAGTCATCGCCCACCCGGCGGGTATGGTTGTCCATGGTGCCGGAAATCCGGGTGCGCCGGATTTCAGCCACCCGGTTCATCGCAGCGGCTGCGGCGGCAACGCGGTGCAGCGTGGCATCATCCAGCGTCGCACCCTGAAAGCCCTCGGGATATTCCTCGGCGATGAAGGCGGTGGTGATATTGCCGCTGACGAAACGCGGATGATCCATCACCGCCCCGACAAAGGGCAGGTTATGGCCGATGCCTTCCACCTCGAACGTGTCCAGCGCCAGCCGCATTTCCTCGATGGCCTTTTCGCGCGTGCCGGCCCAGGTGCAAAGCTTGGCGATCATCGGGTCATAGAACATGGAAATCTCGCCGCCCTCGTAGACGCCGGTATCGTTGCGCACGATGCCGCCCGCCTGCGTCACCCCTTCGACCGGGGGACGATAGCGGGTCAGCCGCCCGATCGAGGGCAGGAAGTTGCGATAGGGATCCTCGGCATAAAGGCGGCTTTCCATCGCCCAGCCGTTGATCTTCAGGTCGGCCTGCCGGAACGGCAGGGGTTCGCCCGCAGCGACGCGGATCATCTGTTCCACCAGATCGACGCCGGTGATCAGTTCCGTCACCGGATGCTCCACCTGCAATCGCGTGTTCATTTCCAGGAAATAGAAGTTGCGGCTTCCGTCGACGATGAATTCCACCGTTCCGGCGCTGGTATAGCCCACCGCCCTGGCCAGCGCACAGGCCTGTTCGCCCATCGCCTTGCGGGTGGCTTCGTCCAGGAAGGGCGAAGGCGCCTCTTCGATGACCTTCTGGTTCCGGCGCTGGATGCTGCATTCGCGTTCGTGCAGATAGACGCAATTGCCATGCTTGTCGGCCAGCACCTGAATCTCGATATGGCGCGGCTGGGTCACGAATTTCTCGATGAAGATGCGGTCATCGCCAAAGCTGGAGGCAGCCTCGTTCTTTGACGACTGAAAGCCTTCGGCCGCCTCGGCATCGGTCCAGGCGATCCGCATCCCCTTGCCGCCGCCGCCGGCCGATGCCTTGATCATCACCGGATAGCCGATCTCGCGGCTGATCTTCACCGCCTCATCGGCATCGGCGATCAGGCCCATATAGCCCGGCACGGTGGACACCCCGGCCTCGGCCGCGATCTTCTTCGAGGTGATCTTGTCGCCCATCGCCTCGATCGCGGGGGACGGCGGGCCGACGAAGGCCACGCCTTCGGCCTCCAGCGCCGCCGCAAAATCGCGGCGTTCCGACAGGAAGCCATAGCCGGGATGCACCGCCTCTGCCCCGGTCTGGCGGATGGCCTCCATGATCCTGTCGATCACGATATAGGACTGGTTCGCCGGGGGCGGGCCGATATGCACAGCCTCATCCGCCATCTTCACATGCAGGGCGTTGCGGTCGGCGTCGGAATAGACGGCGACGGTCTGGATGCCCATCAGCTTGGCCGTCTTGATGACGCGGCAGGCGATCTCGCCCCGGTTGGCGATCAGGATCTTCTTGAACATGGCTCCCCCTCAGTCGGCACTGGGCGCAAGAATGCAAAAGGGGCCGGCCGGGCGATGTGCCCGGACGACCCCGTGGTTCGGATCGACGCGCCCGAAGGCGGCGATTACATCAGTAGCGCGGCTGGCAGGGCGGCAGGCCCAGTTCGATGCCGCAGGTGGCTGCACCGGCCAGCGCCCCAAGCGCGGCACCGGCGACCATGTTTTCATCCAGCGCATCGGCGACCAGCGCGCCCGCGGCAGCGCCGGCAATCCCGCGCGAAGCAGGGTCCTGCATGCAGGCCGACAGCGGCAGGGTGAGAAGAGCGAAGACGATGATGGTTTTGTGCATGTTTGACTGCCTCGGTTTGTGGTTTTTATTGGCAGTGAATCTACCAAAAACCACAAGGATTCAAAGCGGAATGTCGTGACCTTCACAGAATCGGCATTCACCCGCCGATTGTGGAAAGGGTGCGCTCCGGTCTGGGACGGACCGGAGCGCAGGGTAAGGGAAGGGTAACAAGTGTGACTATGCAGGCCCGGCCAGGGCAGCCGCTGGCCTGCCCGACCAGACTGCCCAGCCGCCCGAGTCGGTGCAAACCCGAACTGTATCCGCGGCCCGGCCTGCGCGGAAGAATGCCGGAATGCCAAGGGGTTGGGCGGATTCATGCCTAGTCCTCCCCTTCGTCCCAGTCGAAGGTGACGGCATCCTTGCCGGTGGCAAAAACCTCGGGGAAGGCCGCTTCGGCACGCTTGCGGTCGATCTTCAACAAGGCGTCGTAAGAGGCGGGATCGAAAGGATCTTCGGCCGGCAAAACTTCGCGGCCGAACAGCCAGGACAGGCGGCCTGCGTCCAGATTACCGCGCTCGAACGGCTCTTCACCAAAATGCTGCCAGAGCGCCGCCATGAAGGCGGTATCGGCCATCCGGTCGACCGACTTGCGGTCCTTGAACCGCTCGCGCCGGATGATCTTCGTCGCCCCTTCCTTCACGTTGGCGCGGCGGATGGTGAACTGGAAATCGGTGCCGGTCAGCCGCCCCGGAAAGCCGCGATGCTTCAGCATGGGACCGCGCTCCGGAACGGGGCGTGCAAGGCCGGTGATGTGGGGGGGGGCTGCGCGAAATCGCCCGCGCGGGGCGTCACGTCAGGGCCGAAGGCGGTTGCCAGCCGGCCCTGACGAACTGTCTTACTTGTATTTGCCGGTGTAGGTCGGCTCGACCGACACACCATCGTCAACATAGACGACTTCTTCTTCTTTTTTCGCGCAGGCGGCAACGAAGCCGACAAGGGCCAGGGCCAGAACGATACGCATGCTCTTTTGCATCCTCTACTCCAGTTTTCTTGGGGAGCAGCGGCGGGCAGAATGCCCGTCGGCCCCCGATGCGAGGCAAAGGCCGCTTGGGCTCGGCCTTTCGTCACCATAGCCGAGAACTGCCGCGATTGACACGGCAGCCATCCCAAGTTGTCCGGCTGTGACTCGAATACATCAACGCCCGGCGGGGTGCCACAGGAGAAATCAAGATGTGGTGCCGTCATCAGAACATCTCCCAGATGCAGGTTCCGTCCCGCAGCGAATAGGCTTCGAAAAACTGCACGGCATCGGCCACCGGCTCTCCGAAGGGAACGGCGCGGTCGGCGAAGGTGATGATGATCTGCTGTGGTTGCGGCACCATGCCTTCGGTGCGCGGCATGGCATAGCTGTCGCAGACGGCCTGCATGTCGGCGCTGGCATCCTGATCCGCCGTCAGGCCCGGCACGACAAACCGGAACCGCGCGGTTGCCCCCGCAGGCCCCGGCGCATCGGTGATCACATCCAGCAGAACCACCTGCCGCCCCGAGGGCACGGCGATGGCATCGCCTTCGGGCACGTCGGCCTTGTCCTCGCAGCCGCCAGCCGCCAGCAGAAGGCCGGCAGCAACAACCAGAACGACACGATGGACGGCGGCGGTCACGGTCATCACAGCGGGATGTTGTCGTGCTTCTTCCAGGGGTTCTCCAGCCGCTTGCCCCGCAACGATGCAAAAGCCCGCGCCACCCGCTTGCGGGTCGACCGCGGCAGGATCACCTCGTCGATGAACCCCTTTTCGGCCGCAACGAACGGATTGGCAAAGCGGTCTTCGTAATCGCTGGTCCGGGCCGCGATCTTGTCCTTGTCGCCCAACTCGCTGCGATACAGGATCTCGGTCGCGCCCTTGGCCCCCATCACGGCAATCTCGGCCGTGGGCCAGGCATAGTTGAAATCGCCGCGCAGGTGTTTCGAGGCCATCACGTCATAGGCCCCGCCATAGGCCTTGCGGGTGATCACCGTCACCTTGGGCACCGTCGCCTCGCCATAGGCGAACAGCAGTTTCGCACCATGCTTGATGACGCCGCCATATTCCTGCGCCGTGCCGGGCAGGAAGCCGGGCACATCCACGAAGGTCAGGATCGGAATCTCGAACGCATCGCAGAAGCGCACGAACCGCGCGGCCTTGCGGCTGGCGTCGATGTCCAGGCATCCGGCCAGAACCATCGGCTGATTGGCCACCACGCCGGTGGTCTGGCCTTCGATGCGGACAAAGCCGGTGATGATATTGGCGGCGTAATCCTTCTGGATCTCGTAGAAATCGCCTTCATCGGCAACCTTGGCAATCAGCTCTTTCATGTCATAGGGCTGGTTCGGGTTGTCGGGGATCAGCGTGTCCAGACTGCTTTCCAGTCGCGCCGGATCGTCGAAGAACGGGCGGACAGGGGCCTTTTCGCGGTTGTTCAGCGGCAGGAAGTCGAACAGCCGACGGATTTCGGCCAGCGCCTCGACATCGTTTTCGAATGCCCCATCGGCGACGCTGGATTTGCGGGTATGGGTCGAAGCCCCGCCCAGTTCTTCGGCCGTGACCTGTTCGTTCGTCACGGTCTTCACCACATCGGGGCCGGTGACGAACATGTAGGAACTGTCCTTCACCATGAAGATGAAGTCGGTCATCGCGGGCGAATAGACCGCGCCGCCCGCGCAGGGCCCCATGATGACCGAGATCTGCGGCACCACGCCCGAGGCCATGATGTTGCGCTGGAACACATCGGCATAGCCTGCCAGCGAAGCGACGCCTTCCTGAATTCGCGCGCCGCCGGAATCGTTCAGCCCGATGACCGGCGCACCGTTCTGCATCGCCATATCCATGATCTTGCAGATCTTCTGCGCATGGGTTTCCGACAGCGACCCGCCGAAGACGGTGAAATCCTGGCTGAACACATAGACCATGCGGCCATTGATCGTGCCCCAACCGGTGACGACACCATCCCCCGCCGGACGATCCGTCTCCATCCCGAAATCTGTGCAGCGGTGGCGGACGAACATGTCGAATTCCTCGAAGCTGCCCTCGTCCAGCAAAAGCTCGATCCGCTCGCGCGCGGTCAGCTTGCCCTTGGCGTGCTGGGCCTGAACCCTGCGCTCTCCTCCGCCGGCCCGCGCGATGTCGCGGCGCGTTTCCAACTCGGCCAGAATGTCTTTCATGGCGTTCCCTCCCAGGCGGTCCGCAGGATTTCGTGGGACCATACAGACCGCACCGCAGGGCGGAAAGCGGATTCGGGAAAATTTGCAAACCCTTGCCAGACAATCATCCGCGAATTGAATATCCGCAAACTCGACCCGACGCCTCCGGCGCGGATCAGGCAGGGTCCCCCTGCGGATGGTCATGACCGCAAAGCGCATGGTTGCCCAGGACCTCGATCACCCGGCAATCGGCGATGGTGCCGCAGGCACATTGCGCGACCATCCGTTCCAGCTCGCCGCGCAGGGCCAGCAGGCGGTCGATCCGGGCATTCACGGCGCGCAACTGGCGCTTTGCAATGTCATCCGCCGCCTCGCAGGATTGACCAGGATCGTCTGACAGCCCCAGCAGTTCACGGATCGCCTCCAGCGGAAAGCCCAGGTCGCGGGAATGGCGGATGAAGGCCAGCCGCTCCTGCGCCCGACGCCCATAAAGCCGCTGGTTGCCTGCGCTGCGCTCGGGCGCGGGCAGAAGGCCGATCTGTTCATAATAGCGGATGGTCGGCACCTTGACCCCGGTCGCCTCGCTCAACTTTCCGATCGGAAGCATGGGAAACCTCTTGCAGCTCTAGTTGCTAGAGTAATTAGGGTTCCGATTCGATAAAGGCAAGTCCGCAAGGAAAGGACCGGGCCGAAGACAGGCGCGGAAGACGGATATGACGCAGACATCGGCGAAACGGCAGGAATGGACAGTGACGGGCATGGATTGCGCCGCCTGCACGGTCAAGGTGACGCGGGCCATCGAACGTCTGCCCGGCGTCGGCAATGTGAAGGTCGCGCTGATGGCCGAACGGCTGTCGCTGGATCTTGCACCGGGAACCACAACGCCCGAGATCATCGAAGGCATGGTCCGGCAACTGGGCTACGGGATCGCCCCCAAGGGCGCGGCATCCGCGCGGACCGCGGGCTTTGCCCCGACGACAGCAGCCCATGATCACGACCACGCCGACCATGACCATGATCACACCGGGCACGATCACGGCCCGAAGGCCGGCAGCACCGACCCCGGCCATGGTCATGCACATGATGATCCGGCGGATCGCGGCAAACCCTGGTATCGCACGGCAAAGGGCCGTCTGGTGATCCTCACCGGCGCACTGCTGGCGCTGGCCTGGGTATTCGAATTGCTCACCTCGGCCAACTACGGCTATTGGGCCTTTCTGGTGGCCTGCGTGATCGGCGTCGCCCCCGTGGCGCAGCGCGCCCTTGCGGCCCTGCGGATGGGCCAGCCCTTCACCATCGAAAGCCTGATGACCATCGCCGCCATCGGTGCGCTGTTCATCGGCGCGGCCGAAGAGGCGGCGCTGGTGGTGTTTCTGTTCGCGGTGGGCGAGGTGCTGGAAGGCGTGGCGACCGACAAGGCGCGCGACGGCATCCGCGCGCTGGCCAGCCTTGTGCCAAAGACGGCGCTGGTCGAAACCGGCGGCCAGATCCGCGAAGTGCCTGCCGAAACGTTGCAGATCGGCCAGACCGTGCTGGTCCGCCCCGGCGACCGCCTGCCCGCCGATGGCGAGATCATCGACGGCACCAGCGGCATCGACGAAAGCCCTGTCACCGGCGAAAGCATGCCGAAGACCAAATCCCCCGGCGATCCGGTCTTTGCCGGATCGATCAATGCCGAGGCCGCCCTTCGCGTGCGGGTGACGAAAGCCGCCGCCGACAACACCATCAGCCGCATCATCCGTCTGGTGGAAGAGGCCGAAGAGGCCCGCGCGCCGACCGAACGCTTCATCGACCGGTTCTCGCGCTGGTATATGCCCGCCATCGTGGGCCTGTCGGCGCTGGTGATCCTGATCCCACCGCTGGCCTTCGGGCAGGATTGGGCGACCTGGGTCTATCGCGGCCTTGCGCTGCTGCTGATTGGTTGCCCCTGCGCGCTGGTGATTTCGGTTCCGGCCTCGATCGCCTCGGCCCTGTCGTCCGGGGCGAAGAAGGGGCTGCTGATGAAGGGCGGTGCGGTGATCGAAGCGACGGCGCATGTCACCCGGATCGCCTTTGACAAGACCGGCACGCTGACCCATGGCAAGCCCGTCGTCACCGATCTGGTCGCGGCCCCCGGCGTGACCGAGGCGGACATGCTGGCCGTCGCCGCAGCGGTGGAAACCAGGTCCAGCCATCCGCTTGCGCTGGCCATCCTGCGCCGGGCCGAAGAGGCGGGCATCCCCGCCCTGCCCGCACGCAACGCAAGGGCCATCGTCGGCAAGGGGGTGGAGGCACTGGTCGGCGGGGCGCTGGCCTGGGTCTCTTCGCCCCGTCATGCGGCCGAGGCGGGCGGGGTCGGGGCCGAAGCCGCAACCCGCGCCACCGCGCTGGAGGGCGAGGGCAAGACCGTGGTCGTCGTCTTCCGCGAAGGTCAGCCGCTGGGTCTGATCGCCATGCGGGACGAGCCGCGCAGCGACGCCGCCGATGCGATGCGCCAGCTGAAGGCCCTGGGCATCCGCACCACCATACTGACCGGCGACAACCCCCGCACGGCGGCGGCCATCGCTGGCAGCCTTGGCACAGAGTTCCGGGCCGAGATGATGCCCGAGGACAAGTTGCGCGTGATCCGCGGGATGGGGGCCGATGGCGGCGTGATGATGATCGGCGACGGCATCAACGATGCGCCGGCGCTGAAACAGGCCGGCGTCGGCGTGGCGATGGGGTCCGGCACCGATGTGGCGCTGGAAACCGCCGATGCCGCCATCCTGCGCGACAGGGTAACGGATGTGCCTGCCCTGATCCGTCTGGCACGGGCGACAATGGGCAACATCCGGCAGAACATCACGCTGGCGCTGGGGCTGAAAGCCGTGTTCCTTGTCACCTCGATCCTCGGGCTGACCGGATTGTGGATCGCCATCCTTGCCGATACCGGCGCAACCGTTCTGGTGACGCTGAACGCGCTGCGCCTGCTGGCGCTGGATCCAACCCATGAACGATAGTCGCTGGCATGGGAATTGCCATTGCCCTGCACCGGATTTCCGGGTTCCTGTTGCTGCGATGACCTGCCGTCTGATGCGCAAAGGGGGCCATGGTGCCGCAAGTTCCCGTTCCTGTCCTGACCATCGGCCTGCTGCTGGCCTCGAACATCTTCATGACCTTCGCCTGGTATGGCCATCTGAAATACAAGGCCGCCCCGCTGATCACCGTGATCCTGGTCAGCTGGGGCATCGCCTTCTTCGAATATGTCCTGCAGGTGCCCGCGAACCGCATCGGCCACGGCCATTTCAACGCCGCGCAACTGAAGACGATTCAGGAGGTGATCACCCTGACGGTCTTCGTGCTGTTTTCCTACTTCTACCTGAAAGAGCCGGTGACGCTGAAAACCATGATCGGCTTTGGCTTCATCGGCCTTGGGGCCTGGTTCATCTTCACCAAATAGCCCCCATGGACTTCGCCCCCCGCCGGGCGTAGCCAAGGGGGATGGAGAAGGCCCGTTTCCTTGACCGCCGCACCCCGCTTGTGCTGGCCACGCTTGTGCTGTCGGCGGGGCTGTCGGCGCTGGCGATGAACATCTTCCTGCCTTCGCTGCCGCGCATGGCCGACTGGTTCGGCGTGTCCTATGGGGTCATGCAGCAGTCGGTGCCGCTTTACCTTGCGCTGTCGGCGGCGCTTCAGATCGTGATCGGCCCGCTGAGCGACCGCTATGGCCGCCGCCGGGTGCTGCTGGTGGCGCTTGTGCTGTTCCTGATCTCGACCGCGGGCACGCTGCTGGCCCCCAATGCAACCGTCTTTCTGATCTGCCGCATGGCGCAGGCGGTGATCGCCGCCGGGATGGTGCTGAGCCGCGCCATCGTGCGCGACATCACCTCGGATGCGGAAGCCGCCAGCATGATCGGCTATGTCACCATGGGGATGAGCCTGGTGCCGATGGTCGGCCCCGTCATCGGCGGCTGGCTGGATGACATGGTGGGCTGGCAGGCGAACTTCGCGCTGCTGCTGGTGCTGGGGCTGGGCGTGCTGGCGCTGGTCTGGGCCGATCTGGGCGAAACCGCCGATCTGCGCGATGTCTCGATTCTGGCGCAGCTGAAGGAATATCCCGTGCTGCTGACCTCGCCCCGGTTCTGGGGCTATGCCGGGGCCGCTGCGTTTTCCTCGGGCTGCTTTTTCGCCTATCTCGGCGGCGCGCCCTTTGTCGGAACCGAAGTCTATCATCTGTCGTCGTCCAAGGTCGGCGCGCTGTTTGCGCTGACGGCGGTGGGCTATGCGGCGGGGAACTTTCTGGCCGGGCGGTTTTCGGTGCGGGTGGGGCTGAATCGGATGATCCTGATCGGCTGTTCCGTCACCACTGCGGGGCTGGCCGTGCTGGCGCTGCTGACAGCGGCGGGGCTGTCCGGGCCGGTGCTGTTCTTCGGGCTGACCATCTTCATGGGGCTGGGCAATGGCATCGCGCTGCCCAATGCCAATGCGGGCATCCTGTCGGTTCGGCCCGAGGTGGCGGGGGCGGCCTCTGGCCTTGGCGGGGCGCTGATGATCGGCGGCGGCGCGGCGCTGGCCTCGCTGGCGGGCTGGCTGCTGGGGCCCGAGTCGACCGAGATGCCGCTGGTTCTGCTGATGCTGGGGTCTTCGGTGGCCTCGGTTCTGGCAATCCTGCTGGTGATCCGGCGCACACGCGCACTGTCCGGGGTATTTTAGCTTGACCCGCCTTTTGCAAAACCAATAGGAGATTTGCAAAGAGGAGCCGGCCCATGCCAGCGCAAAAGCTCTATGCCGGGGTCAAGCTGCGCGAGATCCGCGGGCGCCTGTCGCTGACCCAAAAGGTCTTTGCCGACAAGCTGGGCGTCAGCCTGCCCTATCTGAACCAGATGGAGAACAATCATCGCCCGGTGTCCGCCGCGGTGGTGCTGGCGCTGGCACAGGAATTCGGGCTGGACGTCACCGAACTGACCGTGGGCGAAAGCGAACGCATGGTCAGCGACATGCGCGAGGCCCTGGCGGATCCTGTCTTTACCGCAGGCACGCCGCCGCTGGCCGATCTGCGGCTGGCGGCATCGAACGCGCCGGCGTTGGCGCGGGCCTTTCTGGACCTGCACCGCGCCTATCGCCAGACGCATGAACGGCTGGCCTCTCTGGACGAGGCCTTGGGCCGCGAAGATGCCGCGCTGAAGCCAAGCCCCTGGGAAGAAGTGCGTGATTTCTTTCACTATTGCGACAATTACATTGATGCTGTCGACCGGGCGGCCGAACATTTTGCGACGCCCGCAGACCCACGAAAAAACATCGAAATTCTGGCTGAGGATCTGCTTCGCAGACAGGGCATAACCCTGCACTATTCCGATAATCCTGCCATAAGGCGCTATGACCACGCCGCCCGCAGGCTGGAAATCAGTGCCCGCGCACAAGCCGCGACCCGGCGGTTCCAGCTGTTGCATCAGGTGGCGCTTCTGACCCAGAACGACCTGATCGAGGCGACGCTGGATCTTGCCCGCTTTTCCACCCCCGAGGCCCGCGACATCGCCAAGATCGGATTGGCCAACTATTTCGCCGGGGCCGCCCTGCTGCCCTATCGCGTCTTTCAGCAGGCCGCCAAGGACTGTCGCTATGATCTGGAACGGTTGGCCGACATTTTCGGCGCCAGTGTCGAGCAGGTGGCGCATCGGCTGTCGACCCTCCAACGGCCGGGGGCCAAGGGGATTCCGTTCTTCTTCGTGCGTGTCGATCAGGCCGGGACGATCACCAAGCGCCATTCGGCGACCCGGCTGCAATTTGCCCGCTTCGGCGGGGCCTGCCCGCTTTGGAACGTGCATTCGGCCTTTGAAACTCCGGGCAAGTTTCTGCGCCAGCTGGCCGAAACGCCCGATGGCGTGCGTTATCTCTGCCTTGCGCAGGACATATCGAAACCGGCCGGGGCGTTTCTGGCCCCGGTGCGGCGCTATGCGATCGGGCTGGGCTGCGAGGTGCAGCACGCACATGAGCTGGTCTATTCGGACGGGCTGGATCTGAAAGGCCGGTTCGAGCCGATCGGCATTTCCTGTCGCATCTGCGACCGGCGGGACTGTCATCAAAGATCCGTCCCGCCGCTGGAGCGCAGGCTGAAGGTCGATCCCGACCGTCGCGGCCTGCTGCCCTATGAAATCGCCGATTAGGCGCGCAGGGCGCGGGCGATGTCGTCCTTCAGCCGCGACCGCTGGCGGCGCAGGCCCTCTTCTTCTTCTTCCGTAATCAGGTCCAGTCTGCTTTCGGCCCGATGAACCTTGTCGTTCACCGCGTCATAATCGGCCAGCAGCCGGGCGAAATGCGCATTGGCAACCTTCATCGCGCTCAGTTTCTCGGCCTCGCCGGGAAACTCTTCCTGCAGCGTGTGAGGGGTATTGGACATTGCAGTCTCCTTCTCTTGCCGCCCGATTCTAGGCGGTGCCGCGAAAGATGACTTTGACGCCGATCAATTCAGCGCTGCGCCGTGCGCCAGTGCGGGTTGATCCAGGGTTCCACGTTCAGCGCCGCAAGCGGCTTTCGGCCAAGGATGTGGTCCGATGCCTTTTCGGCCGACATGATCGTCGGGCCGTTCAGGTTGCCGTTCGTCACCTGCGGGAAGATCGAGCTGTCGGCCACGCGCAACCCTTCGACACCGATCACGCGGGTTTCCGGGTCCACCACCGCCATCGGATCGCTGGCCCGCCCCATCCGACAGGTGCCGCAGGGGTGATAGGCGCTTTCGACATGCTGGCGCAGGAAATCATCCAGCTGGGCGTCGGTTTCATGTCCCGGCCCCGGCTGGATTTCCGATTTGACAAAGGGCTTCATCGCCTCCTGACCGAAAATCTCGCGCGTCAGACGGATGCAGCTGCGGAAATCCTCCCAATCCGACGGATCGGACATGTAGTTGAAGCGGATGACCGGCGCATCCTCGGGTTGGCCCGACCGCAGCGTGACCGAGCCGCGCGACTTCGACCGCATCGGCCCGACATGGGCCTGAAAGCCATGTCCACCCGCCGCAGCCTTGCCGTCATAGCGCACGGCGATGGGCAGGAAATGATACTGGATGTCGGGATAGTCGACGCCCGCCTTCGACCGGATGAAGGCGCAGGCTTCGAACTGGTTCGACGCACCCACCCCGCCCCCGGTCAGCAACCATTGCGCGCCGACCCAGGCCTTGCCGAACAGGTTCCAGTATTTGTACAGGCTGACCGGCTGGGCGGCGGCGAATTGCATATAGATCTCAAGGTGATCCTGCAGGTTCGCCCCCACGCCCGGCCGGTCGGCCACCACCTCGATCCCGTGGTCGCGCAGATGCGCGGCCGGGCCGATGCCCGACAGCATCAACAGCTTGGGCGAGTTGATCGACGAGGCGGCAAGGATCACCTCGCGCGCGGCCCGGATCACCTTGCGGCCTGCGCCGGTATCGACCTCGACCCCGACGGCACGCTTGCCCTCGATCACCACGCGGCGGGCGAAACCGCGGGTCACATGGACATTGCCGCCCGCCATCGCCGGTTTCAGATAGGCATTGGCGGCAGACCAGCGGCGGCCCTTCCAGATCGTCGCCTCCATCGGGCCAAAGCCTTCCTGCTTCTGGCCGTTGTAATCCGCCGTCACCGGATACCCCGCCTGCCGCCCGCTTTCGATGAAGGCATCGAACAGCGGGTTCGACCGGGGGCCGCGGGTGATGTGCAGGGGGCCGTCCGTTCCGCGCCACTCAGGCCCCTGCCCGCCGTGCGAATGCTCCATCCGCTTGAAATAGGGCAGCACATCGGCATAGCGCCAGCCATCCGCCCCCATCTCGGCCCAGGTGTCATAGTCGCGGGCATGGCCGCGCACATAGACCATGCCGTTGATGCTGGACGACCCGCCGATCACCTTGCCGCGCGGGGTGGCAAGGCGGCGGCCGCCAAGGTGGGGTTCGGGTTCCGACTGAAAGCCCCAGTCGTAGATCCCCATGTTCATCGGATAGCTGAGCGCACCCGGCATCTGGATGAACGGCCCGGCATCCGATCCGCCGTGTTCGATCACGATCACCCGCCGCCCGGCCTCGGCCAGACGATAGGTGATGGCGCAGCCCGCCGATCCTGCCCCAACGATCACATAATCGGCGTTCATTCCCGCAATCCCCTTGCGTCCTGCACAATCTCCGCAAACCGGGCAAAGGGGATGTTGCCCCCGCTTGCCATCACCAGAACACACTTGCCCTGAACGGGCACCCGGCCCGCCAGAACGGCGGCAAGGCCAACGGCCCCCGAAGGCTCCAGCACCAGTTTCAGTTCCTCGAAGGCCACGCGCATCGCATGGGACACCTCGGCATCGGTCACGGCCAAACCCCGCACCCCCGCCGCCTGACAGGCTGCGAAAGGAGCCTCGCCCGGCATCGTGGCCTGAAGCGCATCGCAGATGGTTGCCCCGCCGCTGGCCTTGACCCGATGTCCCGCCATCAGCGACCGGCCCATGCCGTCATAGCCCACAGGTTCGGCCGCCCAGATCGCCGCCTGCGGATTGGCCGCGCGCACCGCCAGCGCCGTGCCGCCCATCAGCCCGCCGCCACCAACCGGCGACACCGCGACATCCGGTGCCGCGCCCATCTGCGCCATCGCCTCCAGCGCGGCCCCGCCCTGCCCCGCCACCACGCGCGGATCGTCGAAAGGGTGCAGCAGCGTCAGTCCCTGCTCCTGCGCCATTTTCCGTGCCAGTTCGGACGCCACCTCTTCGCGCGGACGCATTCCGTGATGCGACAGAACCACCCTTGCGCCGAATCCTTCGGTGGCCTGCCGCTTCATCGTGGGCGCATCCACAGGCATCACGATGGTGACGGGCACGCCCATCTCACGCCCGGCCAGCGCCAGCCCTTGCGCGAAATTGCCCGAGGAAAAGGCCACGACGCCGCGCCGTTTCTCGGCATCGGTCAAGCCGCACAGCCGCCACCAGGCCCCCCGCAGCTTGAACGACCCGGCCCGTTGCAGGCTTTCGGCCTTGACCCACAGCCGGGCGGCCCCGGTCGCGCGGGTCAGCCGTTCACTGTCCAAAAGCGGCGTTTCACGCGCTATGGCGCGGGTGGCCGCATGGGCCGCGGCCAGTTCGGCGGCATCGGGCAAAAAACTCATGCGCGGTCCTTCAGCGCCGCATCCAGATAGGCCAGCGCCATAGCGGCGGCCGAAGCCCCATCCGGCGCGCCGGTCTTCAGCACCTCGCGCAGGTAAAGCCCGTCGATCAGCGCGCCCAGCCCATCAGCGACATCGGGCGCATGCCCCCCGGCCAAGGGTCGCAGCGCCGAGACCAGGTTGGACCGCAGCCGCCCCTGATAGATCGCCAGCAGCCGTTTCGCCTCGGGCACCGTCTGCGCCAGAACCCAGAAGTTCAGCCAGGCCCCCACCGCCTCGCGGCGAAAGTTGCCGGGGCTGAAACTGGCCCGCAGAATCGCCCGGATCCGCCCCTCCGGCCCTTCGGCGGCGGCCAGCGCGCCGCGCACCTCGGCCCCGTACAGCGTCAGCACATGGCGCATGGCGGCCAGGAACATCTCTTCCTTGGAGCCGAAATAGTGATGCGCCAGCGCCGGAGACATCCCGGCCCGCCTGGCGATCTGGCTGACCGTCACGTCCAGAGACCCGGTGCGCCCGATCTCGACGATCGTGGCTTTCACCAGCGCTTCCTTGCGGATAGGCTCCATCCCAAGCTTCGGCATATCCTCGGCCCAACAAATCTCTTGCCAAACCGACGAAGCACGAAGTTTATTGACTCGTCAATCAACAAAAACCGCGGGGAGTTCCATGACCATCCGTTCCACCCTTCTGACCACCGCCGTCACCTTTGCGCTGGCTGGTTCGGCCTTTGCCGAAGGCTGCGACAAGATCATCTTCTCGGATGTCGGCTGGACCGACATCACCGCCACCACCGCCGCCACCACGCTGGTGCTGGAAGCGCTGGGATATGAGACCGAAACCAATATCCTGTCGGTGCCCGTCACCTATGCGGGCCTGGCCGAAGGCGATATCGACGTGTTCCTGGGCAACTGGATGCCCACGATGGAAGGCGACATCGCCAGTTACCGCGAGGCGGGCACCGTCGACACCGTGCGCACCAATCTGGAAGGCGCGAAATACACGCTGGCCACCAACGAGGCCGGGGCGGCGCTGGGAATTTCGGATTTCGGCAACATCAAGGACCACAAGGACGCGCTGGAAGGCAAGATCTATGGCATCGAGGCCGGGAATGACGGCAACCGCCTGATCCTGGACATGATCGGTGCCGATCAGTTCGGCCTGGGCGGGTTCGAGCTGGTGGAAAGCAGCGAACAGGGCATGCTGGCCGAAGTGGACCGCAAGAGCGGGGCCAGCCAGCCCATCGTTTTCCTTGGCTGGGAACCGCATCCGATGAACGCCAATTTCAAGCTGACCTATCTGGCCGGCGGCGATGATGTCTTCGGCCCCGATTTCGGCGGCGCCATCGTGGCGACCAACACCCGCAAGGGCTATGTCGCGGAATGCCCGAACCAGGGCAAGCTACTGGAAAACCTGGTCTTCTCGCTGCCGATGGAGAATGAGATCATGGGCGCGATCCTGAATGACGGCACCGATCCGCGCGCGGCGGCAAAAGCCTGGCTTGCCGCCAATCCGGCCGCGTGGGAGCCCTGGCTGGACGGCGTGACCACCAAGGATGGCGGCGACGCCAAGGCCGCGGTGGCCGCAGCGCTGCAATAAACCGCTGCACGGCATCAGGGGGCTGGGGAAACCCCCGGCCCGTCCTGGCACGGGCCCGGCACGTCAAGAAGGCCGGGTCGTTTGCGGGATGAACACCATCCCGGCCTGCACATGACGGGGGGACAGGTTTGGACTGGTTGCAATCCACATTTCCGTGGCTGTTCGAAAAGATTCCGGTCGGCTGGGCGGCAAAGCAGATCGTCGACTGGCTGAAGGCCAACGCGCGCCCGCTGTTCGACGGCATCAGCGATGCCTTCGGCTGGCTGATCGACGCCACGCTGAGCCTGATCCAATGGCCGCATCCCCTGATCTTGATCGCGCTGTTCGTGGCGCTGACCTGGTATCTGCAACGGTCGTGGAAGATCTGCCTGCTGGTCCTGCTGGGCTTTCTGTTCATCCTGAACCAGGGCTACTGGAAGGCGACAACCGAAAGCCTTGTGCTGCTGTTCTATTCCTGCCTGCTGTGCATGGCGATCGGCGTGCCCATCGGCATCGCCGCCGCGCACCGGCCCCGGCTTTATGCCGCCATGTCGCCGGTGCTGGACCTGATGCAGACCCTGCCGACCTTTGTCTATCTGATCCCGGCAGTGGTGTTCTTCGGCCTTGGCATGGTGCCGGGGCTTCTGGCCACGGTGATCTTTGTCGTGCCCGCCCCGATCCGACTGACATACCTGGGCATCTCGGCCACGCCGCAATCGCTGATCGAGGCGGCAACCGCCTTCGGGGCCACGCCGCAGCAAAAGCTGTGGAAGGTGGAACTGCCCTATGCCCTGCCGCAGATCATGGCCGGGCTGAACCAGACCATCATGCTGTCGCTGTCGATGGTGGTGATCGCGGCGATGGTGGGGGCGAATGGGTTGGGCATTCCGGTGGTGCGGGCGCTGGGGCAGAACAATTCGGCGCTGGGGTTCGAATCCGGCATGGTGATCGTGGTCGTCGCGATCATGCTTGACCGCATGCTGAGGGTAAGCCGCAAATGACCAATGCCGTCGAATTCGACAAGGTTTCGATCGTCTTCGGCGATGCCCCCGGCCTTGCCCTGCCGATGATGGACGAGGGCCGCAGCCGGACCGAGGTTCAGCAGGCCACGGGGCAGGTGCTGGGCGTGCATGATTGCACGCTTTCGGTGGCCGAGGGCGAAATTCTGGTGCTGATGGGCCTCTCCGGCTCTGGCAAATCTACCCTGCTGCGCGGGGTGAATGCGCTGAACCCGGTGGTGCGGGGCGAGGTGCGGGTGCTGGACGGCGACCGCATGGTATCCGTCACCCATGCCGATCCGGCAACCCTGCGGCGGCTGCGCGCCAACCGGATCGCCATGGTCTTCCAGCAGTTCGGCCTGCTGCCCTGGCGCACGGTGCGGGAAAACGTCGGCCTGGGGCTGGAACTGGCAGGGCTTCCCCCGGCCGAACGCACCCCCCGCGTCGATGCGCAACTGGCGCTGGTGAACCTGTCGCAATGGGCCGACCGCAAGGTGGGCGAGTTGTCAGGCGGCATGCAGCAGCGCGTCGGTCTGGCCCGCGCCTTCGTGACCGAAGCGCCGATCCTTCTGATGGACGAACCGTTCTCGGCGCTGGACCCGCTGATCCGGGCCAAGTTGCAGGATGAATTGCTGGAACTGCAGGCGCGGTTGAAGCGCACGATCATCTTCGTCAGTCATGACCTTGACGAGGCGTTCAAGATCGGCAACCGCATCGCCCTGATGGAGGGCGGCCGCATCGTGCAATGCGGCACCGCCCGCGAGATCATCGCCAATCCGGTCAGCGACTATGTGGCCGATTTCGTCGCCCATATGAACCCGCTTGGGGTGCTGACCGCGCGGGATGTGATGGTGGCCGGAACGGCGGGCGATGGGCCGGAGGTCGCGGCCGAAACCCCGGTCAAGCTGGTGATGGAACAGCTGCGCGGCGGGGCCGAGGTGCTGGGCGTTACCGATGAAGGCCGCCGGATCGGCAGCATCCGGTCGGCGGATGTGCTGGGCAAACTCTTGAACCCGCGCGGCTGATCCTGCGGCAGGACGCGGGGGCCGTCTGCCCCCGCACCCCCGAGGATATTTGCAGAAGGGAAAGATCAGGCGGTTTTCGTGGTCTTCCTTGCCGGTTTCGCAGCCGCCTGCTTGGGGGCGGCCTTTTTTGCCGGGGCTTTCTTTGCCGGGGCCTTGGCGGCCGCCGCAGTCTTGGTCGCGGCTTTGCCGGCCGGTTTCTTGCCGCCCTTGGCCGCCTTTTCCGCAATCAGCGCCAGCGCCTCTTCCAGCGTCACGGCTTCGGGCGTCAGGTCCTTGGGAAGCGTGGCATTCACCTTTTCCCATTTGACGTAAGGTCCGTATTTGCCGGGCATCACCTGCACCACGCCGCCATCTGGGTGATCGCCAAGGACGCGCAAAGGCTCTGCCGCCGCCGCGCGGCCTGCCCCGCGGCTGCGCTTTTGCGCCAGCACCTCGACCGCACGGTTCATGCCGATGGTGAACACCTCTTCGACATCCGGGATATTGGCGTAGACGCTGCCATGCTTGACGTAAGGTCCGAAGCGGCCGATCCCCGCCTCGACCGGGGCACCATCGTCGGGGTGCGGGCCGATCGGGCGCGGCAGCGACAGAAGCGACAGCGCGCGGTCCAATGTCAGGCTGTCGGGCGACCAGCCTTTCGGCAGGCTGGCGCGGTCGGGCTTCGGCTGCGCCTCGCTGGCCTCGCCGCGTTGGACATAGGGGCCAAAGCGGCCGACCCGCAGGCTGATCTCCACTCCATTGTCATCCAGCCCCAGGATGCGGCCATCCGAAGCCACGCTTTCGGCATCTCCCGCCAGCGGCCGTGTGTAGCGGCATTCTGGATAATTGCCGCAGCCGATGAAGGCGCTGCCCGACCGTGCCGTCTTCAGGTGCAACCGCCCGCTGCCGCAGGTCGGGCAGGCGCGCGGATCGCCGCCATCGGCGCGGGGCGGATAGAGATGAGGGCTGAGGAAATCGTCGATCTTCGTCAGCACCTCGCCGATGCGCAGATCGGCGGTTTCGGCCACGGCGGCGCTGAAATCGCGCCAGAACCGGGCCAGAACATCCTTGTAATCGCGTTCCCCGGCAGAGACATCATCCAGTTCGGTCTCAAGATCGGCGGTAAAATCGTATTCCACGTATTTGCGGAAGAAATTGGCCAGGAACGCCGTGACCAGCCGGCCCTTGTCCTCGGGGAACAGGCGGTTCTTGTCTTTCCGCACATATTCCCGGTCGACGATCGTCGACAGGACGCTGGCATAGGTCGAGGGCCGCCCGATCCCCAGTTCCTCCATCCGTTTGACCAGCGTCGCCTCGGTATAGCGGGGGGGGGCCTGGGTGAAGTGCTGCTCGGGCGTCACCGCGCCCTTTTCGGCCGCTTCGCCCTGCATGATCTGCGGCAGGCGGCCTTCGTCTTCCTCGTCGCCGTCCTGACGGTCGTCGCGGCCCTGATCGTAGATCTTCAGATAGCCGTCGAACAGCACCACCTGGCCATTGGCGCGCAGGCCGACCTGGCCGTCGGGGCTGGTCACGTCCACGGTCGTGCGTTCCATACGCGCGGCGGCCATCTGGCTGGCAAGGGTGCGTTTCCAGATCAGGTCATAAAGCTTGCGCTGATCCTCCTCGACCCGGATCTTTTCCGGGCCCAGTCCCATGTCGGTGGGCCGGATGCATTCATGCGCTTCCTGGGCGTTCTTGGCCTTGTTCTTGTACATCCTCGGGCTGTCGGGGACATAGGCGGCCCCGAAGCGGCGGGTGATCTCGGCCCGTGCGGCCATCACCGCCTCGGGGGCCATGTCGATGCCGTCGGTCCGCATATAGGTGATGTGGCCCGCCTCATACAGGCGCTGCGCGGCGTTCATGCATTGCTTGGCCCCCATGCCGTATTTGCGGCTGGCCTCCTGTTGCAGGGTCGAGGTCATGAACGGCGGCCAGGGGTTGCGGGTGGCGGGCTTCGATTCCACGCCCGAGACGGTGAATGTTCGGGAAGTGACGGCATGCACGGCCAATTCGGCTGCTGTCGCGGTCGGAATGTCGAATTTTTGCAGTTTCTTGCCGCCAAGGGTGACAAGCCCGGCTTCGAATTCCTGGCCGCGCGGGGTGCGCAGCACGGCCTTCACCGTCCAGTATTCCTGCGCCTTGAAAGCCTCGATCTCCATCTCGCGCTCGACGATCAGGCGCAGGCAGACCGATTGCACCCGGCCGGCGGATTTCGCCCCCGGCAGCTTGCGCCACAGCACCGGCGACAGGGTGAAACCCACAAGGTAATCCAGCGCGCGACGGGCGAGATAGGCCTCGACCAGGGGCGTGTCGATGTCGCGCGGTTCCTTCATCGCCTTCGTCACCGCATCCTTGGTGATGGCGTTGAAGGTGACGCGGGCAACTGTCTTGCCCTTTTTCAGGCTGCTTGCCAGCGCCTCTTTCAGATGCCAGCTGATCGCCTCGCCCTCACGATCAGGGTCGGTCGCAAGGATCAGCGTATCGTCGGATTTCAGCGCCTCGGCGATGGCCTTGACGTGCTTCCTGCTGTCGCTGGCCACTTCCCATTTCATCCCGAACTCATGCTCGGGATCGACGGATCCATCCTTGGGTGGCAGGTCGCGGACATGGCCGTAAGAGGCCAGAACCGTAAAGTCGGGACCAAGATATTTGTTGATTGTCTTGGCCTTGGCCGGGGATTCGACAACGACGACAGGCATGGAATCCCCTTTGAACCAACGGCGGTCAGGCGCTGCTAGATGTGTTCCAAAGCGGGGGGTTGTCAACCGCGGCCGTCCCGACCCCAGGTTTTCATGACGTCGCAGGGGTCAGCCGCGGCTGAGAAGACCACCCGGCTGACGCAGGACCTGGCCTTCCAGTTCCAGCGTCAACAGGGCCTGCGCCAGATGGGCGGGCGGCATGGCCAGATCGCGGATCAACTGGTCTTCGGCCAGCGGGCTGGGGCCAAGGCGGGCCAGGATGCGGGAATGCAGTTCCGCCGTTTCCGTCAGCGGGCGGGGAGCCGGAATCGGGCCGGGCAGCGGCGGTTCCTCCGCCAGTGCGGCATCGGCAACCGCCTCGATCCGGGGGGCGGGGCTGCCCAGCGCCTCAAGCACATCGGCGGGGCCACGCACCAGCAGGGCCCCGTCGCGCAAGAGCATGTTGCAGCCCGAGGCACGGGCGTCGAAGGGATGGCCGGGCACGGCCATCACATCACGGCCCTGATCGGCGGCATTGCGGGCGGTGATCAGGCTGCCCGACCGCGCCGCCGCCTCGACCACGATCACGGCGCGCGACAGGCCCGCGATCAGCCGGTTGCGCAGCGGGAAATGCCGCGTCTGTGGTGTCAGCCCCATCGGCTGTTCCGACAGCCTCAGGCCGCGGCTGCGGATGTCTTCTGCCAGCGCCGCGTTTTCCTCGGGGTAGATCACATCCACCCCGCCTGCCTGCACCGCCACCGTGCCGGTGGGCAGGGCCGCCTCATGCGCGGCCTTGTCGATGCCGCGGGCAAGACCGGACACCACGGTGAACCCCGCCTGCCCCAGCCCTTCGGCCAGCCGCCGCGCCATCCGCAGGCCCAGGGACGAGGCATTGCGCGCGCCTACCATCGCCACCATGGGCCGCGACAGCAGCGCCAGATCCCCCTGCGCCCAGAGGATCGGCGGCGCATCCGGCAGATCCAGCAGCGATTGCGGATAATCCGGCGCACCATGGAACAGCGGCACCGCGGCCGCCACCCTTGCCTCGGCCATCTCGGCACGCGCAACCTCGGCCGGGCAGACGGCATAGTCCCTGACGCCCGCCGCCTGTGCCACGTCCGGCAGGGCCCGAAGCGCCGCTGCCGCGCTGCCATGTTCGGCCAGCAGCCGGTGGAACGTCACCGCACCAACGCGGCGGGAGCGGATGAGGCGCAGCCAGTCCAGGCATTCGGCCTCCGTTCGGGGTGGTGTGGGGTGTGTGGGGTTCGAAAGTTGTCCGTCCGCCATTCCCGGCCTCGCCTCATCCGCGAGTCGCAGCATGGACCACGGAAGGTTAACGAAACCTGAATCAACGAACTGAATTCCTTTTACATGAAATCCTTCGGGCCCCCCTGCCGCCCGCCCCGACCTCTGACCTGCCCGCTGGCCCGATCCAGCACCCCGATCTGGCCCTATCCCCCCGATTGATAGACGGGTGAAAACTTGATCAAATAGCGCCAGTTTCCGGGGCAGGCCCGCCCCGCAGGGAGTATGCCATGAAGAACGCAGATGTCGCCAAGCGCCGGGACGATGCCATTTCGCGCGGCGTGGGGATGCAGACCCAGATCTATGCCGACCGCGCGCTGAACGCCGAGGTCTGGGATATCGAGGGCAACCGCTATATCGACTTTGCCGCCGGGATCGCCGTGGTCAACACCGGCCACCGTCATCCCAAGGTGATGGCCGCCGTGGCCGCGCAGCTGGACAAGTTCACCCATACCTGCCACCAGGTTATGCCCTATGAGCCCTATATCCGGCTGGCCGAACGCCTGAACGACAAGCTGCCGGGCGACTTCAAGAAAAAGACCATCTTCGTCACCACCGGGGCCGAGGCCTGCGAGAATGCGATCAAGATCGCCCGCATCGCCACGGGTCGTGATGCCGTCATCGCCTTTGGCGGCGGCTTCCATGGCCGCACCTTCATGGGCATGGCGCTGACCGGCAAGGTGGAACCCTACAAGAAGGGCTTTGGCAGCATGATGCCGGGCGTGTTCCACGTCCCCTTCCCGATGGGCCCGCAGGGGATTTCGACCAAGGACGCGATGGCGGGCATCGAAAAGCTGTTCAAGGCCGATTTGGACCCTGCCCGCGTCGCCGCGATCATCTTTGAACCCGTGCAGGGCGAAGGCGGCTTCAACCCCGCGCCGACCGATCTGGTCAAGGCCATCCGAAGCTTGTGCGACAAGCATGGCATCGTGATGATCGCCGACGAGGTGCAGACCGGCTTTGCCCGCACCGGGCATCTGTTCGCCATGGAGGCGCATGGCGTCGCCGCCGACCTGACCACCATGGCCAAGGGCCTTGCCGGCGGCCTGCCGCTGGCCGCCGTCACCGGCCGCGCCGATCTGATGGATGCCGCCAATCCCGGTGGTCTGGGCGGCACCTATGCCGGCAACCCTCTGGGCATTGCGGCCGCCAATGCGGTGCTGGACGTGATCGAGGAAGAGGACCTTTGCGCCCGCGCCAATGAACTGGGCAGCCGGCTGAAGCAGAAGCTGGAGGAAATCCGCTCGACCACGCCCGAGATCGTCGACATCCGCGGCCCCGGTTTCATGGTCGCCGCCGAATTCGCCAATCCGTCCACCAAGGAGCCGGATGCCGCCTTTACCAACCGCGTCCGGCTGGAGGCGCAGAAGCGCGGGCTGATCCTGCTGACCTGCGGCGTCTATGGCAACGTGGTGCGCTTCCTGGCGCCGATCACCATCCCCGAGGCGCATTTCACCGAAGCGCTGGGGATCCTTGAGGCTTCGGTCGCCGCCGCACGGGCAGGCTGATTTCCGCCGACCCGCGGCAGGCCCGGCCTGCCGCGGGAACCCTCTGTGCCCTTGTGCGTTCTCTCCCGGTCAAGAACAGCATCTGGGGAACCACCATGAAACTGCGCATCCTTATCCTTTCCCTGTCGTCCCTGGGCCTTGCAGCCTGCGTGGCGACGCCGGAACAGAACACCGCCGTCGGTGCGCTGACCGGGGCGGCCGTAGGTGCCGCCGTGTCGGGCGACGGCGACAAGGTGCAAGGGGCCCTGACCGGGGCGGCCGTGGGGGCCATCGCGGGCACCTATCTGGGCCGCACCAACCAGCCCGGCAAATGCTATTATCGTGACGTGAACGGCAACCGCTTCATCGCCGACTGCTGATCCGTCACACGAGCCATTGCAAAGGGCAGGCCTCCGCCTGCCCTTTTCGCATTGCAGCCCCCGGCCCGGCGCGGCTATCACCCCGGCCAGAGACGGAGAGGTCATGACCGGGATCACGCTGCAGGATGCGGGCTATGCCACGGGCGGAAAGACCATCCTTTCCGGCCTGTCCTTGCACCTGACCGAATCCCGCATCGGCATCATCGGCCGCAACGGCAGCGGCAAGACCACGTTTCTGCGGCTGATCGCCGGGCTGATCGCGCCTTCGGCAGGCACGGTGCGGGTGGACGGTAGCGACCCCTTCACCGACCGCAAGGCGGCGCTGGCCCGCATCGGCATCCTGTTCCAGAACCCCGAACACCAGATCCTGTTCCCAACGGTCGAGGAAGAGCTGGCCTTCGGCCTGCGCCAGCAGGGCATGCCGCAGGCCCAAGCCCTGAAGGCAGCCCGCGCCGCGCTGGCCGCCGAGGGCCGCGCCCATTGGGCGGGGGCGGCGGTCTCGACCCTGTCGGGCGGGCAGAAGCATTGGCTGTGCCTTCAGGCGGTGCTGATGATGGCCCCCGCAACGATCCTGCTGGACGAACCCTTCGCCGGGCTGGACCTGCCCAGCATCGTCCGCGTCCAGCGCCGTCTTGCTGCCCTGCCGCAGCGGCTGATCACCATTTCGCATGATACCGCCGCCGTGGCGGGGGCCGACCGGGTGATTTGGCTGGAGGCCGGTCGCCTGCGCGCCGATGGCCCGCCCGCCGAAGTTCTGCCCGCCTTCACCGCCGAAATGGCCCGGATGGGGGCTGCCGATGCTGACGCTGACCTCGCCGGTTGAAACCCCGCTGCACCGCCTGCCCGCCGGGCTGAAGCTGGCGGCGCTGGCGCTGTTCACGCTGGTGCTGTTCCGGCTGGCCTCTGCCCTGCCGCTTGCCGTCGCGGCGGTGCTGGTGGCTGCGCTGCATCTGTGCTGGGGCCGCCGGTTCGCCCTGCATGGCCTGCGGATGCTGCGCCCGCTCTGGCCCTTCGTGCTGGTGGTGGCGCTCTGGCATCTCTGGACACAGGATGTGGCGGGCGGGGCGGTGATCCTGTTGCGGATGGGCGCAGCGGTGGCGGCGGCGAACCTTGTCACCATGACGACCCGGCTTTCGGACATGCTGGCGGTGTTTGAAACCCTCGCCCGCCCGCTGTCGCCCCTGCTGCCGCCGCGCCGCCTGGCACTGGCCTTCGCGCTGGTGATCCGCTTCATCCCGACGATGGGCGAGCGTATCGCCCTGCTGGCCGAAGGCTGGCGCGCCCGCAGCTCGCGCCGCCCCGGCTGGCGGCTGGTGGTGCCTGCCACGCTTGCAGCACTCGACAATGCCGATCAGGCCGCCGAGGCCTTGCGTGCCCGCGGCGGAACCGACTAAGTCACGGCAAAGGAGAACCGCATGGAACGCAACCTGACCCACATCGCCCTGTTTGCCGCTCTGATCGCGGTTCTGGGTCTCGTGCCGCAGATCACCTTGGCCGCCGGGGTGCCGATCACCGCGCAATCGCTGGGCATCATGCTGTGTGGCACCGTTCTTGGGGCCCGGCGCGGCGCGCTGGCGGTGCTGCTGTTCCTGGCGCTGGTGGCGGCGGGGCTGCCGCTTCTGTCGGGCGGCCGCGGCGGGATCGGCGTCTTCGCAGGGCCGTCGGTTGGCTATCTGGTGGGTTTTCCCATCGCCGCCTTTGTCGCCGGCTGGATCATGGAGCGCACGACCCTGCCCGTCGGGCTGGCGGCGGGGGCGGCCTCGGTCATCGGCGGCATTGCGGTGCTGTATGTCTTTGGTATCGCCGGGCTGGCGATCATGCTGGGCAAGTCCCTGCCCGAAGCCGCGATGCTGGGCATGGCCTTCCTGCCCGGCGACGTGCTGAAGGCGGTGCTGGCGGGCTTTGTCACCCAGGGCATCGCCCGGATGCGGCCCGGCTCGCTTCTGTCGCGGGCCTGAGACCGCGCTCATCGCTTGCCTTCCGCTGCTCTTCACGCCCGCGAGAACACGCCAAAGGCGCAGGAAGGGCGCTCAGTCCGCCGCCAGCACCATCGCAGCGCCAATCCCCCCGGCCGAGGCGATGGCGGCCAGCCCCCGACCCGCCCGCAGGTCATGGAACAACCGCACGGCCAGGATCGCGCCCGAGGCCCCGATCGGATGCCCCCGCGCCAGCGCCCCGCCCTTCGGGTTGACGACCGCCGGGTCCAGCCCCGCGCCCCGGATGCAGGCAATGGCCTGCACGGCATAGGCTTCCATCACTTCGGCCTGCGCCAGATCGCCGGGCCGCAAACCCGCCCGGCCCATGGACGCCGCAATGGCTGGAACCGGGGCAAGACCCGGCTCGACGGGGTCCGCGCCCAGGGTGGCCGAGGCGGCGATCCGCAAGCCCCGCCCTGCGGCGACCTGCGGGCCGACCACCAGGACGAATCCGGCCGCATCGGCGGCCACGGCGGTATTCGCCGCCGTGACCGGGCCTGAAATGACCTTGGCCCGGCCCGCCACCGCCATCGTCAGCCTGCGGGTGAAGCTGTCGCGCCCAACGTCGGCAAGGGGCACGATTTCCGGGCGGAAATCGGCGCCCCCTGCCCGGCGGTGGCTTTCGACGGCATAAAGATCGGCCTCCTCGCGGCCGATCCCCAGACGCGCGCCCAGAGCCGCCGCCGCCTGGGCCATATCCGGGTCACGATCCGGCCATGGGGTGAACGGAGCCTGCTCATAGGGCCGCGCCGGGCCGCCCTCCGGGTCCGGCATCGCGCGCAGGGGGCGCAGCGAATGGCTTTCCACCCCCCCCGCGATCACCATCCTTGCCTGCCCGCTGGCCACCAGTGCCGCCGCCAGCGCGATCGCATCCAGCCCCCCGGCGCATTGCCGGTCGATGCTCAGCCCCGCCACCCGCTCCGGCAGGCCCGCGGCCAGCGCCACCCGGCGCGCCGGATTCCCGCCCGCCCCCAGCGCATTGGCGCAGATCAGCTCATCCACCTGATCGGCCGCAATCCCGGCATCCGCCAGCACCGCCTGCACCACCGGAGCGGCCAGATCCTCGATCCGCAGCCGCGAGAAGGCCCCGCCCTGCGGCACCACCGCCGTCCGCCGCGCGGCGATGATCCGCGCGGTCATCCCTGCCGCTCCAGCGCGGCGAAATCGGTCTTGCCTGCGGCGGTCACGGGCCAGTCCTGCCGCCAGCGGATCGACCGCGGGGATTTCATCGGCCCCAACGCGGCGCGCAAGGCGGCCATGACAGCTGCCTCCTGCGCCGGATCGCCCATCGCCACCGCGTGCAGCACATGGCCGCGCGCCCCGTCGGGCACGGCCAGAACCGCCGCGCGCGCGACACCCGGCAGGCTTTCCATCAGCGCCTCGATCTCTTCGGGAAAGACGTTCTGGTCGGCCACCGTCACCATCCGCCCCTTGCGCCCCGAAAGATACAGAAAGCCGCCCTCGATCCGACCCATCTCTCCGACCGTCAGCCAGCCGTCCTGCCTGCGCGACGATCCGGGGTCCGAAGCGTAGCCATTGAAAAGATAGGGGCTTTTCACCCAGACTTCACCCTGCCTTATGTCGATCTCCACCCCCGGATAGGGCCGCCCGACCGAAGCGGCGGGTGTCTGGTGATCCGCAAGCGTGATGAACGACGCCTCGGCCGCGCCGTAGAATTCGCGCAGATCCGCCTGCGGGGCCCGCGCCGCCACCTGCGCCCGCAGGGCGGTATCCAGCTTCGAGCCGCCGACCAGCACCAGCCGCAGATCGGGCATCGGCCCCGCCAGCGCGCGCAATTGCGCCGGGGTGGCATAAAGGATTTCGATCCGGCGGGCGGCCAGGGCTGCCGCCTGCCGGTCCGGCCGCAGACCGGCCAGCAGATGCACCTCGGCCCCGAGACAGGCCCCCTCCAGCGCCCCGTAAAGCGAAAGCGAATGCACCAGCGACCCCAGCACGGCGACACGGCTGCCCGGACCGATGCCGAAGAGCCGGGCATTGACCGCGAAGGATGTAGTCCAGCTGGCCACCGACCGGGCGATCCGCCGCGGCGTGCCGGTCGAACCCGAGGTCAGCGTTTCGAACCCCTCCCGCCCCGGCGGGGCGGCAACCGGCAGACCGATGCGAAAGCCCGATCCCTGCGCCAGCGCCGCAGACAGCGCCGCAACCGGCGGATCGGCCGCGATCACGCGGGCGGGCGGGGCTTCCGGGGCCTCATCCCCGTCCGGCCCGAACATCCGCGTTGCCGGATGCCGCCGGAAACGGGTGTCAGCCATCGCCCCGGCCAAAGCCGCGCGCAAGGCCGGAGGCGGCATTGCGCAGCAGCGCCATGTCCACGCCGACGGCGGTAAAGCTGGTGCCCAGTTCCATGCACCGTCTGGCAAAAGCCTGATCCAGCGTCAGAATTCCCGACGGAACGCCCACCGCCTTCAGCCGCAGGATCGCCTCTTCGACCTTGGCCACCACTTCAGGATGCCCCGCATTGCCGGGATGGCCCAGGCTGGCCGCAAGGTCGGAGGGGCCGATGAACACCGCATCCACGCCGTCGACCAGCGCGATCTCCTCGATCCGGTCCACCGCCTCGCCGGTTTCGACCTGCACGATCAGGCACAGCTCTTCCTCGGCCCGCTGGACGTAGTCCTTGACCGCCCCGAACCGGCTGGCGCGGGTCATGCCCGACACCCCGCGCAGACCGCGCGGCGCATAGCGCATGGCGCGAACGGCGGCCTCGGCCTCGGCCTTCGTCTGGACATAGGGCAAAAGCAGCGTCTGCGCGCCGATGTCCAGAACCCGCTTGATCAGCACCGTGTCATTGGCCTGCGGGCGCACCACAGGGGCCACCGCATAGGGGGCGACAGCCTGCAACATGCCCATCAGATCGGGAATGTCAGTCAGCGAATGTTCGGTATCCAGAACGATCCAGTCAAACCCCGCGCCCGCCAGAAGTTCGGTCACGACCGGGCCGGGAATGGTGTTCCAGATCCCGACCTGCTGTTGCCCGGCTTTCAGGGCACGTTTGAACGTATTGATCGGCAAGGTCATTTCGTCACCAGGGTTGCCATGCGCCGCAGCGCCAGAAGATATCCTTCGGTGCCGAAACCGGCGATCACGCCTTCGGCCCGTGTCGAGACATAGGAGTGGTGCCGGAAGGATTCGCGCTTGTGGATGTTCGAAATATGCACTTCCAGCACCGGACCGTCATAGGCGTTCAGCGCATCCAGAATGGCGATGGAAGTATGCGAATAGGCACCGGGATTCAGGATGATCCCGTCCATGCCGTCGCGCGCGGCATGGATGTAATCGACCAGCGCGCCTTCGTGGTTGGACTGCTTGGCCACCACCTCCAACCCCAGATCGCGCCCCAGCGCCGTGCAGGATTTCACCACATCGGCCAGCGTCTCGCGCCCGTAAATCTCGGGCTGGCGCAGGCCCAGAAGGTTCAGGTTGGGGCCGTTCAACAACAGGATCTGGGGCATGGTCGGCGCTTTCCTTGCGGCACTGGCCAGACCTTAGCCGATCGGGCCAGCGGGACAAGGGCGGGTCGGCGGGCGGGACGGAAAAAGACGGCCCCCTGCGGGTGCAGAAGGGCCGTTCAGGGAGACAGGATGAACCGCAGCCTGAGTTGTTCAGGCCACCTTCTCCAGCGCCACAGGCTGCTGGATGCCCAGGGCCCGCACCACTTCGCGGGTCATGTCGGGGCGGTTGAGCGTGTAGAAATGCAGGTCTTCGACACCGCCTTCGATCAGCCGGTCGCAAAGCTGGGTGCATTGGGCCAGGGCATAAAGCTCTTCGCGGCCATCGGCGATGGCACGGGTGAAGGCGTCATCCAGTTTCTTCGGCACCGATCCACCGCAACGCAGGGCGAATTTCCTTGCCCCGTCCCAGCTGATGATCGGCAGGATGCCGGGGATGACCGGGGCGTTGATCCCCGCCCTGACGCAGGCATCGCGGAAGCGGAAGAACGTCTCGGGTTCAAAGAAGAACTGGGTGATGGCGCTGGTGGCCCCGGCATCAATCTTGCGCTTCAGCCATTCGACATCGGCGGCGGTATCGGCGCTGTCGGGGTGCGGTTCGGGATAGGCGCCGACGCGCAGCTTGAACTTGCCGGTCCTTGCCAGCGCCTCGACCAGTTCGACCGACGAGGCAAAACCTTCGGGATGCGGGGTGAAGCGGGTGGCACCTTTCGGCGCATCGCCGCGCAGGGCCACGATCTCGGTCACGCCTGCGGCGGCATAGGATTCGGCGATGTCCAGCGTTTCCGCGCGGGTCGCATCGACACAGGTCAGATGCGCGGCGACGTTCAGCCCATAGTTGCGGTGGATGGTTCCCACCGCCTCATGCGTCAGCTTGCGCGTGGTGCCGCCCGCGCCATAGGTCACGGACACGAATTCCGGTGCCATCGGGGCCAGAACCTGAACCGTCTCCCACAGCCGGAACGACGCATCCAGCGTCTGCGGCGGGAAGAATTCAAAGCTGATGCGCGGGGTTCTGGTCATGGCAGGGCTCCTTCAACCTGGCCCTTGTCGCAGATTCCTGAATGTGAGACCAATTCATAGTATTCAGCATCATTATGAGGTTGACCTCATGTATATCGAGCTTCGCCACCTGCGCACGATCCGCGCCATCCATCAGGCCGGGGGGCTGGCCAAGGCGGCCGATCTTCTGAACATGACGCAATCCGCGCTGAGCCATCAGGTCGCCGGGCTGGAAGATCAGGCGGGGATGGAGCTGTTCGTGCGGCGGTCAAAGCCGATGCGGCTGTCTGCGGCGGGCCACAGGATGCTGCGGGCGGCCGAACGTATCCTGCCCGAGATCGACGCGATGGAGGAAGAATTCCGCGCCCTGCGCGCGGGCAAGACCGGGCGGCTGCACATCGCCATCGAATGCCATGCCTGTTTCGACTGGCTGTTCCCGGTGCTGGAACTGTTCCGCCACGCCTGGCCCGAGGTGGATGTGGACATCCGCGCCGGTTTCGCCTTCGATGCCTTTCCGGCGCTGCACCGCGAGGAGGTGGATCTGGTGATCGCCTCGGAATCAGGGCCGATGCCGGGCATCACCTTCAATCCGCTGTTCGACTATCATCCGACCTTTGTTGCTGCCGCCAGCAACCCTTTAGCTGCAAAGGACTATATCCAGGCCGAGGACTTCCGCGACCAGACCCTGATCACCTATCCCGTGGGCCGCGACAAGCTGGATGTGTTCAGCGAAATCCTGACCCCGGCCAAGGTGGAACCCCGCGCGCACCGGACGGCCGAATTGACGGCGGTGATCCTGATGCTGGTCGGATCGGGGCGCGGCGTGGCGGTGCTGCCCGACTGGGTGATGCGCGAGGTGAAGACCAATGCCGATTACATCACCCGGCCGCTGGGGCCGCAGCCCGTGACCAAACGGATGTATGGCGCGACACGGGATGAGGATGCGGCACGGCCCTATGTCGCGCATTTCCTGCGTCTGGCCCGGTCCGAGCCGGTCAAGCTGCAACGCGGCCAAGGCTGACCGGGCATTGCGCCGGGGAGGGCGGCCTCAGGGGAATACGGTGACGCGCATGTTCTCCATGCCTTCGGCCTTTACCATGCGGAACAGGATTTTCGCATGGTCGGGGTGCAATCTGACACAGCCGTTGCTGGCGGGCTTGCCCAGCCGCTTGATCTGGTCGGTGCCATGGATCGCATAATTGCCGTGGTAAAAGATCGCCCAGGGCATCGGCGCATTGTTGTACCGGCTGGAGCGATGGTTGCGCGACAGGAATTCCGGCGTCCAACTGCCCGAAGGCGTGATCTTGCCCTTCTTCGCGGTTGAGACCGGCCATGCGTAAATCTTGCGCCCTTCGTGGAACACTTCCATCATCTGCCGCGAGACGGAAACGCGCACTTCAATCCTTTCGGCCAGCACCGCGCCCGATATCGGCACCGCCAGTAAAAACGCAAGCGCAAAGGCTGTAAGACTCCGGCGCATCCAGATGCCTTGTCCAAAGAGGCCTTGGGAACAGGATTTCCCGCAATACCCAAGGCTTGCCGCCAGTTGCCGGGCTGTCAACGCCAAAGTCCGCACCGCCGGGTCAGGATTTGTCGCCCTCGGGGGGTGCCGGCAATGCCGCCAGCGCCTCGGTCAGCTCCCGGATCAGCTTGCGGCGGATCGCCTGCGGAAAGTCGCCCTGGGTTTCCGCCACTTCGACAAAGGCACCGGGGCCGTGGATCAGATGATCCTGAAAATAACGGATCAGCCCAAGTTCGTGACTGCGGATGGCAAGCGCATTCACCGTGATGCCCCGCCAATCCCCCTGTGCCAGAACATGATGCGGGCTGCGGCCCTGATTGTTCTGGCCGTCCCCCGCCAGATCAATCACCCGTCGGCGACAGTCCGGCCCGCGCGCCAGCAGGCTGCGGCCGAAATCCAGCGCCTCGCCCAGCGCGGTCAACTGGCGAACCTCGGGCCAGCGTTGGGCGCGAAGCCTGGCCGCCACGGTCTCAAGCTCTTGCGGCGACCGGATGGCGATCCAGTCCGCCACCAGATCCTGATGCCGCTCGCCGCTCCAGAAAAAGACCGCCAGTTCCACCTCGCCCGCCGGAGCAAAGAAAGCCGCGCGCACCTGCGCATCTTCCAGCGCCAGCGCCAGCCCTTCGGTCTGCACCACGAAATCCGCCCGGTTGACCGACCGCGACACATCCATGCCCAGCACCAGCGCCAGCCGACAATCGGCTGCGGCAGGAAAGGCCAGCAGTGCGGCGCCGAGCATCAGGGCCTTCATGGGCAGCCTCCGACCGGGATGCGCGCAGCCTAGAGCGTGTCCGACAAAAGTGGAATCCGGTTTTGGCGAAAGACGCGCGATCCCGAAGAGGCCAAAGGCAGTCCGGCGCTTCTGTCAGCGTCGGACAGACTCTGGCGCAAACCGGCCATCCTGCCGAAGGCTTTCTGCGGCGCGTTCCGCTTCGCCTGGCTTCTCGGGTCTCAGCCGCCTGCCTCATGGGAAAAGAACCCCTCCGGCCCCTCCACCTCGTCCAGGCGCCCCGAGACGATCTGCCAGAACCGGGTTCCCACCGCGCGGATGAAGGCGCGGTCATGGCTGACCAGCAGGGCACCGGCGTCCTGGTTCTGCAATTCGGCCTCAAGCGCCTCTTGCCCGTCGATGTCCAGATGGTTGGTCGGCTCATCCAGCAGGTAGAAATTCGGCCGCCGCAACCGCAGCAACAACAGCATCAGCCGGGCCCGTTGCCCCCCCGACAAGGCCGCGATCCTGCGCCCCTGCCAATCCGGCGCGATGCCCGCCCCCGCCAGCTGACTGCGGGCCACGGCATCGGCGGCCTCGGCCGCCACCAGATCGAACGGGGTAGCCCTGGGGTCCAGTTCCTCCAGCATCTGCCCGGCATGACCCAGCCGCAGGCTGGCCGCAGCCCGGATTGCCCCCGCCGCCCCCTGACAGGCGGCCAGCACCGCCCGCACCAACTGCGTCTTGCCCGCGCCGTTCGGACCCAGGATCACCACCCGATCCCCCGGAGCGATCCATTTCTGCCCGGTGCGGAACAAAAGCCGCCCGTCCGGTGCCCGCACCTCGGCCCCGTCCAGCGACACCAGCGCCTTTGCCCGCACCTCGGCACTGTCGAGACGGATCACCCCTGCGGGGCGTTCCCGATGCGCGGCCCTGGTCTGGGCTTCGATCTTCTCGGCCCGTTCGGTCAGTTGCCTTGTCTTCACGACCAGCAGATCAGACCCCGAATTGATTCCGATGTTCTTCAGCTTGGCCGCCTGCCGCCGCAGCTGGTCGGCCTTTGCCATGTCATTCTCGTGCCGCCGGGCATCTGCCGCATCGGCCTCGTCCAGCGCGGCCCTGGCGCGGGAATAGGGCAGCGCGAAATCGCGGCTGGCTTCGGGCCGCAGGAACAGGGTGCGGGTCGACACCGCATCCAGAAAGGCCCGGTCATGACTGGTCAGCACGACTGCGGCCGCCTTCGGCAGATCCGCAAGCCAGCGTTGCAGCACGCCGATCCGCGCCAGATCCAGATGGTTGGTCGGCTCGTCCAGAAGGTAAAGGTCCGGCTCTGCCACTGCCGCCCGCGCCAGAAGGGCCGTGCGCTGCCAGCCGCCCGAAAGCTGATCCAGCGGCCGGTCGCGCAACTCCCACGGCACGTCCAGCGCATCCAGTGCGATGCCCGCGCGCCAGTCCTCGCCGGGAACGGCCGCCTCCACCGCCCCGGCCAGCGTCAGCGGCAACAGTTGCGGCGGCACATCCTGCGGCACATGCGCCAGCGTCAGCCCGCGCGCGCGGGTGATCTCGCCACCGGTCGGCTCGGCGGTTCCGGCCAGCAGGGCCAGCAGGCTGGACTTGCCGCGCCCGTTGGCTGCGATCAGCCCCAGCCGGTCGCCGGAGTTCAGGGAAAAGGACAGGCCCGCGAACAGCGGGCGGCCAAGGGTCAGGGACAAAAGGCGGGCGGCGATCAGGCTCATCAGGGGGGTCCGTCATCTCGGGGCAATGCAGCGCCAGCGGCGCCGAGGCTCAAAGGGCGGACCTTGGGATATGCCGAAAGGTCAGCCCTGCGCGTCACGCAGGGCAAGAACAGGGCCGAAATGCAGTCTCCGCAGCAGCAGCATCCGGCAATTCTGCCCTGCAACGGGCGATTCGGCCAGATCGGATGCGACATGACGCCAGGGCGGGATCGGCCGTGCTGCGGCGCGCGGGCTTTTCAAAGCCGGATTTTGCGGCTAGAGGCCGGACCTTGAGCCCAAGGAGTCCGCCCATGCAGGGAAGCGCCAACCTGAACCTGATGATCAAGGCCGCCCGCCGGGCAGGCCGTTCGCTGGTCAAGGACTTCCGCGAGGTCGAGAATCTTCAGGTCTCGGCCAAGGGACCGGGTGATTTCGTCAGCCGCGCCGACCGCGAGGCCGAACGCCTGATCAAGGAAGAGCTGATGGGCGGCCGTCCGACCTATGGCTGGCTGGGCGAGGAAACCGGCGGGAGCGCAGGCCAGGACCCGACCCGGCGCTGGATCGTCGATCCCTTGGACGGCACGACGAACTTTCTGCACGGCATGCCGCACTGGTCGATCTCGATCGCGCTGGAACACAAGGGCGAAATCGTCTCGGGCGTGGTCTACGACCCGGCCAAGGACGAGATGTTCTGGGCGGAAAAGGGCACCGGCTGCTGGCTGAACGACAACCGTCGGCTGCGGGTCTCGGCCCGGCGGCACATGCACGAGGCGGTGTTTGCCACCGGCGTGCCCTTCGGTGCCAAGAAGACCCTGCCCGCGACCTTGAAGGATCTGGCCGCGCTGATGCCCGCCTGTGCCGGGGTGCGGCGCTGGGGATCGGCGGCGCTGGATCTGGCCTATGTCGCGGCGGGCCGCTTCGACGGCTACTGGGAGCGCGAGTTGAACGCCTGGGACATCGCGGCGGGCCTGCTTTTGGTGAAAGAGGCAGGTGGCATGGTCTCGGGCATCCGTGAGGGGCAGGACCCGATGGGCTCCGGCTCCATCCTTGCCGGGAACGAGGCGCTGTTCGATCCGTTCCGCACCCTGATCCGGGGGTAGGGGACGAATTTTCGACGAAAATTCGGGCGCGCCTATCGGCGCGGCACGCGCGGAATAGCGGTTTTCTGCAAGGAATAGCGGGCCTCTGGATGCGGCGGACGGCCATCCGTGCTGGCCCAATAGCCGCGCGCCCCGCGACGGCGCCAGACCGGAACGGTCAGCGCCAGCCCGGCAGCAAAACCGCCGACATGCGCCCAATAGGCCACCCCGCCGCCTTCGGTCGGCGTCGAAAAACCCGAGAACAGTTGCAGCGCGAACCACAGGCCCAGCACGATCCAGGCCTTCAGCGCGAAGACGCGGAAGAAGATGACGAAGAACAACAACACATCGACCCGCGCCTTCGGAAACAGCAGAAGATATCCCCCCATCACCCCGGCCACCGCACCCGAGGCCCCGACCATCGGCACCCCGGACGCCGGATCGGCCAGGATCTGAAGCCCGGCCGCCGCAAGGCCACAGGCCAGATAGAACATGAGGAAGCCGAGATGCCCCATCTCGTCTTCCAGATTGTCGCCGAAGATCCACAGGAACAGCATGTTGCCGACCAGATGCATCCAGCCGCCGTGCAGGAACATATGGCTGATCAGCGTCTCATAGCCCTGCCCCGACGCCAGCCGCCCCGGTACCAGCCCCCAGTTCATAAAGAACCGCATCAGGTCCCAGTCGCCCAAGGTGGTGAAATAGCCCAGGAACACCACCACATTGGCGGCGATCAGCGCCAGGGTGACTAAGGGTGTGCGGCCCGAGGGATTATGGTCGCGAAGCGGAAACATGCGCAACCCTTGTCGATCCGGGACAGCCGGTCAATCCCCCAGCCCCGTTCCCGGCCATCGTGACCATGACGGCAAAAGATGGGTATTTGAACAAAGGTGAAGCCCCATTCACCTTTGCCCAAATACCCCCAATCCCGAGCCGGTTGCGCCCGCAAGGGCGCAGAGGCGAGACACGGGGCTGCAACCGCGCCTGCGCGGTTGCTCCGCTCATATCCCGCCGCTCAGTCCTCGGAGACCGCGGCCAGCAGGCGCGCGTTGCCGCCCGAGGCGGTGGTGTCGATGCAGATGTGCCGCTCATGCGCGACATGCGCCCGGTCGGGCTGGCCGCCGATCAGCGGCAGGATCGGGCCATCGCGGCCGGCAAGGCTGCGGGCCAGCGCGCGGGCCGTCTCGGCGCCCCCCCACCACAGCACGCCGGAAAAGCCCTGCAGCCGGGCCAGCGCCGCCGGCGGCAGGTCGGGGGCCTCGACCGCGTGGCCGCCGAGGCGGCGCACGGCCTCGACCTGCGCCAGGGCGGTTTCCGTGCCGGGGCCAAGACACAGCAGCGGCGCGCGCGGCACCAGATGCAGGCGGTTCGATTCGCCGGTGGGGCCGGGCAGGTCCAGCGTCTCGACCGGAAGACCGGGCACGGGTGCGGCCAGAAGGCGGGCGGTCGTCGCCTCGTCCGCCGGGGTGCCGGGCGTCCCGGCAGGGGCGGTGGCGCGGGTGAAGCGCAGCAGGTAATCCGGCCCGCCGGCCTTTGGCCCGGTACCCGAAAGCCCCTCTCCGCCGAAGGGCTGGCTGCCCACCACCGCACCGATCTGGTTGCGGTTCACATAGGCGTTGCCTGCGGTCAGCTGTTCCGTCACCTGCTGCACCCGGTCGTCGATCCGCGTGTGCAGGCCGAAGGTCAGGCCATAGCCGGTGGCGTTGATGCGGGCGACGATCTTGTCCACCTCGCCGGCGCGGAAGGTGGCGACATGCAGGACCGGCCCGAAGATTTCGCGCTGCATCGCCTCGATGCCGGGGACCGAGATCACGGCGGGGGCAAGGAAATGGCCGCCCTCCGGGGCCGTCAGGCTTTTCATCAGCCGACCTTCGCTGCGCGCCGCTTCGACATGAGCCGCGATACCGTCATGGGCCTGTGCGTCGATCACCGGGCCGACATCGGTCGACAGCGCCCAGGGGTCGCCCAGGGTCAGTTCCTCCATCGCGCCGAACAGCATCTCGGTCACGGTTTCGGCCACATCCTCCTGCAGATAAAGGCAGCGCAGGGCCGAGCAGCGTTGCCCCGCCGACTGGAAGCTGGAGGCGAGGATGTCGCGCACCGCCTGTTCGGGCAGCGCGGTGGAATCGACGATCATCGCATTCAACCCGCCGGTTTCGGCGATCAGCGGCGCGGTGGGCGACAGGTGTTCGGCCATGGCGCTGCGGATCCTGCGCGCGGTGGCGGTCGATCCGGTAAAGCAGACGCCGTCGACGCGCGGGTCGGATGTGACCAGGACCCCGACCTCGGCCCCGCCCGGCAGCAGGTGCAGCGCGGTTTCGGGCACGCCGGCACGGTGCAGCAGGCGGGTTGCCAGCATGGCGATCAGCGGGGTTTGCGGCGCGGGCTTGGCCAGCACGGCATTCCCGGCGGCCAGGGCGGCGGCAATCTGGCCGGTGAAGATGGCCAAGGGAAAGTTCCACGGGCTGATGCAGGCGAAGATGCCATGGGCGGGGTGGCGCAGGCCGGTGGCCCCGGCGGCGTAGTAGCGCAGGAAATCCACCGCCTCGCGCAGTTCCGACACGGCATCGGCCAGGCTTTTCCCCGCCTCTCGCGCCAGCAGGGCGAAGATTTCGCCGAAGTTTTCCTCGTAAAGATCGGCGGCGCGGGTCAACACCTCGGCGCGGATCGCAGGGTCGGCGGCCCAGGGTTCGGCCAGCCGCAGCGCGGTGTCGACATCGGCGGCACTGGCGGGCAGGACATGGCCGACCAGCGCGCCGCTGGCCGGGTTCAGCACCTCGGCCCGCACCCCGCCTGCGGCGCGGCCCGCGATGAGAGGCGAAGCCTCGAAGAGCGTGCCCGCAAAGGGCGCGCGCGCCGCTTCGATCGCGGCCAGATCGGCGGCCGAGGTCAGATCCCAGCCGCGCGAATTGCGGCGACCGGGGAAAAGATCAGCGGGCGGGGTGACGGCGGCCGAGGGAATGGCGGCCAGTTCCTCGACCCGCGTCAGCGGGCAGGCGGCGACGCGCTCGGCCGGAACATCCTCGTCCACCACCTGATTGACAAAGCTGGAATTGGCGCCGTTTTCCAAGAGACGGCGGACCAGATAGGCCAGAAGATCGCGGTGCGCGCCAACCGGGGCATAGATGCGGCAGTTGGTCTTGTGGTCGGTATGCACAAGGTCATGCAGGCGTTCGCCCATGCCATGCAGGCGCTGGAATTCGTAGGCCCCGGCCGGCAGCCCTTGCGCCATATGCAGCACGGCGGCGACGGTATGGGCGTTGTGCGTGGCGAATTGCGGATAGATCCGGTCGGTCATGCCCAGAAGTTTGCGCGCATTGGCGATATAGCTGACATCGGTGGCCTGCTTGCGGGTGAAGACCGGGAAGCCGCCCAACCCCAGCACCTGCGCCCGTTTCACCTCGGCATCCCAATAGGCGCCCTTGACCAGCCGCACCATGATGCGGCGGTCCAGCCGGGTGGCCAGCGCGTGCAGCCAGTCGATCACCGCGCCGCAGCGGCGACCATAGGCCTGCACCACCACGCCGAAGCCGTCCCAGCCCTTCAGCGCCGGGTCGGACAGCACGGCCTCGATCACCTCCAGCGACAGCGCCAGACGGTCGGCCTCTTCGGCGTCGATGTTGAACCCAAGGCCCGCGGCCTTTGCCAGCCCCGCCAGCGCCCGGACGCGCGGCACCAGTTCTTCCATCACGCGGTCGCGCTTGGCCACCTCATAGCGCGGATGCAGCGCCGACAGTTTGACCGAAATCCCCGGATTCACCCGGATGTCACGCCCCTTGGCGGCGGCGGCGATGGCGGTGATCGCCTTGGAATAGGACAGGTGATAGCGGCGGGCATCGGCCTCGGTGCGGGCGGCTTCGCCCAGCATGTCATAGCTGTAGGTATAGCCCTGCCCTTCCATGTCGCGGGCGCGGGCCATGGCCTTTTCGATGGTCTCGCCCAGAACGAACTGGCGACCCATCTCCTTCATCGCGCGGGAAACGGCGGTGCGGATCACCGGCTCGCCCAGCCGTTTGACGGCCGCGCGCAGATGGCCGACGACACCCGGTTCGCGGTCATCCAGCACCTTGCCGGTCAGCATCAGCGCCCAGGTCGAGGCGTTCACCAGCGACGAGGCCGAGCGGCCCAGATGGCGGCCCCAGTCCGAGGGCGCAATCTTGTCCTCGATCAGCGCATCCATGGTTTCGGCATCCGGCACCCGCAGCAGCGCCTCGGCCAGACACATCAGGGCGATGCCTTCGTCGGTCGACAGCCCGTATTCGGCCAGGAACACCTCCATCAGCCCCGGC
>DAIOGH010000009.1:0-130726 GCA_036745335.1 Paracoccaceae bacterium
AACAAGGGCTGGAAACAGGCCTGCGCCGATGACAGGAACCTGCTGAACGGCCTGAACGTCCATGCCGGCAAGCTGACCTATGAGGCTGTCGGTGTTGCGCTGGGCCTGCCCAGCATCACCGCTGCCGAGGCGCTGAAGCTCTGACGCCGCCGCCATGACATGCGAAAGGCCCGCAGGACACCTGCGGGCCTGTGCGGTTCAGGTCAGACTTACTTCTTCTTCAGCTCGGCCAGGATGCCTTGCAGCAGTTCGTTGTCGCTGGGTCCGGCCGGGGCCGCGGGGGCCTCTTCCTTCTTCGGCATCAGCTTGTTCACGCCCTTGACGATCAGGAAGACCACCCAGGCGACGATCAGGAACTTGATGATCGCATTGATGAAGCTTCCGTACATGAACTGGGCATCGCCCAGGCCGAAGCTGAGGCTGCTGAAGTCGACGCCGCCGACGATCAGGCCGATCAGCGGGTTGATCAGATCATCGACCATAGAGGTCACGATCGCTGTAAAAGCGGCACCGATCACGACACCGACGGCAAGATCCAGCACATTGCCGCGCGCGATAAAAGTCTTGAATTCCTTCAACATTTCACTGTTCCCATCCTGTAGCCTGCCTCTTGGCGGGCAGAACCATGTCCTGCGCTCCGCTGCGCAGGCGCATCATCGCACAATTCGGGCAATGGATTAACGGGGAAAATCGGCTTTCCGCGCACAGGCCTCAGCGCGGGGCCGCCGCACGGGTCAGCCGGTCATTGATCGCCCGCCCCAATCCGTGATCCGGCACCGGGGCAAAGGCGATGCGTCCCTGCGGCCCCGCCAGCACATCCGCCTCGCGTAGAACATGGAACAGGTTGGCCGCCGCTTCGACCATGTCGCCAGCGGCAGACAGGGTCAGATCGCCCTTCACCGGGCCGAAACCCACCAGGATCTCGCCCGTCTCGGCCGCCCGCGCATTCAGACGCACCGCCGCCCCCGGCGCATAATGCGAGACAAGCTGACCCGGAGCATTGGGCCTTGCCGCATCCCCCCCGGTCCGCAGCGGGGCACGCAGCGCGGCCTCCAGCGCCTCGGCCGGAATGCCGCCGGGGCGCAGAAGCCGGGGCTCGCCGTCCAGCCCCAGAATGGTGGATTCCACCCCCACCGCGCAGGCTCCGCCATCCAGCACTGCCGCAATCCGGCCCGACAGCCCGTCGACGACATGCGCCGCCCGTGTGGGCGACACCCGGCCAGAAGGATTGGCCGAAGGCGCCGCGACCGGACGCCCGACCGCCCGCAACAGCGCCCGCGCCAAGGGATGCGCCGGCACCCGGATTGCCACCGTCGCCAAGCCTGCCGTGACCAGAGGTGACACCCCGGCCCCGTCGCGCAACGGCAGCACCAGCGTCAGTGGCCCCGGCCAGAAGGCGGAGGCAATGGCTCGCGCGCGGTCGTCGAACACGGCCACCGTGGCAGCTTCGTCCAGCCCCGGCAGATGAACGATCAGCGGATTGAACCTTGGCCGCCCCTTGGCGGCAAAGATCATCGCCACCGCGCGGTCATCCGTCGCATCCCCGCCCAGACCATAGACGGTCTCGGTCGGAAAGGCGACCAGCCGCCCGGCGCGGATCAGGTTCGCCGCCTGCGCAACGCCCGCATCGTCGGCGGGCAGGATTTCGGTCTTCTCCATCTGACGCAGCGTCCGGCTTGAAGGGGTTGCAGCTTGCGCTAGCCTGCCCTTAGTCGCAAGAAGCCCCATTTCACAAGACGCATCTCGCCTGACCGGAGCCTGCCATGACCTACCGCGCCCCCGCCGCCGACCACCGGTTCATCCTGGATCATGTGGTGGATTTCGCGCGCGTCTCGGCGACGACGCGCTTTGCCGATGCCACGGCCGACACCACCAGCGCCATCCTGACCGAGGCCGCCCGCCTGTGCGACGACATCCTGGCCCCACTGAACCGGGGCGGCGATCTGGCCCCGGCCCGGCTTGAAAACGGCGTGGTCCGGTCCTCGCCCGGCTTTGCCGACGGCTACCGCGCCATTGCGGGTGGCGGCTGGATCGGACTGCCGGCCAACCCCGATCATGGCGGCATGGGCCTGCCGATGGCGCTGAACACTGCCGTGAACGAGATGATGTCGGGTGCTTGTCTTGCGCTTCAGCTGAAACCGCTGCTGACCCAGGGCCAGATCGAGGCGCTGGAACACCACGCCTCTGATGCGTTGAAGGCGCGCTATCTGCCGAAACTGATCTCGGGCGAATGGTCCGGCACCATGAACCTGACCGAACCGCAGGCCGGGTCGGATGTGGGCGCGCTGCGCACGACGGCGCGGCCGAACGGCGACGGCAGCTATGCCGTGACCGGGCAGAAGATCTTCATCACCTGGGGCGACAGCGACATCACCGCCAATGTCTGCCATCTGGTGCTGGCCCGCCTGCCCGATGCGGCACCGGGGACGAAGGGCATTTCCCTCTTCATGGTGCCGAAATACCTGCCCGATGCCGCCGGAGCCCCCGGTCAGGCCAACAGCCTGAAGGTCGTCAGCCTTGAACACAAGCTGGGCATCCACGGCTCTCCGACCTGCGTCATGCAGTTCGACGGCGCAACGGGGTGGCTGGTCGGCGGCGAACACAAGGGCATGGCGGCCATGTTCACCATGATGAACAACGCCCGGCTTGGCGTGGGCGCGCAGGGCGTCGGCGTGGCCGAAGCCGCGCTGCAAAAGGCGGTGGCCTTCGCGCAGGACCGCATCCAGGGCGCTACGGCCGAAGGCGTGTCCGGCATCATCGGTCATGCCGATGTCCGCCGCATGCTGGCCGAAGCACGGGCCGAGGTTTTCGCCGCCCGCGCCATCGCCCTGGCCTGCGCCGTCGCCATCGACATGGCCAATGCCACCGGCGATGCCGCCTGGCAGGCCCGCGCCGCCCTGCTGACGCCGATCGCCAAGGCCTATGGCACCGACACCGGCTGCAAGGTCGCCGATACCGGTATCCAGATCCACGGCGGCATGGGCTTCATCGAGGAAACCGGCGCGGCCCAGTTCCTGCGCGATGCCCGCATCACCACGATCTATGAAGGCACCAACGGCATTCAGGCCATGGATCTTGTCGGCCGCAAGCTGATGGACAATGGCGAAGCCGCCTTCCGCCTGATCGGAGAGATCGAAGCCACCGCCGCGAATGCCCGCGCCGCGCTGCCCGACCTTGCCAACGATCTCTGGCAGGCCGCCGAGACCCTGCGCGAGACAACCGAGGCCCTGCTGGGCCAGGAGATGAACGACCGCTTCTCGGGGGCCGTGCCCTATCTGCGCGCCTTCGCGCTGGTTCTGGGCAGCGCCTTCCACCTCAGGGCTGCGGCCGCCGATCCCGCCCGCGCCGCGCTTGCCCGGATCATGATCCGTCGGCTTCTGCCCGAACATGCCGCCCTTCTGTCCCGTGCGCGCCAGGGGGCTGTCGATCTCTACGCCCTGCCGCCCGAGGCTCTTGCCGGCTGATCCCGCACCGGGCGCTTCGCCCCCACCGCGGCCATTGGTTGCTCGAACCAATGGCGCACCCATGGTCGCACCCCAAGAGGAGATTTGAATTCTGAAAGAGGACGGATGCTGCCTCTTTCAGAACCCAAATATCCTGGGGTTTGGGGGGCTGGCCCCCAAGCTCCGAGAAGGCGCCCCTACGCGACGTCGAGACGAGACCCCGCGGCGCAAGCCGCTCCGCTTGAAACCCGCCGCAAGACGCGCGACGAGGGGACATGACCGACGCCATCCATCATCCCTTTCCCGAACCTCCCGCCTTTGGCGAGACGCGCGAGATTGCGCCCGGCATCCTCTGGCTGCGCCTGCCGCTGCCGATGGCGCTGGATCACGTCAACATCTATGCGCTGGAGGACGGGCCGGGCTGGGCGCTGATCGACACCGGCCTGAAATCCCGGCGGGGCGAGGCGCTCTGGCAGTCCATCCTGAAGGGGCCGTTGCGGGGGCGGCCGGTCACGCGGGTGATCCTGACCCACCACCACCCCGATCATGTCGGCATGGCGGGCTGGTTCCAGGCGCGAGGGGCTGCCCTTCACGCCACCCGCACCGCCTGGCTTTATGCCCGGATGCTGGTGCTGGACGAACAGCCGCAGGCCACGCCGCAGGCGCTGGCGTTCTGGACCCGCGCCGGCCTGCCGCCGGATCGTCTTGCCCTCCGTGCGGCCGAACGGCCGTTCAACTTCTGCGATGTCGTCCATCCGATGCCGCAGGGGTTCACCCGGATGGAGGAGGGGGGCCGCCTGCATCTGGCAGGGCGGGACTGGACCATCCGGCTGGGCCAGGGCCATGCGCCGGATCATGCGACACTGTGGTCCGACGGCATCGTCCTGGGCGGCGACCAGCTTCTTCCCGGCATCTCGGCCAATATCGGCGTCTACCCGACCGAGCCCGAGGCCGATCCCTTGTCGGAATGGCTGGCCAGCTGCGCCGCTTTCCAGCCCCATGCACGCGGCACCGACCTGATCCTGCCGGGGCACAAGCTGCCCTTCACCGGCCTGCCGTTCCGACTGCGGCAGATGATCGACAACCATCTGTCGGCGCTTGACCGGCTGCGCGATCATCTTGCCACGCCCCGGACGGCGGTCGATTGCTTTCCGGTCCTGTTCAAGCGCCCCATCGGGCCCGCCGAAGAGGGGCTGGCGCTGGTGGAATCCATGGCACATCTGAACTGCCTCTTGCGCCGGGGACAGGTTTCCCGTTCCCTTGCCCCTTCGGGTGAATATCTGTGGGAAAGGGTCTGACATGGCGGACAGGACCAGGAAGGAAACCGGCAAAGCCGTGGCAGGGCGGGCCAAACCCCCGGCCAATACCGTGCCTGCCGATCCTGCAAAGGTTTCGGACAAGCCGAAAAGCCCCGCCGAATGGGCCTATGACCGGCTGGTCATGTATATCCGCAATTTCGAGGCACAGCTGGATGCCACCCAGGAAATCGCCATGGGCTTTGCCGGCGGGGGTGCGGGCGTGCTGCAGATCGAAGGTCTGGGCTATTTCGATCCCGACATTGTCACGTTCTATGGCCGCGATGACGAGGGCCTGAAGACGCAGCTTGTGCAGCATGTCAGTCAGCTTTCCGTCATCCTGCGCGCGGTGCCCAAGGTGCAGGCGCAAGAGCCGCCGCGCCGTATCGGCTTTGCGCTGAATGCGGGCTGGAGTGGCGGTGAATCCGGCGACGGATCGGTCTGAGCCGCTGCACTGCTTCTCCCCCGTGACACTGCGGGATGAATCGGCTATCGGTCAGGCACAGCGAACAAGGACAGGATCCAAGCCAATGGCCGACCATTCCCACAGCGACCACAAACACGGGTCGATGGATATCCGCGTGCAGGAGAAAACCTTCGCGGGCTTCGTGCGCATGGTGACATGGGCAGTTGTGGTCATCTTCGTCGTTCTGGTCTTCATGGCCCTGGCCAACGCCTGATCCATGCTGCGGTTCGCCCTTGCTCTTCTGGCCCTACTGGGCCTTGCCGCCTGCGGTGTCGACAAGACCTTCGATCCGCAGGACCGGGTCGATGCCGCCCGCTATGTCGAAGGGCCGCCGACCTATATCGTGCTTTACACCGGCATAAATGACCGCAACGGATCGGGTGCGCATTCGGCCCTGCTGGTGAATGCCTCGCAGCGGGTGCTGTTCGATCCGGCCGGCACCTTCACCCATCCACGTGCCCCGGTGCAGAATGATGTGCATTTCGGCATCACCGACAGCGTGCTGGCCGCCTTTGTCGACTATCACGCCCGCGATTCCGCGACCGAGAAGTTCAGCGTGATCGAGCGCAAGCTTTACGTCTCGCCGCAGACGGCAGAGCTGATCCTGCAACGGGTCCGTGCCAACGGGGCGGTGCCCAAGGCGCAATGCGCGCAGTCGATCTCGAACATTCTGCGCGGAATTCCCGGATTCGAAGGCATCACCGCCACCTGGTTCCCGATCAAGCTGGGCGAATCCTTCGGCGAACTGCCCGGCGTGCAGACCCGCTACATCACCGAAGCGAACGACGGTTCCGACCAGCACAACGTGATCTTCGTCGACAAGAAGGGCAATCCGATCAACTAGGGTTGGACGGGTTTCCCGCCCATCCGGGCCGGAGGAGTGGTGTGCAGATCTTCGGCGTGATTCTGGCAGGCGGACAGGGCCGCCGCATGGGCGCGGACAAGGCGCTGCTGCCACTGGCCGGACGTGCGTTTCTGTCCCATGCCATAGATCGGCTGGAGCCGCAGGTTGCGGCGCTGGCGATTTCGGCCAACGGCGATCCCGCCCGTCTGGCGCGGTTCGGCCTGCCGGTCCTGCCCGATGACAGCCCGCTTGGGCCCTTGTCCGGCATCCTGTCCGGTCTGCGCTGGGCGGCGGGGCAGGGGGCGGATGCGCTGGTTTCGGCCCCGGTCGATGCGCCGTTCCTGCCCGGCGACCTGACACCGCGGCTGATCCTGGCCGCCGATGGCCCCGGTCTGGCGCTGGCCCGATCCGGGGGGCGGCTGCATCCGGCCTGCGCGCTGTGGCCGGTCGGGCTGGCCCCGGCGCTGGCCGCGTTCCTTACCTCGGGTGCCAAACCGAAGGTGATGGATTTCGCCATGGCCCACAGCCCCGCCATTGCCGATTTCCCCGATGACGGGGCCTTCGCCAATCTTAACACCCCCGACGATCTGGCCGCCGCCGAAGCGCTGCTGAAGGGCCGGGGATGAAGGTATACGGCGTCATCGGCTGGAAGAACTCGGGCAAGACCAGCCTGATGGAGCGGCTGGTGGCCGAGATCACCGGCCGCGGCCTTGCCGTCTCGACCGTCAAGCATGTTCATCACGATGTCGATCTGGATATTCCGGGCAAGGACACCTTTCGCCATCGCGCCGCCGGGGCGACCGAGACTGTATTGGCCTCGGCCCATCGCTTTGCGCTGATGCGCGAACATCGCGGGCCGGAGCCGGAGCTGTCGCAGATCCTGACCCGTCTGGCCCCGGTCGATCTGGTGCTGGTCGAAGGCTACAAGCGCGATGCCCACCCCAAGATCGAGGTCTGGCGCACCACAACCGGCCAGTCGCTGATCCAGCCGGATGATCCCCTGGTGCGGGCGGTCGCCACCGATGCCGCGCTGCCGCCGCTGGCGGTGCCGGTGCTGGACCTGAACGATACCGCCGCTGTTGCGGATTTCATCCTTCAAGAGGTTGGCCTTGCGGGTTGATCGCGTTCTCGTGGTCGACTGGTCGGCGGCCAACCTGCCCACCAGCGCCACCAACCGCGCCAATGCCATCTGGCTGGGCTGCCATGATGCCGAAGGCGGGGCTGAATGGCACCACCGCACCCGCGCCAGTGCCAGCGACCAGATTGCCACGCTGATCGACATGGCCGCCGCCCAGGGCCAGCGCCTGCTGGTCGGCTTCGATTTCGCCTTTGGCTATCCGGCTGGCTTCGGTGCCCGGCTGACCGGCAGCGACGATCCGCGCGATGTCTGGCGCTGGCTGGCCGACCGGATCGAGGATGCGCCAGACAACCGCAACAACCGGTTCGCCGTGGCGCAGGCCATCAATGCTGCGTTCCCCGAAGGCCCCGGCCCGTTCTGGAGCCATCCCGCTGACCAGCATTGGCCCGGCATCCCCGCGCTGCGCCGTGGCATCGACTATGCGGCACTGGGCCTGGCCGAACAGCGCGCAGCCGAGGCCGTCGCCCCCGGTGCGAAATCGCCATGGATGCTGTTCAACCCCGGCTCGGTCGGGTCGCAGTCCCTGCTGGGCCTGCCGCTGATCCATCGCCTTGCCCAGCGTCCCGGCGCTGCGGTCTGGCCCTTCGACCCACCTGCCGCGCTGGATGCCGCCACGCTGATCCTGGCCGAGGTCTATCCGTCGTTGCTGGCCGGGCCGGTGGCGATCGAGGCCAACCGTCACCACCTGCCCCGCGATCAGGCGCAGGTCCGCCTGCTGTCCCGCGCGCTGTGGCGGCTGTCGCAGGCCGACCGGCTGGCCACTTTGCTGCACAGCCCGCCCGAAGCGTTGGAAGAGGGCTGGATTCTGGGGGCCAACGATCCCGCCCTGCTGGCGCAGGCGCTGGCATGGTAAGCATCGCCAAAGGCTTTGCCCCGGACCGCCGCGCCGAGGCGGCTGCGCTGTATTGGGAGGCATTCGGCGGCAAGCTGAACACTGTCCTTGGCCCCACGCCCCGCGCCCTTGCCTTCATCGCGGCCACCCTGCGCCCCGATCATTGCTTTACCGCCGCCGATGCGGGGGGCCGCCTGCTGGGCATCGCCGGGTTCAAATCGCCCGAGGGGGCCTTTGTCGGCGGCAGCCGCCGCGACATGCGCGCGGCTTATGGCCCGCTGGGGGCGCTGTGGCGCGGCGGGGCGCTGTGGCTTTTGTCGCATGAGGTGGACAATCACCGCTTTCTGGTCGACGGCATCGCCGTGACGCGCGATGCGCGGGGGCAGGGGATCGGCACCGCCCTGCTCGATGCCCTCTGCGCCGAAGGCCGCGCCCGCAACTACGCCTCGATCCGGCTTGAAGTGATCGACACCAACTGGCGTGCCCGGGCGCTTTATGAACGGCAGGGCTTCATGCCGGTCCGCACCGAACGCCTTGGCCCGCTGCGCCACATCTTCGGCTTCGCCTCGGCCACCACGATGGTCAGGCCGCTATAGCGGGCCGAGCCGGTCAGTCGAACACCCCGGTCACACGCCCGAACAGCATGAAGGCCCGCGCCGTCCGCGTATCGCCCAGATCGGCCAGTTCGGCATCGCTGGCATTGCGTTCAAAGGCGGCAAAGGTCTTGTCGAAGGTGCGCAGGAAGTGATGGGCGGCGTCACGAAAGATCGTATCCTCGCGCATCCGCGCCGCCGTCAGCGCCAGCGACGACCGGTCCCTGATCCCGCCCAGCGCCGCAATCGCGCGGCCACGCTCTCCGGCGGCAAAGCGTCGCCAGACATCGGGCCGTGCCATTTCGGGCTTCAGGTCATCCATGTAGATGCCTTCCTGCGACAACAGCGTCAGCACGTCCTGCGCCGCGCGGATCAGCTTGGCGACCGTCCGGTCTTCCAGGGCCAGCCGCAGGGCACGGAACCCTTCCTTGTCGTCGGGGCTTTCGGGGAAATGCAGCGCGCGGATGAAATCCGCCACGCTAAGCGGCGGCCGGATGTCTTCTGCCGGGGTGCCCAGCGCCAGCCGGGGTTCTTCCGCTTCGGGGTCGGTCCTGGGAACTGCCAGCGCCGCCTTGCGGTCGGCCGAAGGCACCGTCAGCGCGCTGTCGCGGCGGCTTGAGAAGGTGGCGGCAATCTCGTCCAGTTTCTTCTCGACACTGGGTTTGATGGCGGCGGCCTGCATCTGGCTGGCGGTCTGCACATAGGAGAGCCGCATCGCATCCACCGCCGTCTGCAACCGCGCCGCTTCGGCCCGTAGGTCGCGCACCGACCGCAGGGTGATCACCGCCACCCAGATCAGCGCCAGCGGCAGAAAGACGATCAGCAGCGTCATCACCAGCCCCAGCGTCTGCACATCGTCGCCGGGGGGGGATGCAAGGATATAGGCCAGCACCGCGACGACCCAGACCACCGACAGCAGCCCCGCGACAATCTCTGTCACCCAGGCTTGCCTGCCCGTTTCCGGCGGTGTCGCCAGACCGGGATCAGGGGTGGGGGTGCCGGGGGCCTGGGCCATGATCAGAGGTAACGCACCGAAAGGATTTCATAGCTGCGCAATCCGCCCGGTGTGGACACATCGACCGAGTCGCCCTCTTCCTTGCCGATCAGCGCGCGGGCCAGCGGAGAGCGGATGTTCAGAAGGCCCGCCTCGATATTCGCCTCGACCTCGCCGACGATCTGATAGCTGCGCTCTTCCTCGGAGTCCTCGTCCAGGAGAACCACCGTGGCCCCGAACTTGACGCTGCCCGACAATTTGGACGGGTCGATCACATCGGCCAGTGACAGGATGCCCTCAAGCTCCTTGATCCGGCCTTCGATGAAGCCCTGCTTTTCGCGCGCGGCGTGATACTCGGCGTTTTCCGACAGATCCCCATGATCCCGCGCCTCGGCAATATCGCGGATCACCGCGGGCCGGGCTTCGGTCTTCAGCTGTTTCAACTCGTCATCCAGCGCGTCGAACCCGCGCCGGGTCATCGGGATCTTTTCCATCGTGCCACCGTCAAAAGAAGAAGCCACGGCCAAGGGCAGCGCGCCCATGGCCATGACTTCGTGGTCGTGCAACCCAAATCAGCCCATGACAGGGGGAAATGCAAGCCCGAATGCCGCCCGCCGTCGGCGGCCTGTCGCCTGCGGGCAAGAATGTTTCGCCCACTCTGCGATGCAGCGACGTGATGTTGCGTCATGGTTGACCTTGGCTTGCCCATGGGGCAATCAGCGGGCAACGGGGCGAGCCAGGGAAGCGGGAATTAGCCATGAGCCAGGTCCAGCGCGAAAGCATGGAATACGATGTCGTCATCGTCGGGGCGGGGCCGTCGGGCCTGTCTGCCGCGATCCGGCTGAAGCAACTGGACCCCGAACGCTCGGTCGTCGTGCTGGAAAAGGGGTCCGAAGTCGGGGCGCATATCCTGTCGGGCGCGGTGCTGGATACCTCGGGCCTGGATGCGCTGCTGCCCGACTGGCGGGAGCTGGACGCGCCGATCAAGGTGCCGGTGAAGGAAGACAATTTCTATCTTCTCGGTCCGGCCGGGCAGATCCGCATCCCGAATTTCCCGATGCCGCCCCTGATGAACAACCACGGCAATTACATCGTCTCGATGGCGAATGTCTGCCGCTGGATGGCGGGCGTGGCCGAAGGGTTGGGCGTGGAAATCTTCCCCGGCATGTCCTGTTCCGAACTGGTCTATGACGGACCTCGCGTGGCGGGTGTCGTCGCGGGCGAATTCGGGCGCGACCCGGAAACCGGTGAGCCCGGCCCATCGTATGAACCGGGGATGGAGCTGCGCGGGAAGTATGTCTTCCTGTCCGAAGGTGTGCGCGGCAGCCTCGCCAAGGAAGTCATCGCCAGATACGACCTGTCCAAGGGACATGAGCCGCAGAAATTCGGCCTTGGCATGAAGGAAATCTGGGAGATCGACCCCGCCAAGCACCGCCTTGGCACGGTCACGCATACGATGGGCTGGCCGCTGGGCAAGAATGCCGGAGGCGGCAGCTTTATCTATCACCTTGAAAACAATCAGGTCTATGTCGGATTCGTGGTTCACCTGAACTACAGGAACCCGCATCTTTATCCCTATATGGAATTCCAGCGGTTCAAGCATCATCCGATGGTGGCTGAACTGCTGGCCGGCGGCAAACGGGTGGCCTACGGCGCCCGCGCCATCAGCGAAGGCGGTTTCCAGTCGATGCCCAAGATGGTGGCGCCCGGCGTGGCCCTGCTGGGCTGTTCGGTCGGTATGGTCAACGTGCCGCGCATCAAGGGCAACCACAACGCCATGCTGTCGGGCAAGGCCGCGGCCGAGGCGGCGCATGCCGCGATCACGGCGGGCCGGATGGGCGATGAACTGTCGGATTACGAAGCGCAGGTCCGCAGCGGCCCGATCGGCCAGGATCTGAAGAAGGTCCGCAACGTCAAACCGCTGTGGTCGAAATACGGCCTGATTGCCAGCCTGATGGGCGGCGGCCTGGACATGTGGCTGAACACCATCGGCCTGACCGCCTTCGGCACGCTGAAACATGGCAAGACCGATGCCGCGGCCACCGGCAAGGCGGCGGATTACAAGCCGATCGACTATCCGAAGCCCGACGGGAAACTGTCGTTCGATCGGCTGACCAACGTGGCGTTTTCCTTCACCAACCACGATGAAAACCAGCCCGCGCACCTGAAGCTGAAAGACCCGTCGATCCCGATCAGGGTCAACCTGCCCGAATACAACGAACCGGCGCAGCGCTATTGCCCGGCGGGGGTGTATGAGGTTCTGGGCGAGGGGGCGGATGCCACCTTCCGCATCAACTTCCAGAACTGCGTCCACTGCAAGACCTGCGACATCAAGGACCCCAGCCAGAACATCAACTGGACCACGCCGATGGGCGGGGGCGGCCCGAACTACCCGAACATGTAAGGGTTCACGCAACTGTCAGCGCGGCAGCCCGCCGGGTCCGGCCTGCCGCACGTTGCCCTTTGCGGGGCAGGGCGATAGCTTGCGCCTGACCGTTCCGCGAAAGGCCCCTCCATGCCCCTGACCGCCCGCCCCGCCCTTGCCGTCCTTCTGTCGGCGGCGCTTGCCGTGGCCTTGCCCCAGGGTGCCGTGGCACAAGAGGAGCCGGCCACCGGACCATCCACTGCGGGCGATGCGCTGCTGCCGCTGCCCTATGGCATCTCGGGGGCCTATCTGGCCGCGCGGGTGGCGGAAGCCGAAAGCAACTTTCGTGCGGCGGCGCAATGGTATGCCGCTGCGATGCAGGCCGATCCTCAGAACCTGGCGCTGACGGAAGGTGCGCTTTACGCCGAACTGGCGCTGGGCAATTTCGACCGCGCCGCCGAACTGGCCGATACGCTTGCCGACGGCCCCGAAGAGGTGCAGTTGGCCGCCTTTGCCCATGTCGCCGCCGAGGCCGCCGCCGAGGATTGGCCCGCCCTGATCAAGGCCGCCGCCGATGGCCGCAAGGTCGGCCCGGTGCTGGATGATCTGGTGCTGGCCTGGGCACATTTCGGCGATGGCAAGATGTCGGATGCACTGACGGAATTCGACCGCGTGGCCAGGATGCGCGGGATGGAGGCGGTGGGTCTTTATCACAAGGCGCTGGCGCTGGCCGCTGCGGGCGATTTCGAAGGGGCCGACAAGATCCTGTCGGGCGAGGCCGAAGGCCCGATCAACCTGAACCGTCGCGGCGTGGTGGCACGGGTGCAGATCCTGTCGCAGCTGGAACGCAACGCTGATGCGCTGGCCATGCTGGACAGCGCCTTCGGGACCGAGCCTGAACCGATGCTGGATTCCCTGCGCGCCCGCCTGCGCGCGGGCGAAACCCTGCCCTTCACCATGGTCCCCGGCCCAAAGGCGGGTGTGGCCGAGGTGTTCTTTACCATCGGCACCTTGTTGCAGGGCGAATCCGACCCGGCCTATGTGCTGATCCACAGCCGCATCGCCAATCATCTGGACCCGACCAACGCCGAGGCGCTGCTTCTGACGGCACAGGCGCTGGAGGATCTGGATCAGCATGATCTGGCCGTCGAAACCTATGCCCGTTTCCCCAAGGACAGCCCCTATTTCTATTCGGCCGAGATCGGCCGCGCCGATGCGCTTTATGCGGGCGACCGGAAAGAGGCTGCGGTCGAGGTGTTGCAGGCGCTGTCGCGCAGCCATCCCGATCTGGTCGTGGTTCACAGCGCGCTGGCCGATGTGCTGCGGCGCGAGGACCGCTGTGCCGAGGCCGTCGCCGCCTATGACGCCGCGCTTGCGCTGGTGCCCGATGTGGCACCGGGCCATTGGCTGTTGTTCTTCAGCCGGGGCATCTGCCACGAACGCCTGAAGGACTGGCCAAAGGCCGAAGCCGATTTCCGCCGCGCGCTGGAACTGCGCCCCGGCCAGCCGCAGGTTCTGAACTATCTGGGTTATTCGATGGTTGATCGCGGCCTGAACCTTGATGAGGCGCTGGATCTGATCCAGCAGGCCGTGCGCGCCGAACCGGAGGCAGGTTATATCATCGACAGCCTGGCCTGGGCCTATTTCCGGCTGGGCCGCTATGAAGAGGCGCTGGCCCCGATGGAAAAGGCTTCGGTGCTGGAACCTGTCGATCCGGTCGTGACCGATCATCTGGGCGATGTCTACTGGATGGTCGGCCGTAAGCGAGAGGCCGAATTCCAGTGGCACCGCGCCCTGTCCTTTGCGCCCGAGGAAAAGGACGCCGCCCGCATCCGCAAGAAGCTTGAGGTCGGGCTGGATCAGGTGATGGCGGATGAAGGGGCCGCCCCCATCGCCCCCGCGCCCTCCGATGGCGACTGAGACCGGTGCCCGCGCGGCGCTTGCTCCGGCCAAGGTCAATCTGACACTGCATCTTACCGGGCTGCGACCCGACGGTTATCATCTGCTGGAAAGCCTTGTGGTCTTTGCCGGTGTCGGAGACCGGCTGGAGGTGGCGCCCGCCCCCGATCTGACGCTGGAGGTATCCGGCCCGCTGGCGGCAGGTGTGCCGACGGATGACAGCAATCTGGTGCTGAAGGCGGCCGTTCGGCTGCGCGCGTTGCGGGGCGTTGCGGCGGGGGCCCGCATCCGCCTGCGAAAGCACCTGCCCCATGGTGCGGGAATTGGCGGCGGCTCATCCGATGCGGCGGCGGCCTTGCGCCTTCTGGCCGATCTCTGGGCCGTGGCCCCGCTGTCCACCGACGAGGCCCTGCCGCTGGGTGCAGACCTGCCGGTCTGTCTGCGGGCACCCGCGCCGACGGTGATGTCCGGCATCGGCGAGCGTCTGGCCCCCGCCCCGGATCTGCCCGAAGGCTGGCTGGTGCTGGTCAACCCCGGCATTCACCTGTCCACCGCCGAGATGTTCAAGGCCCACGACCGGCTGTATCCCGGCACCCATCCTGGGATGGACGGGATCAATGGCCAGGATCTGCCCCGCGATTTCGGCAGCTGGCTGTCGGGGCAGGGCAATCACCTGACGAAAGTGGCCTGCGAGACCGCATTCGCCCCGGTGATCGGCGAGATTCTTGATCGCCTGCGGCAGCAGAAGCGCAATCTGGCTGCCGACATGTCCGGTTCGGGCAGCACCGTCTGGGGCTGGTTTCCCGAAAGAACCGATGCCGCCAAGGCAGTTGTCGCCCTGCGCGCGGTCTGGCCCCGGTTCTGGGTCGAAATCGCTCCGGTGCTGCGGCCGGGGGACAGTCTTCGGCTCAGCTGATCCGCGCCACCACATAGGCGGCCAGATCGGACAACATCCCGCGCAGGGGATGATCGGGCAGGATCTCCAGCGCCGCGCGCGCCCGCGCCGACCAGTCCAGGGCTTCGGCGCGTGCGGCCTCAAGCGCGCCATGCCGCGCCATGATGGCCATCGCCTGCGCCAGATCATCGTCGCGCTGGTCGCCCTTTTCGATCACCCGCTGCCAGAAGGCCCGTTCTGCCGCATCGGACTTTGCCACCGCCTTGATCAGCGGCAGCGTCAGCTTGCGCTCGCGGAAGTCGTCGCCGGTGTTCTTGCCGATCACCGCCGACGATCCGCCATAATCCAGCAGGTCATCGGCAATCTGGAAGGCGATCCCCAGCGCGTCGCCATAGGTATGCAGGGCCTGCACCTGTTCCGCCGTCGCGCCGGCGATCACCGCGCCGGATTCGGTGGCCGCGCTGAACAATGCCGCCGTCTTGCCCCGGATGACCTTGAGATAGGTCTCTTCCGTGGTGCCAAGATCCTGCGCCGCCGTCAGTTGCAGAACCTCGCCTTCGGCAATCACGGCACTGGCATTGGCCAGAATGTCCAGCACCCGCAGCGACCCGGTTTCGACCATCAGCTGAAAACTGCGGGCGAACAGGTAATCGCCGACCAGAACCGAAGACTTGTTGTCCCACAGCAGATTCGCCGTCGGCCGCCCGCGACGCCGCTGGCTTTCGTCGACCACGTCGTCATGCAGAAGTGTGGCGGTATGGATGAATTCGACCGTCGCGGCCAGCTTCTGATGATCGGTCCCGGCATAGCCGCACAGCCGCGCCGCCGCCAGCGTCAGCATCGGCCGCAGCCGCTTGCCGCCCGCCTCGATCAGATGCGCTGTCACTTCGGGGATGCGGGGGGCGTGTTCCGACGCCATCCGCGCCCGGATCAGCGCGTTCACGGCGGCCATGTCTTCGGCCAGCCAATCCGCCAACCTGTCCTGTGGCCCCGATTTATCGGGTGCCGATTTCGACTGTTCCGGCATACCGTCCATCCTGCGCTCTTCCCGTCGCGGCCTTGCCCGAAAAGGCGGGCATCGTTAAGTCCGTTGCATGAAGGAACTTCTGCGCACCACCGACCCCACCGTGATCGCCTTTGCCCAGGCCCTTCTTGACGGCGAGGGTATAGCGGCCTTCGCCATGGACGTCCACATGAGCATCCTTGACGGCTCCTTGGGTTTCCTGCCGCAGCGCCTGATGGTGGCAGACCGCGACCTTTTCCTGGCCCGCAGCATCTGCCGCGACAACGGGATCGAGGTCAGCACATGATCTTCGCGGAAGATCAGTGTTCGGACGACAAGTTCCTGTGCGGACGCCTGCGCCTGTGGCAGCCGGTGCAGGGCTATCGTGCCGCCACCGATGCCGTGCTGCTGGCTGCTGCCTGTTCGGCCACGCCCGGCCAGTCGGTGCTGGATCTGGGCTGCGGGGCAGGGGCGGCGATGCTGTGTCTTGCGGCGCGGGTGCCCGGCCTGCATCTGGCCGGCCTGGATCTGCAACCGGCCTATGCCGACCTGGCCCGCCGCAATGCCGCCCGCAACGGGACAGCGGCCGAGGTGCATGAGGGCGACTTGACCCGGATGCCGAAACCCCTTCGGCGCGATTTCGATCATGTCATCGCCAATCCGCCCTGGTATCCGCCCGGCGGCACGCCGTCGCCCGATGCGGGCCGCGCCACGGCCTTGCAGGTGTCATTGCCGCTGTCGGCCTGGGTGCAGGCGGCCGGACGCCGCCTTGCCCCCGGCGGCTGGCTGACGCTGATCGCCGGGGCGGACAGCCTGCCCGATCTTCTGTCCGCCCTGGCACCCAAGCTTGGCTCTGCCACCGTCCTGCCGCTGGCGGCCCGTCAGGGCCGCCCGGCGCTGCGCCTGATCCTGCGGGCCCGCAAGGGGGGGCGTGCCCCTTTCCGCCTGCTGGCCCCCTTCATCCTTCATCAGGGTGCCGCCCATGACGGCGACCGCGAAAGCTATACGCCCGAGGCCAATGCCGTGCTGCGCGACGGCGGCAGCATCCTGCCGTTCTTTGGCTGATTGCAGGCACATTCCGTCGCACCCGTGCCGAATATGGGTGACACGACTCGGCTTTTCGTGCTGCACTGGACATGGAGTTGTTACAATCACAGGAGGACGAATATGACGATTGCTTCCCATCTGCAGGAACTGCGCAAGAAGCACGAAGCCCTCTCTGAAATGGTCGAACAGGCTCAGCGCAGCCCCGGATCGGATGACATCCAGATTGCCGAATGGAAGAAGCAGAAGCTTAAGCTGAAGGAAGAAATCACGCGTCTGGCGCAGGGTCCGCACTGACGGCCCCCTTGGGCGCTGGCCGCTTCCACGCGGCCAGCCCGGCCCCCCCGGCAATCAGCACCGCAGCCAGAAGAATGGCCCAGGATGGTGCCGTGATCCCGGCAAGAACCAGCGCCAGCGTTGACAGCAAAGGCGCCGCATAGGAGGCGACACCCAGCATCTGGATGTCGCCTTTCTTCATCCCCAGATCCCAGGTGAAGAAGGCAGCCCCCACCGGCCCCAGCCCCAACGCCAGCACCGACAACCAACCCAGCGTGCCGTTCGGCCAGACCGTCTGTTCCAGCGCCAGATGCGCCACCAGCGACAAGACCGCAGTCGCCAGACAATAGACCGTCACGCTTTCGGTCGGCACCGCGCCCAACCGCCGCGACAGCACCGAATAGCTGGCCCAGGTCAACGAGCAGCCGAAAGCCAGCGCCAGCCCAAGAAGTGAAACCTGCCCTTCGCCGCCCCGGCCCAGCACGATCACCGCCGCCCCGGCAAAGGCCACCAATGCGCCGATGACATGCCGGAGGGTCAGCCGCTCGCCGGGCAGCAGACCGGAGAGAAGCACGATGAACAGCGGCCAGAGATAGGCGATCAGCCCGGTTTCGGCGCTGGGGGCGATGCGGAAGGCGGTGAAATACAGGGCGTGATAGCCGAAAAGGCCAGCCGTGCCAAAAGCATAGACCTTCCATGACACACCCCGCAGCACCGCAAGGCCGCGCCGTGCCGTCCAGATCAGGCCGAGGATGCCGCCTATGGCAAAGCAGATGGCATTCAGCAGAAAGGGCGGCACCGGGGCGGAGCCGATGGTCAACAGCGCCAGCAGCGCCCACATCAGAATTGCGGTGAAACCAATGGCGGTGGCGTGCTGGCGGGTCATGACGTAGCTCTGCGTCAAAGGCCAGCGGGCCGCAAGACGGAGTTTTCAAAAAACTCCGGATCGGAGCCTTCAAAGGCTCCGATCCGATTTCTTCAAAGAAATCGGTGCCCTGACCGATGGTATTCCTTCAGACGAAGAACTGCCCGCCGTTGGCGCTGATCGTGGCGCCGGTGATGAAGCCGGCATTCTCCGCCGCAAGGAACACCACACAGCGCGCAATCTCTTCGGGCTCGCCCAGACGGCCGACCGGAATCAGCGGGATGATGCGTTCGTTCAGAACCTTCTCGTCGATGGCGCGCACCATTTCGGTGCCGATATAGCCGGGGCAGATCGCGTTCACCGTGATGCCCGCCCGCGCGCCTTCCTGCGCCAGCGCCTTGGTAAAGCCCAGATCCCCCGATTTTGCCGCCGAATAGTTGGCCTGCCCGGCCTGCCCCTTCTGCCCGTTGATCGACGAGATGTTGATCACCCGGCCGAACTTGCGGTCGCGCATCCCCGACCACAGCGGATGCGTCATGTTGAACAGGCCCGTCAGGTTGGTGTCGATCACCTCTTTCCACTGGCCCGGCGTCATCTTGTGGAACATCGCGTCGCGGGTGATGCCGGCGTTGTTCACCAGCACATCCACCGGGCCGACCTCGGCTTCGACCTTGGCGATACCCGCAGCACAGGCGTCATAATCCGCGACCGACCATTTGTAGGTCGGGATGCCGGTTTCCTTGGTAAAGGCGGCGGCCGCCTCGTCATTGCCGGCATAGTTTGCCGCCACCTTGTAGCCCGCCGCCTTCAGCGCAACCGAAATCGCCGCCCCGATCCCGCGCGATCCGCCCGTAACAAGTGCAACCCGTGACATCTGATTCTCCTCCAAAGGTATGCTTTTGTATTCCGTTGAAATCCTGTTACCGAAACGAAATCAGGCGCGCAACATTATTGCGCGCCCGTTTCGCTATTGCAGCAAAATACCGCGCCGCGGCAGGCCGCTGGATCAGCCGCGCTCCAGGCACATGGCCACGCCCATGCCGCCGCCGATGCACAGGGTCGCCAGACCCTTCTTCGCACCGCTGCGGCCCATTTCGAACAGCAGCGTGTTCAGCACCCGCGCGCCCGAGGCACCGATCGGGTGGCCGATGGCGATGGCACCGCCGTTCACGTTGACGATGGCCGGATCCCAGCCCATGTCCTTGTTCACCGCGCAGGCCTGGGCGGCAAAGGCCTCGTTCGCCTCGACCAGATCCAGATCGGCCACCTTCCAGCCCGCCTTGTCCAGCGCCTTGCGGCTGGCGAAGATCGGGCCGACGCCCATGATCGACGGGTCCAGCCCGGCGGTGGCATAGCTGGCGATCCGCGCCAGCACCTTCAGCCCGCGTTTCGCCGCCTCTTCCTCGGACATGATCAGCACCGCCGCCGCGCCATCATTGATGCCGCTGGCATTGGCCGCCGTGACCGAGCCGTCCTTGGTGAAGGCCGGGCGCAGCTTCTGCATCGAGTCCAGCGTGGCACCATGGCGGATGTATTCATCGGCCTCGACCACGGTGTCGCCCTTGCGGGTCTTCACGGTGAAGGGGATGATCTCGTCCTTGAACTTGCCAGCCTTCTGCGCCGCTTCGGCCTTGTTCTGGCTGGCCAGCGCGAATTCGTCCTGCATGTCGCGGCTGATCTGCCACTGGTTCGCCACGTTCTCGGCGGTCTGGCCCATGTGATAGCCGTTGAAGGCGTCCCACAGCCCGTCCCTGATCATCGAATCGATGAAGTTCAGGTCGCCCATCTTCTGCCCGGCGCGCAGATGCGCGACATGGGGCGACAGGCTCATGCTTTCCTGGCCGCCCGCCACGACGATGCGCGCATCGCCCAGCTGCACGTGCTGCGCGCCCAGCGCCACCGCCCGCAGGCCCGAACCGCAGACCTGGTTCAGCGACCAGGCGCTGGCCTCTTTCGCCAGACCGGCCTTGATATGGGCCTGACGGGCCGGGTTCTGGCCCTGGCCGGCGGTCAGCACCTGGCCCAGGATGGTTTCCTCGACCTCGGCCTTGTCGATCCCGGCGCGGGCGACCACGCCTTCGATCACGGCTGCGCCCAGATCATGCGCGGGGGTATTGGCGAAAGAGCCGTTGAAGCTGCCCACGGCAGTCCGGCCCGCCGCGACGATAACGACATTGGTCATGTGATCCCTCTCCTCAGGTCAGCCCGCGCAGATCGCGTTCCTTCCGGGATTAGGGCTTTCGTGTCACGACCGCAAGAAACATGCCTGCCCCTGCGGCATCATTCCCCCATTGCAGCGGCAGCATTCCCGTCCGGGGCGGCCCTCATCCCTGCTGCCGGCCGTTGCGGAACCGGGCGAAATCGGGCTGCACTTCGGGGGTGCCGAACAGAAAGCCTTGCAGGCAGCCGACGCCCTGATCCCGCAGCCAGTTCGCCTCGGCCGGGGTTTCCACCGCCTCGGCCACCAGGAACATCCCGAATTCCCGCGCCATCGCCACGGCGGCGCGCACGATGGGCTGGTTATCCGCGCTTCGGTCGATGCCCCGGATGAACTGGCCGTCGATCTTGGCGATGTCGAAGCCGAACCGCGACAACAGCGGCAGCGAGGTGACGCCCGCCGCGAAATCATCCAGCGTAAAGGCGATTCCCTGTTCCCGCAGTTCCTTCATGAAGGGCAACAGCACATCCGGCATCTGCATCGCGCTGGCCTCTCCGATCTCAAGGATCAGCCCCCGGCCCAGCCCCGGATGCGTCTTCAGCGCCTGCCGCAGCAGCTGTCCCCATTTCTTGTAGCCGACCGACCGTGCCGACATGTTCACCGCCACCCGGATGCCGGGGTTCCTTTGCAGCGCCGCCAGGCCCAGTTGCAGGGCCGCCACGTCGATTTCGCGGCCCAGTTCCTGCGTTTCAGCGACCTCCATGAAGTCGCGGGCCGGAATCACCCGGTCCTGCGGGTCCAGAAGCCGGATATAGCCTTCGTAGAACCCGATGATCGACGGATCCGCCGCATAGACCGCAGGCTGAAAGGCCAGCCGCATCCGGCGCAGCGACAGCGCCGCCCGCACCATGGCCAGCGTCTCACGATCCGCCGCCGAAACCGCAACCGCCAGCGGATCGGCCACCTCCGGCTCGATATCGAAGCGGGGCCGCCGCGGCCCTTTCATGAAACTCATCCTGCATCCCCTGCTGCGCGCCCGCGCCGCGTGACACTCTGCCCCGGCAAAGGTAAACCGATGCTGAACCACGGGCCGTTGCCTAGAAAGCGAAACACAATCCGGGAATCCGCCATGACCCGTTGCAGCTGGTGCGGCACCGATCCGCTCTATGTCCACTACCACGATACCGACTGGGGTCGCCCCGAGCGGGACCCCCGCGCACTGTGGGAAAAGTTGATCCTCGACGGCTTTCAGGCCGGTCTCAGCTGGATCACCATCCTGCGCAAGCGCGAGAATTTCCGCGCCGCCTTCCACGGCTTTCACCCCGAAGAGATCGCCACCTGGGGAGAGTCGCAGATCCTGCGCCTGCTGGCCGATCCCGGCATCGTCCGCCATCGCGGCAAGATCGAAGGCACCATCGCCTCGGCCAGGGCCTATCTGCTGATCGAGGCAGAGCAGGGCTTTTCACCCTTCCTGTGGTCCTTCACCGGCGGACAGCCGATCCAGAACCGGCCCCGGTCCATGGCCGACATTGCCACCGAAACCCCCGAATCCCGCGCGATGTCAAAGGCGCTGAAGGCGCGCGGTTTCAAATTCTGCGGCCCAACGATCACCCATGCCTTCATGCAGGCCGTCGGCATGGTGAACGATCACATGATCACCTGCCCCGCCCATGACGAATGCGCGGCGATGGCCTAGCCCCCCTTGGCGATCCGCAGCCAAAGGCGCATATAGACGCCGCAACCGAAGATGAGGACGACATGCTTGGTCTTGGCGAAAAACCCGCCGCCCCCGCGGGCGATCTGATCAAGGACGGCAGCGAGGCCAGCTTCATGGCCGATGTCATCGAAGCCTCGCGCGAGGTTCCGGTGATCGTGGATTTCTGGGCCACCTGGTGCGGCCCCTGCAAGACGCTTGGCCCCGCGCTTGAAGCGGCCGTCACCGCCGCCAAGGGCAAGGTGAAGATGGTCAAGATCGACGTGGACCGCAATCAGGCCATCGCCGCCCAGATGCGCATCAAGTCGATTCCCACCGTCTATGCCTTCTGGCAGGGCCAGCCGGTCGACGGGTTCCAGGGCGCGCTGCCGGGGTCCGAGATCAAGGCCTTCATCGACAAGCTTTCTGCCCTTGGCGGCGACGGCGGTCTGGCCGATGCGCTGGCCGCTGCCGAAGAGATGCTGGAGCAGGGTGCCGTCGAGGATGCGGCCGAGACCTTTGCCGCGATCCTGGGCGAAGAGCCCGAGAATGCCGCCGCCTATGCCGGTCTTGTCCGCAGCCATCTGGCTGCCGGAAACCCGGATCAGGCCGAGGCCTTTGCCAATGCCGCCCCGCCTGTGGTGGCAAAATCCAAGGAGCTGGACGCAGCAAAGGCCCAGATCGAACTGGCCAGGCAGGCCGCCAATGCCGGACCCGAGGCCGAATTGCGCGCCGCCGTGCAGGCCGACCCGTCGAACCATCAGGCCCGCTTCGATCTGGCCGTGGCCCTGAACGCCAGCGGCAAGGTCGAAGAGGCGGTGGACGAGCTGCTGGACCTGTTCCGCCGTGACCGCGAATGGAACGACGGCGCTGCCCGCGCGCAGCTTTTCACCATCTTCGACGCGCTGAAGCCGCAGGACCCGATCGTCCTGAAAGGTCGGCGCAAATTGTCGTCGATGATCTTTGCCTGAACGGCCCCGGCGGGCTAGCATCCGATGATGATCAGACCCGCCGACCTGCCCGAGGTGATTGCCGTCTTCCCGCTGCCCGGTGCGCTGCTGCTGCCGCGCGCCCGCCTGCCGCTGCATATCTTCGAGCCGCGCTATCTGGCGATGGTCGAGGATTGCCTGAAAAGCCCGACGCGGCTGATCGGCATGGTGCAGCCGCGCGAAACCCCCTCGGGCGAGCCGCGCCTTCAGGCCATCGGCTGCGCCGGGCGGCTCACCTCCTTCTCGGAAGCCGAGGATGGACGCTATATGATCACCCTTTCAGGCATCAGCCGGTTCCGCATCCGGGATGAGGTCCAGGGTTTCACGCCCTACCGCCGATGCGCGGTCGACTGGGCCGCCTTCGCCCGTGACATGGGGGTGGCCGAGGCGGATCCCGACTTTGACCGCGAGTCGTTCCTGGCCGTGCTGGCCCGTTATTTCGCGGCGCGCAACCTGTCGACAGATTGGGAAGGGCTGCGCAGCGCCGAACCCGAACTGCTGATCAACGCCCTGTCGCAGTTGTCGCCCTTCTCGCCCGAAGACAAGCAGGCCCTGCTTGAGGCCCCCGATCTGGTAACGCGGCGCGAAACCCTTGTAACCCTGATCGAATTCGCCCTGCGCGGCGGCAACGGCGAAGAGATGTTGCAATGACCGATACCGTGACCCCCGACCGCAGGATGCTCGAAGCCCTGGTCTGCCCCGTTACCTATGCCACCCTGACCTGGGATGCCGAACGGCAGGAACTGATCTCCAGGGCCGCGCATCTTGCTTTTCCGGTGCGCGACGGAATTCCGGTGATGCTGGTCAGCGAGGCGCGTCAACTGGAGTGACGGTATCGCTTTCAGTGGTGGGTTTGAGCCCTTTCCTATCGTTCCGAATGATGCTCCGTCCGGGTTGACAGCCGCGCAAGCGGCCCCGGCCAGCGCCCGACCGCCCCTTTGGGCGGGCGCTTCTGCGCCGTCAGTCTTCCGCCCGACCCGCAGGACGGGCCGCGCCATAAAGTGCCCCAGCGCGCCTTTGGATGCACCCACCCGCGGCCGGGCGCTGGCCTGTGTTGCCCTGACTGTCCGCTTCGTCCCGCAAGCTGCCATCCGGTGTTGTCCCGGCCACCAAGCAACGCCGAGGGCCAGCAGATTGCCTCCTCCGAGCCATGCAGACCGCAGGGCCGGGCTTTCAACGGCTCTGGCGTGCTTTCCGTGAAAATCGGTGTCAGGCCCGGCCGTAGGCCTCGGCAATGGCGATCTTCATCGCCTCGGCCGGGGTCTTTTCGCCCCAGGCTGCCATCTGGAACGCAGGGTAGAACCGTTCCGCCGCCATCACCGCACCGCCGATCAGCCGGTCGATCTGCTCGGGCCCGGCGATCTGGCCGCCCGCCAGGCACAGGCCATAGCGCCAGACCATCAGCTTCTGTTCCGCCCACCAGGTAAAGGCCCCGGTCCAGACCATGTCGTTGCAGCGGTTCAGCACGTCATAAAGCGCGGGAAGCTTGTCCTCGGGCGGCTCCATCTCGAAGGTGCAGATCAGCCGCAGCGTCTCGTCCTGCGCCGACCAGGCCAGCGTCAGCGAATAGGTGCGCCATTGCCCCTCGACCGCCATGGCGATCTGATCGTCGGTGACGCGGTCGAATTCCCAGTCGTGATGGGTGGCCAGCGTCTCGACGATATCAATCGGGTGGATATCCTCGTTCAACAGGAACTCTTCAGAAAGCGACATTGCCCGGCCTCATTATAAGGCTTCTGGCAGGCCGCGACCCACAAGAAGCTGGGTGTCTGGCAAGGGTCAGCGTTTGCCCGACGCGCCCTTACTAGATATAGTGCTGGGGGCGGGAAAGCCTGTAAAGCGAATTCTTGCAAATTCTTCTGTGGAAAAGCGGCTTGGATGTGTGTGGCTTGACACGAAACTTTGCATGGATTGACACGGAAGTTTGCAGCAGACGCATTTTTCCTGCACCGGTCGAGCATGGTCATTTAAGCCCCTTCTAACCGCGTTCGAAAAACCCTGGGTGCGGCCTGTTGATGCCGAACCTGACCGTGCCAGGGCCGAAGCGCTGATTGATCAAGTCAACAGCCGCCGAGACCTCCTCGCCGCGGCTACGGCGGGCCGGGTCCAGTGGCAGGAGCAGGTCGCCGTTGCGTTGTTCCAGTAGATCGACGTCGCCCAGATGGACCCCAACCCCGATGATTTGTGCATAGCGGATCGAGGGCCAGGCCTGCCGCCAGATCCATCGGTGCAGGCGCAGGAACTCGGCGGTGTCCTGTGAGGGCGAGGTCTTCAGCGACAGGGCCCAGGGGCGGCGGTCCTGCGGCGAGATGTGGACGCTGAACCGAGCCGCCACGCGGCCATCCCTGCGGAGCCTGGATGTGGCCTTTTCAACCAACCAGCGCGAGACGAGATAGGCCTCCTTCACCCGCCTGTACTGCGGAGCCAGCACCTTGCTGTTCCCGTAGCCGCCCCGCGTCGTCTCGATCAGGGGGATATCCTCGCCCTGCAGCGCACGGACGAACCGCTCGCCCTCGACGGATTTCCAGATCATGCGCGCATGGCGCGGGTCCAGGGCGTGGAGGGCAGGGATATCGAAAACATGCGCAGCATGCAGGCGCGCGAGGATGCCACGGGAGATCCCAGGAAGGGCGTCCAGCGCCAGATCGGCCAGCCGAGCCGGCATGTTGCGTGGCGAGAGCCATTGGCACCCATCCGGTTTTTCGAGCTTGCCGGCGATCTTGGCGAGCAGGTGGTTCGGGCCGATCCCGGCAGAAAACCTGATGACAGGGCTGATCTCGGCCGCCAGTCGGGCTTTCATACGCCTGACCAGATCGACGGCACCGGGCAGTTCGGTTGCCTCGCCTGACAGCCTGATCTGGAATTCATCGACCGACCTGATCCGCTCCAACTCGGCCATCTCATCCAGCAACGCTGCGATACGGAGGTTGTAGCGCACATAGAGACGGTGACGGCTGGGCAGCAGCGTGATGCCAGGGCAGAGCCTTTTCGCATCGCGCACGGATGTGCCCGTGGTCACGCCCTTGGCCTTGGCCTCATAGCTGGCCGCAACGCAGGCGCCAGAGGTCGAATCAACGGCGACGATGGCGACGGGGCGGCCGCGCAGACGCGGGTTCTCGTGCTGCTCGACACTGGCAAAAAAGCCGTTCATGTCGATGTATAGCGTCCTGAACTCGCCCATCCACCAAACTCCGCCGCTGGATCGCTTCGCCGAAGTGTTCTACTTTAGTTCACTTCCGGGGGTGCGCAAATGGAACGTAAACGGCAGCTGTCGAATGTCGCCTTTGGCGGGGACTGGAGCGAAAAAATCGCGGGCAACGAGGCGCTGATCGAGGCGATGGCTGTGCTGGAACGGGCCATTGACCGCACCGAGGATGAGGATCTGCGCGCCGATGCCGTAACGCTGCAGGCGATCGCGCTGGTGACTGCCAAGGTTCAGAAGGGCGGCGATATGGCGAAGGCCTGGGCGCGGGCCCTGACCTTGCCCCATCCAGCCCTGCGGCAGGCAGAGTTGGGCCGGATCACCCGGCTGATCCGTGCGGCGCTGGGCAACCGCCTGCAGCTATAGCAGCGACCCGTCCTGCACCGGCCGGATCAGATCAGGGCCTTGGGCCTTCCAGGTGTTCACGGCGGTTGAGACCTTGTGCATCGTCCTCTTCGCCGGCGGTTGTCGTGGGATGCCCTCGACCCCACCGCCTTTCAACCACGCCGTTGCGGCGTCAGCATCGACGATGATGGGCTGCCGATCGTGGATGGTGGCGATCATGCCCTCGGCCGGTTCGGTCAGCATGGTCACGGTCTCGCCCTGCCAGTCCGGCAGCTCGACGTCTGTCCAGAGACCCAGCGTCAGGAATCCGGCCTCGTTGCCCGCCGGGTGAACGTAGAAGGCCTCTTTCTGGCCGGTCAGGGTGGACCATTCATAGTAGCCAGACATGGGGATGATGCAGCGGCCGTTACGATACGCATCCCTATAGGTCGGGGCGGTTGCCACAGTCTCGACCCTTGCGTTGATGGTCGTCGCTTTCCACTCCTTCAACGACTTCTTGAACCAGTGTGGGATCAGGCCCCAGCGCGCCCAGCCGGGGATCCTTTCACCCTCTGCAAACCGCACCAGGGGCACGGGCTGGCTGGGCGCGACATTATAGCGATCGGTGATCGCGGCGGCGGCATCTTCGATATCAGCGTCGGAATCCGCACCCATCAGCTCGCGCACCGCGCCCCAGGTCAGATTGTCCAGGGTGAACCGTCCGCACATCTATTGGACATCAGCTTGCGAGGCTCGGTCGATCAGAACCTTCTCACCGAGTTTAAGAATATGATTGGCAATCCTTTTCCCCGTGGGATTCGTTCCGGCCCATAGCAGATAGTACAAAGGAGCACCCTTGGTGTTTCTAACCAAGCTCGGATCCGAAACATTGCCAAAAAGCTTCTCCAACCGCGATATATAGTGATTCAGCAACCGCTGTCCGGCGTCAGCATGCTTTAGAATCTCTTCCCCTCCCCAGAGATCGGGCTGCGTGTAGAACGCGATATCTCTCCAGTCTGGGCAGCCGAAGCAACGGTCAAGCTGGGCCGCCCAGCCTTCCGGGATAGAGCGGAGGTTCTTCATCACCAACCGGTTGATAGTCATACCCAGCGGAAAGTTGATGATGACATCGAACTTTCCCGTTCTCGCCAGTGCCTCCAAAGATGCCCAATGAAGATGAGCGCCATAGGGGTCAAGGAATGCAACACCGCGCCACAACCGACCCTTGAAGTGTGCGGCGATAAACTGAACTCGTTCGTTGGCCTCCCCCTCAAGTACACTAACATCACATCCGTCTTGACCTGCTGCGAGATTTTTTAGATCTGCCACACGCTTTGGATCGAGATCGATGAAACGATAGTGGTGAAACTTCCGATCGAGCCCCAGCGCACGTAGCGGCGAACCTGCTATGAACTCTTCAAGCTCCTTCTGATCCTCGTCCTCAAAGGTCTCAGGGATCAAAAGATTTACTTCGGAGGGCTCGATTCCCGCCTGATTGCGAACCCGTACTAGCCCTGCTCCTGCGAATGCGTCGATGTAGAACAGCCTAAACCGCTGTTTCTGCATCACCGTCATATATGCCTTCAGGTACCGCTCAAGGGCGTCCAGCTTCCTCTTAGCCCAAGGTCCAACAGTCTTTTCGGTATGAGATTTCCGTCTGGCCATCAGCTTGTCCCGATTCCGATCCGGGGATCAGACAACCAGAGTGTTCGTGGGGTCAATTGCTGATAGCTTCAAGGATCGCCTTAGGCACGATATCAGTCGGAAACCCGTTCCACTCCTCGCCGTCGAGAACACGCCCGCCGGACTTCGGCCGGGCACCGCCCCATTGCTTGAAGAAGAAGGCAACACCGTCACGGTCGCAGGTCAGCCTAATTTCGGTTGCCCATTCGCCTTCCATCGGCCGGGCACCTGGTCCGCTTTCGCCGCCCACGATGGCCCAGGCGATGCCGCGAAGGTCCACAGACCCGATCGGGCCAAGCAGCGGTTCAAAGGAAATGAAGCGCGCCTCGGAGTTGATCTCCTTCAGATGGCCAATCCGGCTCTTGTGGGCCGCATCCTCGACCGAGACCCCCAGCCAGATATGTGAGGGAACCTTGCCCCCATCATAGCGGCTGCGGACGTAGTTTCGCATCAGCGAACTGCGCTTGGTCAGGACCTGATAGACATGCCAGTCGGCCGCCTCCATGGCGTCGAAGACCCTGTCGACATAGCTGCGCGGGATTTCCTTCTGGAAAAGGTCGCTCATAGAGTTCACGAAGATCATCCGCGGCTTCTTCCAGAGCGCGGGCTGTTTCAGCCTTTCCGGCCAAAGGCGGAGGTCGAAGCCGAATTCGTATGGATGGCCCGGCACCCCCCGCCAGCGTTCAGCGAAGCGCTCAGCGTAGCAGTTGTCACAGCCCGCGCCGACCTTGATGCAGCCCGCCACCGGGTTCCATGTGGCATCGGTCCATTCGATTTCGGTCTTCTGGGCCATGCTCGCCTCCTGTTTTCTTTGACATTAGCACAGACGATTCTTCGCGGGAATCGCCTACCTACCGTCACGGATCAGTAGCTCGGCCGCCCTGGTCGCACCCTTTCCGCCGATCGTATAGGTGGTCTGGACCTCTTCCAGCCGCGCCCAGGAGAACAGGCTGCGGATTTCCGGGACATCGTTGATCGACATCAGGAACCGGCCCTTCAGCCCTGTCAGGATATCGGCCAGGCGCCGGAAATCCTGACGGCTGAAGATCTGCTTGCCATAGTCGCCCTCGCTGCCCCAATAGGGCGGGTCGAGGTAGAATAGGGTGTCCGGCGTGTCATAGCGCCGGATGAAGTCACCGAAATCCAGGCATTCGATGGTCACGCCGGCGAGGCGGCTGTGCAGGTCCTCCAGCATCGGCTCCAACGTGGTCAGGTTGAACCGCGCCGGCCGCCCGGTCTGCACCCCGAAATTCCGCCCGCTGACCTTGCCGCCGAATGCGGTGCGCTGCAGGTAGAGGAAGCGCGCTGCGCGTTCGAGATCGGTCAGGGTGTCGGGATTGGTGTCGATCAGGCGGTTGAACTCCGCCCGGATGGTGAGCTGGAAGCGTAGCACTTCCAGGAACTGGGGATAGTGCCGCTGCAGGATGCGGAACAGGTTGGCGACGTCGCGGCCGGCGTCGTTGATCACCTCTGCTCGCGGACGCGATGTCCGCCGCAGGAAGATGCCACCCATGCCGACGAATGGCTCGGCATAGGTGCTGCAGGGTATCCCGTCGAGGATCGAGCAGATGCGTTTGGCGAGGTTACGCTTACCGCCGATCCAGGGGGCCACGGGCTGCACTGGTTCAACGGGTGTTAAAGGGGTGTTCATCCGAATCGTGCCTCTCTGCCGCTGCCCCTTCGGGGGCGGATGCGGCCATGAAGCGCTTCCTGGTCGATGGGGCCAGCCTCAGAAACAGACCCCATGCCGGGGGGCGCAGACGCGCCCTCCGGCCTCCTTCAGGCCGCCGCGATAATCACCAAGATCCGGGCGGGGTCGGCATCCGGCGGCGGGTCGGCATCTGGATCAGCCGTGCGCAGGTCATGGACCTGTAGCAGCGCCTGCGCCCGTGCGGCGGCGGCCATGTCGGCACCCCATTCCGGGGCCACCAGCGGGCCATAGGCGGGCAGCAGCCATCCCGCATCCACCATCCCGGCGGCGCGGGCGTAGGTCTGGCCGTCCACGGTGATCCGCTGGGCCTGATCGAACGTCAGTGCATCCGCCGCTGAATAGCCCAGCACCCGCGCCAGTTGATTTGCGTCGGCCAGATGGGCCAGCGGCACGGTGATGGTGATGTGGATCATGGTGCATACCTCGCCCAATACGCCCTGATCTGGGCTTCCTCGCTCGCCGTGAACGCGCCCTGCCGCAGGATCACATCCACCTGCCGAGTGCCGGATAGCGCGTCCGTGGGATCGACCACAGTATCAACCGTGACCTGCCCCGCTGTATTGACCCGCGCCCGGCCGTAGGTGCCAGCGGGCAGGGTGATCGGCAGGCTGTCACCACCATCATTATAGAGATGCCAAACGTCCGGCACCCCCGCCTCGGTGAGGTCGTAATCCGACACCGCCCGCTGATAGGTGCTGGCCGCTGCCCCGGTCTCCAACTGCAAATCGCGCACATAGAGGGTTACAGGGGATGTCAGCGCAGTGTAGATATACGCTGACGGGAAAAGGCTGGCGTTGGCGGTTGGGGCCCCTGCGTGATCCCTGCGCAGCCATTGCCCGACCAGCGCTGCCGAATTGCCCGCGTCGATCACCAGAGCCACCGGCGTCTGCCCGCCGCTGGTGAAGATCAGCCGGAGCCGCTCTGTCCCGGTCAGTGCGCGCGACAGGCTGACCCATGCTGAACCGCAATACTGTGTGCCTGACAGGACGGGTATTGGGTTGGTCGGGCGATGATCCGCCCGACAATTCGAGTGCAATGCGGGCATCGTCTGGTCAAACCCGATAGCAACACAGGACGCCCCAAGATGGGTAACTCCGTTCGTAACACCGGGCGGGCTGGCCCCCTTTGCCTCCCATCCCGTATCGGCAGGAGAGTATTGCAGCATGTTTCGCCGACCGCCACGGGGCCAGCGGCCTAGTGTGGGGCGGGAGAGGGCGGTGCCCTGACTGGCATCCGCAGACCCGCCTGCCCGTTTGACCAGCCCGACAGGCTGACCCGGAGCCGTCACCGGGATGGTGCCCGCCGCATCCTGAAACAGCCTGCCCCGCACGGGATCGTAGCTGTCGGGCCAGTGGCCGGGCTGGCCGGCCGCGAAGAGGCTGGAGAGGCCCGCGCGGTGCGCGCCCAGCCGGAACGGGTCGAACGGCCGGAACGGATCACGCATGGCTGACCGAGACCTCGGTCTGGGCCCCGGACCAGACCCAGACATGCGCCGGGGTGCTGAGGCCCGGATAGAGCAGCGCCAGCGGAGTATCGGGCAGGATCACCTTGCCCGTCCCCAGTTGCACGGCCCCGGCGGCCGAGGCCGGAGGCGAGGTATCCGCCGTCAGCTGCACCAGAACCTCGAAAGGCCCGCGCGCCTGCAGCCGCAGCGCGCTGACGGTGGAATCAGTCACGCGGGTCCAGGTCTTTGCCTGGACAATGATCGTGTCATGCTTGGGCATCGGGGGTCTCCTCGGTGATGATGGATAGGGCGGCAGTCACGTCCTCGGGCGTCTCGGCCGCGTCGATCGCGGCGGCGGCGGACATGCGCAGCGCCTCCAGCCGCGCGGCCGCCGCGCGCCAGAGGGTGGCGAGATTGAGCCAGATCTGCACGAGGCTGGCCGCATCCGGCGCGGTGATGCCGACCTCGGCCGAGATCAGCGGATAGTCGGCCGGATCGGGGGCGCGGTCCGCGATCCACGCCCGCGCCTCGGCCTCCTTGGCCAGGTAGATCATGTCCTGGCCCGGCATATCCGTGATCATCGCGGCCCGCGCCGCGCGGATCGCAGCGGACACCTGCACCCGCGCGGCCGATCTGGCCTCCGCCAGCACCTCCTCGGCCGGGGGGCCGGGCGGCGCGCTGAATGCCCTGCCATCCCAGCGCCAGCCGATGTCCGCGCCAGCGGTCAGCTCCGGCCAGTCCCTGGCCCAGTCCGGGATGCTGTCGGGGTCCACCTCGACCGCGTTGATGACGCTACCACCCTCGATCTTTGCCAGCCTCATATCCAGATCCTCACCTCTCCGCGCGCACCTGCCGCGCCCCGACCACCGCCGCCACCGGGGGCCACACCGGCGACAGTGACAGCGCCGCCATTGCCGCCCAACAAGCTGGCGCCGCCAAGCCCGGCCGCGCCAGACCCGCCGCCCCCGCCGCCGTGAATGGCGGCACCGCCATCGGCAGAGCTGCCGGTGGACCCGCCACCTCCACCACCGCCCCACAGATTCCCTGCGTCCGCACCGACGCCTGTCGCGGTGCCGCCAGCCCCGCCGCCCAGGCGGCCCCCAGGGCCGCCGCTACCACCCGAGGTGTTGCCGGCCCCGGCCGCACCTCCACCACCGCCGCCGTGAGCGCTGTTGCTGCGGCCACCACCATAGGCTGTCAACAGCGCGCCGAATGTGGTGTTGCCCCCGGCGGTATTGGTCGCGCCGCCCGCGCCGATGCCAACGCTGACGCTGCTGGCCAGATCGCCCAGCCGGAACCAGCCGCAGATATAGCCACCACCACCACCGCCACCGCCGGGGTTTCCGCTGGAGCCGCCGCCACCACCGGCCCAGAGTTCGACGAACACCATGGTGTCGTCGTCCAGCCCCGTCGGTTTGGTCCAGGTGCCGCTGGCGGTGAATTGCCACATATACCGCGGCATCATCAGACCGCCGCCCGCACCCCCCAGCACCCGGAACGCCCCGGCCACATATTCCAGCAGCACCCGTGTCCCGGCTGCCGCCGCGCCCGACACCATCGCCGCGCCCGAGGCATCCAGCACCGCGATCGGCGATCCGCCGTTGAGCGCCAGCGTCATGCCGCCCGAATTGGTCGCGCCCCAGGTCAGGCAGAATTTCATGCCGGCGACCAGCCCGGCAAGCAGGGGCGGGTCCAGCGTGGCCGTCACCGCGTTGCCGGTGCCGCCCACCGCCGTCAGCGGCAGGACCGAGGCGTTGAACAGCTGCCCCAGCCGGTCGGAATACTGCTCCAGGAACTGCAGGCCCGTCGGCGGGGGGCCGGAGAGATGGGAATAGGTGGAACGGTCAGCCATGATGTACCTCGTTTGCCTCGTCGACCAGCGTCAGGGCGGCGGTCAGGTCCTCGCGCGGCTCGATGTCGAAAACCTTGCAGCGCAGGGTCTCGCGGCCCGCCAGCCCTACCGACACCAGACAGCCATCCTCGATGCCTGCGGGCGAAATCGGCGCGGCGAATGTGATCGTCTGGCTGTCACCATCTCCGGTGATCGGATGAACCGTGGCGGTGCCATTGGCGCGGCGGATCATCGCGGCCGAACTGGCGCCGATCAGCGACATGTCCGGCACCGCCGACAGATCCGCGATGGCGGCCCAACTCGGCCGGGTGATCACTGGCACCGCGGCATCGAGGTCGAGCGCCGCCACCTGATCGGCATCGTCCAGCCAGATCGTGCCCACGCGGCCGGTGCCGCCGTGGCGCTCGATCAGGTCGTGCTGCACCGCCACCAGGCTGCCCCTGCGGCAGACGATGGCCTCGGCCGGGGCCGTCAGATTATAGAACGTGCCGCGCGCCTGCGGCTGGGCCAGATCGTAGAGCGCACGGCGGCGCACCTCGGTCTCGGTGACGACGCCCTCGTAATCGGTCTGCTCCAGCACCCCGCGCGCCGATCCGCCCGGCCGCAGCACGGTGATCTGGCGGGCCTCGTAGTCGAGATCCGCGTCGCGGAAATTGACCCGCAGCCCGTCCGGCAGCCGCGGCATCGCCCGCCGCCAGCTGAACCCCTCGCTGTTGCGCGGCGTGAACATCTGCACCGGGGCCTCGGCCGAGGTGTCCCTGTCCACCATCACGCCCCAGATCTCTGACGCATAGGGCTGGCCATAGCCGCAGGCGGCCACGATGGCCGCCGCCGCCCAGGCACCTTGCCCCTCGATCACCGCATTGACGCGCCAGCCCTCGGCCGTGCAGTCGTCGCGCCAGTCCAGCAGGCCCGCAGTGTCGATCAGATCGGGCGGCAGGGCGTCGGCGTTGAGGGCCCCGGCATAGATGTCGCGCAAGTGGGGCGCGGGATTGTCCGTGACCTGCCAGTCGCGCCAGTCGGTGCCGTCCCAGTCCGGCACCCAGCCGCCCGCCAGGGTGGACACACGCTCCAGCTGCTTGTTGCGGGCGCGAACGGCGATCACCGCCAGATCGCCGGTGATGACCGGGGTCTCGTTCCAGATCGAGACGCTGCGCAGGAGGACCAGGCTGTCGGCAATGCTGTCGCGCGAGCGGACGATGGCCGGCGCGGTCGGGTTGCGATAGCCGAATAGCGCCCAGACCGAGCCCGAGACGGTATAGGCCGCAGCGGAATAGTCGGTCTGGCGGAACACCGCGCCGCGCAGGATCTCGACCTCCCAGCGGCCGGGTTCCCAGAGCGCGGGATCCAGATGGATCGTGGCGGTGTAGCGGTCGAGGTGGACCCCGGTCACGCCGGTGGTGCCCAGATTGCCCGCAGCCATCCAGGCATCGCCCGTGGTGCCGAACGCGGCGTCGGCCTCCCAGCCACCACCGGCGGGCACGGCGGTCTGGTCCGGGCTGGCCCGCCGCGCCTCGACCCAGCCTTCGCTGGCCGCGGCGGCGGGCGTGGCGGCGGCTGCGGTCCAGAGGAGGCGCAGGGTCAGCCGCATCTGCCGCAGCGTCGCGCCTTGCAGGTGCAATTCGGGCAGGTTGCGCCAATGGGTCGATCCGCGACGGCGCATGCGGATCCTGACAGGCACCCGCAGCTTCGTCGTCCCGCCCTCGAAATGCAGGCCCTGGGCGAAGATCAGCTGCAGCTGGTGCTCGTCCGGGGCGGCCCAGGTCGCCACTGTGGCGGGCTGTGGCACGGTCTGCGCCACGTCGAGCGTGGGATCGAGCAGCGCACCATCGTCGCTGTCGGTGACGTGGCCGCGCAGCTCGGCCTGTGACGCTTCGGTGCGGCTCTGGCGGCGCAACAGCCAGAGCGGTGTGTCGCCGGGCCAGCCTTCGCGCGTCTCGATCTCGACGCCGGCCGTATCCCCCGCGACGGCCGCGCCGATGCGGATGTCGTGCAGGCGGTGCGGCCCGGCCAGCACATAGGCGGCCTCGATCACCTCGTCCGCGCCCTCGAAATAGGTCAGCGGCTCGGTGCCGAGCGGCGGGTAGACCTTCCGCTCGCCCAGGACGCGCGGAATAGGGCCGTTGGGCTCCAGGATATTGCCTTGCAGGCTTGCCGCACCCTCGTTGCGCCAGCGGTCCTGTTTCTGGGCCTTGGGCGAGGGTGACAGGGCGGACAGCAGGAGCGAGCCGACGATCTGGATGCCTGCGGCGGCGGCATAGGCGGCGGTCGATCCGGCTGTGAACGCGGTCAGGCCGAATTTCGTGGCCAGCCCGCCATTCAACACGAATCCGGTGGCCAGCGACAGCGCGATCGAGGCGATGAACGCAAAGATTTTCTTGCCGCCGCCCTCGCCGCCCTGGGGCGGCAGGTGGAACGACAGCTCGACCGGCCGGCCGGGCCGGGGCGGTTTCGGGCGAACCAGCGCCCAGGCCGTGCGGGGCACCTCATGGCCGTTGAGGCAGATCCGTCCGCGGCGGCGGAATTCGGGTGGCAGGGCTGGCGTGAAGGCGTCGATCGCTGCCTCGATCGAGCGGCCGGGTTGCTGCCAGCAGACACGCGGCGTCAGGCCGAAGGAATCCCGATAGGCGCAGAGGATGTGACTTTCCTTCATGCCGCGCGCCTCCGGTATCCGGTGATGCGCCGCGCCACCGACCAATGCGTGACCGGCACGATCACCGCATGGCTGGCCGCCTCGACATGCAGCATGCGGCTGCGGTCGATCATTACGCCGACATGAACCACGGCCGAGCCGCCGGTCGGGCCCCGCATGGCCACCACGTCGAAGGCCTGCGGCACGCCCACCACCCGCCAGCCATCCCTCGTATCACCGGCCTTCATGGCCTTGGCGATGCGGATCAGGTCATGGGCGGAAATCTCCCCGTAAAGGGGGAGTTGAATACCCAGTTCAAGGTCGTAGACCGCCACCACCAGGCTCCAGCAGGTCACCTCGCCCGGTTCCTCTCCAAACGGGAGGCCGACATAGCGTTCCCACCAGGGGCGGGCAGAGGTGGCCAGCGCGATCATCGGAACAACGCCGGCAGGCGGTCCTGCGTCGCAAACACGTTCGGGAACGGTTCCTGGCTGAAATCCCGGATCATCAGACGCCCGGTCAGCTCGGCCACCGTGCATTCGACATCCACCAGTTCCCACCGCGTCGGCGGGATCACCGGCGAAACCGGGCCTTTCGGCTCGCGCGGGTCGACGCTGAGGTCGAAATCCGCCGCCGAGCAGATCTCCAGCGTGACCTGGGCGCGGTCGGTCAGCTGACGCAGCGCCATGCCGATGCGGCGGTCGACGTTCGGAATCGTCAGGCGGCAGCTGGGGGCCTCCTCGCCATCGGTCGGCAGGGTGAAGCCGAAGAGGACCCCCTGCCAGACCCAGCCGTCGCGCAGGTAGTCCATCACATCGGCCACCAGCCGCAGCGGTTCCGACAGGCTGGGATGCTCGACCAGCGCGAATGCCAAGATCGCATCGACGCTCTCGGTCGATTCGATCGAGGCGCGGACGGGTGCGGGGATGATGCGCTGGGTCATGCCAGGGCTCCGGCCGCGAAAATCGCGATCCCGGCGATGTGCGGCCGCTGCTGGGTGGGCCACCAGCCCGCCGCCAGCACCTGCGCCAGCAGGGTCTGGGCGCTGCCGTCGTCATAGATCACCCGCGCATCACAGGCCCCGTGCGCGGCCACCAGCCCGGCCGCCTCGGCCCCACGGGCGACGGCGGCGGTCGTGGTCGGGACGTAGCTCGACGGCACGAATCCCTGCCATGGCTCCAGCTGCGCGCCCCAGATATGGCAATCGCCCGAGGTCACGTTGCGGCCCGAGGGCCAAAGCCGGAACCCGATTGACGGGCTGGCGCCGCTGGCATCGCCGGTCATCCGGTAGCCGATGCGCCACCAGCCGCCGCCCGCAGGCTCGAACAGCACATCCGCGGGCACGGGTGCCCCCGTCACCGCCCCGGTGGCCGTGTCGATTGTGACATTGTCCTCAGGCTGGCCGGTCCAGTAGCAGTTGAGGGTGCATTTGGTATTGGGCGCGACGGGGCGGACATAGAGGCTGGCGAAATACTGCTGGCCGACGCTATGGGCGGGGACCGTCATCACGCGGCTGATCAGGGCCGTGACGCCACCCGTATTGGCCACCAGCGCCGCCGTCATGGAACCGTCCGGGGCGGCTGCATGCGTGGCATTGACGCTGACACCGGTCGCGGTCCAGTTCGCGCCGCCGAAACTCTGGCTCTGGGTGGCGTAATTCACGCGCGCGGGCTCGACCATCAGCCCCCGCCGCGCGCCGGTGGCGGGCCAGTGATCGAACCGCGGCACGTCATTTGCCGCCACCTGCATCACGCCCGAGGTGTCGAAAAACCGCGCTGCCCCGGCGCGGGTGAATCCGAACGCCGAGGCCCGCCCGATCTGGCCCGCGCCGTTGTGATAAAGCCCGCGCCGGAAATCATAGGCCGCGAGCGGGGCCACGGTCCGGTCGGCCGGGATCATCCATGCCCACCAGGGCGTCGAGGGAAGGCGGATCAGCCGCATCTGGAAATCGCGGTGGGTGTCGGAGACGCCGCTCGTCCGCACCGGCTCCTCGGCGGCGAACACCCACTTGCGGGGCTGGTCATCCTGCGGATCGCGCCACAGGAAAGGCTTTGCCCCCTGCTCGATCTCGGCCCAGAATTCCCAGAACGCCGCCTGCTCGGCCTGATCCGCGGCCGGGAACCGCCCGGCGAATTCCCAGGTCTCGGCCGTCACCCTGCGGCGGAACATCGGCGGGCCGGTTTCCGGGTTGAACGCGGCGCGGCTGTCGAACGGCATGCCGTCCCAGCCCGTGATATCGGGTGTGGGCAGGAAACCGGCGGGCCAGACGGGCATCAGGGTCATCGGCGGGCGATCTCCGGTGTCAGGCCGTGGCGGGTGCTCAGCTGCTTGTCATAGCGGCCGCGGCTGATCGACCGGCCCACGATCATATCAACCACGGCCTCGCCGTTCGGGCCGGTGCTGGTCTGCTGGCGGATCGGCTCGGGGCTGTTGTTGTGGATGTTGATGATCGGGGCCGCTGCGGCATTGCTGCCTGCGTCCCCCGGCCGGCCGATGCGCGCGGTGCCCCAGTCCTGCGGCGCATACGCGCCATTGAGGCTGCCGACATAGCCGCCGTCGGCCAGCGCGATCGGGCTGCCGCCCGCCAGACCCCCCAGCAGGTCTGAGAGGCTCGCGCCCCCGTTGATAGCCTCCAGCAGCGGCAGGTGCTGCCCGGTGGCGGCGGCGTTGACGACATATTCGCCGTTGGAGAGGCGCGTCAGGATCCGGTCGTCGCGCGGCCCGCCGGGGCCGATCACCCGGCCGCCTTCCGCCTTGGCGGGCAGGCCCAGCCAGTCGCCGATCAGCCCCTGCAACCCGCCACTGTCGCCCGTGCCCTGCCAGAACATGTCCCAGACGGCCGAGCTGGCCATCTCGGCCAGGGATTCCAGAACCATCGACAGCGCGTCGGAAAACGAGCTGGCGCCGGTCGCCAGGCTGCTGAACGCGCGGCCACCGATCTGGCCGATCTCCTCGATCCGGTCGCCGATCGCCTCCAGCCGCTCCCGCTCCTGGATCAGGCCGACGACCTGCGCCTTTTCCGCCTCGGTGGCCCCGGCCAGCGCCTCGTGGTTTTCCAGGATGATGCGCTGGATCGGATCGGTGGTGCGCAAGAGCGCGATCTGCCGCTCCTGCGCCTCGCGCAACGTCTTCAGCGCATCGGCCTGCTTCGTGATCTCCGAGGCCCCGCCGCCAGAGCCCACGCCCGCGGCGCGGCTTGAAACCTCGGGAACCTTGAAATTCTCGACATCGAAGGTGTTGCTGGTGCCTGGCGATGCGCCGAAGCGGCGCGGGTCTCCGCCGCGCCCGCCATAGAGCTTGCCGCTGGCCGGATCGACGCCGCTGTTGAACGCCTCCTGCCGCGCCGCCGCGGCCGCCAAGGCCGCATCCCAGAGCGTGCCCGCCAGGGTGCTGGCATCGCCGATCGCCCCGGCCAGCCAGCCGCCGCCGGGTGCCGAGGCCACCAGCGCCATCATGGCCGATGTCGCGCCGTCGGCCTCGCCCTTCAGCGCGGCCATTTCCAGCGTCAGGGCCCCGGCTTCGGCCAGCGCGTCCTGGATGGCGGGCGGCAGGCTGTCCAGGCTGACTCCGGCCTCGCGCATCACGTCGCGCAGCGCCTGCATCGCGGCGATGCGGTCGTCGAAACTGGCTGCATCCCGGACAACGGCGAAGGCATCTGCGAGCCGGATTGCATCCGCCTCGGATACCTTCAGTACACTCTGCAATTCGCGCACTGCACTGGCGGTTTTTTCCGCTGCGACGGAGAGGTGGGCGGTATCCTTTTCCAATGCAGCTGCGAGTGAAGTGTCGGGCGAGACCATGAGGTCTTCGAACGCCTTTGCCTGGCTGACAGCGAGGGCAGCATCCATCCGGGCCGAGAACCGCCCCCAATCCTCCTCAGCATTCTGGATGCCCTCGGCCAGCGCGGTGCGGGCCTGGGCGATACGCAGCTCCTCCTGCGCCCGCGCGGCATCGCGGATCGCCAGGGCATAGCTGCCATATTTCTCGATCAGCTCGGACAGCGACAGGTCAAGGATGGCACGGGTGTCGCGCAGGCCCGCCTCGATCTCGCCCAGCCTCTGGGTGGCATCGGCCACGGTCTCGGCGGCCTCTTCGGCCTGGCCGAACCACTGCACCGCCGCCGCGCCGAATCCGATCACCGCCATGGTGGCCAGCGACATCGGGTTGATCAGCATGCCGAAGGCGCTGACCAGGGCCGTGCGCAGTCCGACGCCCGCCAACCTCATCTGGCCGAACACCTGCACGACCTGGGGCCCTTGCTGCATCATCAGCAGGAACGGGCTCTGCCCCATCGCCATCATCATGCCGATGTCATTGAGCTGATAGCTCAGCTGCCCGGCATATTGCGCCGCCTGCTGATTGGACCGTCCGAACCGATCGGTCGCCGTCACCGCCGGCGCCATCGACTGCGCCAGCCGCTCGCGGGCGGCGGCGGCCGTGGTGGCCGAGATCGCGCCCAGCCGCTCGGCTTCGGCGATCTCCCCCAGCGCCAGCTCGTACTGGCGGCTGGAGGCAAAGAGCGGATCGAATTTCGCGCGCAGCTGGTCCAGCGCCTGGCCATGGCGCAGGTGGTCGGCGATGCTTTCGTCCTCGGAGCGGCTCAGCCCGGTGTTGCGCGCGATCAGCTGCTGGATGGCGGTGTCGTGGTGCCGGATCGCCGCGGTCGTGCCGTCGAGCGTCACGCCGGCGGCCTCCATCCGGGCCTGCAGCTCGATCGCCTGGCGGGCCAGCAGATCATGCGCCAGCGCCGCCTCGCGGGCCGACAGCGCACCCGTCTCCTCGGCGATGGTCAGCTGGTCGACGGCGGCGGCCAGCGCATTGGCCTCGGCCACCATAGGCTGCATCGAGGCGCGCAGCATCTGGACCATGCTGCCCCATTCGGCAGCGCCGTCCGAGGCGGCCGCCATGCCGCCGCCGGCGTCACGTCCCGCCTCCGCCAGCTGGGCCACGCCCTCGCGCATGGATGCGACCTCGGCCCGCGCGCGCTGCGCGTTGGCTTCGATCAACATGCTGATGCGCAGATCACCTGCCACGGCGGTTCAGCTCCTCAACGGCGGCACCCTCGATCGTGCGCACCTCGTCCCATTCCTCCGGGCTGACCCCGATCCCGGCGAGGCCCAGCCCGGCTTTGGCGGCGCTGTAATCCAGCCCCAGCCAGACGATGCGGGCGCTCTCCATGGTGTTGAGCGCCTCTGTCCGCATCTGCCCCGACACGGCGCACCAGGCGCGCCAGGCCGGGATGTGCATCTCCCAGAGCTCCGCCACCGGGGCCGGGGCTTCCTCGGGCAGGGTCAGCCTCATACGGGCGGCATCTGCCCGGACCCTCTCCATGCTGGCGCGGCGCTGGTCCGAGGCTGCCCGACCGCGCGCCCAGGCGCGGCCGAGCGCGGTCAGTTTCCCCGGCGCGGGGCCTTGGCGCCCGAGATCATCGAGGTATAGGCTTGGACGATCCCGAGCCGGACGTAATGCAGGTCGATCAGGGTGATCAGGTTGTCCTCGGAAAACTCGAACGGCTCGCCGTCCTCGCCTTTCAGATCCTCCCAGCCGACCACGACGCGGCGCAGGAATTCGTCGGTGCTGGAGGCGTTCAGCGCGTCGTAACCGGCCTCCTCGGACCGGGTCAGCGCGCGGAACCGGGCCTTGAACGAATGCTCGACCTGCCCCTTGTCGGTGGGCACCTGCACCTTGACCAGGGCGGTGAATTCGGGGTTCTTGACGATCTTCAGCATGTGCAGATGCTCCTCAGGTGAATGCCAGGGTGAACTGGTCGTTGCCGCTGTCGCTGGGCAGGCACTTGCCGCGCAGCTGGTATTCCAGCACCCCGTCCTGCTGGGTCAGGTCGCCGGGGTTCAGGATCTGGAACCGCGCGACCGACAGCGTGACGATTTTGCCCGCGCCGACGCCATGGACCAGCGACACCGCCTGGGTAGTGCCGGCATCGGCCAGGCTGAACGGGTTGAACGTGGCCAGCGCCTCGGCCTCGATCTGGAATTCCAGCGATTCATCGGATTGCGGGATGATCACCTGGCGTCGGCGGACGAGGTTGCGGAACACCACCTGGTTGCCGGCGCTGAAGGTCAGGCTCCGCAGGCCTGCCGTGGCGAAGGCGCCGATCGAGAAGGTCGGCACCGTCTCGGTCGTGGCCTCCTGCGGGATCTGGGTCAGCTGGGCCCCAAAGGTCGGCGCCGGGATGGCCTGGCTGGTCGGCTGGGTGAACAGCCCTGTGAAGGTGAATTCGATCACCACGATGCCGTCGGCATTCAGTTTGTACTTCCAGTCGCCGCGCGCCCCGATCAGCTTGAACAGGATCCCGTCGATGTAGAAATAGAGCGAGCACGACTTGTGGGTGGTCGAGGTCGGGTTGTAGGTCACCGATGTGGCGGCGACGATCACCTCGGCCATCTTGCAGCTGCGCAAGAGGACACCGAAGCCCGGTGCCGTGCCTGCCGTGCCCGACCCCTTGGCCTCGACCTCGAAGGTGATCTTCATGTGCTTGCCGACCAGCAGCGCCGGGCGCGCGCCCTGGTAGGGCCGCGAATGCTGCCGCGTCACCTCGGTCGCCTGCATCGGCGTCAGCTTGACGTTCTGCGCGAGGATGGCATTGGCCGCGCCGGTCGGCGCAGAGTCGGTGCCATAGGTCGTTTCTTCCTTGGCCGTGATCAGCTGGAGGTCCCAGAACATCGGCTCAGCCCTCTTTCTCGGGGGCTTTTACGCCCCGTTTAACGGTGGGTTTCGGGGCGGGTTCGGCCGGGGCTTCCGCCACCGTGGTCATGACCCCGGCCTCCGGCACGACCGGATCGACCCCGACCGGGTCGGTCGCGGCTGCCGGCGGGCCATCGACAACCGGCAGGCCGGTCTCAGGATCGACGAGGGTCAGCGAGCCGTCGGGATTGCGGATGTAGCTGCCGCCGGCGGCGGGCAGGGGATGGTCGGGGGCGGTCATCGGGTGTACCTCAGCTGGGTGGATGTGGCGAACTGATAGCCCCAGGCAAAAAATCCGGGCTTGAACGAGACGGGCGCACCGTGCACGAGGCGCAGCGCGCCATTGGCGCCGTCCGGGATCCAGCCGATCAGCGCCGCGCGCACCGCAGCCTTCGCGGCCTCGACCTCATCGACCAGCTTGTCGCCTGCGCGGTTCGAGATCTCGCGGAATGTCAGGATCACGGCGATGCTCAGCTGCACCGGCTGGATGTAGGACCCGGCGGAGATCGACGCCTGGCCGCCGCGTTCGTCGCCGATCAGGACGAAGGCGCTGATGCCGGTCTGGTCCGGCAGCTTGCCCTCAAGTACCGCCGCCAGATCCGCGGCAAGACCCACCTTGCGCAGGCCGGTGGCCTGTTCCTTCAGGCGGGTGGCGATGGAAACCAGGTCGACCATCAGATGAACCCCGTCATCTTCTCGGGGGTGAACATCCGCTCGCGGTCGGTGATCTGGACGCCGCCGCCCTGCGGCGCGGGCGGTTCGACCCCGGCGGCATCCTTGAGCTGGATCACGCCCCTGGCGATCTCCTGAAGGCGCTTCAGGGCGTTGTCGTAGTCAGCCTTGATCTTGGCCTCTGGCTCGGTGATGTGCAGGTCGTAGATGGCGATGGCCTGGGCGATCGGTTCCAGCATCGGCGGGGTCGAGGCCAGCGGCAGGGCATAAAGGCCTGCCAGATAGCCGTCGATCAGCGCATCCGCGCCAGTCAGGGCGCGGGCCACCACCACGGCATCCACCGCCTCATCCGGCGGATCGGCGCGATCCGACAGCGCGATCAGCATCGCCTCGCCGTAGCGATCGATCAGCTGCTGTTGGGTGGCATAGGTCATCTGGGCCTCTGTGCGTTTGTCGGGGGCTACCCTCCCCCCTGGCTGCCGGGTCCACGCTCTCGGCCGTGGCTCGCTATGGGCGGGGCTGCGGCAGCTTCCCCTGGTATTCTGGTTGCGGGGGCGGGGATCGAACCCGCGACTTCGGGATTATGAGTCCCGCGCTCTACCGCTGAGCTACCCCGCGTCAGATCACTGCCAGCCGATCAGCGTCAGCTCCGGGTCGCCGCGGAGCGACAGCAGCTGGTCATCGGTCAGATCGGCGAGCGGCACCGGCACAGGCGCGGCCGTGAAGTGGCGACCGGCGCGCCAGCGGCCCTTCTCCGGCCCCCTGACGATGATCTCGGCGGGCCAGCCGGCGCGATCGAAGGGGGCATCGGTCACCGGGGCGGCGGACGCCACCTGGGGGGATGACTGCTGCATCTCCGCCGCCCCGGTTTCACCGGCTGCCGCCGGTTCGGTTTCGGCTCCGGCGGAGGGGACGACTGCACCGCCCGCCTCCGCCTTTGCCTCGCCCTCGCTTCCCGTCGCGGGCGTCGTCGGACCGCTGGCTTTGTCGTCGGCCGCCGCGGTCTTCTTTTCGTCCTGGTCGCCAGCCGTGGCGGCAGGGGTCGTTTTCTTCGACATCGGATAATCCTTTCGGCTCGATAAGGGGGCGGGCGCGCCGCCCCCCATGGAACCGACCGCGGCCAGCGCCGCCGGAATCAGGCCAGCCAGGGCGTGACCATCAGCTCTGCCGTGCCCTTCCACGGGTTGGTTTCGCCGCCGGCCGCATATTCCGAGTTCAACAGCTTGAGGGCCGCGGCTTCCAGCGAGGGCGGCACGATCAGCAGGCGCGGCTTCAGGCCCAGCGGGCGGTCGAAATCGCCCTTCATGCCCATCAGGGCCGAGCGCGCGGCGGCATAGCTGGTGGCATCCAGCGTCTGCTTCGAGCCATAGGCAAACTGCCAGAAGCCGAAGCCCACGTTCGCCCGTGCATCCGATCCGTAGATGAACTCCCGGTTCATGAAGACGTGGTCGTCATCGACCCGCGTTTTCGGCACGAACTCGAAGTCCTTGCGCTTTTGCAGGATGATCGGCTTCAGCGCCTGACTGATGTCCAAGAGGAACCATGGCGCGCCACCGCCGCCGCCGGTGTTCGAGACCTGGTTGACGGTCACGCCATCGGCGGCCAGCACCGGATGATCGGTGTCGAAGAAATACTGGCCGTCGTAACAGTTGGTGGTGAAGCCTGCCTTCAGGAGGCCCCAGACCAACTCGTCCCATTTCGCGCCGGTGGAGAGGCCCATCTGGGTGAACATGGGGCCGTAGATGCCGAGGTTGTCGGTCTCGATATCGTCCTTGTCGACCGTGATGGTCAGTTCCCAGGCCTTCTCCTTGATCTTGTAGTCGGAGACGGAGAGGTTCTGCAGCTGGCGGGGGCCGAGCCATTCGCGCACGGCCGGGATCTTGCCCAGCCAGGCATAGGTCTGCTCCTTGACCGAGGCGGGCACGACCGTGGTGATCTTCTCATAATCAGAGGAGGCCTGCCCCACACCGGCCGAATAGGCGGTGCTGAAGCCGGTGGCGAGAAGGGCGAGGTTGGCGGCGTTGACGAGCATGTTGCGGAATCCTTACGAGAGGACAGCGCGGGTCAGGGCCTCGTCGAACCGGACCCAGACGCCCTGCGCGTCCACGTCCTCGACGGTGCCCGCCGGGCTGCGGGTGTTGGTGCCGTTGGTCTTGGCGACCGTCTGGTCATCGACGATGAAACAGGCGGTGCCGATCTCGGCCTTGGTGATCGCATCCGCCGCCGACGAGTTTCCGAAACGGAACACGCCGGGCCGGTAGGTGATCGACACGGTGTCGGCCGAGACGCTGGTGGCGCGCTCCATGGACACGCCGACCCCGAACGATCCGGTCGCGGTGGCACCCTCGATCAGGTTGCCGGCGGCGTTGCGCATCAGGATGGCACCTGCGAAGATCGCCTGGGAGGCCCCCAGAAGGCCGGTGCGATTGTCGCCCTCGCGGCGGGGCGAATTGCGGTCAGCGGTCAGCGGCGCCATCAGACGGCCTCCTTCTTCTCGGCGTTGAGCGTGGCGAGGTAGTCCTTTTCGGACACACCCAGCATGCGCGCGACACCGGCCTGCTCGGAGTTCAGCGCGGTCTGGACGCCCTGGGCGTCAGTCGGCGGAACCTCGGAGGTGTGGGAGGTGCCAAGGATCGGCATGCCGTTGATGATTGCCTCGGTGCCGGCGACATCCTCCATGTGGAGCGCGATGAAGCGGTCGCGCGACGGCTTCACGCCGACCCGCCCGGCCTTGATGGCGCCGTCGACGAAAGACACCGCCTTGTCGCGCTTGCCGCCTTCGGTCAGGGCATTCAGCTTGGTGGTCAGCCCGACGATCTCGGATTGGAGCGCGGTGATCTCGGCCGGTTGGGCCGCTGCCTTCGCCTTCACGCCGGTCAGGATTGCGGTGGTGTCGCCGGTCACGCCGAAGGCGGTGCCGAGCGCGGTGATTTCCGACTGCAGGGCCGTCTGCGGTTCCTGCAGCTTGCCGATGGCGGAAAGGATCGCATCCTCGTCCGCCTCGGCAGCCAGGCCGAGCTTTTCGGCCAGCTTTGCCAAGTCCATGGGGGTCTCCTGGTTAAGGACGGGGGCAAGCCCCCGCAGGTTCGGGGTATTGGTCAGCGAGGCGCGCATGATCGACAGGATGCGCCCCTGCTTGTCGTGGGTGATGGCAGGGCTGATGCCGCGATAGGCCCGGTCTGAAAGCAGTGCGCGGCCGGTTTCGGTCCAGTCGACCCTGGCCCAGATGCTGCCATCGTCGCGCGCATCAAGATCGGTGATCCAGCCCCGCGCCGGTGCGGCACCGCCCTTCGGGGCGGCCAGATCGGTGGCGTGGTTCTCGTCGATGACGAGCCCGCGCTCGGACTGCAGGGAGTTGCGGATCAGGGCGGCGGCATCCGCAACATGATAGGGGCCGAGACCGTTGAAGGTGCGGATCTCGCCGGCAGAAGGCGCGGGCAGGAGCTCGATCCATTCCGGCACCACATTGCCCGCGGGCAATGCGACAGCTGAGGCCAGGGCGAGAGAGGGGGCAATGCGACGGGTCATGCCCGCAATGTCGCAAAGGTGAGGCCTGCGAATAACCCGCAAGCGCTTGCGGGGTGTTCCGGCCCAGCCCCGACGGGGCGGATGCCCAAGCCTGCCCCCGGCCGGGGGCGGCGGTCAAGTCATGGCGAAGCTGCACCCGACAGATATTCCGCGATGATCTCCAGCACTCCGGCACGATCGGTGTCCGAGAGGCCAAGGAAGGGCCGGGCAGGAATGGTGCCCCAGGGGATCGGCCCGCCTCGGGACGTGCGGCCGAATGCACCCTGTGCAGCGCCGAACTGCATCACGGCGGCATAGTTCCTCGGCGAACCCCAGCGCACGGATGTCTCGGTGGCCTCGTAGTGGATCAGGCTCGACAGGCTGCCCGATGGCCCGAAGAGCGGCCGGTCATCGACCCTGTCGCCGCGCGCCCTATAGCCCGCCTTCGTCACCTCGGACTTCGGGGCCCAGGCGGTGCCGTCAGGGCCTGCGCCGGTTCCGAACCGTGCCTTGGTGGACTTGATCAGGAACTCGCCGACCTCCTGCATCGGCCGGGTCAGGTCACCCAGCTGCCGCGCCAGATCGTCCAGGGCGGCAGTGACGGCGGCGTCATTGATTTCGAGCGTGAACATCGTTATCCTTCCCGGCGGGATAGCGACATCGGAAAGTCGGAGTCCGGTTCGCCACCTCGGTGCCGCAAATGAGGGATTTCCGCCCCTCCGCTATCCCAAACTGCCCAACAGCACCTCAAGCAGCCCCCCGCGCTGCCGGCCCCGCAGGTCCGACATCCGCGGGCGGTAGGCCGACACGATCACATTGGGAGCCTCTTGCCCGTCAAGACGGCCAAACGCCATGTCGATGGCCAGTTGCGGCACCCGGTCGTCACCAGGCAGGACATAGATGAGCCGCCCCGTCCGCTTGTCCAGCAGGACGGCGATACGGGCCCTGATCGCATCGGGCAGGCCCGCCCAATCCTCCGGCGTCAGGGCATCGCCGGCCGCGTGGTGCCTGCGCGCCTTCGGACCCTGGATCAGGCCCGGCATCACCAGCAACTCGGCCGACCGCAGCGGCATCCCGCGCGCGGCCAGGATATCCGCCACCTCTCTCTCGATCGTTCCCACCAGCCCCGGATCGTGGCGCGCTCCCGACTTCACCTGGTCCACCCAATCCGGCCATGCGCGCTGTATCTGCGGCTGTACGGATTGACCGAAGTCGATCCCCAGATCCAGCGGCAGGCGGGCGATCTGCCGGGCTGCGGCACTGATCAGGTCGGTATTCGTGCCCCCCGGTGCGTAGCCCCAACCCCTGTCGATCCCGACCGGCGCGCCGGTCTTCGGGTCGATCCGGTCCCAGCCCGGCGGCAGCTGCTTGTCGGGATCGCCCCCCAGGCGGCGGACGCCGGCAGCTGTTCGGGCACCGACGATGTAGCAGGTGCAGCCCCAGCCGTTGGGCGCGAAATGCGTCCGCCAGAAGGGATGCGAGGGATGTGCCGCAAACCCGTGCCAGGACAGGTGGATGATGCGCGGCTCGCGCGCATTGCCATGCAGGTAGACCCAGAAGGCGAAGTCACCCTCGATGAGCTGGGCATGGCGCCCGGCGTGATAGGTGGACGCCAGGTTGGTGCGGTAGATGGTCCGGGTCCGCCAGGCCTCGCCCTTCAGGGTGCCTTCGCCGGTCCAGCCGTGCCAGCCATGCCTGGCGACCGTGGCCCGGAAATCGCGGCGGAAATCCTCCAGGCTGGTGCCCTTGCTGATGGCCTTGTCCACAGCGGCGGCCAGATCGGACAGCAGGTCCGCCTTCATGGCGCCTGCCACCATGAAGGCGCGGTCGTGGAATTGCGGTTCGACATCCGTCCAGGCCCGAGTGCCGCGTCTGTCGTCCCGCCGCAGCCGCCATGCGGCCAGTTGCTGGGCGAAGGGCTGGCCGAAGATCGCGGTCAAGCTGTCAGCCATCCGCCTCGTCCTCGACCGCAGCCCGGCCACCGGCCCAGCCCGCCAGCACCCCCTGTGCCAGGATCAGCGACAGCTCTGCCGTGTCGATCCTCTCGAAAGCCGCCAGCACCATTTCGCGGAACTCCTCCAGCGATCCGGCCGTCTGAAGCATGGCCTCTACCTGGTCGACCATCGCCGCGACATGGGGTGCTGCCTCGATCTCCACCCGGCCAGCCAGCGCCCCGACATGCTCGCCCACCGGGTTTCGCCGTGGGAGGGCCATAGAGGCCCCCTCCGCGTTCAGGGCTGTCGTTCCCCGCAGATCGGCCTGACCCCGTTTAAAAACGCCGGGTTTGCCTTTAATCGCGCGATCCTGATCCTCGGGGTCGGGCGGCTTCCCGTCTGGCGGCTCCTCGGGTGCGGATTTGGCGCCGGCAGGGGTCATCAGCCGGGCTTTCGGCTTGGGGGCAGCCAACCCGAACTTCTCGCGGATGTCCTCCTGGCTGACCTCAAGCCCGCGGTCGATCATCGGGCCGATGGCGGTGGCAAAGGCCGCAAGGTCTTCCTGCTCCGGGCGGTCGATCTTCAGGCGGGGATAGGCTTTCTGAGGGCCGTGATTGACCTGGACGAAGACCCGGACAAGATCTCGGTTCAAGATCGCTGCAAGGGCCTTGGCATCTGCGCGCTCGATATCCTCCTGAACCTGCCGGTGCTCCTTGCCGGATCCCAGACCGCCCGTCACCGCATCAGTTGTCGCGGTCTGTCCCAGCACGGCTTTCGATACCTGCTGGTCGAGCCAGTCCGACCGCTCTTTGTACAGTGCATGGGCCGCCCCGACATTTGCCGCTTCAATGAACTCGATCATCATGGATTCGGGGATCATCGCCGCCATGTCGCCGGCAATGTTGGAGATCGCCCGCATCAGCGTGGCCTTCTCCGCCTCGGTGGCGCCGGGATGATATTTGCCCAGGCGCACCGGTTGGGCATAGGTCTGGGTGAAGATGGTCCAGTCGCGCTGGGTGAACGCCTTGAACATCCATGCCCAGGCCGCGACGCGGGCAATGCCGGATCGCAAGGGCAGGCCGGACTTGGCAGCGATCTGGGCGAAGATGAAGTGCCCACCCTCCATGGGCTTCAACTGGCCGTTCTGGTCCCGGATCATCGGAGTTTCGAGATCCCGAGGATCGAAGCCGAACCAGCGTGGATCGCGGCGCAGAAGCTGTTTCGGCCAGTGCTGCCCTTCCGAGTGATCCCAGTCGATCTCGGTGACGCTGTAGCCTTTGCCGATGCAGTCGAGGATGTGGAAGATTTCGTCGGACAATTCATCGCGCTGCAGCCAATCGCGGACCTCCTCGGCGATGGCCTCGTCTTCCGAGCTGTCCGATGCGGCCTCGACCGTGATGTCCAGCTGCGCGACCGCGCGCCGGCGGGTGCCCAGCACCCCGACATAGTGCAGATCGCGCTCCTCGATCGTTTCGGCCAGTTCCAGATAGCGCAGCCCGTCGCCGGCATCGGCCTCGCGCAGGATTGCCGCCAGCCGGCCAGGCGTCATCCCGTCGGCCGGATATCCGGTCAGCGGCGAGCGCACCCCGCCCAGCGTGGCGGAGGCAACCTCGGTGGTCAGCGTGGAAAGCCGGATCGGTCGGCCATAGGCGTCGAGCAGCTGGGGGGTGCGGGCCATCAGATCATTCCCCTGATCCTGTGCCCCAGCGGCGGGGCGTAAATGTCGCGGGCGTCCTCTTCGTCGGCCGTCATGCCGCTGCCCGTGGCGGTGGTCTCGCGGGGCAGCGGGGCCGGTGTGTAGCCGTATTCGACCCAGCGCATGCGGGTCGCGTAATCGGCCAGGGCGCAGGCGATGGCATAGTCGCCATGCCGCTTCTTCTTCTGGCCCGATCCCTTTTCGGCGGCCGATTCCGTCCGCTCGGGCGGCACCCGCGCGATGCCGCGGATCACCTTGACCAGGCGAAGGTCGCCGGCGTGGTCGGCGTCGCGGATCAGCGCGATGTGGTCATCCTCGAACCGCGTCTTCAGCGGCGGCATTTCGATCCGGTACCACTCCTCGGAAAACTTGATCGCCATGATCAGGCCGGCGCCGGAGAGCGGGTCCTCACGCAGCCCGTAGATCCGGCCCATGTCCTCGGCCACGGTCCAGCCCATGCCGGTGGCATCGAAGGCCGCACCCACCAGCCGGTGGCGGACGTGATCGAGGACGGTCCTGCAGATCAGCTTCTGTTCGATGCCCGGCACATTGCGCAGCTCGTAAGCCAGCGCCTCGCGGCGTTTAAGGTTCTGTTCAATGGCCATCAAAGACCCGGTCGTCAGGTCGCGGATCCGGCCGAAGTCCGATCCGAAGGCATAGCGCGGCGACAGGTCCAGCGCCTTCAGCTGGGCCTTCAGCTTCGTCAGGAACGGCTCCATCAGTGAGGCCTGCCCGACCTTGTCGAGGAAGAGGTAGTTTGCTGGCAGCTCCAGCCGCAGCACCTCCTGCTCGACCGTCATCCGCGCTTCGATCAGCGGGCCGGGCAGCCAGCTGCCCGAGGACATGGACGGGATGCAGAACAGTTCCTCGTCTGCGCCGTCACCGTAGATGTCGATGATCTCTTGGCGCCAAGCCGCCTCTTCTTCTGCAGACCATGCCTTGCGGGCCCGGAACGCCACGCGCTGGTAGAAGCCATCCTGCAGCGCCTGGTCGAAGTCGATGCGGATGTGATCGCCCTTTTCCCGGCCAGCCAGAACCGCCTGGATCGCGACATTGAAATCGTTGTCGACACCGTCATGGGTCGAGCAGACCACGACCTGACCACCCCAGATCAGGAAGGCCAGCGCCGCCTTCAGGAGCTCCTTCAGGTTATCGACGAAAGCCGCCTCGTCGATGATGACCACGCCCTGCTTGCCCCGCAGCCCGCGCGGAGCCGAAGACAGCGCCATGACCTCGAACCCGCTGGCGAACTTGATCCGGAAGGCGTTGATCGACTTGTCACCGTCATCCTGGTCGAACAGCGTCTCTTCGACCTCGCCGGCCGCGCTGTCGAAGGCACGGGCCCACATGGCGCAGGCATCCACGAACTCGCGCGTCATCTCCCGGCTGTAGGAGATGTACATCACATCCATGCCACCGGCGACACGCTGGCGGCCGGCGCGCAGGACGGCATAGGCAGCAAGGCCCCAGGTGAGCCCAATCCGACGGCTTTTCTCGATGTAGCAGAGCTTCGATCCGCCATCGAGGAGGGCGACGGTTTTCGCTTGATAGGGCAGCAGCACCGAAGGCAGACCCGCGGCCTTCACCTCGTCCGGGATCGCCTGCATGGCGGCGGCGCGGGCGTCGGCCCACTGCTTCTCGGTCAGGAGGGCGGTCATTCGCGCATCCTGACGCAGCCGGGCGTGCTAATTGAGGGGATGCAGAACAGTTCTTCGTCGGCGCCGTCGCCGTAGAAGTCGATGATGCCTTGCCGCCACTGCGCCTCGGCCTCGGGCGTCCAGGTCTTGCCGGTGACCAGGGCGATACGTTGATAGAGGCCCTGCTGCAGCGCCTGATCGAAGTCGATCCGCAGATGGTCGCCCTTCGAACGGCCTGCCAGCAGCTCCTGAATGGCCACGTTGAAATCATTGTCGACGCCGTCATGGGTCGAGCAGACCACGACCTGACCGCCCCACATCAGGAAGGCCAGTGCCGCCTTCAGAAGCTCCTTCAGGTTATCGACGAAGGCGGCCTCGTCGATGATGACCACACCCTGCTTGCCGCGCAGGCCGCGAGGAGCCGAAGACAGCGCCATGATCTCGAAGCCGGAGGCGAAGCGGATCCGGAAGGCGTTGATCGCCTTGTCGCCATCATCCTGGTCGAAGAGCGTCTCCTCGACCGCGCCGGCCGCGCTGTCGAAGGCGCGGGCCCACATGGCGCAGGCATCCACGAACTCGCGGGTCATCTCGCGGCTGTAGGAGATGTACATGACGTCCATGCCACCGGCAGTCTTCTGCCGGCCGGCGCGCAGAACGGCATAGGCCGCAAGGCCCCATGTGAGGCCGATCCGGCGCGACTTTTCGACATAGCAAAGCTGCGATCCACCATCGAGAAGGCCCACCGTCTTTGCCTGATAGGGCAGGAGGGCGGTCATTGCCGGCTCTCCCGACGCAGGGCCTCAAGGGTCAGCCGACCACGGGTCAGCGAGTTTTCAAGGGGCTCGTTCCGCCCGCGCCATGTGATTTCGAGGTTGAGCAGCCGACCATGCAGTCCGTAATACGTCCGCCCGTCGACCGCTTCACCTGCAAGCATCGCCCGGATCAGCCGCGCGCACTGATGACAGGCCCGCGAGACATGATCGTCCCGGCGGTCCCAGTACTTCGCCTGGGCCACGAGGTCGTTGGCCACCTGAGCGGGGGTCGCGGTCACCACATCCCCCTTTCTGCCGACCGGCGCCAGAACTCGACCTGGGCGCCGTCGCGCTCGGGGTCCGGGCAGCGCCAGAGGCTGCGCATGTAGGGATCGGGCTGGAAGAAGCTGGTGGTGCAGATCGGCGGATCGTAGCTGCTGCAGATGGTAGTCCCGGTCGGCGGGGGCGTGTAGAGCGCCTCCATGATCAGGGCGCAGTCGCCGCCGGCCAGCAAGGCGCGTTCATAGCTGTCTTGCCTGACCGCCACGACAATGGATCCGACCGCGACCAGCCCCGCAACCGTCCCGCCCACCAGTTTGCCCAGGCCGTCATTCACCGAAACACCTCCCCGGCCTCGCGCCATGCATCGGAGTGGCGCTGTTGCAGGCCGTCCGGTCCGGGCATGTGCCTGGGCTCGTGCTGTAAGAGGTCGGGGCAGAAATCATGCTTGCCCAGCCGCCACAGGTGGCGCCAGTTGCCGGTGTTCACCACGTCGCCCTGCACTGGGTAGACCTCGATCGCGCGGGTGCCCTTGCCCCAGACCTCGTTCTTGATGGCCTGCAACTGGTCCCAGGTGATCTCGCCCCGATGGCTGACCATCAGGTGCCCCAGCTGGGCGTCCAGCAGGACCGGAAAGCCCAGCACCATCATCTCGCGCTGCTGGAGATGCAGTGTCATCAGCCCATCCCCAGCGCGGCCTTGTAAAGCTCCAGCACGGCCTCCTGTTCGGCGATGTCGTCGGGCTGACGACGGCGCAGGGCGATGATCTGCCGCATGACGGCGGTGTCGTAGCCCCGGCCCTTGGCCTCGGCCATCAGCTCCTTCTGCTGATCCGCGATGTCCTTCTTCTCGGATTCCAGCTGTTCCCAGCGTTCGATGAACTGGCGCAGCTCGTCGGCGGTGACGTTGTAAGGGTCGTTCGGATCGCTCATTCCGCGTCCTCCGGCAGCCGGACCCGGCCAGGGCGGAAGATCGCCCGGTTCAACGCCATGAACCCCTGTTCCAGCTGGGTCTTGGCGATGGCCAGCCAGCGCTGGTCATAGTCCGGGTTGCCCGTAATGGTCTCGATCTGGCGCAGGAGGCGTTCCTCCGCCTCCTTGTTCTGGTTGACCAGGGCGATGCGCAGAGGATCCTGCGCCTGATAGCCTTTGACGGGCAGCCCGGCGTGTTTCTCGGTCATGCGGTCACTCCAAGGATCTCGGCCTTGATGGCCTCGGTGGTTTCAGCGGACAGGCCGCGGGCCTTGGCCGTGGTCTCGACGGCCTCGGCCAGGCGCTTCTGCACATCGGCGGTGATCTTGGCCTTGCGGTCGGCCGACAGGTTCTGCGCGACCTGGGCGGCCTTCAGCCCGTCCGCCAGGCGCTTCAGATCCTCGGGCACCACGCCATCGGCGGCATCGCCCAGCATGTGCAGGACGGTCGCCTTGATCATCTCGGCCGCGATGATGGTCAGATCGTCGCTGGCCTGCGCATCGTGCTTCTGGGCAAGCACCGCCACGATCTCGCGGGTCTGGTCGAGGCGGCGCGAGATTCGCGCCTGGCGGATCGAGAAGCGGTTGAAGCTGCTGAAGGCCGGGATGGCGAATTCCAGTTCGCCCCGGTGCTCGGCCATCAGCGCTTCGCAGCCGGTCACGAACTCGGCGTAGATCTCGGTCTGGGTTCGGTCCCTATCGGCAAGCGCCGCCGCAGCCGTGGCGACCAGAAGGTCAGCCTCGGAGGGCAGAAGGTCGAAACTGGAAAGGCGCCCGCGCCCGGTGGCCATGGCTCAGGCCCCCGGCAGGCCGGGGCGGTCGATGCCCTCGATCGTGATGGACAGACGCAGGTGGCGCTGGCCCTTTTCGGTGATCATCGCCACCACGACGCTGCCCGCCTTGGTCAGAGTTACGGCGCCCATCTGCTCCAGCCAGTCCAGCTCGCCATGAATCCACTCGCGCGGTCGGTCGATGCCGAACCGCATCAGCTCCTTGCTGATGTAGCCCGAGTGCATCCGGTAATCCGGCTGGCCAGCCAGCGCCTTCAGGATGATCAGGCGGGCGTCGGGGCGGATGGTGTCGTTCTCGTAGGACATGGTTCAGGGCTTCTTCAGGAGGTGTTCTTCGTGCCGCGCAACGATGGCTTCGAGCCTGGCCATGATGTCGGTATTGCCCTTCATGACCGCCGACATCGCCTTCAGCTCCCCCTTCAGACCTTCCATCACCAGCTCCAGCTCGTGCATGTCATCCTTGGATGGCAGGGCCTGCTGGGCCTGCTCGACCTTCGCCACCCGCTGATCGACGAGACCGATCTGGGCGGCCAGGGCGTCCAGCCGGGCGCCGTTTTTCTTGGACGGGCCTGAGAAGATGTTCCACACGACCGTGCCAAGGTTGATCACGGTCGAGAGGGCCAGCGCCCAGAGGATCAGCACCTGGACTGTGGTTTCTTCGGGCGTCATTCGGGGGCTTTCCAGGTGCAGGCGGCGGCGAGGCCGGCGATCAGGGTCTGGCCGGTGGTGGCCGACAGATCGCCGCCGTCCTGGGCCAGGGCGGCGGCATGTGTGCGGGCGGGCCGCTCCAGCGTGTGACAGATGGCGTTACCGCTGTTCGGGGGGGGCACCGCCTCCGAAGTCACGCAACCAGCCGCGGGCAGCATCGACAGGCAAAGGATCAGCGGTCGCATCCTGAATTCTCCGGGTGACGTCGAGGGTTTCGGCGGTCTGATCGGCATCGCGCCGGGCCTTCTCGGCCTTATGTCGGGCGTCGCGCTCGGCAGCGGTCCAGCCGCGCACCATGGCGGCGACGAGAACGAGGATGGCGAGGCCCGCGACCAGCAGCAGGGTCTCCATCAGCCCGGCCCCACCGCATCCCGCAGCTTGGCCTCGGCCAGCTGCTGCAGCACCTCGGCCGAAGGGTCGAGCGCATTCAGGGCGTCGGGAACCGACTGCGTCACATAGACGAGCGCCGAATCCAGCACGGCCTGCCCGCTCAGCCCCTTGGAGAGTGCCGCCCGGATGCCCGACATGATGGCCGAGTGCAGCGCCTCGCGATGGCGGGCCTCGATCTCGATGCCCCAGCGGGTGCTGGCATAGGTGGTGGCGCGAAGGAGGAGCAGGCCGAGGATGACGCCGATGCCCTGCAACAGCAGCGGCAGAAGTTCGGCGGACAGCGCCGTCAGAATATCTTTCATTTGAACCCCGTAGGATTGGTGGTGACAGGTTTGGCGTAGGAGGCGACGACCCAGCCCTCGCGGCCGCCGTAGAGGACGCAGAGCCACTGGCGACCGGCGAACAGGCCAGCTCGCAGGACCGGCACCACCGCGCCATTCGGGATCGTGGCTATGATGTTCGGATTGAACGAGGGCCAGCGGCGCAGGTTCAGGCTGTCGTCGGGCACCTCGATCCGCACCATGGCCTCGCCATCATCGAACGGAATCGAACCCTGTTCCGCGGCAACAGCGCCTGGATCGTCATGGCCCAGCACAGCCGCGCGCACCTGGTCGAGCGGGAACAGGGGGTTCACATCGACCTTGCGGCCGGGGCTGACATACCAATGCGTCGTGATGTCTGTCAGCGTGGGCACGTCGCGGAAGAGACAGGTCAGCAGGTCGATCACCGCGCGCAGTTGCGGTTCGGGATAGGCCATCCAGAACCCCCGGCCGTGCTGCGGGGTCTCGACCTCCTGGATACCTGTCAGATTGACCGCAAACTGCTCGCCCCACCAGGCCTGCGCCTGGGTGTCAGACAACCGGGTCATCCGGCCGGGATTGACGATCTCGATGCCGATGGAAAAATCATTGCAGCCGTGGCGGCCGTTGAACGACGATGCCCCGGCGTGATTGGCGCGGCGGTTGGTGGCGATGTGCTGGCTGACCGAGCCGTCGATTTCGACAACGAAGTGGACGCTGGCCTTGGCTGTGTTCTTCGACGCCAGATATGCGGCGCTGTTGCCCTTGGTCAGCCTGCCGGCCGTGTCGTGCAGCACCACGATGGTCGGCGTGATCTGGCCGCCGGTGTAGTAGGCGGCGGTGAAAGGCAGGCCCTCGACCCTGTGGTTCTTGATGCGCATCGCGGCCCCCTGGATGATGGGGCCAGAATGCGATGCCGCGCCGCGCCGATTAACCCGCAAGCGCTTGCGGGGTGATCCTAGAACAGGCTCATCTGTCGGGCGTCGGACGGTGCTGGCGATGCTCCGGCGGCCAGATATTTGCGCACGGTGACATCGGTCGTGTGCAGCCTGCGGGCAATTTCGGCAACTGGCAAGCCCCGATCACCCAGCACCTGCGCGATCCAGATCTTGCCCGTCGGCACCCGGCTGGGCAGCTGGTATTCATCGGCGCGCGCCGCCAGGGCTGCGGCCAGCTCGGCGCCGACCACATCGACCAGGCGCGACCGCCGTGGCGACCGGAAAAACGCCAGCTCCGCCCCGCCAAACGCAAGCAGGAATTCGACGGCCAGATCCTCGCCAAGGATCTCGACATAGGGGGCCAGATGGGCGGGCGGGCGGATCATCGGGCGAATTCCAATGCCCAGATCTCGGCATGCAATTTCCGGTGCCACGCAGAGACGCCGGTCTCATCCGACAGCAGCCAGCCAGGGAAAACCCTGAGGGCCAGAGCCTCCGGCAGAATGGCGATCCGCGCTTCGAAGAGCTCGCAAGCGCGCTGGCTGGCGGCCATCGTCGACCGCCAGCCCGGCCCATTGCTGTGCAACTGCCGCCAGCGCGCGGTGATCAACGGCCCGTCATCGAGCTGCGTTACCCGATACCAGCGACCGCCCGCGCCGTTGGCGAATTCCGACAACCCTGCCTGACCCTGCCAGATCATTCGGACCTCAGCCTCCCGCCGCGCGGCAGCCGTCGCAGCGCGATGACCTCGCGTTCGATGTGGTCCATCCGGCCAGGCAGGCAGGCCACCTTTCCGACGAGGGTTTCATAGGCGGTGCGCTGCGATACTTCGAAATCGAGCCGCAACCGCAGATCCCGGTTCTCGCCCTCCAGATGGCCGATCCGGTCCAGCAGCTCCAGAAAGGCTGCCTCGAGATGGCTGATCCGGTCCTCGGGTGTCGCGGTCATGGCGCCACCCCGAACTTGCCCGTCTCGTCACCCCAGCTGGTCCAGCCGGGGCGGTCCTGGCGGCTGAAGAGATCCAGGCGAAGCACGTCAGGCATCAACCTTTCAGCTGCCAGATAAGCCTCATCGGGCTTGCGGCTGTTTTCACGGCGGACGCCAAAAATGGTATCCCGAACGCTCTTCGTCGTCCTGGGGGCGCCGCGAGTGCCGATCAGGAAGGGCTCGCCCGCGTTCCTGAAGATGTAGCCTGTGCCGAAAGCCTGCTTTCCGCTCTTGATCATCTTGGGCCACCAGCCCATGGTCTTCAGCTCGAAACCCCAAGCCTCCAGTACGGCGATTCCGTGCTTCAGCTGGGCTGGACGCGTCCAAAGCCAGAGCAGGCAGTTCGGGGAGGCGAGCATTTCGACGGGAAAAGCGCAGATCTCGTCGATTGGCATGGTCCGGTAATGCGATTCCGGGCTTTTCTTCAGCCCCTTTTCAGAGCGCATCTCGGTTTTCCATGGCGGGTCGGCCATGATCAGCCCAAAGCCACCTGCCGGGCGCAGGGCGGCGAAGTCGGCCATCATCGTTCCCCTCCTTCGCGGCGCAGCTTGGGTGAGGTCAGCGCCTTATCGCGCCGCATGACCGTGGTGACGTGCCTCCCGGTAATCGTGTAGCGCCAGCCCTCGGACACCAGCGCCGCGGCCTCCAGTTCGACCGCCTGGGCCAGCTTGATCTCCATCGCGCGGCGGTGGCTGTCGACATCGATGCCGATCACCCGCTCCAGATAGCGCAGGAGGGCATGGTCGGTGATGATGGGGCTGCGGGCCTCGGACATGGATCAGGCCTCGATCCCGACGCGTTTACACATGCCTTTAAGGGCCTCGATCACCGTGGCGATCTGCTTCCAGTCGCGCATGCTGTCCACGTCGATCGGCACGGCACCCCAGCTCTTCTCGAACCGTGCACGGATGAACGCGTTGAGGCCAGTGGCACCCGGCACCTGGACCGCGCCGGCGCGGACGAGCTTGCCCCAGAGCACATGGCACATCCGCACGTCGGCGCGGCGGGCCGGATTGCGCCAGCCTTTCTTGCCGGCCGAGGCGGGCGCGGTCTTGAAGCCCCGCGCCTTCAGGGCATCCAGCACCAGCTGCTGCTCGGCCGCAGTCATGTCGCGCAGTGAGGACTTGCCGGTCGCCACCAGCTGCAGGGCGCGCCGGGTGTCGGGATCAAGGCCGAGCTGGCGGCAGGCGACATGGATGGTTTTCAGGAGGGCGGTCATGGCGTCACCTCGGGTGGTGGTAAAGCGAGGGGCTTCCTGCGGCTCCGCTGTCTTGCAGCCTCCGCCTGCAACTTCTCGACGGCAGCGAGCTCGCGCAGCGCATAGGCGAGGGCGAATGTGTCGTCGGTCTCGACCGTGATTGTGATGGTCGCCCGCGCACCCTTTGTGCGGGCGGTAAAGCCCTTCAGGCGCAGGCGCTCTTGTTCGCCAGCCGAGATGGAAAACACTGCATATTCGGTCATTGCGGCCTCCCGATGATGCGCATCGACTCGGCAAGCACGGCCCGGCGATGGACCGGGCAGAGGGGCGAGAACATGTGCCCGCCGCAGACAAGCATCGCGGACGGCCAGGAGCCGGGGTCTGCCGGATCCGGGCAGGTGCAACCTTGTGCTTGCGCCTCTGGTGTGGCGGGCACGACAATGGTCAGATCCAGCGAGGTCACGATGCGGCCCTCCGCTTCGCCTGACCCTTCGCGCGGCGCAGCTGGGCCAGCGCCATGAGGGCAGGCTTCACCTCGTCTGAGGTCAGACAGTTTGCCGGACATGGTCATTCTCCAATGAGACGTTGACTGCGAGTGACGGACAGGTGCGAGCTGACGCCGCGCACCGGGAAAGCCTCGGCCGTGCGGTGGCGCAGCGGGCGCGCGAGCTGATCGCGCACCATTCTTTCGATCCAGTCGGGATCGACCCCCGCCAGGGAGCAGACTTCACGGAAAGCGGCGCTGCCGATCCAGCGGCGCGCGGCCAGCGGATCGCTGCCCCGGATCTGCATCAGATCCCGTTCCCGGATGGCCAGCACCAGCTGCTCGCCCAGAACGGCAAGCAAGAGACACCGCTCCGGGCTGGTGGGGCGGGTGGACATCAGACCTCCCCCGCTTCGGCTGCATCGAGGGCGTCCGCCAGCACCCGCAAGAAGGGCGCGACCGTCTGATCGGAGGTGCTGCCGGAGTATTCCTCAGCCAGCAACTCGGCGTAGGCCTCGGCCTCTTCGGACGTCGGGCAGCGGGTGGCCAGCTCAGCAAGCAGGTCCAGCGTCATCCTGAGGTCATTGGAGAGCTGCCGCGCAGCCTCATCCACGTCGATGGACGTTCCCACATAGAAGGGCATGATCACAAAGCTCCTCTCGATTTGGGGTCAACACCGCGGTCACGCAGCTGCTCCAGCTGCGCGATCTTGTCCTGCAGCGTCTGGATGGCTTCGTCCCAGCTCATCCCGCCATGGCGCAGTGCGAGACGGATCTCGTCATTGATCCCCATGAACAGGGCCTTCTGGGTGCGCGACCGTTGCATTAGGTGGCCTCGCGCAACTCGGTCTCGAAGGGCTCGACCGCGAAATCCTCGCCGTCCGATGCGATGGCGACACCGCGGATGGCGGTTGCGGCCGCGCGGTCGTCCAGCATGGCCTCCTTGTTGATCTCGACCTTCTCGCGCAGGAAGCGCTGGCCCAGACCCATGGCGCGGATCGCGGCGATCACCGCCTCCGCCCCCCGGATCGTCACCTTGGCGGGCTTCTGGCGCCAGCTGATCTCGCCGGTGGCAAAGCGGTGGAACTTGACCTTGCCGCCATTGGTCAGGCGGTCGCGGTTGGCCTCGGCGAAGATCCGCAGGCCCTCGACCTTGCCCTGCGCCGCATCGCGCAGGGGCGCGACCTTCTCGCCGTACTCCTGCTGCAGGGCGGCGATCTTGTCGTTCATCTCGGCTTCCAGGCGGATGATGTCGCGGTTCACATCGCCCAGGGACCGGATGGTCTCGCGGGCTTCGCTGTCGTTCTGCGGCACCGGCAGGTTGACGCCGGCGGTTTTCACTTTGGTTTTCGGCTTTGCCATGGGTCAGTCCTTCAAGGTCGGTTTGATCAGGGTTTCAGGCGGGGCCTGGTTGGGCGGGGTGGGCACCAGGCCGAGGTGGACCAGCGCGCAGGCCATGGCGCCGATCTCCTCGACCGAGACCCTGGTCAGCCCACGGATGCCGTCCCGGTCGATCAGCCCGACCGCGCGGGACGCGGTTTCCAGCATCAGGCGGGTGCTGGCGAAGGGCGTGGGGTCAGGCGGCATGGGCGCCTCCCAGGAGGGCGGCAGCGGCCTTGCGGGCGTCGGCGTCCGACAGGGCCGCATCGGCCAGCACAGCACGGGCGGCGATGATGCTGTATGGGCCGGGCGTTGCCGGGGCCGCGACCCATGCGACGATCTCGCCGCGCAGCTGGCGCATCCTGGCGCGGTATTCCGGCTCGGCCCCGATACGGTCGGCCACCTTGCAGACGGCTTCGACGACGGTGGCCTGGTGACGGCCACCTAGCAGCTGGCCGATCTGGGCGGCAGGCGCGGCTGTCAGGTCGCGGAGCAGCCACATGACCTCGTGGCGGGGCCGAGACACCGGCCGGGCCTTGCTGTCTGCCGTCAACTCGTGCAGCGGCACCTGTGCGATGGTGCAATAGGCCGCCAGCACATCGGCCGGGGCAAGGAAGTGACGGGCGGGCTGGTTCATTCCTCGACGTCCTTCTGGCTCTGGTTGCGGGGGCATTTCAGGCAGGCCCGGTACATCCGGGACCGCAGTGGGGAGGCGAGCACGAACTCGCGGGCCTTCTCGCGCCAGTCCTGGCACTTGTCGGTGGCAAGGTTTCCGAGCGCTGGGCAATCGACGGTGCCAGCCATCAGGACGCCACGGATCCGCTCCTCGATCCGGGCGGTGCTGGCGGGGTAGCTGTTGCGCAACACCTGGCTGACCACGGCGCCGGTGCGGTCCAGCTGCCGCGCGACGGCGGCCTGGCTGGTCCGGGCACACGCCAGGGCCAGCGCCTCGACCCAATCGGGCAGGTCGGCGCCCCAATGTGCGCGGGCGAGGTCGAGTTGTGATGTGGGGGTGATCATGCTTCACCCCGCAGCAACACGACCTCGCCGGTGTTCGGGTCGCGCAGCGCCCGTACGCGCCCCGGTACCGGGGCCTTCGGGCCGGTGTCGAGCGCCAGGCGGTAGATCGCCTCCCGTTTCATGGTCGGCGCGGCGCGGCGGGTCACTGTGAGGTACTCCGCAGCGAGGAGGGCGCGGCAATAGGCGGCCGCTTCACCGACCGAGACCGAGATCTGGTCCGTGGTGGCATGGGCTGCGATTGCAGATGGCGCAAAGCTGCGCAGCTTGCGCATGCCCGTCCACATATTGTCCTCGGCCGTGCGACCGGCTGCGGGCAGACGGACGAAATCCCCGTCCGCCCGGAACTTCTTGCGGCCAGGGCCATGGGCGGTGCCTTCGACCACCAGGACGGCCCCTTCGGCCTCCCAGCCGCGCACGATCTGCGTGGCCTTCTCCATCGTGATGCGCAGCTCTGCACTGATTTGGGCATAACCGAAGGTGCGCAGGCGCAGGGCGACCGCCCAGGCGGCTTCGGCCAGCGAGGCGGGAATGTGCTTGGCAGAGGTGGACTTCATGCTGCAGCCCCGCGACGATGGAGCGCGGCCGGGACCCCGCGCGGCGGCGGTGCCTCGCCGGAATGGAACGGCTGGCTACCCCAATCGGCAAGGTCCAGCGAGGTCAGTCCGCGAACTGCCGCGAATTCAGCGACATGGGCCAGGTTGGTGCTGACGTTGCGGATCGACCCGCCCGACTTCTTCAACAAGGCCGCCTTCAGATCAGGAGACAGCGTCAGGTCCCGCGCGTAGATACGTGCCAGGTGATCGACGTCCTTTGCGCTGGCGGGCTCCAGCCCGACCCAGCTGAGCATCCGGCTGTGGACCCGCTCCCAGCGCTGTAGACGCTGCGGCAGCATCTCTTCGCCAATCAGGATCACCGGTGCCTGGCTGATGTCGTGCAGCCGCCGGACAATCTCGATCGGCTTGTCGGTCAGGATGTGGTCGGCCTCGTCGATCAGCAGCGGGCGGCCCGTCCGGGCCAGCTGCTCTGCCGTCTGGACGAAGAGCGCCTCGGTGGTGCGCGCCGGCTTCAGGCCCAGCTCTCGGACGATCATCGTCAGCAGCCCTTTGACGCCGCCGATCGGCAGCGCTTCGACATGACAGGCCTCGACCGCGTTGATTGCCCAGATGCAGGCAGTGGTCTTGCCCAGCCCGGCGCGACCGTAGAAACACCCCATGCCGGGTAGACCATGCTGGCGGTTCTGGGTTCGGTCGATTAGCGCGGCCAACCGCCCGACATTGTCGAGCGGTGCGACCCCATGGACTTGTTCGGCCTGTTTTGCCATTCTTGCCTCCTGTGCTCGTCACATGCTGGCGTGGGGTCTTGACCACCCCCGCCAGCGCCTCATCCGAAAATCTCGTCGCCAAAATCGTCCCAGAGCAGCCGCTCGGCCCGATAGGCCGGGGTCGTCTGGAACACTGACAGCCAGCGTTGCTGTTCGGCCGTGTATTGCTGACCGGCTGCCAGCCCCCGTTCCATTTCAAGGGCGCGCTTGAACCGCTCGCGGTCGGTCTCCTCGGCAGGTTGGGGTGCCCGGCGGCTGGCCAGATCCGCGATGACGCGGTCCTGCGCGCGGGCCAGTTCGTCGGCCGTCAGGCCCGCGGGCTGCTCGGCGCGGGCGGCCTTCGCCTTGCCGGCGGGCTTGCCGAAGGTCGGGCGAACCACCTTGGCCTCGACCTGGGGCGCGGCAGCCGTTTCCAGCTCGTCGAGCGTCTGGCCGAGTTGCAGGGCCGAGAAGCGGCGATGCGCCTCCAGCCGCTCCCGTTCGGCATTCTGCCAGGCGCGGCGGGCGCGGGCATGGGTGCGGGCCTCGTCCATGTCGAAGAAGCCGGCCTTCTGGCGCACCGGCGCATGGCCGAGATAGCGGTTGTCGGCGGCATAGACGTGCAGCCCGTCCCAGAAGGCGGCTGGGTCGAAGCGGATGATGACCCGCTCGCCCGCGATCTGGTGCATCCACTCGGCCCAGAACTCGTTGCCCTGGAACCAGACCGCGCCAGTGTTGGCATCGGCCCGCATGCCCTCGGCGCCCAGCAGCCAGAACCGGCGCTGCGCCTCGGTCGCCTTGCGGATCGCGCGCTGGCTGTAGCTCTCGTCGAAGACCTCGGCAAAGGACCGGCCGAAGGCCACTTCGGACCTCCGTCCCTGCCGGGTGTTGTGCTCCTCGATCTTCTCGGCAAGTACCGTCAGGAACAGCTCCAGATTGACGGCGCGGCTGCCGTAGTCCTCGGGCTTGGTGTCGACACTGCGGCCCGTCCAGGCGCCGGCAAGGCGGGGATCGCCGGGCACGGTGCGGGCAAGGTCGCGGAAGGCGCGCTCGATCGGTTTCGACTGGCCGGAATAGGGCGTGGCCCAATGGATCGTGCAGCCCAGCGTCGTGAAGAGTCCGGGGATGTCGTCTTCCTTGACCTTGAAGCGGTACCGGGTCGATGCGCCGCCGGTGATCGCCTTGGCGGCGAACTCACGACCGTTATCCAGCAGCACATGTTCGGGGATGCCCCATGTGCTGATCATGTCGCCTGCGGCCAGAAGAACGGCCGTGCTGTTCGGGCTGACATCGACGCGCCAGGCAAGGATGCGGCCCGAATATATGTCCTGGAAGGCGACCATCTGCGGCCGTAGGATCTGCGGCTTTTCACCGGGGGCCGTGGGCCAGAGAACGAAGACGTCGAACTTGTGGAAGTCGGCGTTGACGGCCTCCAGCGCGCCCAGGGCGGTCTTGTCCCGGACCTGAACCGGATACATCCGCTTCAGCGCCTCGATCCCCTCGCGCGCCAGCACCTGCATCGGTTTGCTGACAGCGGCGTCAAGGCGGCGGCGCATGGTCCGTTCGGGCAGGATGGCAAGACCACGCTGCTCGGCAATATTTTTGGCCAGCCGGTAGCTGTCGGTGAATCCGTGCGGCCCGATCCGCAGGAAATCGCTCTTGATCAGGTCGAAGACCTCGGGGTCGCAATCCTTTGGCTTGCCGCCGCGCTGCTCATTGGCGCGGTTGCGCGGGGCGAGATAGGGCAGACGATCGTCACTGCGGACGCCCTCGATCATGGCGAACCAGCCCCAGATCGTCCGGGCGCCGATCTGGCGGTGCCTGGCAACCAGCGACACCGCCAAATACTTGCCCTCCGAGGGCTCCAGCGCCTCGACCTCCTGGATGATCTTCAACCGGTCCTGCGCCTTACCCTGCACTGTGGCGGGCAGCTGTTCATACCAGGACCAGACCTCGTCGCGGCCGCGATGCGCGGGCTGGCGGGCTTCTGCCACATCCGCCAGCAACTTGCGCCGGGCCCGCACCGGGAACAGCTTCCAGCTGTATTCCCAGCCGCCGCCCTTGCCAGCACGGCGGCGGGCAAAGGCGGGCTGATCGCGCCAGTCAAGGCGCTCGACGTGAAGGTTCACACCCCGCTTCGTGGCGGGCAGATCGGGGAGAGCCGCGGCGGCGATCTCGTCGGCGGTCCACCATTCCTGATCGGGGGCGAGGCGGGTCACTCGGCGGCCTCCGCCCATTTATGCAGCGGAACACCGGCGTTCTGATCGTGCCAAATTTCTTTGGCATAATCGAAAAGGAAGCGCTTCCGCGCGGCCATCGGCGCCCGATCCCATGCCTTGCGCAGGGCGTTGAAGGCCTCTTCAACAGGGTCTTTTACCGGGGCATCTTCGCCCTTTTCACGGGCGAGCCAGACCTTGCGGGCGGCGGAAGCTGACTTGGCGCTGCCATCGCGCAGCGCGTCGATGACCGCATAGCGCTCGGTCGGGTCCGTGATCGTCCCGATGTCCAGCAGATCCTTCAGCGTCACCGGGCGCGGGCAATCCCGCAGCCGCGCACTGTCTATGCCAAGCCGCTCACCAGCCGACACCATCTTGAACACCTGACGATCCGACAAACCGAATTTCGCGGCGGTGGAGGTGACGAAGGATGCAACTGACTCCGAGTCAGTTGCAGAATGCCGTGCCAGCGCGCCGGCAACTCCGCGCCGCGTCTCCGGGTGCAGCCGCTCATAGACGCGCTTGCGCTCGGCCAGAAAGACGGCGGTGTCGAGCGGGCACATCTCGGCCCCGGCCAAATTGTCGTCGATCTCGATCAGGCGGGCGTGGTCATCAGTGATGTTCGACCACACCCATGCCTCGATCTCCTCGGCGCCGAGACGCCCGTAGACCGCATGACGATGGCCGCCCGCCAGCAGGGTCAGGCCCTTCTTGGACTTACGCAGGTGGATCGGGTCCTTGATCCGGCCGATCTCCTGCACCGAGGCAAGAATCGCCTCAATGCCAGCCTCGGTTGCCGGGCGCAGGCGCTGGCCCACGATGATATCGGCCAGGCGGACGCGCTGCAGGGTGGGGGCGGGCAGGTCTTTCATTTGACGGGAGGCGCCTTCAACATGGTGTAGGTGAACCGCGGCGACCGGGTGATCGGGTCATGCGAGCGGGTGCAGGTGATTTCGGCGCCGTGCTGGCGCAGCTCTGAAATGCAGGCGTTGACGGCCATCACGCGGGCCAGCCTGACGATCTGCCGCGTGGTCCGGGGCTTGCCGTCCGACAGGAGGGCAAGCACCCGGCGCAGACGCGGGCTGGTCAGGGGGGCCGCGTGGATATGGCCGACAGCACCCATCAGGCGGCCGAGCGGCTGCGATAGCCGGGAGAGAACGGGTCCGGCGCGATGTCGCGGTGGCGGCAGTCGAGACACATCCGGTTGTGGATGCCCTCGCTGACGAACTGGCGGCCGCAACACATGCAGGCGCGAGGCCCCCTCTTGGCCGCTCTGTCCGCATTGCGCTGCCGGGCTTCCAGGCTCATCAGCGCCTTGTTCTCGCACTGGAAGGGCCCGGCGAGGTTCGTGCCGTACTCGTCCTTGACGAACCAGCCATGACCGGCGCGCCAGTCGAGATGCAGGGCACCTATGCGGGGCTTTGAGACGTGTTCGTTGGCGGGCATCAGAACCCCCCGGCGCGGCAGCGGCGCTCGATCTGGTCCATCTGCTGGTCCGCATCGTCCGACGTGATCAGCAGGATCAGGGTGGACAGCGCGTCTGCTCCCGCATCGGAGAACTGATCGGCGATGCGGGCAGCTTCCATGCCGATGGCATCGCCACCGCGAAGAACGCTGACCTCACAATAGGCCAGCGACTCGTCTCGCAGGTCCGATGCTAGCCTTGCCGCCTCGCGGATCCGAGAGACTCGCTCCGCCGGGGACATCGGCCCGGTCGAGAGGCCGGCCAGCTGTTCCAGCCGGTCGGTCGGGATGGCGCGCGGGGTCAGGGTGCCCAAGGGCGGCGGCGGGGCGAACTCCAGCTCGGCAGCGGCGGCATCCCTCTGCACCCTCTCGCGGGGCTTGGTTTCGCCGGCAAAGGTCGCGGGTCCGTCATGGGGGTGATCGCGCATCACAGGCCCCCCTCGTTCAGGAACAGGGGCAGCAGGCCCAGAACAAACAGCGTGACCGCGCCGAGGGCCAGCCCGAGCGGGCTGTCCTCGAAACGGTCAAGCGCGCAGATCATGCGGTGCAGTCGCATGGCAGGCTCCTTGACGAGGTGGATGAAAGGACGAAGGGCCATCAGGCAGCCCTCCGCTTGCGCGACGACCGCGCCGAGGGCCGGTCGATCCCGGCAGGCCATTCCAGATCGGCGGGCCAGTGGGTGTCGAACCAGGTCAGGACGCGGGAATAGGCCTCGATGCGGCATCCACCGCCGGCTTCGATATTGGTGAAGAACCGGCTGTGGACGCCCACCCGCGCCGCCAGGGTGTAAAGCCCACGGTCGGTATGCCTGCAGAGCAGCTGGCCAAGAGAAAGGAGGTGCTCAGCAAACATTTCTTGTGCTGGAGACGAGGCCTGGATCGACATCACTGCCATCCGAAGTTTGGCCAATGCGTCTCGGGTCGCGTTAATTTCCGACCGAAGTGCAGGGCGAAGCATCAAGCAGCTCCCTTCTTCAAATCGACGACATGGGATTTGAGGCGGGTCAGATAGGCTGTCTCAACGACCTCACGGCCTGCGGCCTCGATCAGTCGCGCAAGCAGTGCCCGACCCTTCGGCCCTTTTGATTGTCCGTAGGTAGCGTTGCGCGCGACCGAAGGTGCGATGCCATTATCAGCACACCAAGACTCGAAGCTGCCGCCACGGGCCTTGAAAGCTCCAACGACAGCATCGTGAAGGATGGCTCCCGGTTGGTAAGGGGGGGCTTGCGCCGACATGAAAACCTCGCAAGGTGGAAATACGCAGATTCAGTGCGAGATTAGGTAGATAATAATCTACCGTCAAGCTGAAAGGTTGAGATTTGTCTACCTTTGGTCAACGGTTGAAGGATGAGCGGGAGCGGCTCGGGTTGACGCAAGTCGACTTTGCAGCCTTGGGGGGCGCAAAAAAGCACTCCCAGATCAACTATGAGGCAGATAGGACGGCCCCCGGCGTAGATTACCTTCAAGCGCTGGCGGCGCACGGGGTCGATATCGTCTACCTGATGACCGGGAAAAACATAGTCGAGCCGCTGCCCGGCGGTGGCTTCGATGTTGCCAATGTCGAGGGTGCAATGCTCGAACTCGCTAGGCGAGCCAGCAACCCAACCTTGGCTGAGGTACGCGATCGCTACCTTGCTGAGCGCCTAGACGCGATGGAAGACCCGCATAGCCTAAGCGATATGTCCGCCTACGCGTCAGATTTCGCTGTGGTGCCACTGTACGATGTGCAGCTGGCTGCCGGCGCGGGGTATGTGAACGAGTTGGAAGCGGTGATCGGGTACCTATCGTTCCGAAAGGACTGGCTGAAGCAGATCGGCGCCTCGTTGCCATCACTCAGGATTGGTCGCGCGACAGGTCCCAGCATGGAACCCACGATACATGATCAGGACCCTGTTCTGATCGACACTTCCAAGCGTGATGTGCCGTTGTTTGCGCCAGCTCGAAGAAAGAAGGGGCCGATCTACTCATTTCTTCATAACGGCGAGGCGAGGTTAAAGCGCATCCTCCGCTTCAAGACGGGTGCATCAATGCTGGTCTCGGACAACCCAGAGTTTCCACCAGAGCCCGTCGAACTCGCGAGCCTTCAGATCGTCGGGAGAGCTCTCTGGTGGGCACATACAGATGAGGAGTAGACCGTGGCAACTTGCAGGACCTGTGGTGCAAAAGCCTCCCTCTTTGATATGGCCGATGGCGAATGCCCTGACTGCCTTCGGAAAGATCGACTGCAACGCGAGGCGGCAGCACTGAAGGAGGCAGAGGAATCCAGTGCTCTTTCTGAGATCATCCTCACCACCGAAACCGCGCACGATCTGCCCATCGCCCGGCGATTGGACATTATCACGGCCGAGGTCGTCATCGGCATGCACCTGTTCAAGGATATCGCCAGCACTTGGCGTGATGTCTTCGGCGGCCGCAGCCAGGTGATGCAGACCGGCCTCCGTGATGCCCGAAAGTCCGCCCTCGACGAACTGCGGCGCGAAGCCGCCTCGATCGGCGCCGACGCGGTCGTCGGGGTCGACCTCGACTATTCCGAGATCTCGGGTGGCGGCAAGAGCATGCTGTTCCTGGTCGCCAGCGGCACGGCGGTGACGCTGAAAACGACCAGCAACTGACTTCGCCGGGCTAAAATCGCTTCCCAGTTCGGCGCCGCCCAGCAAGGGACTCCATATCGCCCATCTATTTGATTTTATGATTGTATTCTCTAACTGGGAACTGGTCAGGCGCAGAATTCTCCGACTTCCCAGTTCCACGGCCCGGATTCGGCACCGATGACACGATTATCGAGCGTTTGAATGACCGATTCACCCTTGTTTTATTGGGTTTTAAACGGTTCATATGGCCGCGGCGTCCTAAACCACCGCAACCAGCCCGAACCGTGCGAAAACTGCCAAAACCGCCCTAGTGCAAACTTCTCGGCCTCAATGCCACAAAACCACCCTGCGGCACCTAACGCCCCGTGTTCACGCGCTTTTTCGGCTGTTCCCGGCTGTTCCCAGATAATCCCGCTTCACTGCAGACTCTCGTGTCAACGCACATTGGACAGAAACGAACATCGTATCTTGCGCTCATCTGCCGGAACGCGAGGGCGGGGCCGCAGAAGGAGCCATGCCGTTGCGTGATCCCGCAGTGTCCGCGCGGGGAACCGTGCCCGAGGTGTTTCTGGCCTTTCTGAAGCTGGGGCTGACCTCGTTTGGTGGGCCGGTTGCCCATCTGGGTTATTTCCGCGATGAATTCGTCCAGCGCCGTGGCTGGCTGGATGAGGCGGCCTATGCCGATCTGGTGGCGCTGTGCCAGTTCCTGCCCGGCCCGACGTCCAGCCAGGTTGGCTTTGCGCTTGGACTGATGCGGGCGGGGTGGGGCGGTGCCTTGGCGGCTTTTCTTGCCTTTACACTGCCCTCGGCCGTGATCCTTTTCGCACTTGCCCTGACGGCGACGCGGCTGGACGGGCCGGTGGCGCTGGGTATCCTGCACGGGCTGAAGCTGGTGGCGGTGGCGGTCGTGGCGCAGGCGGTCTGGGGCATGGCGCGCAGTCTTTGCCCTGATGCGCCGCGGGCAACCATTGCCGTGCTGGCGGTGGCGGTGATGGCCATGGCACCCGGATCGGTGGGGATGATGCTGGCGATTGCGGCGGGGGCGGCTGCCGGGCTGGTATTGAACCGGGCCGGACCGGGGCATGGCCGGGTGCTGCCGGTGCCGGTGTCGCAGGGTGCCGCCGTTGCCGCGCTGGCCGTATTCGTCGTGCTGCTGATCGCCCTGCCGGCTCTTTCGGGCCTGGGTCAGGGATTTGCTCTGGCGGATGGCTTTTACCGTGCCGGTGCAATGGTCTTTGGCGGGGGCCATGTCGTGCTGCCACTGCTTGAGACGGCGACGGTGCAGACCGGATGGGTAAGCGAAGACAGCTTTCTGGCCGGTTACAGCGCGGCGCAGGCGGTTCCGGGGCCGCTTTTCACCTTTGCGGCCTGGCTGGGCGCGGTCATGGGACCAGCGCCCAACGGGCCGGTCGGGGCGATGATCGCCCTGCTGGCGCTGTTCCTGCCGGGTTTCCTGCTGCTGATCTGTGCGCTGCCGTTTCTGGACCGGCTGCGGTCGCAACGCCGGGTGCAATCGGCGATGCAGGGGGCCAATGCCGCGGTGGTCGGCATCCTGGGCGCGGCGCTTCATGATCCGGTCTTCACCTCGGCCATCTCGGGCATGACGGATTTCGCGCTGGCGCTTGCCGGCTTTGTCGCGCTGGTGGCCTGGAAGGCCCCACCCTGGAGCATCGTCCTTCTGGGGGCCGCCAGCGGGGCTGCCCTGTCGCTGTAGCACCGAAAAGATGGCCCCCGTGCAAGGGGGCACGGGGGCCTGAGAGGGCGGGCCGGGCGCAGGGAAGGCCCGGACGGGGAAAGGGGGACAGTCCCGCCCGTCACCGCCTTGGTCGCAGGCCAAGGATTCATCCTTGTGACAGGCGGCGGGAAAGCGGGGGATAACCCGGCGCGTTCCGGTTGCCCCGAATTCGGGCCTAGCGCGAGCGGATCATCCCGACGATGTCCTTGGTGCGGTCAAGGATCGGCCCGGCGATGGCATCGGCACGCCTGGCCCCCTGGCCAAGGATACGGTCGATCTCGGCCGGGTCCTTCATCAGCCGGTTCATCTCGGTCGTGATCGGTGACAGTTTCGCCACCGCCAGATCGGCCAGCCTGGGTTTGAACACACCGAACTGTGCCCCGGCGAATTCCGCAATCACCTCGGCCGCCGACTGGCCGGACAACCCGGCGTAGATGTTGACAAGGTTGCGCGCATCGGGCCGGTCCTTCAGCCCGTCAACCGTTTCGGGCAGGGGCAGCGGGTCGGTCTTGGCGCGGCGGATCTTCCTGGCGATGGTGTCGGCATCATCGGTCAGGTTGATGCGGGAATTGTCCGACGGATCGGATTTCGACATCTTCTTCGTGCCGTCGGTCAGGCTCATCACCCGTGTCGCAACGCCTTCGATGATGGGTTCCGTCACCGGGAAGAAATCGGTCTTGTAGTCATGGTTGAACTTGATCGCGATGTCGCGGGTCAGCTCAAGGTGCTGCTTCTGATCCTCGCCCACCGGGACCATGGTGGCATGATACAACAGGATATCGGCCGCCATCAGCGACGGATAGGCGAACAGGCCCAGGGATTCCGCCTCGGCGTTCTTGCCCGCGGTCTTGTCCTTCCACTGGGTCATGCGGCCCATCCAGCCCATCCGCGCGACGCAGTTGAAGATCCAGGCCAGTTCGGCATGACCGGAAACCTGGCTTTGATTGAACAGGATGCTGCGGTCCGGGTCGATCCCGGCGGCAATGAAGGCGGCGGCGGCCTCGCGGGTTTGCTGGCGCAGGCGCTCGGGGTCCTGCCAGACGGTGATCGCGTGCAGATCGACAAGGCAATAGATCGTCTCGATCCCCTCATCCTGCTTTTCCACGAACCGTTTCAGCGCGCCAAGGTAATTGCCAAGTGTCAGCCCGCCCGAAGGCTGGATGCCCGAGAAGATGCGGGGCTTGAAGGATGTGGCCATGGTCGGCTCCGTCTGGAATTCGCAGCCCTCCTCGCGTAATCCATGGGCAAAGGGGCGTCAACGGCCCCGCTTGCCCGCAAGGAGACGGGATGGACCACGATCCGAATGCCCCGCCGCTGAATCCGCTGCCCTGGATCGTCTGGGCGCTGGCGTTGCCGCTGATTGCGGTGGAAGTCGTCGCGCAGCTGAACGCCGCCGGGTTGATGGGAGAGCCGCATGCCAACTGGCGCGGCATGGCGGTGCAGTTGTTCGGGTTCTCGCCCGATTATCTGCGCCGGTCGCTGGAAACCGGCGACTGGCCTGCCGATGCGGTCTGGCGGCTGGGATCTTACGTTCTGGTGCAGCTTGATGTTGCGGCGGCGCTGTTCGCGGTGGTGCTGACGCTGGCCTTGGGCAAGATGGTGGGTGAGGCGTTCCGCTGGTGGGCGGTGGCGCTGATCTTCATCGGTTCGGCCGTCGTGGCGGCCTTTGTCTATACGCTGGTGCTGCCCGGCAACCGGGCCGGGCTGGTGGGGGCATTTCCGGCGGTCTATGGCCTGATCGGGGGGTTCACCTTCCTGATCTGGGTCCGGCAGGTGGCCACGGGGGGCAGCCAGCTGCGCGCCTTTGCCCTGATCGGCTTTCTGATGGGGGTGCAGCTGTTCTTCGGCCTGTTTACCGGCGGGCTGATGTGGGTGGCCGAACTGGCCGGATTCTGCACAGGGTTCCTGTTGTCCTTCGTGGTGGCCCCCGGCGGGATGCGCCGGGTGATGGGGCGGCTGCGGCGGCGCTGAGGCGGCTTATCTCTTGCGACGCAGCGAGGATTTCAGATCGGCCAGGCTGACCGCTCCCAGCGCGGCGGCGGCGGTGAAATAGGTGGCGATCCCGGCAAGGATGATGCCGCCCAGCACCAGAGTGCGCAGGCCGGGGGTGGCAAGCTGTCCGGCAAAGGCCCAGGACAGCACCCAGAGCAGCGCCCCCATCAGCGCCGAGGCGGCGATGATCCGCGGCAGCCGCTGGCGGAAGCGGGTGTCGAAACGGGCGGCCTCGCCCATCGGCAGGGTGCCGCGCCAAAGCTGCCAGACCATCACCCAGGCCGAGACCGAGGTGGCCATCGCAGCGGCCAGAAAGCCCATGACCGGCATCAGGCCGACCGCAAGCACCAGGTTGACCACCATCGACCACAGGGCAAAGCGGAACGGGCTGCGGGTATCCTCGCGCGCGTAGTAGAGCGGTTGCAGCACCTTTTGCAGCACGAAGGCGGGCAGGCCGATGGCATAGGCGGCCAGCGCCTGCGCGGTGTTGATGGCGGCACCGGCCCCGAAGGCGCCGCGCTGGTAGATCACCGAGATGATCGGCCAGGCGATCACCACCAGCGCCACGGCAGCGGGAACAGTCAGCAGAAGCGCAAATTCGGTGCCGCGATTGTAAGCCTGACGCGATCCTTCGGCGTCATTGGCACGCAAACGGCGCGACAATTCCGGCAGCAGCACCACCCCGATGGCGATGCCGACGACACCCAGGGGCAGCTGATACAGCCGGTCCGCATAGAACAGCCAGGTCATCGCGCCTTCGGTCGCGCTGGCCACCTGACGCCCGACGATCAGGTTCACCTGCACCACCCCGCCCGCCAGCACGGCGGGGGCGGCGATCACCGCAAGACGCTTCAGCTCCGGGGTCAGGACGGGCCAGCGGAAGGGCAGGCGATAGCCGGTGCGGCGTACGGCGATCCAGCAGACCGCCAGTTGCAGCACGCCCGAGACCGAGACCGACCAGGCCAGCGTCCGGCCCATGTCCCAACCGAAGCGGGCGGCCAGCAGCATCCCGGCGATCAGGCTGGCCGACAGCAGGATTGTCACCGCCGAGGTGACGGCAAAGCGGCCCAGAGAGTTCAGCATGCCGCAGAGAAGCGCCGTCAGCGAGATGAAGAGGATATAGGGAAAGGCGATGCGGCCCAGGGTGACGGCAAGATCAAAGCGCTGGTCGCCGACAAAGCCCGAGGCCATCATCAGGACCAGGAGCGGCATCGCCAGCATGGCCAGTAGCGAAAACACCGTCAGCACCGCCGCAAGGCCCCAATAGGCATCGCGGGCGAAGCTCTGGGCATCTTCCTGCGCCTCGACCTTCTTGGCGAACATCGGCACAAAGGCCATGTTGAAGGCGCCCTCGGCGAAGAAGCGGCGGAACATGTTGGGCAGCGCCTGCGCGACCACGAAGGCTTCGGCCACCGGGCCATCGCCCAGGAAGCGGGCCATCAGGATATCGCGGACAAGCCCGGCGATACGGCTGATCAGCGTCCAGAAGCCGACGGTCAGAAAGCCCGAGATCAGGCGCATGGGTTTCATCGGGCGGGGCCTTTCGGGGCTTCTGTTCTGGTGTTTCTGGTGGGCTCGTCAAGCTTTTCATGCACTCCTCGCCGGTTTCCCCGCAGCTTTGGTGCAGGGGGTGAGCAGGTCGCAGATTGCCGAGGAGTGCATGAAATGCTCGACGAGGCCGGGTCGATCATGATCACGCCTGCGCCCGTTCCGCGCCTTCGGCAATGGCGGCGCGCAATTTCTTGTCCAGCGCCTCCTGCTTGGCCTTCTGGTGCAGCTTCAGGCCGAACATGTCCTTGACATAGAAGGTATCCACCACCTGCGCGCCATAGGTGGCGATCACCGCCGAGACGATCGAGATGTTGTTGTTCGCCAGCGTCCGGGTCAGGTCATAGAGCAGGCCGGGGCGGTCGCGGGTGTCGACCTCGATGATGGTGTAGATCTCGGATCCGTCGTTGTCGAAGGTGACATGGGTCGGAAAGCGGAACTCGCGTTCGCGCTTCTTCACCTTGTCGCGGTCCTTCAGCGCCTCGCGCGGGACGATCTCGCCCTTCAGCGTGCGTTCGATCATCTGGCGCAGGCGGGGCAGACGGGCAACCTCATAGGGCTTGCCCTCGGCATCCTGCACCCAGAACACCGGGGTCGCATAGCCGTCCTTCGATGTATAGGTGCGGGCATCGACGACATTGGCCCCCACCAGCGCCAGCGCCCCGGCAAGCCGGGAAAAGATGCCGGGATGGTCATGCAGCGCGAAACAGGCACGGGTGGCGTCGCGGTCGGGATCGGGGTGCAGGTCGATGCGGATCTCGGTATCGGCCAGCCCGCGCAAGAGGGTGGCGAAGACGGCCTGCGTCTCGGTCGACAGGCCCTGCCAGTAGGGCGGATAGTGCCGGGCCAGTTCGGCGCGCAGGTCCTTGGCCTCCCAGTCGGCCAGCCGCTCGCGCAGGGCGCGCTTGGCCTCGTCTTCCCGGTTCTCGCGGTTGACCAGTTCCAGCCCGCCCTCCAGCGCCGCCGCCGTATCCTTGTGCAACTGGCGCAACAGCATGGCTTTCCAGTTGTTCCAGGTGCCGGGGCCCACGCCGCGGATATCGCAGACCGTCAGCACGGTCAGAAGATCCAGCCGCTTTCGGGTCTTCACCGCCTTGGCAAAGTCGCGCACCGTGCGAGGATCGCCGATGTCGCGCTTCTGCGCCATGTCGGACATCAAGAGGTGATAGCGCACCAGCCATTCGACAGTTTCGCATTCTTCCTCGGTCAGGCCCAGTCGCGGACAGACCCGGCGGGCGATCTGCGCGCCGAGGATCGAGTGATCCTCGGGCCGTCCCTTGCCGATGTCATGCAGCAGAAGCGCGACATAGAGAACCTTGCGGTTCACGCCCTCCTTGAGGATGGCCGAAGACAGCGGCAGGTCCTCGACCAGTTCGCCGCGTTCGATCTGGGCCAGGATGCTGATGGTCTGGATGATGTGTTCGTCGACCGTGTAGTGATGGTAGACGTTGAACTGCATCATGGCGACGATGGGTTCGAATTCCGGGATGAAGGCGGCCAGCACGCCCAGTTCGTTCATCCGCCGCAAGGACCGTTCCGGGTTGCCGTGCTTCAGCAGCAGGTCAAGGAAGATTCGCGCCGCCTCGGGGTCTTCGCGCATGCCGTCGTCGATCAGGTCCAGATTGGCGGTGACGATCCGCATCACGTTGGGGTGAATCAGATAGCCGGTGCGCAGGCCTTCCTCGAACACCCGCAGAAGGTTCAGCTTGTCCTTCAGGAATTCCCTGGGGTCCTTCAGGTCCAGTCGGCCCTGCACCAGCTTGTATCCGGCCTTCACCCGTTTTGTGCGCTTGAAGATGCCGAACAGGCTGGCCTCGCGCTTGGCGTGGCGGGCCTCCAGCTCGGTCAGGAAGACGCGGGTCAGTTCGCCCACGCGGGTGGCGTGGCGGAAATAGTCCTGCATGAAAACCTCGACCGCCCGCCTGCCGCCCTGATCGGCATAGCCCATGCGGGCCGCCACCTCGACCTGCAGGTCGAAGGTCAGCATGTCGGTGGCACGCCGGGTGACATAGTGCAGATGGCAGCGCACGGCCCAGAGGAAATCCTCGGCGCGGGCGAAGGCTTCGTATTCCTCGCGGGTGAACAGGCCGGCATCGACCAGCCCCCTGGCCCGCGGGACGCGGTGCAAGTACTTGCCGATCCAGTAGAGGGTCTGCAGGTCGCGCAAGCCCCCCTTGCCCTCTTTCACGTTGGGTTCCAGCACATAGCGCTGACCACCCTGCCGCTTGTGCCGCTCGGCCCGTTCGGCCAGCTTGGCCTCGATGAATTCGGGGCCGGAATTGCGGAAGAGTTCACCCCATAGCCTGTCGGCCAGTTCGATGGCCAGGGGTTCGTATCCGGCGATGAAGCGATGCTCCAGCAGGGCGGTGCGGATGGTGATGTCCTCGCGCCCCAGCCGGATGCAGTCCTTCACCGTGCGGCTGGAATGGCCGACTTTCAGCTTCAGGTCCCAGAGCAGGTAAAGCATGGTCTCGATCATGCTTTCGGCCCAGGGGGTGATCTTCCACGGCGTCAGGAACAAGAGGTCCACATCGGAATGCGGGGCCATCTCGGCCCGGCCATAGCCGCCGACGGCCAGAACGGCGATGCGCTCGGCCTCGGTGGGGTTGGGCAGGGGATGCAGGTGCTGCGCCACCGCAAGGGCGGTGATCACCAGGCCGTCGGTCAGATGCGCCTGCGCCGTGACCAGCGCGCGGGCATGGCGCGGATCGGCGGCAAAGGCGGCCTCCATCGCGGCATTCGCTTTGGCCCTGGCCTCGGTCAGATGCCGGGTGGCGATGGCGCGTGCCGCCTTGGCATCCGTCTGCGCAGCATCCGCAACCGGAAGCTCGGCCGTGATGGCGCGGATCAGGGCGGGCGGGTCGATGATCCGCGCGGCGGGAAGCAGAAGCGGCCACCCGGCCAGCGGCCCCATCCTGGGGTCCGGCCGGGCGGCGGCCTCGGCGGCGTCAAAGACCGGCGCCGGCAAAGCTGCGGGGTGCGGGATCAATCACGACGACCTGGTTGTTGCGGATTTCGGCGATGGCAAGGCCACGCTGGTTGGACCCGTCGGGACGCAGGCGGAAGATGCCGGTGACGCCGACGAAGCCCGCGTTCTGCGTCAGCCCCGCAGCGCCCAGATCCTTGCCCGACCGTGCCAGCGCGCCGATGGCGGCGATGCCGTCATAGGCAAGCCCCGCGATCGGCAGCGGCGTCTCGCCATAGGCGGCCTGATAGCGGCTCTGGAACTGGGCATAAAGATTGGGGTCCGGCATGGCGAACCAGCCGCCCTGAACGCCGGGCAGCGCCAGCGTGGCACTGGGAATATCCCAGCGGGTCAGGCCCAGGAATTTTGTGGTCGACCGGTCGATGCCCGCGTCGATCAGGCTCTGGCTGAGAAGCGGCAGCGCGCCCGCGGTATCGGCGGTCAGGAACAGCGCCGAAGCCCCGGTGCTTTTCGCGGTGGAGACGATGCCGGGCGCTGCCGCCGCCACGCCGCTTTGCGAGAATTCATAACCCGAGACCGCGACGACCGTTCCCCCGGCCGAAGCGATCCCGCGCTGGATCGCGGCACGTCCGGTATCCCCGGCGGTGTTCTTGTCATGCACGATCATGATGCGGTTCTTGCCCTGACGCACCGCGAAACTGGCCAGCCGTTGCGCGGTGTTGTCGAAGGTGGGGCCAAGCACATAGACATTGCCGCCCGCGATGGCGGTGTTGTTCGAGAAGGCCAGCACCGAAATGCCGCGTCCGGCGGCGGCGACGCCTGCGGCATTGGCCTCTTGCGCGAAGACCGGGCCGAGGATGATCCTGGCGCCTTCGTCCATTGCCTTGATCGCCATGGCCTGCGCCTGTCCGGGGCTGCCGCCGGTCTGATAGACCCGCAGGTCGATCTTGACGCCGGACAGATCGGCCATCGCCAGACGGGCGGCGTTTTCCAGTTGTTTGGCCATCGCGGCATCGGTGGCCTGCCCCGATCCGCCGGGGACCAGAAGGGCGACCTGGATGGTTTCGCCGCGTGTGGTGGCGGGGCCGGCCGCGGGCCCGGCGGGCACGCAGGCGGCCAGCACCAGACCGGCAAAGGCCAGAAGCGGCAGCGCCCTCAGGCGGGATTGAACAAGCTGGCCCAAGGACTTGCGGGCCCGGCGGAATGCGGACAACATGGATGAACCCCGTTAGGTGAAGAGGCGCGGCGACAATGCGAACATTATCGGGGGACAGGTTAGTTGTTTCCATCCGCGCTGTAAACGCGGCCCGCAAGATTTGCCGGGGCACGGCATGGTGACGCAGCCCCCGCCGGGCGGCATTCCGCCGGGCCTGCATCTGGTGGCGGTGCCGATCGGGGCCGCGCGCGACATCACGCTGCGGGCGCTGGATGTGCTGGCCGGGGCCGATGTGCTGGCGGCCGAAGATACCCGGACCCTGCGGCATCTGATGGAGATTCACGGCATCGCGCTGAACGGCCGCCCTCTGCTTGCCTATCATGACCATAACGAGAAAGACGCGCTGCCCCGGCTGATGGCGGCGCTGCGGGCGGGAAAGTCGGTGGCCTATGCGCCCGAAGCCGGCACGCCGCTGGTCTCGGACCCCGGCTTTGGCCTGGTGCGGGCTGCGGCGGCCGAAGGGTTGCCGGTGGTGGCGGCGCCCGGTGCCTCGGCGGTGCTGGCGGCGCTGGCCGTGTCGGGCCTGCCGTCCGACCGGTTTCTTTTTGCGGGGTTCCCGCCCGCAACCGCCGGGGAACGGGCGCGGTTTCTGGACGAACTCGGGGCCGTGCGGGCGACGCTGATCCTTTACGAATCACCGCGCCGTCTGGGGCGGCTGCTGGCCGAAGCGGCCGGGCGGCTGGGCGGCACGCGGCAGGCGGTGGTCTGCCGCGAACTGACCAAGCGGTTCGAAGAGGTGGCGCGCGGAACGCTGGACGACCTGACTGCGCGGTTCGCAAGCCATGAGCCGAAGGGCGAGATCGTGCTGCTGGTCGATCGCGGGGAAGCGGCACAGACCGACGAGGCCAGCCTGCAAGACATGCTGCGAGAGGCGCTGGAGCGGCTGAGCGTCAAGGACGCGGCGGCGGAAGTTGCCCAGAAGACCGGGATGAGTAAGCGAAGCATTTACCAATTGGCGCTAAACCTGTCGGAAGGATGAGGGGACGGTGATAGACTCCTCTGGAAAAGGTGTCCCATGCCCTTCGATTTCGCCCATGATTCTGTCAGCCCGGCCTCGGTTCTCCGCTCTGCCCGACAGCGCCGCGGGGCAAGATCACATCTGACGGGCCTTGCTGCGGAAGACGCGGTCTGCCGCCGCTATCTGGCGGCGGGATATGATCTTGTCGCCCGCCGCAAGCGCTGTCCCGAAGGCGAGATCGACCTTTTGCTGCGCCAGGGCGGCGTTCTGGTCGCCGTCGAGGTGAAGTCCAGCACGACACATCATCTGGCCTGGGAACATGCCACCGAGGCACAGCTGACCCGCGTGTCCATGGCCTGCGAACGCTGCATGCTGGAAATGGCCGGGGACGGGATTGCCGACATGCGGCTGGATCTGGCGCTGGTCGATGCGCGGGGCCGGGTCGAGGTGATGGAAGCCTTCATCCATTATTGACGGCCGGGGTTTGCATCCCCCGCAGGCTTGCGTCATCAAGGGGCGAGCTTTCGATGGAGATGCCGATGACCCTGAAGGTCGCGCTACAGATGGACCCGATCGGGTCGGTCAACATCAATGCCGATTCGACATTCCGTATCGGGCTGGAGGCGCAGGTCCGCGGCCATGCGCTGTTCTTCTACACGCCGGACAGGCTGGCCTTTGTCGAGGGGCGGGTCATGGCGCGCGGGCAGTGGATCGAGCTGCGACGCGAGCAGGGGAATCATGTGTCCTATGGTCCGGAGGTCGAAGTCGATCTGGCCGATATGGATGTGGTCTGGCTGCGGCAGGACCCGCCCTTCGACATGGGATATATCACCAGCACGCATCTTCTGGACATGATCCATCCGAAAACGCTGGTGGTGAACGATCCGTTCTGGGTGCGGAATTACCCGGAAAAGTTGCTGGTGCTGCGGTTCCCGCAGCTGACCCCGCCGACGGCGATTGCCCGCGATCTGGCCACGATCCGCGCCTTCAAGGCCCGGCATGGCGACATCATCCTGAAGCCGCTTTACGGTAATGGCGGGGCCGGGGTGTTCCGGCTGGACGAGAACGACCGCAACCTGTCGTCGCTTTACGAGCTGTTCACCGGCATGAGCCGCGAGCCGATGATCGTGCAGAAGTTCCTGCCCGCCGTGGCAAAGGGCGACAAGCGGGTGATTCTGGTCGATGGAGAGCCGGTGGGCGCGATCAACAGGGTGCCGCAGGCCGGCGAGACGCGGTCGAACATGCATGTCGGCGGGCGGCCCGAGAAGGTGGGGCTGACCGAGCGGGATCTGGAGATTTGCCGGGTGATCGGACCGACCCTGCGCGAGAAGGGACAGGTCTTCGTCGGGATCGACGTGATCGGCGACTGGCTGACCGAGATCAACGTGACCTCTCCGACCGGAATTCAGGAGTTGGAGCGGTTCGACGGCACCAATACCGCCGCCCGGATCTGGGAGGTGATCGAGGCGAAGCGGCGCGGATAGCTCCTCCTTCGCCTTCGGCTTGTCGTCGCAGCATCCCGAGGAGTGCCGAAGGCATCGACGAGGTGTCGTCCGGCGTGGTCTCAGTTGGCCTTTATCGTCAACCGGAAGCCGACGGCTTCGGCCACATGGGGCTGGCGGACCGTGGCAGAGCCATCAAGATCGGCGATGGTGCGGGCGACGCGCAGGATGCGGTGATAGCCGCGGGCCGACAGCCCCATTCGTTCGGCCACCCGCAGGAGCAGGTCCTTGCCCTGCGGATCGGGGGCGGCCGCTTCCTCCAGCAGGGCGCCTTCCAGATCGGCATTGACGCGGGCGCCAGGGTGGCCGTTGAAGCGGGCGGATTGCCGCGCGCGGGCCTGGGCCACGCGCAAGGCAACCGTGGCAGAGGGTTCGCCCGAGGCGGGCAGGTCGAGATCGGTGAAGGCGACGGGCGGCACTTCGACGCGCAGGTCGAAGCGGTCCATCAGCGGCCCGGAGATGCGGCCCAGGTAATCCTCGCCGCAGAGCGGGGCCTTGCCGCAGGCGCGGTTGGGGTCGGTCATATAGCCGCAGCGGCAGGGGTTGGCGGCGGCGACCAGCAGGAAGCGGCAGGGATAGCGGAAATGGGCATTGGCGCGTGAGATCATCACCTCGCCGGTCTCGATCGGCTGGCGCAGGGTTTCCAGCACGGAACGCGGGAATTCGGGGAATTCGTCCATGAAGAGAACGCCGTTGTGCGCCAGCGAGATTTCGCCCGGCTTGGCCCCCTTGCCACCACCGACGATGGCGGCCATCGAGGCGGTGTGATGCGGTTCCCGGAACGGCCGGTCACGGCTGATGCCGCCTTCCGTCAGCAGCCCGGCAAGCGAATGGATCATCGAGGTTTCCAGCGCTTCCTGTGCGGACAGGGGCGGCAGGATGCCGGGCAGACGCGCGGCCAGCATGGATTTGCCCGATCCTGGCGTGCCGACCATCATCAGGTGATGGCGGCCTGCTGCGGCGATTTCCAGCGCGCGTTTGGCGCGTTCCTGCCCCTTCACATCGCGCAGGTCGCGGTTGGCGGGGCCCGCCGTCACCTCACCTGCTTCGGCGGGGGGCAGCGGGGACTGGCCGGTATAATGCCGGACGACGGCGTTCAGCCCGTCGGCGGCCAGCACTTCGGTGGCCCCGACCCAGGCCGCTTCGGCCCCGCAGGCGCGCGGGCAGAGCAGGGCCCGGTCCGCTTCGGCCGCGGCCATGGCGGCGGGCAGCGCCCCGACGACAGGGATCAGCCGACCGTCCAGCGACAGTTCGCCCATGGCGACGGTATGTTCCACCTCGTCCCTGGGGATGATCTCCAGTTCCGCCAGCAGCGCCAGCGCGATCGGCAGGTCGAAGTGAGATCCCTCTTTCGGCAGATCGGCGGGGGACAGGTTGATCGTGATCCGTCGCGACGGCAGGGCGATGGAGAGCGATTGCAGGGCGGAGCGTACCCTTTCGCGGGCCTCGGACACTGCCTTGTCGGGCAGGCCGACAAGATTGAAGGCCGATGAGCCCATGGTGATGGCGCATTGCACCTCGACCATGCGGGCCTCGACGCCCTCGAATGCCACGGTAAAGGCGCGCGCGACCATGCCCCGGCTGATCCCTTTCGTAAACCTTGGTTAACGGAGTAGCCGGGAAATGGTTAAGAAAGTGTGAGCCGCCGACGGACCTGCTGATTTTCGTCGAAAATCAGTTTTGGCACAGCGCTGTGAATTCGGGCCAGGCTTCGGGGTCGGCCACGGTCTTGTCGCGGCAGAAGGCGTTGCAAAAGCCGAAGCGACGGCCCGAGAGATCCAGCACATGCGTGACCGGCTTGCCGGAATAGGGGCAGGTGGTGTTTTCGGCCCCGACCCCTTCGACGGCGCGTGCCGTCAGCGGACGTGGGCCGGGCCAGTCGCGGCGGGGGTAGTCGCGGCGGTAGAACTCCTGATCGGCCCCGTCGACCATCCCCATCGCCCGCCAGCGGCGAAATGACGGATGGGCAAGGTGCGCATCGACATAGGCCATCGCGGCATCATCGACCGGCAGGTTGTAGGTTGCGATGCGGCTGGCGACGGGGGCAAAGAAGGTGTCCGCCGCCGAATAGGCGCCGCAAAGCCACGGGGTTTTCGATCTGGTGGTCTCGCGGGCCCAGGACCAAAGGGTTTGCAGCCGGTCGAGATCGGCCAGCACCTCGGGCGGCGGCGCGCAGTCCTGATAGCTGACGCGCAGGTTCATCGGGCAATGGCTGCGCAGCGCCGTGAAACCGGCGTGCATCTCGGCGGCCAGAACGCGGGCGGTGGCGCGGGCATGGGGATCGGCGGGCCAGAGACCGGCCTCGGGGTGGCGGGTGGCCAGTTCCTCGGCAATCGCAATCGTTTCCGGTACGACCGAGCCTTCGGGCGTGCGCATCGTCGGTGCGGTGCGGGCCGGAACGTAGGATTTCAGCAAGGTCGGCAATTCATCCGAGTAGAGCCGGGCGCGGTGGGTCCTGACCGGGATGCCGAAGGCATCGAAGAGGAGCCAGCCACGCAGGCTCCAGCTGGAATAGGCGCGGTCGCCGATCACGAGATCATAGGTCATGTCGCTCTCCTTTGCCGACGCAGCATAGAAAGGGTGCGACGGGCCGCAAACGATGCTTTGTGGCGCGGATCATCATGGTTTGTGATTGACGGCAAAGGTCTGCGGCGGCGGGCCGAAGGTCAGGCTGGTGACAGAGAGGTTGTCGATCCTGTGCGCAAGGGCTTCTTCGGCGGTCAGGCATCCGGCCTGTTGCAGGGCGGCAAGGATGGGGCCGAAATGGGCGACGACGATGATGTCGGCTGCCGTGCCTTCCAGCCGGCCAAGGCTTGCCAGGGTGCGGGCGCAGAGGTCGTTCCAGCTTTCGCCGCCGGGGGGACGGATGTCGCCGGGGTGGTCCCAGAAGGCGCGGATGCGGTCGGGGTCTTCGGCTTCGATCTCGGCAAAGCCGCGCATTTCCCACTGGCCGAAGTGCATTTCGCGCAAACCCGCATCATGTGGCAGGCGGCGGCGGCCCAGCGTGTCGGCCGTGGCGATGGCGCGGGCGAGGTCGGAGGAGATCACCGGCGCATCGCCGGGCAGATGGGCCGAAAGCCGGGCAAGGGTGGCGGTGTCGGACAGGTCGGCGGGCAGGTCGGTCCAGCCGACCATGGTTCTGGCATGGGTCGGGCCGTGGCGCACCAGCCAGAACCGGGTCACGGCAGCTGGCCTTTCAGCGCGACGGGCAGGCCGCAGAGAACGGCAACGGCAAGATCCGCCTGCCCCGCAACCTGCTGGTTCAGGCGCCCCTGTTCGTCACGGAACCGGCGCGACAGCGGGTCAGCGGGCACGATGGACCAGCCGACTTCGTTGGTTACGCAGATGACGGCGGCGGGACAGGCGGCAAGTGCCGACAGCAGGCGGCCGAATTCGACTGGCAGGTCGTGACCGGCAAGCAGGTGGTTGGTCAGCCATAGCGTCAGGCAATCGACCAGAACGATTTCGTCCGGCTGAGCCTCCGCAAGGGCTGGGCAAAGGTCCAGCGGGGCCTCGACCGTGATCCAGCCGTCGCCGCGCTGATGGCGGTGATGGGCGATGCGGTCGGTCATCTCGGCATCGAAGGCCTGGGCCGTGGCGATATAGCGGCGGGGGCGCAGGCTGGCGCGGGCCAGATCCTCGGCCCAGCGGGATTTGCCCGACCGCGCGCCGCCGGTCACCAGGGTCAGCTTCGGCAGGGCTGGGGGCACGCGGGACTCCTGTGGACGGTCTGGATGCGAGAACCGGGTATAGCGATGCCCTGCCGTCGCGCCAAGCCGGACGGGCCGCGGAAGAGGCTTGAAACCGGGCGGACGCGGATGCATGACTGGCGGCATGAAAATCCTGACTGTTTTTCTTGCCGCGCTGGCCGCGTCGTTTCCGGCCTTGCCCCTGCTGGCCGAGGTGCAGCCGCCGCCGGGGCTGGATGTCTATGTGCTGGGCGAAGTGCATGACAATCCCGCCCATCACGCCGAACAGGCCCGCCTGGTGGCGCTGATCGCGCCCAAGGTGGTGGTGTGGGAGATGCTGTCGCCCGAACAGGTGGCGGCCATGGACGGCGTGGATCGTGCGGACCGCGCCGCGATGGAGGCGGCGCTGGGCTGGGCGCAATCGGGCTGGCCCGATTTCGCGATGTATCATCCGATCTTCGTCGCGGCGGGCGAGGCGCGGCATGTCGGGGCGGCGCTGCCACGCGCCAGGGTGCGGCGGGCCATCGAGGAAAGCGCGGCGGCGGTTCTGGGGGCCGAGGCAAAGGGCTGGCCCCTTGGCCCGCTGCCCCCCGAGGAGCAGGAGGCCCGCGAGCAAGAGCAGCAGATCGCCCATTGCAATGCGCTGCCGGTGGCGATGCTGGGTGGCATGGTCGAGGCGCAGCGGATGCGCGACTGGTCGCTGGCCTCTGCCGCCGTGGCGGCGGTCGCGGCGGGGCAGGGGCCGGTGGTGGTGATCACCGGATCGGGTCATGCCCGCAGGGACTGGGGTGCGCCTGCGCTGATCGCGGCGGCACATCCCGAGGTGACGGTCTGGTCGCTGGGGCAGGGCGAGGGTCCGGCCGCGGCCGGGGCGCCCTATGATGCGATGCTGACGGCCCCGGCCCCCGAGCGCGACGATCCCTGTCTGGCCTTTGCAGGCTGAGCTTTCGGCGGAGCCCGATTTTCGGCGAAAATCGCGCTCGGCAACTGCCATCCGTCTGCCCTGATCCTGCCGTTTTGGCGGCCCATGATTCCTGCGTCAGCGCGAGGGAGCAATGTGCAGATGCGGCGGAATTGGGCAGGAAGCGGCCTGGTGGCCTTCTGTCTGGTTGGGGCTGCCGGGCTTGTCCGTGGCGATATGGTGACTTCGGTCAACTATCGTCCGGTCGAGGTGCTGTCCGTGCAGTTGGTCGAGCATCGCGGCAGCTTCATCCGTCTGGTCGCGGTCGAGGCAGGCGGGGGGCGTCGGCTGCTTCATGTCACCGATCCCTTCATTCCGACAGTGCCGGGTGGACGCGCCTGTCTTGCGGAACGGCGCTTCCTCTTGCGGCAATGGACCCGCTATGCGCTGCAACTGCCGCAGTTCTGTCCTGGCCTTGCGACAGGGGTGCTGCCTGCGCCAGGCCTCTGGCCTCGGGGCTGAGGTCATGGATCGGTGCGGTTGAGTTTGGCGGATGCTCGTCCTAACCTGCGGCGCAAGCGATGAGGTGCGGGATGCTGGCCGGGAAACGGGTTCTTCTGATCATCGGCGGCGGCATCGCGGCCTACAAGGCGCTGGACCTGATCCGGCGGCTGCGCGAGCGCGGCGCGTCGGTGCGTGCGGTGATGACGGCGGCGGCGCAGCAGTTCGTGACGCCCCTGTCGGTGGGTGCGCTGACGGCGGATCATGTCTTCACCGACCTTTTCGACCGGCAGGACGAACAGGATGTCGGCCATATCCGCCTTGCGCGCGAGGCCGATCTGGTCGTGGTGGCCCCGGCGACGGCCGATCTGATGGCCAAGCTGGCACAGGGTCTGGCGGGCGATCTGGCCTCGGCGGTGCTGCTGGCGACCAGGGTGCCGGTGCTGCTGGCCCCGGCGATGAACCCGGCGATGTGGGAGCATCCGGCGGTGCGGCGCAACCAGGCCGTCCTGCGGGCTGACGGGGTGGCCTTTGTCGGCCCCGGTCGCGGCGAGATGGCCGAAAGCGGCGAGGCGGGGCTGGGCCGGATGGCCGAACCGCTGGAGATCGTCGCTGCGGCCGAGGCGGCCTTGGGCGGCGGTCCGCTGGCGGGCCGGCATGTGCTGGTGACATCGGGGCCGACGCATGAACCCATTGATCCGGTGCGCTATATCGCCAACCGGTCCTCGGGCGCGCAGGGCACGGCGCTGGCGGCGGCCTTGCGCGATCTGGGCGCGCGCGTGACCTTTGTCACCGGGCCTGCCAGCGTGCTGCCGCCGACGGGGGTAACGGTGGTGCGGGTCGAGACGGCGACCGAGATGCTGGCGGCGGTTCAGGCCGCGCTGCCCGCCGATGCGGCGGTGATGGCGGCGGCGGTGGCGGATTGGCGGGTGGCCAATCGCGGTGCGCAGAAGATGAAGAAGGACGGGTCGGGCCGCGCCCCGGCACTGGAATTCGCCGAGAACCCGGACATCCTGGCAACCGTTTCCAGGGGCCCGCAGCGCCCGCGTCTGGTGGTGGGCTTTGCCGCCGAGACCGAGAAGGTGGTGGAGCATGCCACGGCGAAGCGCGCCCGCAAGGGATGTGACTGGATCGTCGCCAATGATGTCTCGGCCGCCACCGGCATCATGGGCGGGGCCGAGAATGCGGTGACGATCCTCAGCGCCGAGGGGACCGAGGTCTGGCCGCGGATGGGCAAGGATGCGGTCGCGCGGCGGCTGGCTGAAAGAATTGCCGGGGCTTTGGCCTGAGGCGGACGGCAGAGCCTCCGGCGGGGATATTTCTGGACAGATGAAAGGCAGGCGGATGCGCCCGGTGATTTCGGTTCTGTGGGAAGACTGGGCGGACCGGGATCTGCCCCTGCCCGGCTATCAGACGACGGGGGCGGCGGGGGCCGATCTTTGCGCGAACTTCCCGCAAGGCCAGCGGGCGGCGGGGCTGGTGTTGCAGCCGATGCAGCGGGCGATCTGTCCGACCGGGATCCGGGTGGCGATCCCCGAGGGGTTCGAGATGCAGATCCGGCCCCGGTCCGGTCTGGCGACGAAGCATGGCATTACCCTGCCCAACACGCCGGGCACCATCGACAGCGATTATCGCGGGCCGTTGGGGGTGGCGCTGGTGAACCTCGGGACCGAACCCTATACCGTGCGGCATGGCGACCGGGTGGCGCAGGCGGTGGTGGCCCCGGTGGTGCAGGCGGGCTTTGCCGTGGTCGAGGCGCTGGATGAGACGGTGCGGGGAACCGGCGGCTTCGGCTCCACCGGGTTCATGGCGAAGGGGCGATGATCGGGCTGATCGTCTTTGCGCTGATCTGGGGCATCGGGCGGTGGCGCGGGGCAGCACCTTGGCTTTTGTGGGGCCTCTCCGGTCTGTGGTGGCTGATCCTGATGGTGGCCCATGCGCCGATGTCGGGCGGCGGCGTGTTGGCGCGGCTGACCGGCGGCGATCTTCGGGCCTGGGGGCTGTTCGGCTTTCTGGCGGCGCTGGTGGCGCTGTATCGGCTGGCCTTCCGCGCGGTGAAGGCGCGCGCCCGGTCGGCCGCGGTGCCAACCCCCCCGGCAGGCGGGTTTTCGGCGGCGGAACTGGACCGTTATGCCCGCCATGTCCTGCTGCGCGAGATCGGCGGGCCGGGGCAGCAACGGCTGAAGGCGGCACGGGTGCTGGTGGTGGGGGCGGGGGGGCTTGGCTCGCCCGCGCTCTTGTATCTCGCGGCCAGCGGGGTTGGCGTGATCGGGGTGATCGACCCCGATCTGGTCGAGGCATCGAACCTGCAACGGCAGGTCATCCATGCGGCGGACCGTCTCGGGATGCCGAAGGTGTTTTCCGCCGAGGCGGCGATGGCGGCGCTGAACCCCTTTGTCGCGGTGCGCCCCTATCACCGGCGGCTGGAGGAGGACATCGCCGCCGACCTGATCGCCGGTTATGATCTGGTGCTGGACGGCACCGACAATTTCGACACCCGCTATCTGGTGAACCGCGTCTGCGCGCGGCTGGGCAAGCCGCTGGTGGCAGGTGCCATCACCCAATGGGAGGGGCAGCTGTCGGTCTGGGACCCGGCCTGCGGTGCGCCCTGTTACGAATGCGTTTTCCCGGTGCGGCCGGCACCGGGGCTGGTGCCGACCTGTGCCGAGGCAGGAGTGGCCTCGCCGCTGCCGGGGATCATCGGGGCAATGATGGCGATGGAGGCGGTGAAGCTGATCACCGGCGCGGGAGATCCGCTGCGCGGCCGCCTGATGATCCATGACGCGCTTTATGCCGAGACGCGGGTGATCGGGGTCAAGCGGCGCGCGGATTGCCCCTGCTGCGGCGCAAGCATCGGCTAAGGCCCGCTGCCCTTCTGCGGCCTTCCAGCTTTCCCTTCTGCAAATATCCTGCGGGGTGGTCTGGAGGGGTGCAAAACCCCTCCAGCGGCCGGCCAGAGGCTTTGCGGCAAGGGCGGTGGCCCGACTTACTCCGTCACGGTAAAGGCGGCTTCGGCCAGCGCGACGTAATGGTCATCCGACATCAGGCGCAGGACATAATCTCCGGGGGCCAGCGTGTCGTAATAGAGATCGGGCGTCAGGGTCATCCGGCCGTCCAGAACCGCGCCGGTATAGGCGAAGGCCAGATAGTTGTAGACATTGGGATCCCCGGCCGCAAAGACGCCGATCCAGTCGTATTTCAGCCCCGGTGCGCCGGTCCAGCTGACGGTGACGGGATCGCCGGTCTTCACGCTGGCCGCTTCGACCGCCAATGTCGGCTTGCCGCCGGGGGCCACGACCGAGAACCGGCTGCGCGCCTGTTCGGCCCCGGCCTCGTCGATCAGCACGGCATCCCAGGGGCCGGGCGTCAGGCCCAGGGTGGACAGGCGGAAGGCGCGGTTCCAGGTGGCGGTCAGCCCTTCGACCGAGGTGACGGTGTCACTGGCGGGGTTGCCGCCGCGCGGCACGATCCGCACGCCCCAGATGGCATCGCCGGGCAGATAGCCGCGGACGACGAAGCTGCCGCCTTCGGGTACAAGACGCGGTTCCACGGCCAGAAGGGCGGGTGCGGCGACCGGGGTGACGGTCAGATCGGCGATGACCGCGCGGTGATCCGATGGCCAGGGGGCAAAGCTGCGGTCGACATCCGGGTTGTCCGGCTCGCCCCAGAGTTCCGCCCCGCGCACGGTGGCATTGGCGGCAAAGACATAATCGATCCTGTCCATGCTTTCGCCATCCACCTGCACGGGCCAGGGGAAGCCGGGGGAATAGGTCAGGCCGGGGCGGGCGACCGGATCGGGATGGGCACTGCGGAAGACATCGGCAAAACCTGCGGCCTCCATCGCGGCGGTGACGGGCCAGGCGATGGCCTCGGTCTGCTGCGGGCGGCTGCCCCTGGCGGCTTCGGTCCAGTCCAGATGCGAGGGGCTGTTGAAATCGCCCGTCACGATGACCGGCGTGCCTGCCGCGATCACCGGGGCCATGCCGGCGGCATAGGGGGTGATCTCGGCCAGCCTCGTGTCGTTTTCCCCGGCCAGCACATCGGCGATGCTGGCGCCATCGCGCAGAAGATGCGGGCCATAGGGATCCGAGGACAGGTGCAGGTTGCCAAGCGCCACCACCTTGCCGGGGGCGACCATGGCCCAGACATGCGGCGCATCGGCGTCCAGGGCAGCCAGCGGATAGGGCGCCTGGCCCTCATCCGTCCGTTCGCCCAGCTTCGGGTCGAACAGCGGCACGCGGCTGATGATATGGCGGCGCAGGTCGACATAAGGGTATCCGGCGGCGGCAGCGATGGCGGCGGTCTGGCCGTCGGGTTCCTGAAGGCCGATGATGTCGGCATCCGCCTCGCGCAGGATCTTGATCAGCTCGGGCTGGCTGACCTGCACGCCGCCATACCAGATGTTGAAGGACATGACGCGCAGGTCGACGGAGTCTTGCGCAAGGGCGGGGGTGGCGATCAGGGCGAGGGCAGCGAGCAGGGGGGAACGGGTCATTTGCGTCTCCGGTTCTGTCGGTGCCAGAGTGCAGCCGGAAACCGGGTCTGGGAAGGGGGTCATGGGCCGATTCGCGCCGAATGGCACGGTATGCTGGCCCTGACGTTGCGGGTGCGGCCGGGTGATATCGCATGGGTTGTGGCGTTGCGGGTGCGGGGTTGCCGTGCGGCGCGGAATCGCAGGCCATCTGCATGGGCGGTTGTGGCCGTGAACGGCGGTCTGGCGAAGGCCATCGCCTGCGCCACAGCGGAACAGCGGCCAGAGGAACCGCCGGGCCGGGCGCTGGCCTTTCCCGGTCTCGTGCGGTTGCCGGCTCTGGTGGAGATGTTACGCGCGGACGGGGCGAGGCAGTGCCTTGCCTTTTTCCGCCCGAGAGGGGACTTGCCCGCTCAGCCGAAGCGGTAGCTGGAGGCCGTGACCCCGCCGAACAGATCAGTGTCGTGATAGACCATGGTTGCAGGTTCGTCCTCGGCAGCGCCCAAGGCGGCGAAGATCGGGATCAGGTGATCCTCTTCCTTGTGGGCAATGCGGGCATAGGGCGCGCTTTCCCAGTCCAGCAGCCGGGCGGTGCGGTCCGCGGCGGGCAGGGCCAGGGTTTCCGACAGCCAGGCATCAAATCCTTCCGATGGTTCCTTGGCACCGGGGCCGAACAGACGAAGATTGTGATAGGACAGGCCCGAGCCGAGGATCAGCACCCCCTCATCCCGCAAGGGGGCCAGCGCGCGGCCAAGCGCAAGGTGTTCGGCCGGGGAATAGCCCTTGCGCAGCGAGATCTGGAACAGCGGCACATCGGCCTGCGGATACATCACATAGGCGGGCACGAAGGTGCCGTGGTCATAGCCCTGCTGCCCGTCCAGCCGCACCGGCAGCCCGGCGGCGGCGATCAGGTCGGCGGCGCGCTGCGCGATATCGGGTGCGCCGGGGGCGTTGTACCTGATCTGGAAGGTGTGCGGCGGAAAGCCGTGGTAATCATAGACCATCGGCGGATGGGCGGAGGACATGACGGCAAAGCTGTCATCCTCCCAATGGCCCGAGATCATCAGGATCGCCTTCGGGCGTTCGGGCAGGTCCCTGACCATCTGCACGAAGCTGGCCTCGAGGTTGACGAAACGGGCGCGCCAGTCCGGCATCCAGGGCCAGGGGCCGCCGCCGTGGCTGATGAAATAGGTGGGCATCCGGGTCATCGGTCTCTCCATCGCGGACTGCGCTGAAGATGCGCCTCTGCTGCGGTTCCGGCAATCCGGCATCGGCGGCGGGGCATGGTGCGCAGATGCACAACCCCTGCCAGCGGTGCCCTTGCAAGCCGCCGCCCGCTTGCCCATAGTCACGCCAAACCAACGGGAGCCTGACCCATGAACCTGACTGCTGCCTTCGGCGCTGCCGCGCTGTCCCTTGCCGCCACCGTCGCCCTTGCCGAGGACCTGCCGGACCTTGGCGGCAAGGAAATCACCGTCGTCACCGAAAATGCCTATCCGCCGCTGCAATTCGTCGATGCCAGCGGCGCGGCGGTGGGCTGGGAATATGACGCGATGGCCGAGATCGCCAAGCGGCTGAACGCAACGGTGAAATATGAAAACATCAGCTGGGACGCGATGATCCCGGCGGTGTCCGAAGGCCAGTTCGATCTGGGCATGACCGGGATCACCATCCGCGATGACCGCAAGGAGATGGTGGATTTCTCCGACAGCTACATGACATCCGAGATGGTGATGCTGGTGCGCGGCGATGAGGCGCGGTTCACCGACGCCAAATCCTTTGCCGCCGACGAGGCGCTGCTGATGGCCGCCCAGCCCGGCACCACGCCGTTTTATGTCGGCGTCTACGAGGTGCTGGACGGCAACGAGGCCAATCCGCGCATCAAGCTGTTCGAAACCTTCGGTGCCACGGTCGAGGCGCTGAAGGCGGGCGATGTCGATCTGGTGCTGACCGACGGCACCGCCGGGCAGGGCTATGTCGATGCCTCGGCGGGCGGGCTGAAGATCATCGGCGAAAAGCTGGGGACCGAGGATTTCGGCTTCATCTTCCCCAAAGGGTCCGATCTGGTCGCCCCGATGAATGCCGCCATCGCCAGCATGAAGGCCGATGGCACCATCGACGCGCTGAACAAGAAGTGGTTCCTTGACTACAAGATGGGCCAGTAAGGCGCTTGCCCCAGGGGGCGCTGCCGCCTGGGGCACCACGGCATGACGCCGCAGCCGAAACCCGACGAAGACTTTCCCTGGTGGCTGGTGATCCTCGGGCTCACCGGCCTTTGGTTGTTCTACGAAGTGATCTCGGACCCGCATTACCGTGCGGCGCTGGGCCTGCTGGCAAGGGGCATTGGCGTCACCGTCATCGTGGCGGTGGTGGCCTATCTTGGGGCCTGCGTGATCGGACTGGGGCTGGCCGTCATGGGGCTGTCGCGCCATATCCTGCTGCGGCAGGCGGCACGGCTTTACATCGAGGTGATGCGCGGCGTGCCGATCATCGTGCTGCTGCTTTACGTCGCCTTCGTGGTTGCGCCGGGGATGGTCTGGCTGGTGAACCGGATGGGCTTTGCGCTGGGGGCCGAGGGCGAGATCTGGCGCACCCGCGACTTTCCCCTGATCGCGCGGGCGGCGATCGCGCTGATGCTGGCCTATTCCGCCTTTCTGGCCGAGATTTTCCGCGCCGGGTTGCAGGCGGTTGCGGTGGGCCAGATCGAGGCGGCGCAGGCGCTGGGCCTGTCGGGCTGGCAGCGGTTCCGCCATATCGTGTTTCCGCAGGCCTTCCGCATGATCCTGCCCCCCCTGGGCAATGATTTCGTGGCGATGGTGAAGGATTCCTCGCTGGTGTCGGTGCTGGGTGTGACGGATGTCACCCAGCTGGCCAAGGTGACGGCGGCCGGGAATTTCCGTTATTTCGAGACCTACAACGTGGCGGCGCTGATCTATCTGGTGATGACCATCGGCCTGTCGCTGGCCTTGCGGCGGATCGAGGCGCGGTTGCGGACACGGGCGCGCGAATAGACAGGGCCGGGGGTTTCACACCCCCTGTCCATTGGTCTCTCGAACCAATGGCGATACCAATGGAAGACCCCGTGGGGTATTTGGGCAAAGATGAAGACCGGGAAGGGTTTGTCGATGTACGTGCTGTTGCAGAACTGGGAAACTCCGTTTGGCCTTCCGCCGTTCGCGGCGATCCGGGATGAAGATTTCGCACCGGCCTTCGACGAGGCTCTGGCACGGGCGCGGGCAGCGATCCTGGCGATTGCCGAGGGGGAGGCCGCGGATTTTGTCGGCGTGATCGAGGCGCTGGAACTGGCCGAGGGCGATCTGGATCGGGTGGCAGGGGTGTTTTACAACCTTGCGGGCGCGGATTCGAACGACGCGCGCGAGGCGTTGCAGCGCGATCTTGCCCCGAAGATGAGCGCGTTTTCGTCCGAGATCACCAACAACAAGGCGCTGTGGGGCAAGATCGACGCGCTGTGGCAGGGGCGGGACGCACTGGCCCTGACGCCCGAGCAGCTGCGGGTGCTGGAATTGTATCGGCAGATGTTCCTGCGCTCAGGGGCAGCGTTGGAGGGCGCGGCGGCCGAACGGCTGACGGCTGTGAAGGCGCGGCTGGCGGTGCTGGGCACGCAGTTTTCCCAGAACCTGCTGGCGGATGAGCGGTCATGGTTCATGGAACTGGCCGAGGCCGATCTGGCGGGGCTGCCCGCTTTCGTGGTCGAGGCCGCGCGGGCGGCGGGGGCCGAACGGGGGCTGGGTCCGCTGGTGACGCTGAACCGCAGCCTGATCGTGCCCTTCCTGCAATTCTCGCCCCGCCGGGCGCTGCGTCAGCGCGCCTATGAGGCCTGGGTGGCGCGGGGTGCCAATGGCGGCGCGACGGACAACCGGGGCATCGCGGCGGAAATCCTGGACTTGCGGGCGGAACGGGCGGCGCTGCTGGGCTATGCCGATTTCGCGGCCTACAAGCTGGAACCCGAAATGGCCAGGACCCCGGCGGCGGTGCGCGATCTGCTGATGCGGGTCTGGACCCCGGCGCGGGCCAGGGCGCTGGAGGATGCGGCCGTGCTTGAGGCGATGCTGAAGGCCGACGGCCAGCCGGCACCGCTGGAGCCCTGGGACTGGCGCTATTATTCCGAAAGGCGCCGCAAGGCTGAACATGATCTGGATGAGGCGGCGCTGAAGCCTTACCTCTCGCTGGACGCCATGCTGGGCGCGATGTTCGATTGCGCGCATCGTCTTTTCGGGCTGGAGTTCCGGCCGATCGACGGGCCGTTCTATCACCCGGATGTGCGCGGCTGGGACGTAACCCGCAACGGCGCGCATCTGGCCGTGTTCCTGGGCGATTACTTCGCACGCGGGTCGAAACGCAGCGGCGCCTGGTGTTCGGCCATGCGCAGCCAGCGCAAGCTGGGCGGCGATCAGCGGCCCGTCGTGGTGAATGTGTGCAACTTCGCCAAGGGCAGCCCCTGTCTGCTGTCCTATGACGATGCGCGCACGCTGTTCCACGAATTCGGCCATGCACTGCACCAGATGCTGTCGGATGTGACCTATGGTTTCATCAGCGGCACGTCGGTGGCGCGGGATTTCGTCGAACTGCCAAGCCAACTGTATGAGCATTGGCTGGAGGTTCCGGCGGTGCTGGAGGCCCATGCGAAGCACCATGAGACCGGCGAACCGATGCCCGGCGACATGTTGCAGCGGCTGCTGGCGGCGGGGACCTATGACCAGGGCTTTGCCACGGTGGAATTCGTTGCCAGCGCCCTGGTGGATCTGGAGTTCCACAGCGGGCCGCAGCCGGCGGATCCGATGCAGAGACAGGCTGAGGTGCTGGAGGCCCTGGGCATGCCGCGCGCCATCCGCATGCGCCATGCGACGCCGCATTTCGCGCATGTGTTCAGCGGCGACGGCTATTCCAGCGGCTATTACAGCTACATGTGGTCCGAGGTGATGGATGCCGATGCCTTTGCGGCCTTCGAGGAGGCGGGCGATCCCTTCGATCCGGCCACGGCGGAACGGCTGGAGCGGTTCATCCTGTCGGCGGGCGGGTCCGAGCCGGCAGAGGACCTGTATCTGAAGTTCCGCGGCCGGATGCCGGGGGTGGAGGCGCTGCTGAAGGGGCGCGGGCTTCTGGACGCGGCCTGAGGAGGGGCGATGGATCAGTATCGCGGTGCGCTGGAGGAACTGGGCGGCGTTTTCGACCGGCTGGATCAGGGCGCGGTGGCGGCCTTGGTCGAGGTGCTGACCGGGGCGCGGCGGATCGTGGTTTCGGGGGCCGGGCGCGAGCGGTTGCAGATCATGGGCCTTGCGATGCGGCTGGCGCATCTGGGGCGCGATGCCCATGTGGCGGGCGAGATGGGGTGCCCGCCGGTCGGCCGGGGCGATCTTCTGCTGGTCACGTGCGGGCCGGGGCATCTGCCGACCGTTGCCGCGCTGATGGCACAGGCACGGGGCGCGGGGGCGCAGGTGGCGGCAATCACCGCGCAGCCGGGCGGGCCGGATATGGCGCTGGCCGATCTTGTGCTGCATCTGCCTGCACAGACCATGGCCGATGACCGGGGGGCGGCAAGATCATCGGTCCTGCCGATGGGCAGCCTGTTCGAGGGCGCGCTGTTCGTGCTGTTCGAGGTGATGGTGCTGCGGCTGATGACGCGGCTGGGGGTGACGGCGGACGGGATGCGGGCGCGGCATACCAATCTGGAATAGGGCAAACCGGGGCAGGCGATGACGGATGAAGAACGCGAGGTCCGGGCGGCGATGGTGGATACCTGCCGCGCGATGGAGGCGAAGGGAATCAATCAGGGCACGTCCGGCAACCTGTCCCTGCGCTGGGGCGAGGGGTTCCTGATCACGCCCTCGTCGCTGCCCTATGACCGGATGCAGCCCGACGACATTGTGGTCATGGGCTGGGATGCGGCTTATGTCGGGCGGCGGCCCAGTTCGGAATGGCGGTTCCACCGCGACATTCTGGCCGCGCGGCCGGATGTGGATGTGGTGCTGCATTGCCATTCGGCCCATGCGACGGCAGTGGCCTGCCATCACCGCGACATTCCGGCCTTTCACTACATGGTCGGCGTGATGGGCGGGAACAGCCTGCGCTGCGCCGGTTATGCGACCTTCGGCACGCAGGCCCTGTCGGATGCGGCGTTGCGGGCGCTGGAGGGGCGCAAGGCCTGTCTGCTGGCGCAGCACGGCCAGATCGCGCTGGGCAGGACGCTGGAGGCCGCGCTGGCAATGGCGGTCGAGGTCGAGGCGCTGGCGCAGATGTATCTGTTGGCGCTGAGCATCGGAGAGCCGCCGGTGCTGCCCGAGGCCGAGATGGAGCGGGTGATGGGCCAGATGCGGCGGATGTCCTACGGGCAGGGCCCCGAGGGCGAGGGTGCCGCCGATGTGGCCCGACCGCGCGAGTCGTAACGGGGCCTTAGGCCGGCATTCCAGGTTTTCGGTCTGAAGAGGGACCGGGCTGACATGTCGGCGATGAGTCCGCAACGGTCAGTTCGGCCCATTCCTGACGCTTGAAGGGAGTCCCGACCGGGTTAACAGCCGCGCATGCGGCCCCGGCCAACGCCCGACCGCCCATTTGGGCGGGCGCTTCTGTGTCGTCGGTCTTCCGTCCAACCCGCAGGAGAGGCCGCACCATAAAGTGCCTCAACGCACGGTTGCGTGCGGGCGTTGGCCTGTGTTGCCCTGACTGTCCGCTTCGTCTCGCATAGCCGCCATCAAGGACCGCCCTTGCAGCGCGGCAACCGGCCCGCTTCCGTCTGCCCCCTTCCCCCCGGCCCCTTTCCCGTGTATGGCCCCCCAAGGCCTGAGGACTCCGGGGCCGTGCCATCAGGGAGGGCGCGGCGGGGGGCATGAGGCCGCAATGTGGCTTCATACAGCGGGCAAGGTTCCCGCGTCAGGACAAAAGATGGACGATCTGGCGATTGCCGGGCCGCTGAAATCGGCTTTGGCGGAAAAGGGCTATGACAGCCTGACCCCGGTGCAGGAGGCCGTGCTGGCCGAGGGCGTGGCGGGGCGTGACCTGCTGGTCAGCGCCCAGACCGGATCGGGCAAGACCGTGGCCTTCGGTCTGGCCATCGCGCCCGAGGTGCTGGGCGGCGTCGATGCGCTTCTGCCCGCCGAAAAGCCGATTGCGCTGGTGGTGGCGCCCACGCGCGAACTGGCGCAGCAGGTGGCGCGGGAATTCCAGTGGCTTTACGGCCCCGCCGGCGTGCAACTGGCCACTTGTGTGGGCGGCATGGACTATCGCACCGAACGCCGGTCGCTGGAGCGGGGGGCGCATGTTGTCGTCGGCACGCCGGGCCGTTTGCGCGACCATATCGAACGGCACTCGCTGGACCTGTCCGAAGCCCGCGCGGTTGTGCTGGACGAGGCCGACGAGATGCTGGATCTGGGCTTTGCCGAGGATCTGGAATTCATCCTCGGCTCCGCCCCGGAAGACCGCCGCACGCTGATGTTCTCGGCCACCGTGCCGAAGGAAATCGAGACGCTGGCCCGCACCTTCCAGAAGGATGCGCTGCGGCTGAACGTGCAAAGCCCCGAACGCCAGCATGCCGACATCGCCTATCAGGCCCTGTCGGTGCAGGCGCGCGACAAGGAACATGCGATCTTCAACGTGCTGCGCTTTCACGAGGCGCAGACCGCCATCGTCTTCTGCAAGACGCGGGCCAATGTGAACCATCTCTTCGCCCGCATGGTGAACCGGGGCTTTCAGGCCGTGGCCCTGTCCGGGGAACTTTCCCAGCAGGAACGGATGCACGCGCTACAGGCGCTGCGCGACGGCCGGGCGCGGGTCTGCATCGCCACCGATGTGGCGGCGCGGGGCATCGACCTGCCGGGGCTGGAACTGGTGATCCATGCCGATCTGCCGTCGAACCCCGACACGCTCCTGCACCGCTCGGGCCGCACCGGCCGGGCCGGGCGCAAGGGCACGTCGGTGCTGATCGTGCCGCCGGCCGAGATGCGCAAGGCGCAGCGGGTGTTGCAGGGGGCCAGGCTGGTGGCCGACTGGGGCAAGGCCCCTTCGGCCGAGGATGTGCAAGCGCGTGAGGATCTGCGGCTGGTGGAACATCCCCTGCTGGCCGAAGGTGTCGGTGAAGAGGCCGACATGACCGCCGCCCTGCTGGACCGCTGGGGGCCCGAGGCAGTGGCCGCCGCCTTCGTGCGGCTCTGGCGCGAAGGCCGCTCGGCGCCCGAGGTGCTGTCCGACAGCCTGCCGCCGCCCGCCCCGCTGCCGCCGCGCGACCGGGGCGAATTCGGCCCTGCGGTCTGGTTCAAGGTCTCGGTCGGTCATTCGGGCCGGGCCGAGGCGCGCTGGCTGCTGCCGAAGATCTGTGATGCGGGCGGTATCGCCAAGGATGGCATCGGCGCGATCCGGGTGCAGCAGGAGGAAACCTTCGTGCAGATCGCGGCCCCGCTGGCCGACCGGTTCGGGGCCAGCCTCGAGATCGACAAGGATCTGGTGATGGAGCGGATCGAGGGCGAACCCGACCTGGGCCGCTTTGCGCCGCGCACCGGGACAAGGCCCGAAGCCCGCCCGGCGCCGAAGCGCGAGGATCGGCCCGCGCCAAGGCGTGAAAAGGCCCCCTACCAGCCGAAACCCTCGCGCTTCGTCGAAGACGGCGATGCGCCGCGCGACGCGGCCCGCAAGCCCTGGCCCAAACGGGACGAGGGCGAGGACCGCCCGCGCCCGGCCCGTGACCCTGCGGAGCGCAAACCCTATACCCCGCGCGAGGGGGGCGAAAGAAAGCCCCATACGGCCAGAGACGGCACGGATCGCAAGCCCTATGCCCCCCGCGACGGGGCCGAACGCAAGCCCTATGCCCCGCGTGATGCGGGCGACCGGGCCGAGGCTGCGAAGAAACCGCGCTGGACGCCGGATGACCGGGCGAACCGCGCCGAACCCGCAGGCGGCAAACCCGCCTACAAATCCACCGGTTACAGATCCCATGGCGGTGGCGAGGGCAAGCCGGGCCGGGCCACGGGCTACAAGAGCCATGCTGCAGAAGGCGCGGCCTACAAGCCGCGCGTGGCCAGGGGTGAGGAAGCACGGCCCTATGCCAAACGCGATGGCGGCGATGCCCCGGCGCGCGGGCCGAAACCCGAAGGCGGGCGCAGCTGGGACGCAAAGCCCGCAGGCGGCAAGAAGCCCTATGTGGCCAAAGGCGGCGACAAGCCCTTTGCCCGCAAGCCCGCAGCCAAACCCGCGGCCCCGAAGGCCGATGCGCGCGACACATCGAAACGCTTCGTGCCGCCGAAAAAGCCCAAGGGCTGATCCTCTCGATCCGATGCCGCCGGAGAATCCCGGCGGCATAGGGCCAAGGCACAACGGCCCCTTCATCTGTGCCGAAATACTCCGGGGGTTTGGGGGCAGGGCCCCTATCGCCCGAGGAGGAGCGCGCCCGCGCGACGACGAGACGGAACCATGCGCCGCAAGGCGCGCCATCCGGTAACGCGCCCTCAGGCCCCGAGGGCTGCGGTCAGCGCCCGGTGCAGCGCAGGATTGGCCACCACGACGCCGGTGGCGCGCGGGTCGGGCGCGTTCAGCACCAGCGCCGCGCCCCGGCCATCGCTGACGGCGCAACCGGCGCGTCCGGCGATCAGCGCCCCGGCCGCGATGTCCCATTCCCAGGCCGGGCGCAAGGTCAGCATGGCGTCATGCCGCCCCTCGGCCACCAGGCAGAACCGATAGGCCAGCGAGGCGCGGAAACTGCGCCTGATGTCGGGAATGCCGCCCGGCCAATGGTCGGGCTGCATCGCGGCGCGGGTGGTCAGCACATCCGCGCCGGTCAGCTCGGCCCTCGTCCCGCAGCGGATCGGCTGGCCGTCGCAGGTGGCCGGGCCATGGCCGGTTGCGGCATAAAGCCGGTTCTTTGCGGGCAGATAGACCACGCCCGCCGTGGCCCGCCCGCCCCGCGCCACCGCCAGTGACACGGCGAAATTCTCTTCTCCCGCCAGAAAGGCACGGGTGCCGTCGATCGGATCCAGGATGAACACCGCCTCCTGCCGCAGCCGCGCCGGATCGTCCGGGCTTTCCTCGGACAGCCAGCCATAGCCGGGACGCGCGGCGCGCAGCCGGGCCATCATCGCGTCATTCACCGCCAGGTCGGCTTCGGACACCGGGCCATGATCGCCGCCCTTGTCCCAGAATTTCGGGTCTTTGCGCCAGTGTCGCAGGGCGATGGCCCCGCCGGCGCGGGCGGCCTCGACCAGAAGGGACAGGTCGTCAGCTTCCGGCAAGGGTCAGCCCTTCGACCAGCAGCGACGGGACGCGGGTCGACAGATGGTCGCGCGCATCATTGGCCGGGGTGATCCGCCGCAGCATATCCTTCAGGTTGCCCGCGATGGTGCATTCATGCACCGGATGCGACAGCCGCCCGCCTTCGACCCACCAGCCCGAGGCCCCGCGCGAATAATCCCCGGTGGTCGGGTTGATGGTGGAGCCGATCATCGAAGTGATCAGCAGCCCCCGGCCCATGGCCCCGATCATCTCATCCCGACTCTGGCTGCCCTGCGTCAGGTCAAGGCAGGTGGTCGCGGGCGAAGGCGGGGCCGATGGCCCGCGCGTGGCATTGGCGGTCGAGGGAAGGCCCAGCTTGCGCCCCGTGGCCAGATCCAGCACCCAGCCTTGCAGCACGCCGTCCCGCACCAGCGCGCGCGGGGCGGTCGGCAGCCCTTCGGCATCGAACAGGCGCGACGCCCCGATGCGCGGGCGATGCGGGTTTTCCAGAAGCGACAGGCCGGGCGGCAGCACCTCGGTCCCCATCAGGCCCTTGGCCCAGCTGGCCCCGCGCGCGATGGCGCTGCCGTTGATCGCCGACACCAGATGCCCGATCAGCGAGGCGGCAACCCTTTCGTCAAAGAGAACCGGGAAATGCCCGGTGGGCGGCTTGACCGCGCCCAGCCGCGCCAGCGCGCGTTCGGCGGCCAGTGCGCCGATCTCGTCCGGTGCGGGCATGTCGGCGGCATGGATGCGGCCTTCGCCCGCCCAGTCCCTCTCCATCCCTGTGCCGGTGCCGCAGAAGGCGACGGCAGAGAGCGAATGCGAACTGCGGCCGTAACCGGCGGCAAAGCCGTTGCTGGCGGCCAGATGGATCTCGCGCCGCGACCATGTGGCCGAGGCTTCGACCTGGGTGATGCCCCTTGCCGCCAATGCGGCGGCTTCGGCGGCCCGGGCCTGCGCTTCCAGCGCGGCGGCGGCCGGTTCGGGCGACGGGTCGCACAGGTCCAGCCGGGTGGAATCGGTGTCGCGGGCCAGTTGCGCCGGGTCGGCCAGGCCCGCCGTCGGGTCTTCGGGGGCCTCGCGCGCCATGGCGACGGCGCGTTCGGCCAGCGCGGCGATGGTGGCCTCTGACATGTCCGAGGCCGAGACACAGGCCTGCCGTTGTCCGATCAGAACCCGCAGCCCGATCTCGGTGCCTTCGGCGCGTTCGGCCTGTTCCAGCTTGCCCTGCCGGATGTCCACGGTCAGCGACTGGCCGGTGACAGCCAGCGCATCGGCGGCTTCGGCCCCCGCACGGGTGGCGGCACGGATCAGCGCCTGGGTCAGATCGGAAAGGCTGGGCGGCATGCGGACCTCCGGCAATCGGCAGGACTGAGGTAGTCCGACAGACGCGGCGGCGCAAGGCTGTGGCCCACCCCCCGAACGGAAACGGGGGCCCGAAGGCCCCCGTCCTGATCAATGAACCGTCATGATCAGTGAACCACGGCCTCGGCCGGGCGGTCGCGGCGGCTGGCGATCACCTTGCCGCCGACGATCAGCCCCTCGGGCCCGGTCGTCACCACCACGGTCGATCCGTCCAGCACATCCCCGGCCAACAGCATTTCGGCCAGCGGGTCCTGCAACTGGCGCTGGATCACCCGTTTCAGCGGGCGTGCGCCGAACACCGGATCATAGCCTTCGTCCGCCAGCCAGGCGCGGGCCGCGGCATCCAGATCCAGCGTGATCTTGCGCGTTGCCAGCCGCTCTTCCAGCCGATGCAGCTGGATTTCGACGATGCCGCCCATATCGGCCCGGTTCAGCCGGTCGAAGATGATCTGCTCGTCCAGCCGGTTCAGGAATTCCGGGCGGAAATGCGCCCGCACCGCTTCCATCACCTCGGCCTTGGCATGGGCCGCGTCCATCCCTTCCGGCAGTTCCGACAGCGCCCGCGCCCCCAGGTTCGAGGTCAGGATGATCAGCGTCTGCTTGAAGTCGACCACCCGGCCCTGACCATCGGTCAGGCGGCCATCGTCCAGCACCTGCAACAGCACGTTGAACACATCCGGATGCGCCTTTTCCACCTCGTCGAACAGCACGACCTGATAGGGCCGCCGCCGCACCGCCTCGGTCAGCACGCCGCCTTCGTCATAGCCGACATAGCCGGGCGGGGCACCGATCAGGCGCGAAACCGCGTGTTTCTCCATGAATTCCGACATGTCGATGCGGACCATCGCGTTGTCGTCGTCGAACAGGTATTCGGCCAGCGCCTTGGTCAGTTCGGTCTTGCCGACGCCGGTCGGACCAAGGAACAGGAAGCTGCCCAGCGGCCGGTTTTCATCCGACAGCCCGGCGCGCGCCCGGCGGACCGCCCGCGACACGGCTTCGACAGCCGCCCGCTGGCCGATGACCCGGCGGCCCAGCTCATCCTCCATCCGCAGAAGCTTGTCCTTCTCGCCTTCCAGCATCTTGGTGGTGGGGATGCCGGTCCAGCGTTCCACCACTTCGGCGATCTGCTCAGGGCGCACCGATTCGGCGACCATCGCGTCACCCTCGCGGCCCTCGGCTTCGCCAAGCTTCTTTTCCAGTTCCGGGATGCGACCGTATTGCAGTTCCCCGGCCTTGGCAAAGTTGCCTTCGCGCTTGGCCTGTTCCAGTTCGGCCCGCGACTGGTCGAGTTGCTCTTTCAGCCCGCGCGCCGCCTCAAGGCTGTCACGCTCGGCCTGCCATTTCGCCGTCAGTTCCGCCGATTTCTGCTGAAGGTCGGCCAGTTCCTTTTCCAGCTTTTCCAGCCGGTCCTGCGACGCCGCATCGTCTTCCTTCTTCAGCGCCTCGGCCTCGATCTGGAATTGCAGGATCTGGCGATCCAGCGCGTCCAGCTCTTCGGGCTTGCTGTCCACCTCCATCCGCAGCCGCGACGCGGCTTCGTCCACAAGGTCAATCGCCTTGTCGGGCAGGAAGCGGTCGGTGATGTAGCGATGGCTCAGCGTCGCCGCTGCCACCAGCGCAGAGTCGGCGATCTTCACGCCGTGGTGCATCTCGTATTTTTCCTTGATGCCCCGCAGGATGGAAATCGTGTCCTCCACCGTCGGCTCGCTGACGAACACCGGCTGGAACCGGCGGGCCAGGGCCGCGTCCTTTTCCACATGCTTGCGGTATTCGTCCAGCGTGGTGGCGCCGACGCAATGCAACTCGCCCCGCGCCAGCGCGGGTTTGATCAGGTTGGCGGCATCCATCGCACCTTCGGATTTCCCGGCACCGACCAGCGTGTGCATCTCGTCGATGAAGAGGATGATCTCTCCGGCGGCCGATTCCACCTCTTTCAGGATGGCCTTCAGCCGTTCCTCGAATTCCCCGCGATATTTCGCCCCGGCGATCAGCGCGCCCATGTCCAGCGCCATCAGCTTCTTGTTGCGCAAGGATTCCGGCACATCGCCGTTGACGATGCGCAGCGCAAGGCCTTCGGCGATGGCGGTCTTGCCGACGCCGGGTTCCCCGATCAGCACCGGGTTGTTCTTGGTCCGGCGCGACAGCACCTGCATCGCGCGGCGGATTTCCTCATCCCGCCCGATGATCGGGTCGATCTTGCCATCGCGCGCCGCCTCGGTCAGGTCGCGGGCGTATTTCTTCAGCGCCTCCATCGTGTCCTCGCTGGAGGCGCTGTCGGCGGTGCGCCCCTTGCGCACATCGTTGATGGCGGAATTCAGGCCCTGCGCCGTCACGGCCCCGGCGGTCAGCGCATCCTTGGCCCGCGTGTTCACCAATGCCAGCGCGGTCAGCATCCGTTCCACGGGAACAAAACTGTCGCCGGCCTTCTTGGCCACCTGTTCCGCCTCGTCCAGCACGCGGACAAGCTGCGGGTCGACATAGGTCTGCCCGTCGCCGCCCGACACCTTGGGCAGCTTGGCAATGGCGGCATTCAGCGCATCGTTCACCCGTTCGGGGGACCCGCCCGCCTTGCGGATCAGATTGGCGGCAAGGCCCTGATCGTCATCCATCAGCGCCTTCAACAGATGGTCGGGCAGCACCCGCTGGTGACTTTCCCGCATCGCGATGGTCTGCGCGGCCTGAATGAATCCGCGCGACCTCTCCGTGAACTTTTCCATGTTCATCGGTCGTCTCCTTTCATAAGCACCGCCCCGCGAACGCCCTGATCAGGCACGTCCGCACCGGCCTTGCCCCAGATGTGGGACGGCATCGCGCCGCCTTCAAGCCGGAACCCGCCGCCGCCCGGCGATTTTTCTGCATCGCCCTTCGGCGGAAATCCCCGGCCGCGCCGCGATGGGCCTTTTGCCGCCGATCCGGGGTGGTGGTTTCGGCGGATTTCGCGGCAGGGTTGCGCTGACGCGAGGTCCGGGCTTGTCCGTCGCGCGTTCGCGGCGCAGGTGATCGGGCCCAAGGAGCCCATGATGCGCGAAACCCCCGAACTGATCCTGCCGCAAGTCCCGGTCGAGGGGATTGCCGTCCATGTCGGCCGGTCGCGCCTGTCGATGGGCGATGCGGTTTCGGCCCGGCTGATGCCCGATGGGCGGGTGGCGATCTGGGCGCGGGTCTACCGGCCGCTGTTGGGGATCATCCCGCGCTGGTCCAGCGGCTGTCTGGGTTATCTTGGCCCCGTTGCGGCGCAGATCCTGACCCCGGCCCTGCTGGAGGGTCAGGCACTGCGACTGCGGGTGGTGATGCTGACGCCCGAGCATCTTGCAGCGGGGCGCGAGCCGGAAATCCACGTCTCGGTCTGGGGCGATCCGAAGCTGCTGCTGCCGTTCCTGGAAATGACGGCCCCGCCCGCGGCCGAGCCGGTTCCGGAAAGGCCCGCCCGCAGGGCCGCACGGGGCTGAGGGCCGGGCCGCCGGCTTCAGTCGCGGGGTTTGGGGGTCAGCAGCTTTTTTGGCCGGACCGCCTCGGCCGCCTTGAACAGGCCGAAGGTCTGGTTGACGTAATTCACCACGCCGCCGATCTTGTCCAGATAGGCCGCCAGTTCCGGCGTCTTTTCGGCCTCCAGCACCTGCACCGGGCGGGCGGGATCCATGCCTTCGAACTGGCAGTAGAACAGCGGCTCTCCGCGTTTCAGGATCAGGTCCTTCTGCGGCTCGTGCCATTCAAAGGCCCACATCAGGGGGCGCGGCCAGACGGAAATCGGGAAGCGCCCGCCAAAGATGGTGCCGGGCAGCGGATCGGGCCGGTAATGCATGAAGGCCGACAGCTGTGTCAGATAGACCATCTCGTCGGCGATAAAGCAGTAGGGCAGTTGCAGCTGGATCGTCGGCCGGTCGGGATAGCGCCATTCGGCTTCGTTCACCAGCGTCAGCACTTCGCCCAGCTTGTTCGACCGGATCGGACTGGCACTGCCCGCGCGGTTGATCAGAACCGGCTTTCCCTTGTCGTCGCGGGAAAAGCCGATGTGCAGATCGAACGGGCATTTCACCATGAAATACCGGCTTTCCAGCTGGATGACCGCCGGGCATCGGCTGGCCGACTTGGCATGCGCCCGGTTGGTCTGCCGCAGGCTGACCCGTTCGGGCGGGTCATAAAGCACGGCACCCTTGTCGCTGGTCAGGAACCAGCCGACCGAAATCGGACCTGAACCGGGGCCATCCTCGGGCCGGTCGAATGTCAGCGAAATGTCCATGGCCTGCCCCTGTTCAACTGGCGGCAAGGTCGCGCCAATGGCGGGGCAAGTCAATGAATTGGCCAGTTATTGTAAACAATGCCGCAGCGCGCGGATCGTGGCCGCATCGGTGCGCCGTTCGGTCGCCGGGCCGAAGCCCAGATCGACCGCCCGGCCGGAGACCGCATGGGCAATCGAGCCGGAGCCATGAATCTCTCGCACACCCATCGCCACGAAACGGCCAGCATTGGCAGCCGAGATGCCCGATCCCGGCATGATGACGATGCGGCCTGCCGCTTGCGCCATCAGCGCGGCGATCCGGTTTGCGCCCGCGGCGGCGGTTGTGGCGCCGCCCGAGGTGAGGATGCGCGAAAATCCCATTGAAACAGCCTGTTCCAGTGCCTGTGCCTGATCGGGAACCAGATCGAAGGCGCGGTGCAGGGTGCAATCCATCGCCCCGGCCGCCGCCTTCAGGCGGCGCAGCGCAGGCAGGTCCAGTTGCCCGTCCGGCAGGCTGGCGCCCAGAACGACTCCGGCCAGCCCGGCGCTGCGGGCAGTGGCGATGTCAGCCTCCATCTGCGCCAGTTCGGCGGCGGAGAACACGAAATCCCCGGCGCGGGGGCGGATCATTGCCATGACGGGCAAGCCGCAGCCCGCAGCTTCTGCCATGAACCCGGCCGAAGGTGTCAGGCCCCCCAGCGACAGGGCCGAACAAAGCTCGATCCGGTCGGCCCCTTCGGCGATGGCTTCGGCCAGCCCGGCAGAGGTATCGACACAGATTTCCAGCGTCACGGCCATTCCGCCGCCCCCGCCATGGCGGCCCCCAGCAATCCCGCATCGGCGCCGCATTGCGCGGGCACCGCCAGGGCCACGGCGCTGCTGCGCAGGACCCTGGCGCGCAGGCCCTGATCCAGAAACGCCACCAGCCCCGCCGCTTGCGACAGCCCGCCGCCCACCGGCACGGCGGTGGCCCCCACGACGTTCAGAACCATCGCCAACGGCGCGGCCACCAGCTCGCGCCACAGATGCAGGGTCTCGGTGGCCGCAGTCTCACCGGCCTGCCACCGGCGGATGATCGTCTCTGACGTGGCGGTTTCGCCGCTGCGCATCAGGTGCAGCCGCTCCAGCCCGCGCGCGCCCCCGATCGTGTCGACGCAACCCACCTGCCCGCAGCCGCAGGGCAGCGCGACATCGCCGCGCAGCACCGGGCCGTGCCCCCATTCCCCGGCATAGCCGCCCGCGCCGGTGACAAGCCGCCGCCCGATCACCAGCCCGCCGCCGACCCCGGTGCCCAGAATCACGCCGAAGACGGTGTCATGCCCGCGCCCGGCACCCTGCGTCGCCTCGGCCAGGGCAAAGCAATCGGCATCGTTCAACACCAGAACCGGCAGTCCGGTGGCCTGTTGCAAGGCAGGCCCCAGTGCCAGCCCGTCGATGGCGGCGATATTGGCGACCTTGCCGATGCCGGTGACAGGATCGACCACCCCCGCGATGGAAATCGAGATGCCGCGCGCCCCGGCCCCCTTGGCAAAGCCCGCGATTCCCGCGACGAAGGCCGCCAGATCGCGGGCAGGCGTTGCCGCTTCGCCCAAGGCGCGCAGGGCCGTGCCATCCCACAGGGCCGCGCGGATGCGGCTGCCGCCGATGTCGAATGCCAAGATCATGCCGCCCCCTTTCGACACAGTCTTGACAGCCCCGCCCGCTGGCGTCAAACCGCGCCGACCCCGGAAACAGGAGACGACCGATGCACGCGGATGACCCTCTCTGCGATGACCGTCTGATCGTGGCGCTGGATGTGCCGAATGTGGTTCAGGGGCTGCAACTGGCCGACCGGCTGGGCGATGCGGTCAGCTTCTACAAGATCGGGCTGGGGATGCTGACCGGCGGCGGTCTGGCGCTGGCGAACGAGCTGAAGCACGAACGCGGCAAGCGGGTGTTTCTGGACATGAAATTCTTTGACATCGGGGCCACGGTCGAGGCGGCGGTGCGCGGCATCGCGCAATATGACCTGGATTTCCTGACCGTGCATGGCGATCCGCAGGTGGTGCGTGCAGCGGCCGAGGGCAGGAAGGGTTCGAACACCAGGATCCTTGCCGTCACCGTTCTGACCAGTCTGGACCGCGCCGATCTGGACGCGAACATGATCGTGCCGGGCGATCTGGCGCAGATCACCGTGGAACGTGCCGCGCGGGCGCTGGCCGCAGGGGCGGATGGCGTCATCGCCAGCCCGCAGGAAGCCGCCGCGATCCGTGCGCTGCCCGAAGCGGCGGGCAAGCTGATCGTCACGCCGGGGGTGCGACCGGCGGGGGCCGCCCCTGGCGACCAGAAGCGCATTGCGACCCCGGCCCAGGCGATTGCCGCCGGGGCCGATCATGTGGTGATCGGCCGCCCGATCTGGGCCGCCCCCGATCCTGCCGCCGCCGCGCGGGCCGTGGTGGCCGATCTTTCCGCCCACTGACACTCGCCGAGCCGCAGCCGGTTGACTCGACTCACCCATTTACTTAACATGATAATCAATTGAGTCTCGGGGGGATGCCATGGCGACATTGCAGGACCGGATCGCGCAGCTTGACGGGCATCTGGCGCGGTTCCGCGACACGGGCATCCTGAATCTGATCGACGGCAAGGATATTGCCGCCGGGGATTGGTTCGACACCCGCAGCCCGGTGGACGAAAGTCTGATTGCCCGCGTGGCGCTGGGCACGGCCGCGACGGTGGATGCCGCCGCAAGGGCCGCCAAGGCCGCCTTTCCCGCCTGGGCCGCGCTGGAGGGGGACAAGCGCAAGGCCATCCTGCACCGCATCGCCGATCTGATCGAGGCGCGGGCCGAGGAAATCGCCCTTTGCGAATGCTGGGACACCGGGCAGGCCTGGCGCTTCATGTCCAAGGCGGCGCTGCGCGGAGCGGAGAACTTCCGCTTCTTCGCCGATCAGGCGCCGGGCGCGCGCGATGGCCAAAGCCTGCCCACCGCGACGCATTGGAACGTGACCACGCGCCAGCCCATCGGCCCCGTCGGGGTGATCACCCCCTGGAACACACCCTTCATGCTGTCGACCTGGAAGATCGCCCCGGCTTTGGCCGCCGGTTGCACCGTGGTTCACAAACCTGCCGAATTCAGCCCCCTGACCGCGCGCCTTCTGGCCGAGATCTGCCATGAGGCCGGGTTGCCGCCGGGGGTGCTGAACCTGGTGAACGGGATGGGCGAAGGGGCCGGCAAGGCGCTGACCGAACATCCCGACATCAAGGCCATCGCCTTCGTGGGCGAATCGAAGACCGGCAGCATGATCATGCGGCAAGGCTCTGACACGCTGAAACGGGTGCATTTCGAACTTGGCGGCAAGAATCCCGTCATCGTTTTCGAAGATGCCGATCTGGACCGCGCGCTGGATGCGGTGGTCTTCATGATCTATTCGCTGAATGGGGAACGCTGCACCTCCTCCAGCCGCCTCTTGGTGCAGAAGAGCATCGCCGACCAGTTCCATGCCAAGCTGATCGACCGGGTGAAACGCCTGAAGGTGGGGCACCCGCTGGACCCCGCGACCGAGATCGGGCCGCTGATCCACAAGATCCATTTCGACAAGGTTTCCGGTTATGTCGGGGCGGGTCTGGCGGATGGGGCCACCCTTGCGGCGGGTGGAAAGCGCATCGGCAGCGAGGGTTGGTTCATCGAGCCGACCCTTTTCACCCATGCCACCCCGAAGATGCGGATCGCGCAGGAAGAGGTGTTCGGGCCGTTTCTGACCAGCCTGACCTTTGCCGACGAGGCCGAGGCGCTGACCATGGCCAATGGCGTGGCCTATGGGCTTGCCGGGTATCTCTGGACCAGCGACCTGACCCGCGCCATGCGATTTTCCGATGCGCTGGAAGCCGGGATGATCTGGGTGAACAGCGAAAACGTCCGCCACCTGCCCACCCCCTTTGGCGGGGTGAAGGCCAGCGGCATCGGCCGCGACGGCGGCGACTGGTCCTTTGATTTCTATATGGAAACCAAGAACACCGCCTTCGCCTTTGGAACCCACAAGATCCAGCGTCTGGGAGCCTGACCCATGCCCGTCCCTGCACCGAACCTTTACCCGGCCTTCAACACCGTCCGGCTGAGCCATGTCGAATTCGGCGTGACCGACCTTGCCCGCAGCCGGGCCTTTTACGTCGATACGCTTGGCCTGCAAGTGACCGACGAGGATGCCGACACCATCTGGCTGCGCGCGTTGGAAGAGCGCGGGCACCATTGCATCATCCTGAAAAGGGCCGACAGGGCAGAGGCACGCGATCTTGGGTTCAAGGTGTTCGACGAAGACCACCTTGACCGCGCTGCCGCCTTCTTTGCGGGCCGTGGCCTGCCGGTGGACTGGGTGGAGCGCCCCTTTCAGGGCCGCACCTTCCGCACCCGAGACCAGCAGGGCATCCCGCTGGAATTCTATGCAAGAATGAATCGCCTGCCGCCGATCCACCAGCAATACAGTCTCTACAAAGGCGTAAAGCCGCTGCGGATCGACCATTTCAACTGCTTCTCGCCCAATGTCGATCAGGCCGTGGCGTTCTGGAACGAGATCGGCTTCCGGGTGACGGAGTATACCGAAGATGCCGAATCCGGTCGTCTCTGGGCGGCATGGACCCAACGCAAGGGGGGGGTCCATGACATCGCCTTCACCAATGGCACCGGCCCGCGGCTGCATCACACCGCCTTCTGGGTGCCGACGCCCCTGAACATCATCGACCTTTTGGACCTGATGTCGACGACAGGCTGGCTGGCGAATATCGAGCGCGGGCCGGGTCGCCACGGCATCTCCAACGCCTTCTTTCTGTATATCCGCGACCCGGATGGCCACCGGATCGAGATCTATTGTTCCGACTACCAGACCGTTGACCCGGATCTGGAACCGATCCGCTGGGATCTGAAAGACCCGCAAAGGCAGACCCTCTGGGGCGCGCCGGCACCCCGGTCGTGGTTCGAGGAAGGCAGCCGCTTTGCCGGGGCCGATCTGTCCGACAGCGACCTGAAGGCCACCCCGATCATCGCGCCATGATGCGGCTGGCGACATTCACCGCCAATGGGCGGCAACTGTGGGGCGCGGTCGCAGAGACCGGCCTGATCGTCCTGTCGGATGACTTTCCGCACTGGCCGACGTTGCGATCAGTCATCGCGGCCGGAGCATGGAAAACAGTCTCTGATCTGGCGGAAAAGCGGGATGTGACCCACCCTTTCGGCAGCTTTCGCTGGGATATTCCCGTCCCCGACCCGGAAAAGATCATCTGTGTCGGCGTCAACTTTCCCGACCGCAATGCCGAATACAAGGACGGGCAGGAGGCCCCGCCCTTCATGTCTCTGTTCCCGCGCTTTGCCCGCAGCTTTGTCGGCCACGATCAGCCGTTGATCCGGCCGCCCGAAAGCCCGCAACTGGACTATGAAGGCGAAATCGCCGTGGTCATCGGCAAGGGGGGGCGCCGTATCCCGCAGGCGCAGGCGCTGGACCATATCGCGGCGCTGACCCTGTGCAACGAAGGCACCATCCGCGACTGGGTGCGCCACGCCAAGTTCAACGTGACACAGGGCAAGAACTGGGACGGTTCGGGTGCGATCGGCCCCTGGCTGGTGCCCTTCGAAGGTGCGGAGCAGATCCTCGACGTGGGCCTTGAATGCCGGGTGAATGGTGAAACCCGCCAGCAGGATCGCACCAGCCGGATGCTGTTCCCGGTTGCCCGGCAGATCGCCTATATCTCGACCTTCACCACACTTGTCCCCGGCGACATCATCGTCACCGGCACACCCACAGGCGCGGGCGCGCGGCTTGATCCGCCGCAATGGCTGCGCCCCGGCGATGTGGTCGAGGTCAGCGCCGAAGGCATCGGGACCCTGCGGAACGGAGTGCGCGACGAATGACGCCCGAGGCCATTTCCGCTTGTGTAGAGACGCTTTTTCAGGCTGAAACAACCCGCCGCCAGTGCGGGCTGATCTCGGCCCAATATCCTGATGCGACGCTGGACGATGCCTATGCCATCCAGTCGGCGCTGGTGGAGCAGAAGCTGGCGGCGGGGCGCAGGGCGACGGGCTGGAAGATCGGCCTGACCTCTCGCGCCATGCAGAACGCTTTGAACATCACCACGCCGGATTCGGGGGTGCTGCTGGACGACATGCATTTCGTCCATGGCGCGACCGTGCCCGCCGGGCGGTTCATTCAGCCGCGGGTAGAGGCCGAGATTGCCTTCGTGATGCAGGCTCCGCTGCGGGGCATGCAGGTCACAAGGGACGAGGTGGTTGCGGCCACCGGCCATGTCTGTCCCAGCCTGGAAATCCTGGATACCCGCATCCTGCGGGCCGATCCCGTCAGCGGCAGGGCGCGGACCATCGTCGACACCGTGGCCGACAATGCGGCCAATGCCGGAATCGTGCTGGGAGAGGACCGGCACCGCATCGACACCTTCGATCTGCGGTGGGTTGGCGCGGTGGTCAAGCGTGACGGCGTGGTCGAGGAAACCGGCCTTGGCGCAGGCGTGCTGGATGATCCGGTGACGGGCATCCTGTGGCTGGTGCATCGGCTGGCGGCCTATGGCCAGGGGATCGAGGCGGGGCAGGTGGTGTTGTCGGGCAGCTTCATTCGCCCGATAGAAGCCCCGCGGGAAAGCCGGTTCAGTGCCGATTTCGGCGCGTTCGGGCAGGTGGAGATCAGCTTCGGCTGATCAACCCCTGCGCAACCCAGGCGTCGAAGGTTTCCAGTACCGCGCGGATAAATCCGTCGTCGTTGATGTGGCAGTCGAGTTCCACCAGATCGACATTCGCCGGGCAGGTTATGCGGATCTCGTCGCAGAAGGCGGCCAGCCCCTCGGCATCTGCCAGAGGTTCGCCTGGACGATCCCATTCGTTTCCACCCTGTTTTGGCAGGAACAGAGACGTTTTCCCGGTCGCAGTGGCCAGCTTTGCCGCCATCTCGCGCGCCATCATCCGCCGCTCATCCGGGCTTTGCACGAAAGAGGACAGCAAGCGGTTATGCGCATGGCTGGGCGCGTCGCGGAACCGTTCGGGCGGCGGCTGCCAGCCGACCACGTCGACCAGATCATAGCAGCCGATCGACACCATCTGCGGGATGCCGCGCAGCCCTGCATTGGTCATCCGGTCCGCCCCCGCCGTGATGGCCGAGCCGAAAAGGTGATTGCCCACCTCTTGCGGCGCGAAGTCCATCACCGCGGCAAAGGCCCCCTGCGCGGCCAGCGATTCAAAGGCCCGCCCGCCCATGCCGGTGGCGTGGAAGACCGCAACCTCGAAGCCGCGCTTTTCAAGTTCCGGCTTCAGCGTGACCATGTAGCGCAGCACTGTCTTGCCGAAGCTGGTCATCCCGATCAGCGGCCGGTCCCTGCGCGGAGGTTCAACCGCACGGGCGGCCCCCAGAACCGCCCCCGCGGCCTGGCTCAGAGACGCCTTGCAGACCGAGTTCAGTCCGTAGAGGCCGCCCGCCCAGAGGATCATCTGTATATCCGGCGCCAGTCGGCCGGGCGGGATCATCGGGCTGAAGCTGACGGTCGAGACAACGTATTTCGGCACACCCAGCGGCAATGCTGCACAAAGATCCAGCGCCAGATCGGTGCCCATCGACCCGCCCAGCACGATCACCCCGTCAAAGATGCCTTCGCGGTGCAGCCGGGCCGTCAGGGTGGCCGCCCCGCGTGCCATTGCCTGCATGGCGAAATTCTCGTCCTCGGCGGCGATCGCCTGGGCAATCGTCGTGCCGCCCGACTCGATCACCTGATGCTTGCTCCAGTCGGTCGGGGCCTTCGGGTCGCCAAGGACCGAGACATCCATGGTCAATGCCACGCCGCCCTGCGCGCGGATGACGCCCGCAAGATAGGTCAGTTCATCGTCCTTGGTGTCGTAGGTGCCCACGACAAGGATGCGGTCTCCCATCGAAAACAGTCCCCGTTACAGCTGAATCCACGCGGTTTTCAGATCGCAATACTTCTCAAGCGCATGCAGGCTCTTGTCCGCGCCATTGCCCGACTGCCTGGTTCCGGCCAGCGGAACGGTGCCATCCGCGCCGCCATAGGTGTTCACATGCACCACGCCGGCGCGGATGCCCCGGATCATCCGGTGCGCGCGCGACAGGTTGGCGGTCCAGACCCCCGAGGCCAGGCCGAAGTCGCTGGCATTGGCCAGCCGCAGGGCATCTTCCTCATCCCGGAACGGGGTGACGGCCAGGACCGGGCCGAAGACCTCTTCGCGGTACAGGCGATGGTCCGCCTGCACCCCGGTCACGATGGTCGGGGCCATGTAGTAGCCGCCGGTTTCCCGCAGGATGCGGTCGCCGCCGGTGACGACAGTGCCGCCTTCGCGCGTGGCATCGGTGACGAAGCCGAGATTGCCTTCCAACTGGGTCAGAGAGTTCACCGCGCCGATCTGCGTCGACAGCGACAGCGGGTTGCCGACGGCCATCTTTTCCGTGGTTTCGGAAAGAATAGAGACGAATTCGTCATGCACATCGGCCTGAACCAGCAGACGCGAGCCTGCGACGCAAACCTGCCCGGCGTTGCGGAAGATCGCCGTTGCGGCGGTCTTTGCGGCGGCTTTCAGATCCGGCGCATCGGCAAATACGATGTTGGGGGATTTGCCGCCCAGCTCCAGATAGCAGCGCTTGAGGTTCGACTGCGCGGAGTATTGCAGCAGCCGCCGCCCGGTGGCACCCGATCCGGTGAAGACCATCACGTCGACATCCGGCGACAGAGCCAGCGCCTCGCCCGTCACGCGGCCGGGGCCGGTGACGACGTTGAAGACGCCGGGCGGCACCCCGGCCTCCAACGCCAGTTCGGCCAGTTTCAGCAAGGTCAGAGAGGCGGTTTCCGCCGGTTTCAGCACCACCGAATTGCCCATGGCAAGGGCCGGCGCGATCTTCCAGGCCCCGATCATCAGGGGAAAGTTCCAGGGCACGATGGCCCCCACCACGCCCACGGGTTCCTTGTGAACCAGCGCCAGCACATTGGGCGCGGTGGGGGCGATCTCGCCATAAACCTTGTCCAGCGCCTCGGCATAGTAGCGGAAGGTGCCTGCCGCGCTGCCGGGTTCGGCCTTCAGCGCCATGGAAATCTCGGTCCCGTTGTCGCGGACGCCCAGAACCGCCAGTTCGGCGGCATGGCCGTCGATCAGATCGGCCAGCCGGTGCAGCACCGCCTTGCGCGCCGCAGGGGCAAGGCGTGACCAGCGGCCATCGTCAAAGGCCGCGCGTGCCGAGGCGCAGGCCCGGCCGACATCGGCAGCCGAGGCCGAGGCAAGCGTGGTCAGCTGACGGCCATCAATCGGCGACAGCACCGGGGTTTCGCCACCCGCGCCTGCCTGCCATTGGCCGTCGATCAGCAGGCGTCCGGCGGCGACGGGCGTGGCCGCAAGGCGGTCGATGGTGGCCTGATCCATGGTCTCTCCCGTCGGTTCAATATTCAAACCATCATTTCAAAAATAGATTGACGGAGTGGCTGCGACCTGTCAACAAAATTGCAGTCGCAAGGGGCAGGTCATGGGCACCGTCAGCAAGGCGCTGGAGCTTCTGGATCTTTTCACCCATCGGCAGCCGCAGATGGGGCTGAGCCAGATCGCGCGGGCGGCCGGTCTGAACAAGGCCACCTGTCACCGGCTGTTGCAGGAAATGGAGAAGGCGGGCCTGGTCGAACAGACCGGCCCGGCGCGGGAATACCGGCTTGGCCCGGCGGTGCTGCGGCTGGCCTCCTTGCGCGAGGCGGCGGTGCCGACGCGCGACGCCGCCATGCCCGCCCTGCGCACGCTGGCCGAAGCGACGGGCGAGACCGCGCATCTGTCGCATCTGGTGGCGGGAAGGTTGCAGACGCTGGCCTATGCCTATTCCGCGCGCCACGCGATGACGGTGCGGATGGAGGATGCCGATTTCCTGCCCTTCCATGCCACGGCCAGCGGGCTGGTGGTGCTGGCCTGGCTGCCTCAGGCCATGTCAGAGACGATTCTTGCCGCGCCGCTGCCGCAACTGACAGGCGAGACCGGCACCGATGCCGATGCCATCCGCAGCCGTCTGCCCGCGATCCGGGCGCGCGGCCATGCCGAAACCGAATCGACCTTTGAACCGGGGGTTCATGGCATCGCGCTGCCGCTGTTCGATGCGCAGATGGCTTGCACAGGGTCGATTGCGGTGGCGACTCCGGCGACGCGGATGACACCTGAACAACGCCGCCTGACGCTGGAGCAGCTGTCGCTTGCGGCGATCGAGATCACCCGGACCTGGGGCGGCCGCCTGCCGCCCGGCCTTGATACCCTGTGGCGCAATGCCGCCTGACCGAAAGGATACCTGATGAAGGACGCCAACTTTCTGAAAGCGAACAATGCCCGCAGCCTGTGGCACCCGATGACGGCACCGTCGGACAGTCTGAAGAACGCGCCCGCCATCATCACCGGCGGGCAGGGGGTGCGCATCCGCGATGTCGACGGGCATGAAGTGGTGGATGCCGTGGGGGGCCTGTGGAACGTCAACCTGGGCTATTCCTGCCAGCCGGTGAAGGATGCCATCGCGGCACAGCTGGAGGCGCTGCCTTATTATTCGATCTTCCGCGGCACTTCGAACGACAAGGTGATCGAACTGGCCGAGGAACTTCGGGCATTTTTTGCGCCGGATGGCCTTGTCCGGGCCTTTTTCACCTCGGGCGGGTCGGATTCCGTGGAAACCGCGCTGCGGCTGGTGCGGCAATATCACAAGATCCGCGGCGACCAGGGCCGGGTGAAATTCCTCAGCCTGAAGAAGGGCTATCACGGCACCCATATGGGCGGGGCCAGCGTCAACGGAAACGCCAATTTCCGCACCGCTTACGAGCCGCTTCTGCCCGGCTGCTACCATATCCCGGCCCCCTGGACCTATCGCAACCCCTTCAATGAGAGCGACCCGGCGAAACTGGCGCAACTGTGCCTTCAGGCGCTGGAGGACGAGATCGTCTTCCAGGGCGCGAACACCATCGCCGCCTTCATCATGGAGCCGATCCTGGGTGCGGGCGGGGTTATCCCGCCGCATGCCAGCTTCATGCCGGGGGTCGAGAAGATCTGCCGCAAGCATGGCATCCTTTTGATCGCAGATGAGGTGATTACCGCCTTTGGCCGCACCGGGGCCTGGACCGGCAGCCGCCTTTGGGGCGTGAAGCCGGATTTCGCCTGCACCGCAAAGGCCATCACCAACGCCTATTTCCCGTTCGGTGCGGTGATGATCGCCGAAGGCGTGGCCGAGGTGTTCGAGGGCGACGAGAGCGGCCGGGCCGCCATCGGCCATGGCTACACCTATTCCGGCCATCCGGTCGGGGCGGCGGCGGCACTGGCGACGCTGGCCGAAACGCAGCGGCTGAACGTCAAGGACAACGCGGCGGCGCGCGGGGCCGAGATGCATGCGGGCCTTCTGGCGTTGCAAGACAAGCACGCGGTCATCGGCGATGTCCGGGGTGGCCACGGGCTGATGCATGCGGTGGAACTGGTGTCCGACCGCGCCACCAAGGCGGCCCCCGACAAGGCGACGCCCGGAAAGGTGCAGAAGGTGGCCTACGAGGCCGGGGCGATGGTGCGGGTATCCGGCCCCAACATCATCCTGTCGCCGCCGCTTGTGCTGACCAGCGCCGATGTGCAGGTGGTGCTGAAGGCCCTGGATGCGGGGCTGTCGGCGCTTTAGGCTGCGGGCGTCCAGCCGTCGATGATGGCCAGGGCCTCTTCGGCCGTTTCGACGATGCTGAAGAGGCCAAGGTCTTCGGGGCTGATCACCCCGGCCTCGGCCAGCATGTTCCAGTTCACCACCTGCTCCCACCAGTCGCGGCCGAACAGCAGGAAGGGGATCGGCTTCATCCGCCGGGTCTGGATCAGGGTCAGCGCCTCGAACATCTCGTCCATGGTGCCAAAGCCGCCGGGAAAGACGCAGACCGCCGCCGCGCGCATCAGGAAATGCATCTTGCGGATGGCGAAGTAGTGAAAGTTGAAGGCCAGCTCCGGCGTGACATACAGGTTCGGTGCCTGTTCATGCGGCAGCACGATGTTCAGACCGATGGACTGACCGCCCGCATCGTCGGCCCCGCGGTTTCCGGCCTCCATCACGCCGGGGCCGCCGCCGGTGCAGATCACCCAGTTGCGGCCATAGGTTTCAAGGCTGCGCTCGGTCATCACTCTGGCAAAGCGACGGGCCTCGTCATAGTAATGCGACAGGTCGGCCAGCGCCTGCGTCCGCGCCGTCTGCCGCTGTTCCGGGGCCGGAATGCGCGCGCCGCCGAACATCACCACCGTGCTTTCGATGCCGCGTTCGTCCATGATCATCTGCGGTTTCAGCAGCTCCAGTTGCAACCGAACCGGGCGCAATTCCTCGCGCGTCATGAAATCTCGGTCTGCAAAGGCCAGCCGATAGGCCGGAGACAGCGTCTGCGGCGTGTCGGGCGCGCGCTTGGCCGCCTCGATATCCTGTTCGGAATCGCGGAACGGGTGGCTGCGGGGTTCGTCTTTCATGGCATGTCCGATTGCGTGACCTTTGACCAAGCCTTATAGGCGCTTGGACCCTTTAGGAACCGCGAAAAGGAAAACCCCATGTCCAACGCCGCGCTGGAAGCCGCCATCGAAGCCGCCTGGGAGGCCCGCGACGGCATCTCGCTGACCACGAAGGGCGAAGTGCGCGACGCGGTGGAGGCGACTTTGGCCGCGCTGGATTCGGGCAGCCTGCGCGTGGCCGAAAAGCGTGGGGCCGACTGGCATGTGAACCAATGGGCCAAGAAGGCGGTGCTGCTGTCGTTCCGGTTGAACGACATAGAGGTCATTCCCGGTGGCAACGGAGCGGCAACCTGGTGGGACAAGGTGCCGTCGAAATTCGAGGGCTGGGGCGAGGCTGACTGGCGCAAGGCCGGGTTCCGCGCCGTGCCCGGCAGCATCGTGCGCCGTTCGGCCTATATCGCCAAGGGCGTGGTGCTGATGCCCAGCTTCGTCAACATCGGGGCCTATGTCGATGAAGGGTCGATGGTGGACGGCTGGGCCACGGTCGGTTCCTGCGCGCAGATCGGCAAGAACGTGCATCTTTCCGGCGGCGTCGGCATCGGCGGCGTGCTGGAACCCATGCAGGCCGGTCCGACCATCATCGAGGACAACTGCTTCATCGGGGCGCGGTCCGAAGTGGTCGAAGGCTGCATCATCCGCGAAGGATCGGTGCTGGGGATGGGCGTCTATATCGGCCAGTCCACCAAGATCGTCGACCGCGAGACCGGCGCGGTGATGTATGGCGAGGTTCCCGCCGGGTCGGTTGTCGTGGCCGGTTCGATGCCGTCGAAGGGCGGGATCAACCTGTATTGCGCGGTGATCGTCAAGAAGGTGGATGCGCAGACCCGCAGCAAGACCTCGATCAACGATCTGCTGCGCGACTGATTGGCCCGGAAGTTCAGCCCTGCATCGCGCCGGCCCCCAGTTGGCGCGACACGGCATCCACCATCTCGACCAGTTGCACCCGCGAGTCGTCGATCGAACAGATCGACGTGCCCGAAAGCCTGCGCACGAAGGGGATGGTGACGGCCGCAATCACCTTGCCGGTCAGATCGCGCACCGGGGCCGCAATGTTGACGACACCGCTGATCGTCAGCGAATCGTTCTCGGCATAGCCTGCGCTGCGCACGCGCGGCAGATCGGCGATGAACGCGCTTTGCCGTTCGGACGGGCCGGGGTCTGCCTCGGCCAGCAGGCGGGCCAGGGCCTCTTCTTCCATCCAGGCAGCCAGCACCCGGCCGGACGAGGTGTCGAACAGCGGAATCTGCGCGCCCAGCCGGACCGAGATCAGATTGTTGTCGCGGCAATCCACCTGCGCGATCACCATCACCCGGCCGGAATGCAGGATGGTCAGGTGCATCGACTGGTTGATCCGGTCGGCCAGACGCTGCATAGCCTCGCCCGCAATCGCCGTCAGGCGTCGGATCGGGGGGTGGCGGTGGGCCACCTCGAACATCTTGGTCGTCAGCCCATAGCGTTCGCCGTCTTCGGACAGTCCGACATAGCCGCGCTTGCGCAGCACCATCAGCATGCGGAAAATCTCGGATGTGGTGCGGTTCAGCGTCTTGGCAATGTCGGCCTGAGTCTTGCCCTCTGCCTCGGACGCCAGCAGTTCCAGAATATCCAGCCCCTTGGACAGCGCCGGGGCGCGATATTTGTCATCGTCTTCGCTGTCGGTCATCTGCGCTTCCTTCGTCCTGCCCACAGGATGCACCGGAAATCGGGGACAGGGCCAGAGGCTGCATCGTTTGGTATGTAAAATCAACTTTCATATGTGAATTGATTTGGCTATCCTGACCGACAGGAGGGCCGTGACGTGGCGCATAACATCACCCTGAAGGGCATGACATGGTCCGATCCCCGTGGCTATGATCCGGTTGTGTCCGCAGCAGCGGCCTTTGCCGACCGGCATCCCGGCGTGCGGATCGACTGGGACAAGCGGTCGCTTCAGGGGTTTGAATCGACGCCGGTGGATGAACTGGCCGCGGCCTATGATCTGATGGTGATCGACCATCCCCATGTCGGTGCCGTTGCCGGGGAAGGCTGCCTTCTGCCGCTGGACCGGCATGGCAGCGCCGAGGATCTGGCGCGGTTGCAGGCCGAAACCGTGGGCAAGAGCTTTGCCTCCTACTCGCTGACGGGGCACCAATGGGCGTTGCCCATTGATGCGGCAACGCAGGTGCAGGCGATCCGGCCCGAACGCACCGCCCCCCTGACCCGCTGGGATCAGGTTCTGGCGGCAGCGACAGAAGGCCGGGTGATCTGGCCCCTGCGCCCGCCGCATGTGCTGATGAGCTTCTTCACCCTTTGCGCCAATCTGGGCGATCCCTGCGCCGTCACTCCCGGCCCGCTGGTGGCGCGGGCCACGGGCGAACGGGTGCTGGCGGCCATGCAGGCGCTGGCCGATCTGGTGGATCCGGCCTGTCATGGCATGGACCCGATTGCCGCGCTGGATGCGCTGGCCGACAGCGCCACGCTGGCGCTGGCCCCGCATTGCTATCTTTACGCGCCCTATGCGCGGCAGGGCTACAGGCCGCACCGGATTGCCTTTCACGACATGCCCGCGCTGGGCGATGCCGGGCCGATCGGATCGGCGCTGGGCGGCACCGGCATCGCGGTGTCCGCCCGGACCGCCCATCCCGCGCTTGCCGCCGAATTCGCCTTCTGGCTGGCCTCGGCCGATGTGCAGCGCGGGCTTTACACCGCCAACAACGGCCAGCCCGGCAATGCCCGCGCCTGGGGCGATGCCGTCGTCAACGCCGCCGTCGGCGGTGCCTATGCCGCGACCCGCATCACCCATGAGGCCGCCTGGCTGCGCCCGCGCCACGCCGGTTACATGGGCTTTCAGGAGGAGGGCAGCACCATCCTCTCGGACGCCCTGCAAGGCCGCACCAGCCACCGCGCCGCACTTGAGGCGCTGGACCTGCGCTTCAACGAAAGCTTTCGCCCATGACCGATCTTTCCCTGCCGCTTCAGGGCATCCGTGTGCTGGATTTCAGCCAGTTCCTTGCCGGTCCCTATGCCGCGCTGAAACTGGCCGACATGGGGGCCGAGGTGGTCAAGGTCGAACGCGCCGGGGTGGGGGACCTGTCGCGCTATCTTTACCTGACCGATACCAAGATCGGTGGTGAAAGCACGATCTTCCACGCCATCAACCGCAACAAATCCTCGGTCGAGGTGGACATGAAGTCCGACACCGACCGCACCGCCCTGTGCAAGCTGGTCGAAGGCGCCGATGTGGTGTTGCAGAACTTCCGCCCCGGCGTGATGGAGCGTCTGGGCTTTGGCCATGAGGCGGTGAAGGCGATCAACCCGCGCGTCGTCTACGGTCAGGTGACGGGCTATGGCGACAAGGGGCCCTGGGTCGACCTGCCGGGGCAGGATCTTCTGGCGCAGGCAAGGTCGGGCATGATGTGGCTGACCGGCGGGGCCGAGGACGGGCCGGTCGCCGTGGGTCTGCCCATTGCCGATATCCTGGCCGGGGCCGCGCTGGCCCATGGTGTGCTGGCGATGCTCTTCCGGCGGGAACGCACGGGCCAGGGCGGTCTGGTCGAAACCTCGCTGATCGAGGTGCTGGCCGATCTTCAGTTCGAACTGCTGACCACATGGTTCAACGATGGCGGGCGGATGCCGAAACGGTCGGGCCAAAGCCCGGCCCATGCCTATCTGGCGGCCCCCTACGGGGTTTACCGGACCAAGGATGGCCATATGGCCATCGCCATGGGCAAGCTGGATCTTCTGGCTGCGATCACCGGGCTGGACCCGGCGACCGCCACGCTGGACGCCTTTGCCGAACGCGACCGGATCAAGGCCGGGCTGGCGGCGCGGCTGGCCACACGCAACACGGATGACTGGATGACCGAGTTCGTGCGCGCCGACATCTGGGCCGCCCCGGTGATGGACTGGCAGGACCTGACGCGCGACGGGATGCTGGATCTGCTGGAGATGGTGCAGGAGGTGAAGCGCGATGCGGTGCAGTTGCGCACCACACGGCTGCCCTTGCGGCTGGATGGCAAGCGGCCGTCTTCGCCCCGCGCGGCACCGGCGCTTGGGGATGCGAATGCGCTGTTGCAGAAGGGCTGGCCGGATCGTTGAGACGGGCCGGGTCTGGAGGGGTTTTGCACCCCTCCAGACCACCCCGCAGGGTATTTTCGCAAAGATGAAGGCAACAGAAATGGAGAAGGGCGGCCCTGCGGGAGCCGCCCCTTTTGTTTGCCACCGGCAGAAATGGTCAGTCGTCGTCGATGCAGACCTGCCGCTGGGTGCCAAGCCCCTCGATCCCCAGTTCCACCACATCGCCCGCCTTCAGATAGCGCGGCGGTTTCATGCCAAGGCCGACGCCGGGCGGGGTGCCGGTGGACACCACATCGCCGGGATGCAGGGTGAAGAACTGCGACAGATAGCTGACCAGGAAGGGCACCTGATAGACCATGGTATTGGTCGATCCGTTCTGCATCTTCTCGCCGTTCACCGTCAGCCACATCTGCAGGTCGTTCGGATCGGCCACCTCGTCCCGCGTCACCAGCCAGGGGCCGATCGGACCGAAGTTGTCCGAAGACTTGCCCTTGGACCACTGGCCCGACCGTTCGGCCTGATAGGACCGTTCGGACACGTCGTTGCAGACGAAGAAGCCCGCGACATGATCCATCGCATCCGCTTCGGAGATGTATTTGCCGCCCTTGCCGATCACGAAGGCCAGCTCCACCTCCCAGTCGGTCTTCACCGCGCCGCGGGGGATGATGATCGGGTCATTCGGGCCGCAGACGGCGCTGGTGTATTTGGCAAAGATCACCGGTTCGGGCGGGACGGCCATGCCGCTTTCGGCGGCGTGGTCGGAATAGTTCAGACCGATGCAGATGAACTTGCCGATGCCAGCGACGCAGGCCCCCATGCGGGGCGTGCCCGGCACCAGCGGCAGGCTGGCAGGATCAATCCTGTGCAGCGCCGACAGGTCGGCCAGCGCATCGCCTGCGATGTCGGTCACATGGGCCGACAGGTCGCGCAAACGGCCGTCGGCGTCGATCATGCCAGGCTTTTCGGCCCCGCGTTCCCCGTAGCGTACAAGTTTCATTGTGATTCCCCTGCTCAGGTGGTCCAGCCACCGTCGATGACATGTTCGGTCCCTGTGGTGAAGCCCGCTTCGTCCGAGGCAAGATAACAGACCAGCGCCGCGATTTCATCGGCACGGCCCAGACGGCCCATGGCCTGCCGCGCGACAAAAGCCTTCATCGCGGCGTCGTAATCCCCGGTCGCGCGCAACCTGTCATGCAGCGAAGGGCTGTCCACAGTGCCCGGACAGATCGCATTGCAGCGGATGCCCTGCGCGACATGATCCGCCGCAACGGCCCGTGTCAGCCCGACCACGGCCGCCTTCGATGCGGAATAGACCGCACGGTTGACCGGTCCCTTCTTCGGCCCCGCGACCGAGGACATGTTGATGATCGACCCCGCGCCCTTTGCGATCATGCCCGGCAGCACGGCGCGGATCATGCGGAACTGCGCCTTGGCGTTCAGGTCGAAGGCAAAGTCCCAGTCGGCTTCGGTCGCCTCCAGCACGGTGCCGTTGTGAACCACGCCCGCGCAGTTGAAAAGGATGTCCACCGGGCCGGTTTCGGCCGTCAGCTCGGCAATGGCGGCGGGGTCCAGCACATTCAGCACCCGTGCGGTGATGCCCGGCACCAGCGCCAGTTCGGCCACCAGCGCGGGGCTGAGATCGGTTGCGATGACTTCGGCGCCTTCGGCGGCCATCCGTTCGGCGCTGGCGCGTCCGATGCCTTGCCCTGCCGCCGTGACCAGCGCGCGTTTGCCCTTCAGTCTCTGCATCGTCTTGTCCTCATGCCGCGCCCGGCAGACAGGCCGGGCCGATCGGTTCGAATGATTTGTAGGTCAGGATGAATTCCCGGTGGCCCAGGGTTTCGGATTTCGTCTGCGCCCCGCCGGCGACCGCAACCACCAGGTCGCGGATTTCCCGGCCGACCTCATCTATGCCGCGCCGGTCTTCGATGATGTCGCCCGCGTTCACATCCATGTCGTCGGCCAGCGCCCGGAAGGTATCGGGGTTGGCGCAGATCTTGATCACCGGCGAAATCGCCGACCCCACCACCGAACCCCGCCCGGTCACGAACAGCGTCAGATGCGCTCCGCTTGCGATCATCTCGACGATTTCGGCATTGTCGCTGATGTTCGGGAAGCCAAAGCGCACATCGCCGTCGGGCACCACATCCATCAGGTAAAGCCCGCCTGCGGGGGGAATGTCGCCCGGCTTGATCAGGCCGGATATCGGGCTGTCGCCGGATTTCACATAGGCCCCCAGCGATTTCTCCTCGATGGTGGACAGGCCCCCGGCGGCGTTTCCGGCCGCGAAGGACCCGTATCCAAGCGTTGCGTAATAGCGTTCCGCCTTCTGCACGCTTTCGCGCAAGGCATTGCCCAGTTCCGGCGTGACGGCGCGGTCCGCCATGATCTCTTCGCAGCCGATCAACTCTCCGGTTTCCTCGAAGATGCAGGCGGCCCCTTCGGCCACCAGAAGATCGAATGCCTTGCCAGCCGCCGGATTGCCGGAAATGCCGCTGGTGCCGTCCGACCCGCCGCAGACCGTGCCGATGATCAGATCCTTCACCCCCATCGGCGCGCGCGGGCCTTCGGCAATCCGGGCCAGCGTCTGCGTGACCCAGTCCACCCCGGCCTGCACGGTGGACCGGGTGCCCCCCGTGCGCTGGATCACCAGCGTTTTCACCGGGCGGGCCGAGGCATCGACCGCATTGGCCGCCCGCACCTTGTCGAAGCTTTCGCAGCCGAGGCTGACGAACAGTACCGCGCCGACATTGGGATGGGTGCAAAGCCGTTCCATCATCTGCGCGGCATATTCGTTGGGATAGCAGCCCGGAAAGCCGATCAACTGCACATCGCCTTCATGCGGCGTGTTCCTGAACCGCTGCACGATTTCCGAGGCGACGAAATGCGCGCATTCCACCAGATAGGCCACCACAAGCGTATTGCGGATACCCTTGCGGCCATCCCGGCGCAGCCAGCCGTGAAACCCGCTCATAGCGAGACCCCCGCGCTGCGGCCATCCGCATCCTGCAAGATATGGGTCGGCGTATAGGCCGACCGGATATTGTGGACATGGACATGTTCGCCCAAGGCGATGTCGGCCGTGGCGATGCCGATCGGCATGCCGTATTTCAGGATGCGGTCGCCCGCCGCGATGGCGTGGCGGGCGATCTTGTGGGCCATCGGTATGGCGCGGGCCAGCCGGATCGTGCCGCTTTCCAGCACAACCTCATGCCCCTCTGGCGCATTGGCGCGGGCGACCAGAACGTTGTCCTTGTCCGACAGCAGGAGGAATGCCCCGAAAGATTGCTTTCCGGTCACTTCCGGCACTCCACCATATAGATATGATCGGCGACCAGCGCAGTCTCTCCGGTGTGCTTGGTCACCGTCAGCCGTTCGGTGACGCGGCCATAACCGGGGCGTTTGTCCATCAGTTCCTTGCCGATGATCTCGACCCGGCTGCGGATGGTGTCGCCGATGAACACCGGCTTGACGAAACGCATCCGGTCATAGCCATAGCTGAAGGCGACCGGATTGATGATCGTCGCCGTCAGCCCGACGCCGATGGTGAAAACCATGGTGCCATGCGCGATGCGCTGGCCGAAGGGCAGGGTCTTGCAGAATTCCGCATCCAGATGATGCGGAAAGAAATCGCCGGAATGGCCGGCATGGACGACGAAATCCGTCTCGGTGATGGTGCGGCCGACGGTATCGCGGGCCTCGCCGATCTGGAAGTCTTCGAAGTATTTCACCTGTTCAAGCATCGGGTTTCTTCCTGATCGGATGGGCGGGGGCGGCGTTGCTTTCATAGGCGGCCTCGACCAGCGCCATGGTGAGCCAGGCATCCTCGACCGAACCTTCCAGAACGGCATCCTCGCCCACGGCAAAGCGCATCACCTGGGTGAAGCGGCCAAGGAACGCCTCAAGGAACCAGTTGCCCTGCAACGGCACCTGCTGCCAGTCGCCGTTCAGGTTCAGCCACAGTTCGTCCGGCTCTCCCTTCGGGTAGTCAAGATTGACGCCCATCTTGAGATAGGCTGCGCCTTTGGTGCCGCAGATGCGGAACTCGCAGGCCTGGAACTTGCGGCCGAAGGCGTGGTTGTGGTTGATCGACAGCGCGCAGCGGATTTGCGGTCCATAGTCCAGGATCATGGCCGAACGGGTGTTCGACACGGTCGAGGACGGATGGCCAAGGGTCCTGGCATGAACACCCTGCGGATCGCCCAGCAGGGCGCGTACGGTGTCAAGGTAATGGATCGAATGCAGCAGGATCTCGACCCGCGGCAGGTCGGCCAGAAAGGCCCAAAGGTGCCAGGGCGTATCCACCGCCACCAGTGCATCCACATCGACCAGATCGCCCAGCAGGCCCCGGTCCATCGCATCGCGCAGCGCCATGACATTTGGCGCATAGCGCAGCTGAAAGTTCACCGCGACCTTCAGGCCCCGTGCCCGGCAGATGTGCAGGATGCGGTCGGCCTGGGCCAGATCGGACCCCATCGGTTTTTGCAGGATCGCCACAGCCCCTTCTGGCAGGGCCTGAAGGATATCGGGATGCGCGGCAGGCGGGGTGGCAAGGTCATAGACCGCGCCAGTGCCGAAGGAGGTGGCCTCTGCGACCGAGGCAAAAGCGCGGGTGCCATGTGCCGCCGCCAGCGCCAGTGCCTTTGCCTGATCCGGGTCATAGAGGCCCGCCACGGTGAAGCCAAGCCGGGCATAGGCCGGCAGATGGGCGTCCGACACGATGGAACCCGCGCCGAAGATCACCACCGGCAGGCTGCGGCTTGGCATGGGCAGGCTTTGGCGCAGATCAGTCGACATGGAAGATTTCTTCCATATCCGCCCACCATTCGCCGGGCCTGCGACTGTCCAGCGGCCGTTGCAGCGGCATGTTCACCGCCCACCAGCGTTGGGTTTCGGGGTCTGCGGCCATCTTCTCCATATCGGCGGCATAATCCGTGCCATGATATTCGAAATACGAGAACATCAGGTTCTCGGGTTCCTTCAGGAAAATTGAATAGTTGCGGATGTTGCATTCGGCGATCTTTGCCAGCACCGCGGGCCAGACCGCGGCATGAAGCGACTTGTATTCCGCCTTGCCCTCTTCGCTGAGTCCGATCACCGATCCATAGCGTTTCATGCTGCTTCCCCTTTGACCGTGAAGCGCGATCCTTCGGCGGTGCGGGCCGCCAGCGCGTCGTGATCCCAGTCGATCCCCAGGCCCGGCGCGGTGGGGGCGAATGCCAGCCCGCCGTCGCGCACCATCGGGGCCGCAATGTCATCCAGCTGCGGGATGTATTCCAGCCAGGGCGCATTCGGCACCGCGCAGACCAGCGACACATGCAGCTCCATCAGGAAATGCGGGCAGATCATCAGGTTATGCGTCTCGGCCAGATGGGCGACCTTCAGCCATGGGGTGATGCCCCCCACCCGCGCCACATCGGCCTGCACGATGCCGCAGGCCCCGGCAGCGATGTAATCGGCGAACTGGCCGGGGGAATAAAGGCTTTCCCCCACCGCGATCGGCACACGGGCCTGCCGGGTCAGGCGGGCGTGGCCCGCGATGTCGTCGGCGGGCAGCGGTTCTTCGAACCAGGCGATGTTCAGGCGTTCCAGCAGATCCAGGCGGCGGCTGGCCTCGGCTTGGGTCATCGACTGGTTGGCGTCGGTCATGATCTCGTAATCCGGGCCAAGCGCCATGCGCACCGCCTCCAGCCGCGCGGCATCGCCTGCAATCGTCGGCTTGCCGATCTTGATCTTCGATCCGCGGAAGCCGGCCTCGCGCATCGCCAGCGCATCCTCGACCAGCGCCGCAGGTTCCAGATGCAGCCAGCCGCCTTCGGTCGAATACATCGGCACGGCGGTCTTGGCCCCGCCGGCCAGCACATGCAGCGGCAGGCCCGCACGCTTGCCGCGCAGATCCCAAAGCGCCGTGTCGATGGCGGCCAGCGCCAGCGACATGATCGGGCCGACGGCTGTCGCATGGCTGGTGAACAAGAGGTCGCGCCAGATCTGTTCGATCATCCCGGCCTCGCGCCCCATCAGTGCGGGCAGCAGTGTGCGGCGCAGAAGTTCCAGCACCGACCAGCCGCCATCGCCGATGGTATAGCTGTAGCCGGTGCCGGTGGCACCATCGGCATCGGTCAGGGTGACGAAGATCGTCTCCTGCGACTTGAAGCTCTGGATCGCGTCGGTGCGTTTCACCTTCGGGACCAGATCGACAAGGAAGACCTCGGCCTGCGTGATCCGTGCCATCTCAGCCCCGCAGACTGTTGCCAGAGACGGCGTCGAACAGATGGCAGCGGTCCAGAGAGATGCCGAAATTCAGCGTCTCGCCGGGCCGCACCGGGCGGGGGTTCAGCATCTTGGCCTGCACCTCGACCCCCGAGAGGGTGGCGAACAGCAGCGTCTCGGTTCCCAGGGGTTCGGTCAGGCTGACCTCCATCCCGACATGCGCCATTTCGCCGGTCGCCGGCAGCGAATGGCCGTCTGGCATGATGTTGTCGGCGCGGATGCCCAACAGCACCTCTTGCCCGGCGCGCGTGCTATGGCCGGGGGGCACCGGGATTGCCGTGCCGTCGGTCAGCCGCACCGATCCGCCCTCGACCCTGCCGGGCAGCAGGTTCATCGGCGGGCTGCCGATGAAGGTGGCGACAAAGGTATTGACCGGGCGTTCGAACACCTCCAGCGGGGTGCCAACCTGCACGATATGGCCATCGCGCATGATGACGATGCGATCGGCCAGGGTCATCGCCTCAACCTGGTCATGCGTGACATAGACCACCGTGGTGCCGACACGCTGATGTAGCCGCTTGATCTCGACCCGCATCTGGGTGCGCAGCTTGGCGTCAAGATTGGACAGCGGTTCGTCGAACAGGAACACATCCGGGTGCCGCACGATGGCGCGGCCCATCGCCACCCGCTGCCGCTGCCCGCCCGACAATGCTGCCGGCTTGCGCTCCAGCAACGGGGTCAGCGACAGTATCTCGGCCGCTTCGGCCACGGCGGCGGCAATCTCTGCCTGCGGCCGTTTCGCGATATGCAGGCTGAAGCCCAGATTTTCGCGCACCGTCATATGCGGGTAAAGCGCGTAGTTCTGGAACACCATCGAGATGTTCCGGTCCCGCGGCGGCAGGTCGTTGACCACGCGGTCGCCGATGAAGACCTCGCCCCCCGAGATATCCTCAAGCCCCGCGATCATCCGCAGCGTGGTGGATTTTCCGCAGCCCGAAGGGCCGACCAGCACCACGAATTCGCCATGGGCGATGTCAAGGGTGATGGCGTGGACAACATCCAGCGCGCCATAGCTTTTGACGACATTGCGAAGGGCAACCTGTGCCATGGTCTATCCTTTCACGCCGCCGAAGGTCAGCCCGGCGATAAGGTGTTTCTGGACAAGGA
>DAIOGH010000010.1:0-120198 GCA_036745335.1 Paracoccaceae bacterium
AAATGGCCGCGTGAGTTCTACGGTCGCGCCCCGTTAAAACGGGGAGGATTACCTCCTCACGGAGCCTGAATCACGCCCAAGCAGCAACATCAATGGGTCCTGAGCCTAGGTGGGATCGACATTCAGGGTATCGAGGTCGCGAACTGATCCGTAAGGGTCGCCTCACGCCCTGACTCTGCCCCTTTGCCCAATTGCCGCCCTGGCCGCATAGGCGAGTATATCCAGGGGATTCGCCGGTCCGATGCCAGAGTTTGCGACAAAACCCGTGCGGGCAGGGCAGATAGTCAGAGGATCACGCAATCGCCGGGCGCAAAGCCCAGATCGATCGTGTCGCCCTCGGCCGCCATCTGGCCGCTGATCGCAGTATTGGCGCGCAGGGGCGCGGCCTCTCCGATGTCGATCTCATAGATGATCCGGCCGCCCAGATAGGAGGTCGAGATGACCTTGCCCCGCAGCCGGTTTGCCACCTCCGGGCCGGGTGCGATGGCGATCACTTGCGGCCGCACCACCACCGTCACTGCGTCCCCCGGCGTCTGGGCGCGGAGGGTGTCGACATTCAGCAGATGGCCGCCCGACAGGGTGACGTTGATGCCACCTGCGCGCAGGGCGCTGACGCGGCCGGGCAGCATGTTGGCCTTGCCCAGGAAATCGGCCACGAAGGTGGTGGCGGGGCGGTCGTAAACCTCTTGCGGAGTGCCGATCTGCTCGGCCCCGCCGGCGTTCATCACCACGATCCTGTCGGACATAGACAGCGCCTCTTCCTGATCATGCGTGACAAAGATGGCGGTGATGCCGGTCTGCTTCTGGATCTTCTTGATCTCGACCCGCATTTCTTCGCGCATGTTGGCATCCAGCGCGGAAAGGGGTTCGTCCAGGAGAAGAACCTCGGGCTCGAACACGATGGCGCGGGCCAGTGCGATGCGCTGCTGCTGGCCGCCCGACAGCTGCGAGGGCAGCTTTTTCTCGGATCCCGGCAGGCGCACCATTTCAAGCGCGCGAGCGACGCGAGTGGCGATCTCGGCCTTTGGCACGTTGCGGTATTTCAGCCCGAAGGCGACATTGTCGAAGATGCTTTTATGGGGAAACAGTGCATAATTCTGGAACACCAGCCCGATGTTACGCCGGTAGATCGGCACATCGTCGATCCGCCGCCCGCCGATGGCGATCTGGCCGCCGGTGATGTCCACCAGTCCCGCGATGGCGCGCAGAAGCGTGGTCTTGCCGCAGCCAGAGGGGCCCAGAAGCGTGACGAAACTGCCCTTCTCGATGGACAGCGAGAAATCGGTCACGGCGACGAACTTGCCGTAGGACACCTCGACATTGCGGTATTCGACCGCAGGGGTAGTCCCGGCCAATGGCCGGGACTCGTTTTCGGAAGCGTCAGGCACCTTTGGCGATCCTGTCCCACTGTTTCTGCCATTCGGTCTCGTTCGCGGCCCAATAATTCGGGTCGGCGAAGGTGAGGGCCTCCATCTTTCCGGTGGGGTCGAAGGCGGGAAGGGCCTTCACCTTGTCGGTCAGTTCCACCTTGGTCGGGTCCAGCGACGGCGGGTAGTTCTGGCCTTCGGCGACGGCAATCGCGGTTGCCGGTTCCAGCATGAAGTTCACCAGTTCCTCGCATTCCGGCATGGGAGAACCCTTGAGGATCAGCAGGTCCTCCATCCAGGCGTACGAGCCGGGCGGGTCGATATAGCCGATGGGCTGTCCCTGCTGCTGCAACGCCGCGACGCGGCCCGACCAGGCGTCGGTGACAACGATCTCGCCCTTGGACAGAAGATCCATCAGTTCCGCGCCCGAGGACCAGAACTTCTTGGCCAGATCGCGCTGTTCACGCACCTTGGCCCAGACGGCCTCAATGTCCTGGATGTTGTTCGGGTCCTGCCCGGTGGCCAGCGCGGCATACCAGACGCGCGTGACCATGCTGTCATAGCCGCCGATCTTGCCGGCATAGGCGGGATCGAACAGCATCGAGGCCCCCTTCGCGGCGGCTTCCTCGGGCGAGATGACGGTGGTGTTGTAGGCGATCCCGGTGGTGCCATAGTCGTAGGGCACCGCCGACAGCTTGGGCGAGAGCTTGCGGAACGGTTCGATCATCGCGGGCATGACATTGGCCATGTTCGGGATATTGGCCTCGTTGATTTCCGAGGTCAGATCGGCGTTCAGGTATTTGACGTAATATTCCACGCCCGAGGAATGGACGATCTGGAAGTCTCCGGGGTTCGAGGTCTTGGCTTTGGCGATGATCTCGTTCTCGTCGCCGAAGGTGCCCTGGGTGACGCCGATCGAGGTCTTGGCGGTGAAGGGCTGGAAGGCGTATTTGTCCATCGCCTCTTGCACCACGCCGCCCCAACCGTCGAAGCGGACGTCTTTCACCTGCGCCAGCGCCTTGCCGCCCCAGGGCAGGTAGAGACCCGCCGAAGCCGCGGCAGCGGCGGTCAGGCCAAGAAAGCGGCGACGGTCGAGGCCGCCGTTCTGATAGCGGTCTTTCAGCCGCTCAAGCCGGGTGGTGCTGGTCAGTTTCATCTTGCAGTCTCCCTGGTTTTGAATCGTTTTGCCCGTCTGGTGAAGATCTGGATCAGGATGCCGCCGATCAGCGGGATGCCCACGGTCATCACGATCATCACGGTGCCAAGGGCGTTCACCTCGGGCGAGATCGAGGTCTTCAGCATCGACAGGATCTGCGTCGGCATCGTCTCGACCCCGGCGGGACGCCAGAACAGGCTGGCCGAGGTGTTGTCGAAGGAAATCGTGAAGGCCAGCAACGCGCCTGCCACCACTGCGGGGATCAGAAGCGGAAGGGTAATCTCGCGGAAGGTGGCAAGCCGCGAGGCGCCCAGTGACATCGCCGCCTCTTCATAGATCCGCTTCACCCCCACCATCCGGGCCTGGGCGATCAGGACCACATAGGGAAGCGCCAGCAGGATATGCCCCAGCATCAGGATCGGCAGGCTTCGAGGCTGGTCGATCGACTTGATCAGGATCAGAAGGCCGACGCCAAGAATGGTCTCGGGCACCAGCGCGGGCAGGATCACCATGGTTCCCAGGATGCCCTTGCCGCGGAAGTCGAAGCGCACCAGCGCCAGCGCAGTGACGATTCCGACCAGCGTGGTGACAGCCGCCGTGACGACGGCAATCCAGAGCGAGGTCTTGAACGCCTGAATGACGGCAGCATTTTCCAGAAGCTTGCCATACCACTGGAAGGAAAAGCCGGTCATCGGGAAGCCCCCGAACATCGACTTGTTGAAAGACAGTATCACTGTCGCAAGAATCGGCGCGAACATGAAGATATAGACCAGAACAGTCACCAGCCGCGTCAGCAGCCAGGCCCAGCGTCCCTCGTTGTCGCGCGACCCGCTCATCCGCCCAGGCCTTTCACGATCTGCGACATCCCCATGTAGCGGGTATAAAGCGCCGCGACCGAGCCTAGGACGAAGAAAAGCACGATGGACAGCGTGGCACCCATCGGCCAGTTCAGCTGGCCCATGATGGTGTCATAGATCAGGTTGCCGAACAGCGCGTCACGGCCCGATCCCAGAAGCTGCGGTGTCACATAGCTGCCCGCCGCCAGCACGAAGCAAAGCATCAGCCCGGCGGCAAGGCCCGGCAGGGACAAGGGCAGCGTCACCTCACGGAAGGCTTGCGCATTGGTGCAGCCCATTGATCTGGCAGCAGAAATCAGGGTGCGATCGATGCCCTCAAGGCTGACATAGATGTTCAGGATCATATAGGGCAGCAGGAAGTGGATCAGCCCCATGATCACCGCGCCCTCGGTGTAAAGCATCCGAAGCGGGGCGTCGATCAGGCCAAGGTTCATCAGCCAGACATTGATCAGCCCCTGTTCGCCTAGGATGTGGATCCAGGAAAAGGTGCGGATGGTGAAGCTGATCCAGAACGGCACGATCAGCAGCAGGAGAAGCAGCCATTTGTGCCGGAACCCGGTCGCCCAGATGAAATAGGCCGGGAAATAACCGACCACGCCGCAGATCGCTGCCGTCACCACGCCCACGCGCAGGGTTTTCAGAAGGAAGCCGTGGTAATAGCTGTCAGTCAGAAACTCATGCCAGTTGGCCCAGGTCAGCGTCGCATCCTCGACCCCGGCGGTGACGAAGGTGAAGAAGGTATAGACCCCCATCACAAGGATCGGCAGGACCAGGAAACACAAAAGCAGGAGCGCCGTCGGGGCCACCAGAAGCCAGGCCAGCCTGGGATCATAGAGCTTCCAACCCCGCGTCACGCGCGCTTCATGGGTCCGGGCTGCCATAGCGCTGTCATCACCCCGCTGGCCTAGATTGCTGCCGTTGACCGATCTTTTCAGCACGAGATGCCGCGGATCAGATCGCCAAAGTCCACGTCGGTCCAGTATTTTCCAAAGGCTATCGGGAAAGAGTAAGCGCTGTAAAATATCCCTTTCCGTCGCCGTCATTCATTTTTGATATATTTGCTGCCTGCTTCGCTTGCTTGGCTTCACACTGGCCCGGATATCCCAGGGGCGGTCCTCGGGGAACAGACCTCCCCGCAGCGTTCATCTTGCGCGGGCGCGCGACATCACAAGACCGCGCTCTGACAGATGCGCCACCATGTCATCCAGTTCCTGTCCGATGGATTCCACGAAACCTGCGCTCCACCGGCTTTGATGCACGGGGTCGGGTTGCCAGATGTTCAGGCTGTAGGGGATGGGTTGCGCCATCGGCCGCAGGACGAGTCGCGGCCCCTCGAAAGCCAGTGCCGTCAGCGGATTAACGATCGAGATGCCGATACCATGCGCCACCATCGCGCCGATGGAGGTTGCGGTGGTGGTCTCGACCATCAGCTGCCGATCGACCCCGGCAGAATCGAAAAGGGCGTCGATCTGGCGGCGATAGGTATCTTCCTCGGCGTAGTAGATGAAGGCCGACCCGGCCATCTGGTCGATCTCGATGCTCTCATGCCGGGTCAGCGGATGGTCGGCAGGCAGGATACAGAGCAGGTCGCCAGCCTCGCGGCGCAGCAGCGAGCCAAGCCCGCCGGGCACACGGCCCTCGACCACGCCAACGTCGAAATTGTTGTTCAGCAACTCGCGCGTCAGCACCGATTCCTCGATGGAATGCACCTTGAGCTGGGCATCGGGATGGTTGGTGCGAAAGCGGCAGATCGCCTGCGGTATCAGCGCGTGGGCAAAGGCCGGAAGGCAGGCAACCGAGACCCGCTGAAGACGGTCGCCCCGGATCGCATCCGCCGCGCGCCCGATCTCGTCCAGGCTGACAAAGCTGCGCTGCACCACCACATGCAGCGCGATGGCGCGGGGCGTCACCTCCAGCCGGCGCTTGTCGCGGCGGAAAAGCATGAAGCCCAACACTTCCTCCAGCGCCTTCAGTTCGCGGCTGATCGTGGGCTGCGACGAGCAAAGCTGCGCCGCCGTCTCGGTCACGTTCAGCGTCTGCATGAGCGAGCGGAAGATTTCCAGCTGCCGATGGGTCAGGCGCAAGGCATATATCCCTGATGAATGAAATATGGATCACTATGAATTTGACAGCATGTCACGCCTGGGTGCAACACCGCATCTGCCAGTTTGACCCGAGACCCCGGATGCCTGTTGTCCCCCCTGCCCAACTGACCGATCGCAAGGGGTTTGCCGAGATGGCCGCGACGCTGCAGCGGCCCGGTGGCTTTGTGAAGATGCACGGCGCCGGCAATGATTTCATCATCTTCGATGGCCGTGCCCGGCCCTTCCGGCCCACGCCCGCCGAAGCGGCCAGCCTGTGCGCGCGCCATACCGGGGTGGGGGGCGATCAGGTCCTGGTGCTGGAATCCCCGCAGGCGGAAGGCACGGATATCCGTCTGCGCATCTACAATACAGACGGACAAGAGTCGCAGACCTGCCTGAATGCGACCCGCTGCGTGGCCTGGCTTCTGTTGCAGCAGACCGGCGCCGACACGGTGCGCATCGGCACGCTTGGCGGCGTGATCGAGGCGCAGATCAAGGGCGACCATACCGTCTGTCTGCGTCAGCCCGCGGCGCGTCTTGACTGGCAGTCGGTGCCACTGGCCGAACCCCGCGACGCGCTCGACGTTGGCCTGACGGCAGGCCCGCTGACTGCACGGGTGGCGATGAGCATGGGCAACCCGCATCTTGTGTGCTTCGTGCCCGCGCTTGACGAAATTGACGTTCCCCGCTGGGCTGCCGTGCTGCAGGATGATCCGCTGCTTCCCGAGGGTGCCAATGTCGGTGTTGCCGAGATCATTGATGACGGCCATATGCGGCTGGTGGTCTGGGAGCGGCCGGGGATGCTGACCATGGCCTGTGGCAGCGGTGCCTGTGCGGCATTGGTCGCGGCGCGGCGGCTGGGGCTGACAACGGCGAACGCGATGCAAATCTTCATGCCGGGGGGCAAGCTCGCTGTCCGTGAAGAGCAGGATGGCACGCTGTTCCTGACCGGGCCGGTTGCCGTTTCCTTCCTTGGCCAACTGACGGAGGTGGTGGCATGAGGCGGATCGCCGTCGGCGGACTGGTGCATGAGACCAATACATTCGCCCCCGGCCCCACCTCGCTGGCCGATTTCGACAGCCATGGGTCTTCGCTGCCGATCCTGCGCGGTCAGGCGTTGACTGCGGCCTTCGATCAGGGGGGCGGGGCGACAGGCGGCATGTTGCGGACGCTGCGGGCCACGCCGGTCGAGATCCTGCCGCTGCTGCGGGCCGAAGCGCAGCCCGGCGGCAGGGTGGAGGCTGCGGCCTTCCATGCGCTGACCGATGAGCTTCTGTCGGGCTTGCAGGCCGCAAGCCCGCTGGACGCTGTGCTGCTGGACCTGCATGGCGCGATGGTGGTCGAGGGGATAGCCGATGCCGAAGGCTGGCTGTTGCGGCGCATCCGCAAGCTGCTGGGTCCGCAGGTCTTCATTGCAGCCGCGCTGGATTTCCACGGCAATGTCAGTGCCGAAATGGTGCGGGACAGCGACCTTCTGATTGCGTATCGCACCTACCCCCATGTCGATATGGAGGCGACAGGCACCCGCGTCGCGGCCGAGACCCTGCGCTGGCTTGATCGTGGCAGACGCCCGGCGAAGACCTTCCTGCAGGGGCAATATCTGATCCCGATCCATGCGCAATGCACCTTGATAGACCCGATGAAGGGGCTGTTGGCGCTTGAGGATGACACCGACCGCAGTTTCGATGCGGTGACAAGTGTACTGTGCGGCTTTCCCCCCGCCGATATCGCCGATTGCGGCCCTTCGCTGCTGGCCTATGCCGGGGATCAGGCTGCGGCGGAGATGGCGGCGAACCGTCTGGCCCTCGCACTCGCGGCGGCCGAGTCCGACTTTGCCGCCATCGGGTTGCGACAGGGCCCCCAGGCGGTTGCGCATGCGCTGGAGCACCTGGCAGAAACAGCCGGACCAGTGATCCTGGTCGACACCCAGGACAACCCCGGCGCAGGCGCAACCTCGGACACCATGGGGCTGGTGCGCGAATTGCTGGTGCAGGGCGCGCAGGCAGCCGTAGTTGCCGTCATCCACGATCCTCAGGCGGCGGCGGCTGCCCATGCGGCAGGGCTCGGCGGCATGCTGGACCTTGCTCTTGGCGGCAGGGGCGCGACGCCGGGCGCAGGACCTCTGGTCGCCCGCTACAGGGTGGAGGCCCTGGGTGACGGGCGCCTTGTCGGCACCGGAGGCTATTACGACGGGGCCGAATTGAACTTTGGCCCGATGGCGCTGTTGCGGATCGAGAGCAGCGGGGTGCAGGTCGTCGTCGGGTCGCAGCGGGCACAGGCGGGGACGCAGGCGATCCTGCGCCACCTCGGTCTTGATCCCGCTGCGCCGGGGATCATCGGGCTGAAAAGTTCGGTTCATTTTCTGGCCGATTTCGCCGCGCTGACGCGCGAGGTCATCTATGCAGCCTTTCCGGGGCTGAACGCCGCAGATCCGGCCGACTTTGCCTATCGCCATCTACGTTCCGGCATCCGCCAACGGCCCGAGGCAGACGAAACCTCTGCCCGCAGGGCGGCAATACCCGGCGCCGGTTCTGTCGAAACGTGACTGACCGATCCAATAGTTTCCGTCGCCCCGCCGCTCAGGCCTCCGGGCGGAAGGGCCGCGCAAGCGAGGCCGGAACCTCGATCCGCCGACCCCGGTTCCGCGAGATGGCGACAAGGACAAGGATCGTCGCCAGATAGGGCAGGGCCGACAGCGCCTCGGACGGCAGCGGCAGGCCAAGGATCTGGCCATGCAGTTGCAGGATGGTGAAGCCGCCGAAGAGGATGGCACCGGCAAGGGCGCGCCACGGCCGCCATGCCGCAAAGACCACCAGCGAAAGCGCGATCCAGCCGCGGCCGGCGGTCATGTTCTCGACCCAGATGCCGACATAGGCGACCGAGAGATAGGCACCGGCCAGCCCCGCCATGGCGCCGCCGAAGAGGATGGCGGCAAAGCGGATGCGCAGGACGGGATAGCCGATGGCATGGGCGTTCTCGGGCGATTCGCCGATGGTGCGCAGGATCAGCCCCGCCTTGGTGCGGGTCAGCCACCACCAGAGGGCTGGCACCATGGCAAGGGTCAGATAAACCATGGCGTCGAAGCGGAAGAGGAGGTGGCCGAGGACGGGGATGTCGGACAGGAGCGGGATCGCTAGCGGCTTCAGCGTGGCGACGGGTGTGCTGCCGAACCCCATGCCGATCATCGCGGAAAGGCCGGTGCCGAAGATGGCCAGCGCCAGACCTGCGGCATATTGATTGGCCATGAAGACCAGCGCGAGCAGCGCGAAAAGGCAAGAGGTCAGCATCCCCGCCAGCGCACCGCCCACAAAGGCCGCAGGCAGGCCCCAGCCAGCCATGGCCAGCCAGAAGGCCACGGCGGCCCCGATCAGCATCATGCCCTCGATCCCGAGATTGAGGACGCCGGATTTCTCGACCACCACCTCGCCCAATGCGGCCAGCAGCAGGGGGGTGGCGGCGGTGATCGTGCCGACAAAGATCGCGATGCCCAGATCCATCAGGCGGCCCCACGGGTGATGCGCCAGGAGGTGAAGAACTCGCTGGCCAGAAGGAAGAACAGCAGAAGCCCCTGGAACACCCTCGTGATATGGGCCGGGATGCCGAAAGAGACCTGCACCGCCTCGCCCCCCACATAGGTTAGGGCAAGGAAGAGGCCGCCGAGAAGGATGCCCACGGGGTGCAGCCGGCCGATGAAGGCGACGATGATGGCGGTGAAGCCATAGCCCGGCGAGATGACGGCTGAAAGCTGGCCCAAGGGGCCGGAGACTTCATAAAAGCCCGCGATCCCGGCAGCGGCACCTCCGGCCAGAAGGCCCGTCCAGATCGCGCCCTTCTCGGAAAAGCCGACGTAGCGGGCGGCACGCGGGGCGGCGCCGCCGACCGACAGGCGGTATCCTGCGAAAGACCGCGCGATGAAGACCCACAGAAGGCCAAGGGCGATCAGCGCGAAGAGGACCGAAGCGGTGACCCGGAAGCGCGGATCCAGCGGGGTCAGAAGGCCGCTCGCTGGCATCATCGCGGTCTGGGGAAAGTTGAAGCCCATCGGGTCGCGCCACGGGCCACGCACCAGCCATGACAGGATGAAGCCCGCGATATAGGTCAGCATCAGCGTGACAAGGATCTCGTTGGTATCAAAGCGCGCACGCAGGTAGGCGGCGATCCCTGCCCAGGCCATTCCGGCCAACATGGCGGCCAGGAACATCAGCGGCATCAGGACGGCATGCAGGCCCTGCGGTGCGAAAAGCCCCACCCCGGCGGCGGCGATGGCACCCATGATCAGCTGGCCCTCCGCGCCGATGTTCCAGATATTGGCACGGAAGCCCACGGCCAGACCGGCGGCGATGATGATCAGGGGGACGGCCTTCACCAGAAGCTCGGTCAGGCCGTAAAGACTGCTGACGGGGCCGATGAAGAAGGCCTTCAGCGTAGGAAAGGGCGCAAAGCCAAGCGCCCAGAAGAGGGTGCCGCCGAAGACCAGCGTCAGGATGATCGCGGTCACGGGCGCCATCAGCCGGGTGGCCAGAGTCACGTCGCGGCGGGGTTCGATCCGCAGGACCATCAGTGCGCCTTCGCCCCGGCAAGGCTGTCGCCCGCGCCGGTCATGTAGCGACCAAGCCGGGCCTTGGTCGCCTCGGCCCGCGGGATTGAAGGCGAGAGCCGGCCTTCTGAAAGGACGTGTATGCGGTCGCAGATCTCGATCAACTCTTCCAGTTCCTCGGAGAAGACAAGGACGGCGGCACCCTTGCGGCTTTGGTCGATAATGCGCTGGCGGATGAAGGCGGCGGCACCGACATCGACACCCCATGTCGGCTGGGCGACGATCAGCACCGTCGGGTCCAGCGCCAGCTCACGCCCAAGGATGAACTTCTGCAGATTGCCCCCCGAGAGGCTGGAGGCCAGCGCCGATGGCCCCTCGGCCTTGACGGAAAAGGCCGTGATGATGTCGGCGGCGCGGGTCCGCGCCGCATGGTAGCGCACCAGGCCGCGGCGGATCAGCCCGGCGGTATAGCCGGTCAGGAGGGTGTTCTGGGTCAGCGAATGACCAGGAACGGCACCGCGGCCAAGGCGTTCCTCGGGGACATAGGCCATGCCCATCCGGCGTCGGGCATCGGCGCGGGGCGGCATCTGCTGGCCCATCAGGGCCATCTGGCCGGGCAGCGATGCTTCGCCCGAAAGACAGGCGGCAAGCTCGGCCTGACCATTGCCCGAGACGCCGGCAATGCCCACGATCTCGCCGCCGAAAAGGTCAAGGCTCACGTCCTGCAATGCCCGGCCAGCGCCGCCGAAGGGGCGGCCAGACAGGCCGCGCACCGACAAGAGGGGAGTGGCCGACAAAGCGGCGGGCGGGTGATCGGTGACGGGCAGGTCGCTGCCGATCATCATCACGGCAAGGTCGTGGGTGGTTGCCTTGCGCGGATCGGTGCCGCCTGTGACGCGGCCGCCACGCAGCACCGTGGCGCTGTGGCACAGGACGCGGACCTCATCCAGTTTGTGGCTGATGTAGATGATGCTGCACCCTTCCGCCGCGATCCTGCGCAGCACGGTGAACAACTGTTCCACCGCCTGCGGCGCCAAGACCGAGGTGGGTTCATCAAGGATCAGAAGGCGCGGGTCGCGCATCAGGCAGCGCAGGATCTCGACCTGCTGACGCTCGCCCATGGAGAGGTCGGCGACCATGCGGGCGGGATCGACCGACAGCCCGTAGCGGGCGGCGGTTTCCGTGATGCGGGCCGACAGCGCGGGCAGATCCATCCGGCCGGGCAGGCAAAGCGCGATGTTCTCGGCCACCGAGGCGGATTCGAAGAGTGAGAAGTGCTGGTAGACCATCTCGATCCCGCAGGCGCGGGCCTGTGCGGGAGAGTGCTGGCCCAGAAGTCGGCCGTCGTAGCGGATTTCCCCCCGGTCGGGGGCGATCGCGCCGTAGATGATCTTCATCAGCGTCGACTTGCCGGCACCGTTCTCGCCAAGGATGGCATGGATCTCGCCCGGTGCCACGGCAAGCGAGACTGCATCATTGGCAACCACGCCCGGATAGGCCTTGGAAATATCGGTCAGTTGCAGCCGGGGTGTCGCCATCCCGGCCGCGGTTGCAGGTGCGCTGGCCATCAGCCCAGCGTGCCGATCATGCCATCGACCAGCCAGTTGATACCGCGCACATCGGTATCAGCCAGAACGCCGCCCGCCGGCACGATGACATTGCCCTGATTGTCCTTGATCTCGCCAGCATAGGGCTGAAGGGCGCCCGACTTGACGCCCTCGGCTGCGGCATCCAGCTTGGCGCGGACATCCTCGGGTATCTTGGCGTTGAAGGGGGCAAGGGTGACGACCCCGCCGGCCAGCCCGTCCCAGCGGGATTCGGTCTTCCAGGTGCCGTCCAGCACCGCCTGCGCCGCCCGCACGTAATCCGAGCTCCAGTCAAGCACGACCGAGGTCAGCTGGCTGTCCGGCCCGAAGCTGATCAGGTCGCTGGCATAGCCGACCGAGTATACCCCGGCCTCTTGGGCCGCCTGCACGCAGACGCCGGTGTCGGTCATGCCAAGGATCACGTCGGCCCCCTGCGCCATCAGCGCCTGTGCGGCCTCTTTCTCCTTGCCCGGATCGAACCACGAATTCAGGAACACGACCGAGCAGGTGATCGCGGGGTTCACCGTGCGCGCACCCAGCAGGAAGGCATTGCCAGGTCCCACGATATCGGGGATCGGGAAGCCGCCGACAAAGCCCAGCTTGCCGGTCTTGGTCATATGGCCCGCCGCGATCCCGGCGATGTACATCCCTTCATAATACTTGGCCTCGAAGGTGCCGAGATTGTCGAGATGCACGATGCCCGAGCAATGCTCCCATGCCACATCCGGGAAGGCGGGGGCCACTTTCTGCATCGGCTGACCCAGAGAGAAGCTGGTGCCGAAGATCAGCCGGTGCCCGCTGGAGGCCAGATCGCGGAACACCCGTTCGGCATCCTGCGGCAGGAAGGTGTTGTCGACGACCGTCACCTCGACCTTGTCGCCGAAGGCCGCCTTGATCGCCTCGATGCCAAGGGCGTGCTGTTTCGACCAGCCGATCTCGGCCGCGGGCGAGGCATTGACCTGACCGATCTTCAGCACGTCCTGCGCCATCGCCATGCGCGGCAGGGCCATCGCCCCGGCAAGTGCGGCCGATCCCTGAAGCAGTCTTCTGCGCGAAACATTCATCTCATCTCTCCTGTCGAGCCATGGCGTTGATGGGCATTTGTCCGGGTCAGGCCGGTTCCGTCTTCTGTAGCGGGCGGGACAGCGGCTGCGGCTTCAGCCAGCGCGACAGCACCTCTTCCAGATCGGGGCGGATCGCGGCGCGCATGTCCATGTCATAGCCGCGGGCGATGGCATCGTAATGGTTGCCGATCAGCCGCAAGGCGGGTTCGACCCGGCCCTCTTTCATATGCGACAGGATCAGCGCATGGTCGTCAGTCAGCCTTTGCCGGTGATAATCGCGGTTGGTGTAGAGAAGCCGGATCAGCTGCGACCGGCGCAAAAGCCTTGCATGGCTTTCCTCCAGCACCCGGTTGCGGGCCAGCCGGACCAGCTCGACATGGAACTCCGGCCCGATCCGGTCGGACCCGGCATCATCGCCATGGTCCAGGCAGCACTGGGTCTCGCAGACATTGCATTCCAGCCGCTCAAGGTCCGAGGGCGCGCCGCGGGCGATCAGCTGGAAGGCGGCGCCCTGTTCGATGGCGGCGATGGCCTCGAAGATGTCGAAGGCCTCGCGCGCGTCCAACTCGGCCACGAAGGAGCCGCGGTTGGGATGCATCTGCACCAGCCCCTCACGGCCCAGCAGCAGCAATGCCTGCTTCACCACGGCGCGGCTGGTGTTGCAGGCCTCGGCCAGCTGGCGTTCGCCCAGCTTGAAACCGGGCGGCAGTTCCTGCGCGCCGATAGCGCCGGAGAGGGCCTCTGCAATTTCCTGAGAGCGGGTGGCCATGAAGTGCCCGTTTGTCCTGCCGCGTGACTCACTCGTCTAAAACCTAGCGGATCACGGTCAGGATCTGTCAAGCAATCTTTGCAATTGACATCGCAGGATTGAGGGATTGCTATGCAATTCAGCGCCAGCGACCCGGAGGCAGCCCGATGGCCGACAGTCTTCCCGATCCCTTCATGCTGAATCAGTGGTATCCGGTCTCGGCCCTGCAGGATGTGCAGGAGCGGCCGCGCAGCACGGTGCTGATGGGCGAGACGCTGAGCTATCAGCGCAAGGACCGGGCCTGCCGGGTGCATGGCGCCGATGGCCGCGCCCTGCCAGTTATCGAACAATACGCCTGCCTCTGGACCACACTTGGCCAGCCCGAAGGCGGGTTGTTCCCGATCCCGGAATATGCCGAGGCCGACCGGCGCAACCTTGCGGCGGGGTCGATCGGGGTCAATGTCGCTGCACAGCGCGGGATCGAGAATTTCCTTGATATGGGGCATTTCCCCTATGTCCACACCGGCATCCTTGGGGAACTGCCGCATACGGAGGTCAAGGAATACAATGTCGAATTGCGCGAGGGCGGGCGTGAAATCGTGGCGACCGAATGCCTGTTCTACCAACCCCGCGCCTCGACCGTCTCGACCGCCGGGGCGGATGTGGAATATGTCTACCGGGTGCCGCATCCGACCTGCTCGGTGCTTTACAAATCCAGCCCGATGGATGCCAGGCGGCTGGACGTGATCGCGCTTTTCATCCAGCCGGTCGGGCCTGAGAAATTCCGCGGCCACATGGTGCTGAGCATTCTGGACGATGTCAGCACTGATGATTTCATCAGCTATTTCCAGCTGCACATCTTCGGGCAGGACAAGCCGATCCTGGAAAACCAGATGCCGAAGCGGCTGCCTTTGGACCCGCGGGCCGAGACGCCGATCCGTGCCGACAAGACCGCGATCATGTATCGCCGCTGGCTGGCGCAGAACGGTGTGACCTACGGCACCATTCCGGCGGCGGCATGAAAGGATGACGATGGACGGAGCAAGCAGCATTGGGCCTTGGGTTCCGGTGGCGGCCAGCGAGGATGTGGTCCCCCGACATGTCTTTCAGGGCAAGCTTTCGGGGCAGGAGCTGGCGATCTGGCGGGCCGACGACGGTTACGTCAATGTCTGGGAAAACCGCTGCCTGCACCGCGGCGTGCGGCTTTCCATCGGGGTGAACACCGGGACCGAGCTGGTCTGCCAATACCACGGCTGGCGTTATGCCAACCGCAATGCGGGCTGCACCTATATCCCCGCACACCCCGCAGACGCGCCGCCGCGCACCATCTGCAACCGCACCTATCCGGTGCATGAGGCGAACGGGCTGATCTGGACCCATCTTGGCGATGCCGGAGATGCGGCACCCGAATCGCTGCCTGAAGAGCCGCTGGTCCTGCGCGCCGTGCCCCTGAACGCAGCTCCGGCGGACGTAAGCGCCGCGCTTGAGGGCTTTGCCCCCGACGAGGGGATGGCGCATCGGGGCGGACTTTTCTTCTCGGACGGCATCAGCAGCCTGCAGCTTTATGTCCAGCCGATGGATGCCGGGCAATCGGTGATCCGGGGCTATGTCACCGGCCCCCTTGCCGCGCAGGGGCTGGCGCTGCTGCGCCGCCTGAACACCGCCCTGACCGCCTTCGCCCGTCAGGCCGAGGCCGAGGCCCGCGCAAAGCCCGCCCCCGCGCCGATCCCGCCGGTCTATGGCCGGGTCAGCGCGGAACTGGCCGAGATGCCCGAGATGACCGCCGGGCCGGGCAAGATCCGGGTCACGGTGGCGGCAAAGACCATGGTGGCCGAAGGCATCGTTTCGCTTGAGTTGCGCCCCCTGCGCGGTGTCCTGCCCGCCTTCCAGCCGGGGGCCCATATCGACGTGGCGCTGCCCAACGGGCTTGTCCGGCAATATTCGCTGGTGAACGGCCCAGGTGAGACCGACCGCTATATCATCGGCGTCAAGCGTGAGGCCCAATCTGCGGGCGGCTCGTTGGCGATCCATGACCATCTGAAGGCGGGCGATCTGCTGGCGATCTCCGAGCCGCGCAACAACTTTCCGCTGCGCCGCAATGCCGAGGAGACCATCTTCCTTGCGGGCGGCATCGGGGTGACGCCGATGCTGGCGATGGCGGCGGCAATGGCGGGCGATGGCCAGAATTGCCGCCTGCATTACTTCGCCGCCGGTCCCGACCATCTGGCCTTTGCCGAAAGGCTTGCCGCCTTGGGCGAAAGGCTGACCTCGCATCTGGGGCTGGACCCGGCCGGCACCACGGCGGCACTGAAGGCGATCCTTTCCGACCCCGGTCCCGCGCGGCAGGTCTATGTCTGCGGTCCCGGCCCGATGCTGGACGCTGCCCGCAGCATTGCCGCCGAGCAGGGCTGGCCCGAAAGTGCCGTGCATTTCGAATATTTCCGCAACACCCATCAGATCGACGACTCTTCAAGCTTCGAGATCGCACTGGCCCGCTCCGCCGTCACCCTGCAAGTGCCGGCAGGTAAGTCGATCCTGCAGGTCTTGCGGGAAAATGGTGTCGCCATGGCCTCGTCCTGCGGGCAGGGCGCTTGCGGGACGTGCCGCGTCAAGGTGCTGGAGGGCATCCCCGACCATCAGGACGTCTATCTGAACAATACCGAGCGCGCCGCGAACACCACGATCATGACCTGCGTGTCACGCGCCAAATCCGACCGTCTCGTCCTGGATATCTAGATGCTGCGTCTTTACGACTATGACCTGTCCGGCAACTGCTACAAGGCGCGGCTTCTGCTGGCGATCCTTGGCGTGGACTACGAGCGGAAGAACGTCGATTTCTTCCCCGGCTTCAAGCATCGCGAGCCCGAGTTTCTTGCGATCAACCCCCTGGGCCAGCTGCCGGTTCTTGAGGATGGCGATCTGCGCATCGCGCAAAGTGCCGCGATCCTTGTCTATATCGCGCGCAGGTTCGATCCCTCCGGCCTCTGGTATCCGCTGGACACGCCCGATCGCACCGGCCAGACCCAGCAATGGCTGGGCTTTGCCGAGGGGCTGACCGCCACGGCATCGGCCGCACGGCTGGCCGACGGAATGGGGTTCGACTTCGACGCCGATGCCGCGCGGGCGGGGGCGCATCGCCTCTTGGCTGTGATGGATGAACACCTGTGGTTCCAGGAGCGGCAGGGGCAGGGCTGGCTGGTATCGGGCGAGGCTCCGACCGTGGCCGACATCGCCTGCTTTCCTTACGTCATGCTGTCCGAAGAGGGCGGCATCCCGCGCGAGACTTATCCGGCAATCCGCCGCTGGTCCGACCGTGTGAAACGCATCCCCGGCTTCGTCGTCATGCCCGGCATCTTCCCCGCAATTCTGGGCAGCCAGTGATGCAGCCCGCTCTGGTCGTTCTGGGCAACGGTTTCCATACCCCCACCCGAGACCGGCTGGAGGTGCTGACCGATTGCGCCTTTGTCATTGACGGCAAGGGCCGGATCGACAGCATCCTGCCGCCGGGGGCCGGGCAGGACCGGATTGTCACTGCGGCCGAGGCCTCCGACACACTTCACCGCCTGCCGAAGGACGCCTGGCTGATCCCCGGCCTGGTCGATCTGCATATCCATGCGCCGCAATGGCCCCAGCTTGGCCTTGCTCTGGACGAACCGCTTGAGGTCTGGCTGCAGAAATACACCTTCCCGCTGGAGGCGCGCTACGCCGACCCCGCCTTCGCCGAAGCGGTCTATGACGATCTGGTGCGCAGCCTTCTGGCGCAAGGCACCACGACGGCGATGTATTTCGGTTCGGTCCACCGTCAGCCGAACCTGATCCTTGCGCAGGCCTGCCTGCGCCATGGCCAAAGGGCGCTGGTCGGCAAGGTCGCCATGGACGACCCGGACAACTGCCCTGACTATTACCGGGATGCCGATGCGCAGGCGGGCATCGCCGAGACCCGGGCCTTCATCGAAGATCTCCGGGCGCTGCAAGGCGATGACCCTTTGGTGCTGCCGGTCATCACCCCGCGCTTCATCCCAAGTTGTACCGATGCGCTGCTGGAAGGGCTGGGGGTATTGGCGCAGGAAACCGGCTGCCATGTGCAGACCCATGCCTCGGAAAGCGACTGGGCGGCGGGGCATGTCCGCGACCGGCTGGGCTGTTCGGATTGCGACGCCCTGGACCGCTTCGGCCTGCTGACGGATCGCACCGTGCTGGCCCATGCCAATTTCGTCACAGATGCTGACATGGCCCTGATGGCGCAGCGCGGCGCGGCCGTGGCCCATTGCCCGATGTCGAATGCCTATTTCGCCAATGCCATCTTCCCGGTCCGCCGCGCCTTGGAGGCCGGAGTGGAGGTGGGTCTGGGCACTGACATATCGGGCGGCTTCAGCCCCTCTATCCTTGACGGGATGCGTCACGCGCTGATGTCCTCGCGCCATCTGTCGCATGGCAATGACCCCGCCCTGCCGCCCCAGACCCGGGGCACCGGCGAGGCACCCCTGACTGCTGTCGAGGCGTTCTGGCTGGCGACAGCGGGGGGCGGCGATGCGCTGTCGCTGCCGGTGGGAAGGCTGCAGGCGGGCCAGTGCTTTGATGCCCTCGTGATCCGGGCCAACCTGCCCGGCAGCGGATTTCGGCTTTTCACGGGGCAGGAGCGGCCCGAGGATGTCTTTGAAAAGATCGTGCTGACCGCGGATCGTGGCGCGATCAGCGACATCTGGGTGCAGGGCCGCAAGATCGCCTGAGCGGTCAGACCTTCAGGAACAGCAGTGCTGGCAGGATACGGCGAAATCGCACGGTTCGATCTTACACAGCGGCCACGCAATCAAAAAGGCTGTCAGGAGGTCCTGCGCGAACATGGGCTGAAGGCGTCGATGAAGGGCGGATCGCAAAAACGCCATGTGGCTTGAACGGGGACTCGGAGCGGGACCAAACTGCGACAGGTCTGAGCCGAAGATTTCTTGGCGGCCTGCAAAGTGCCAACCAAACCTGCAATTCCGGTCTCGCGCTCTCAATATTCGTTCGCTCCCTTGCCCGCCAGAATCCTTGGCCGCAGTCTGGTGATCCGGTTGATCCGGGTGGCGGCATTCTTGCTGCCCGAGATCTGCAACACATGGCTTTTCCGGCGGCCGGGGGTCAGGCGATGGAACGCTTCGGCCAGATCCGGGTCGGTGTCCATCGCCTCGATCAGTTCCTCGGGCAGGTCGAATTCGGTTTCCACCTTTTCCGGCTTCACCCCGGCCTCGGCATAGCCTTTGGCTTCCTCCAGATAGCGCAGGATCACCGGGGCCATTGCCGCCGCCTGGGCATTGTCGGTGAAGCGGATCGCGTCGGGGTGCTGCGTGTTCGGCCCCTGCCGTTCCAGCAGCCCGTCAGGGTCCTGCATCAGCGCGGCATTGAAGAAGGTCAGCCGAAAATCGCCACGAAACGCCCCGATGATCGCAACATTGCGGCCTGCGTGGGTATAGCAGGGATGTCCCCATTTCACGACTTCGCCCAAGCCCGCCCGCAAGCAGATCTGCCGCAGGGCGGCAAGGCCGGACGACCAGCGGCGCGTGGAACAATCAGGCGTGTCGAACCGGTCGCAGCGGCCGCAGCCTTTGGCAAAGAAATCCTCGATATCGGTGATCATGACCGGGCCTCGGGCTGGGATGGAGCCAGATTAGGCGAGGTCGGGACGGGATACCAGCGCGCCGGGCGGGTTCTCAGGCAAAGCTGACCGCGCGGTTCAGCGGCAGGCTGCGGTGGCGCGTTCCGGTCAGGGCAAATATCGCATTGGCCAGTGCGGGGGCGGCGGGCGGGGTCCCCGGTTCACCCACACCACGGATCGTGCCGCCGCTTTCAAGGATCTGCACGGTGATTGGCGGGCATTGCCGCATCCGCATCGGATCGAAATCCCAGAAGGTGCCTTGCCGGGCGCGGCCTTCGTCGAATGTCACTTCGCCCGTCATCGCGGCAGACAGGCCGAAGACCATGCCGCCCGACAGTTGCGCCTCGATGATACCCGGATCCAGCGCCACGCCGACATCGGCGGCAATCCATGCCCCGGTCAGGCGCAGGCCCTGCGGGGTGTCTTCCACCTCGACCACCTCGGCCACCGGCACGCCGAAGGACAGCGAAAAGCCAACCCCTTTTGCGCGCCCCGGCGCAGCATTGCCCCAGCCCGAGATCTGGCCGACGGTTTCCAGCACATTGATCGACGGCAGGTGATCCATCTGCCGGATGCGGAACAGGATCGGGTCCACCCCGGCCAGATGCGCCAGTTCATCCATCGCGGAATCGTGGAAAAAGGCGTTCTGCGATGCCCCGACCGAGCGCCAGAACCCGACCGGAAGCCGCCCTGTGGCGCGGTGCCCGGTGACGCGATAGTTCGAAAAGGCATAGGGCTGCTCGCCCGCGCCTTGCGTGATGGTGGAATCCGGTCCGGCTGCGGGAAAGCCCAGTCGGCCCGCCATGGATGCAGTGATCGACGCGGCTGCCGTGGCAAGATGGAAATGGCGGACCATCCCGTCGGCAACGGCGGCCCTGACCCGCGCCATGGCTGCGGGGCGATACATGTCCTGGATGGTATCTTCCTCGCGGCTCCAGGTCAGCAGCACCGGCGTGGGCGACAGCAGCCTTGCCAGTGCGGCGGCCTGGCGGATGAAATCCATCTCGGACCGTCGGCCGAAACCGCCGCCCATCAGTTCGGTGTGCATGTCAGTCTGCTCGGGCGTGACCCCCGCAGCCTCGGCTGCAACGGTGCGGGCCATGGTGGGAAACTGGCTGCCCGCCCAAAGTTGCAACCGGCCATCGGCCAGAACGGCGGCGGCGCTCATCGGTTCCATGGTGGCATGGGCCAGATGCGGCACGGTGTATTCGGCGGTGAAATCCCCGGCCGTCGCATCGCCGGTATCCTTGGGCGTGGAGTCCGGGTCGCTTTCCAGCGCAAGGCGAAGGTCGTCGTCCAGGACATCATCGGTCACAGGGGTTTCGGGCGGTGCCCATGTCACCTGCACAACGTCCAGCGCCTGCATCGCGGCCCAGGTCGTCCTGGCAATGGCGGCGATGCCCCCGTCCAGGGCGACGACCTGACTGACACCCGGCAATTTCAGCGCCTCGGTGGCGTCAAAGCCGGTCATCCCGGCACCGGGTGCCGGGTTGCGGCGGATCGAGGCGAACACCATGCCGGGCAGGCGGATGTCGATGGCATAGCGGGCGGTGCCATCGGATTTCGCCGGTATATCCTTGCGCGGCAAGGCTTTGCCCAGCAGCCGCCATTCCTGGCGCGGGCGCAGCGCTGGCGGGTCCGGCAGATTGACCAGGGCGGCTTCTGCGGCAAGATCGGGATAGGGCAACCGGGTGCCGTCCGGCAGAAGCACCGCACCTGCTTCGGTGCGCAATTGCCCTTCGGGCTGGCCGGTGCGGCGGGCGGCGGCGCGGATCAGGGCAAGGCGGGCAACGGCCCCTGCGGCGCGCATCTTCTCATACCCGTCGGGGATGGACGTGGATCCGCCGGTCAGTTGCAGCCCAAGGAAACGGGCGGGAATGTCCATCGCGTCCCGCGCCCGTTCCGCCAGCCAGCTTTCATCCGTCGGGGCGAAGGGCACGCCTTCCCGCAACAGCGCGCCGTTGTAATAGGCCTGGCCGGGTGGGCCATGCATCACGCGGACCTGATCCCAGTCAAGGTCCAGCTCCTCGGCCACAAGGGCGGCAAGGGTGGTGTGGATGCCCTGGCCCATTTCGGCACGGGGGGTAATGATGGTCACACCGTCGCCGTCGATCAGGACAAAGGGCGTCAGCGCACCAAGACCCTGGCCCGCGATCGGGTTCGGCAGGTCCTTGCGATACTGATACCAGCCGAAGGCGACGCCGCCGACAAGGGCGGCAGACCCGATCAGGAATGTGCGGCGGGCGATGGTGCGCAGGCGTCCCATCTCAGCCCTCCAGCCCGGCCGAGGCCGTTCTGATCGCGGCAAGGATGCGCGGATAGGTGCCGCAGCGGCACAGGTTGCCATCCATGGCATCCAGGATGTCACCGTCGGTCGGATGCGGGTTCGCGGTCAGCAGGGCGGCGGCCTGAACGATCTGGCCGGACTGGCAATAGCCGCATTGCGCCACCTGATGCTGCACCCAGGCCTGCCGCAGCGCATCCAGCACCGGACTGCGGCCCTCGATGGTTGTCACCGGCCCGGCCACATCGGCTATTGCAGTCTGACAGGATCGCACCGCCTCATCCCCCACCAGCACGGTGCAGGCCCCGCAGGCCGCAACGCCGCAGCCGAACTTGGTGCCGGTCATTCCCAACCCGTCCCGCAGCGCCCAGAGCAGCGGCGTCTCGGGCGGCAGGTCGGTGGAATGGTCGGTGCCGTTGATGGTCAGCGTGATCATATGCATATCCTCTGAACCATTCAGTTTAGATTGCGGCGTGGCAAAAACAAGCGCCCAGTGAAAACCCCTAAGATGCCGGGCATTAAGTCGCCGTTCACCGCAACCTGATACCAAGGATGCGGGTGTGAAACATGGGTGGTGGAATGGCCGGGCAGTCGAATGCCGCGCCAGTCATCATCAAGCGGAAAAAGGTTGTCGGTGGTGGTGGGCACCATGGCGGCGCCTGGAAGGTTGCCTATGCCGATTTCGTGACGGCAATGATGGCCTTCTTTCTCTTGATGTGGCTTTTGAACGCGACGACGGAAAAGCAGCGCAAGGGGCTGTCGGATTACTTCAGCCCGACCATCGCCGTGACCCGCGTGTCCGGCGGCGGCGAAGGAAGCCTGGGCGGCGAGACGATGTTTGCCGAGGAAACCCAGGCCCGATCCGGCACTGGCGGTACATCGGATCAGGACGGGGCCTCCTCGGGGGCCGAGCAGGACACGCTGGCCGATGAAAATGCGGCCGAGATGCGGGCCGTGGAAAAGGAACTGCTGGACCGTGGCGGCGAAAGCCGGACAATGGAACAGCTGTTGCGCCACGTCATCACCCGTGTCACCGATGAGGGGCTGGTCATCGAGCTTTACGATCTCGACAACGCCCCGCTGTTCAGCAACGACACCGCAGAACCGACAGCGGTTGTGCTGGCGCTGGCCCGGCTGATCGCCGATGTGCTGGCCCTGACCCGCAACGACATTGCGGTGAACGGCCATCTGCGCAGCTATCCGGCCCCGCTGCGCAGCAATCCGGTCTGGGATCTGTCCGCCGCGCGGGCACAGCGGATGCGGCTGTTGCTTGAGGCGGCCGGGGTGGACACGGCACGGATGCAGCGGGTCTCCGGTTTTGCCGACCGCAAGCCGGTGACGGCCGATGCCGCCGCCCTGCGCAACAACCGGCTTGAGATCATCCTGTTGCGCCGCGACCGATAGGCCGCCGCTGCCACAGATGGCTAAAATTGTATGTGTTAGGAAATTCTTCAGTCGCCTGATGCAGTTTCACCCGATACGGGATCGAAGCAGCAGAAAGGTGCCCCGATGACCATTTCGTCGTCCCTCAGCGCGGGGGTGGCCGGCCTGAATGCCAATGCCACCCGCCTTGCCACCATCGCCGACAACATCGCCAATTCCGGGACTTATGGCTACAAGCGGGCCGCGGCAGATTTCTCGAACATGGTGATCACCAATGCACGGGGATCGGGCGTCTATTCGGCGGGCGGCGTGCGGGCTTCGTCCTTTCGCCTGATCGAGGAAAGGGGCGCCCTGGTCGGCACCGCGAATTCGCTGGACCTTGCCGTCTCGGGCCGGGGTTTCCTGCCGGTGATCCCCGAGGTCAGCCTTGGCAACAACACCGGCGACATGCCGCTTCTGATGACGACGACCGGGGCGTTCCGCACCGATTCGAACGGGGTGCTGAAAACCGATTCCGGCCTTGTCCTGCTGGGCTGGCCCGCAACGTCCGATGGCACGATCCCGGTCTTTCCGCGCGACACGATCGGCGGGCTGCAACCCATCGTCATCAATTCGAACCAGACGGCCGGGGATCCGACGACACGGATGAACCTGGGTATCAACCTGCCCGCCACGGGAACCGAGGCGGGGGCATCCGGCACCGCCCTGCCGCTGTCGGTCGAATATTTCGGCAATCTCGGCACATCGGAATCGCTGGACGTTACCTTCACGCCAACGGTTCCAGGCACCGGATCGTCGAACGAATGGACGATGGTGATCCGCGACAGCGCCAGCGGCGGCGCGGTTATCGGTGAATATACCCTTGTCTTCGACGACAGCCGCGCAGCCGGGGGCACGCTGGCCTCTGTCACCACTGTGTCGGGCGGGGCTTATGACCCGGCCACCGGCGAACTGGCCTTGACGGTGGCGGGTGGCCCGATTGCCGTCGGCATCGGGCGGCTCGGCACGCCGAACGGGCTGACCCAGCTGTCGGATGGCTTTGCGCCGGTGTCGATCACCAAGAACGGCTCTCCCGTCGGCAACCTGACCACGGTCGAGGTGGATCAGAACGGCTATATCACGGCGACCTATGACACCGGCTTTACCAGGGTGCTGTATCAGATTCCGCTGGTGGATGTGCCCAACCCCAATGGTCTTTTGTCGAAAAGCAACCAGACCTATCAGATCTCGCCGGAATCCGGTTCGTTCTTCCTTTGGGATGCGGGCAGCGGTCCCACCGGCTCGATCGAGGGCTATGCGCGGGAAGGATCGACCACCGATGTCGCGGCGGAACTGACCAGCCTGATCCAGACCCAGCGCGCCTATTCGTCGAACGCCAAGGTGATCCAGACCGTCGATGAGATGCTTCAGGAAACCACGAACATCAAACGGTAAGCGGGATGAGCGTCTCCTCCGCCCTTGGCAGTGCCCTGACCGGGCTGACCGCAAGCGCGCGTCAGGCCGAGATGGTGTCATCCAACATCGCCAATGCCACGACACCCGGCTATGCCCGGCGCGAGGTGTCCCTGTCGGCCTTGGCGCTGGGCGGCACCGGTCAGGGGGTGGCGATCAACGGCATCACCCGGCAGATCGACGCCTTTCTGATGGCAGATCGGCGGGTGGCACAGGCCGCCTCCGGCGACCGCGATGCACGGGCGGCCTTTCTGCAACGGATGGAGCAGCTTTTCGGCGATCCGCTGGACGCAGGTTCGCTCTCGGCGCGGGTTGCAGCGCTGGACACCGCATTGATGGAGGCCGCCAGCCGCCCGGAATCCGAGGCGCGGCTGGCGGCGGCCGTTGATGCGGCGCGATCGCTGGCGCAGGGGTTGAACCGGGCCAGCGACGCGGTGCAGGAAGAACGGCTGCGCGCCGATGGCCAGATCGCCACCGCCGTCGACGATCTGAATGCCGCACTGCGCCAGGTGAGGGAGATGAACTCCCAGATCCGCAGTTTCTCCGGCTCTGGCTATGATGTCTCGGCGCTGATGGATCAGCGTCAGCAGGTCGTCGACCGCATCGCAACATTGGTGCCGCTGAGAGAGGTGCCGCGCGAACACGGCCAGATTGCCCTGATGACGACCGGCGGTGCCGTTCTGCTGGATGGCAAGGAATCGGTCTTTGACTTCACGCCGGTGAACACGCTGGTGCCCGAGATGACGCAAGGATCGGGCGGCCTGTCCGGTCTGGTGCTGAACGGCAGGCCAATGGCGACGGCCGGGGAAACCAGCCTTGTGCTGGGCGGGAAACTGGCCGGGCTGTTCGCCGTTCGGGACGAACTGGCTGTCGCCGGGCAGGCCAGTCTGGACGCCATGGCCCGCGACCTGGTGGAACGGTTCGGGGCGGCCGGGCTGGATGCGACGCTTGCCCCCGGCGATCCGGGCCTGTTCACCGACAGCGGTCTTTCCTTCGATCCGCTGGATGAGGTGGGGCTTTCGTCCCGCATCGCCGTCAATACCGCAGTCGATCCCCAGGCCGGAGGCGCGGCCTTCCGTCTGCGCGACGGGCTTGGTGCCGCGACGGCGGGGCCGACCGGCAATGCCGCCTTGCTGATCGCGCTGAGCGATGCGCTGGTGGCCGCGCGGCCGACCGGCTCCGCCAGCGTTCCCGCCGCCAGCCGCAGCCTTCAGGGCCTGACGGCGGATCTGTTGTCCTCGATATCGTCCGACCGGCTGACTGCCGATACCGAAAGCGCCTTCACCTCGGCCCGCTTTGCCGCGCTGGATGAGCTGGAAAAGGCGGGCGGCGTCGACACGGATCAGGAATTGCAGATGCTCCTGGTGATCGAAAAGACCTATGCCGCCAATGCCAAGGTGATCCAGGCGGTCGATGAAATGCTCAACACCTTGCTGGGGTTGTAAGATGGTTTTCCGGGTAGGACAGGGCGATGCCTCGCTGACCACATTGCTCAGCCGCCAGTCGGCCAGTCTGCGGGCCGAACTGACGCAGCGCACGACCGAGCTGACGACGGGCCTGCACAAGGATATCGGCGCGGCGGTGGGCGGGGATTTTTCGGCCCTTGCGGGGCTGGAACATTCACTGGCGCGGCTGAAAGGCTATACCGCCAACACCGCCGAGGCCACGCTGACCGCGGATGCGATGCAGACGGCGCTGGGGGTGATGTCGGATGGCGCGGCCGATCTTGGCGCAAACATCCTGCGCAGCATCGGCCAGGCCAGTGCGGCCACGGTATCGACGATCGCCATCGAGGCCGGTCGCGCCTTTGAAACCACGGTGGCGGCGCTGAACACCAGGGTCTCGGAGCGCGCGCTGTTCTCGGGCGTCAATGCCGGTATCAGCCCGCTGCCCGATGCCGACACGATCCTGACGGCGCTTGAAACAGCGACAGCGGGTGCCGCATCGGTTTCCGATGTGAAGACCGCGATTGCCGGCTGGTTCGCGGCCCCGGCGGGATATGATGCGCTTTATGCGGGGGGGCCTGCCCGCGCATCTGTGCCGGTTTCGGCAGGTGACACTGCCGATCTTTCGATCACCGCGCTTGATCCGGCTATCAAGGAGACATTGCAGACGCTGGCGACGGCGGCGCTGCTGGACCGTGGCCTTCTTGCCGGCCAACATGAGGCGCGTGCCCAACTGCTGAAATCGGCAGGAGAGGATCTGGTGTCCGGCAATGAATCGCGGTCGCAGATGATGGCGCGGCTGGGCACGACCCAGGCCCGCATCGCGGCAGCCCAGGCCCGCAACGGGGCCGAGAAGACGGCGCTGGAACTGACCCGCGCCGGCATCGTCTCGGCCGACCCCTATGAGACCGCCACCCGGCTGGAGGATCTGCAATCGCGCCTTGAATCGCTCTACCTCGTCACCTCGCGGGTGTCCCGGCTGTCTCTGGCGGAGTATCTGTGATGCTGCGCGCCCTTTGCATCCTTTTCCTGCTCATCCCCGGCATGGCCCTGTCCGAGGCGATCCGCATCAAGGATCTGGTCGAGGTGGACGGCGTGCGCGGCAACGATCTGGTCGGCTATGGCCTGATCGTCGGGCTGAACGGCACCGGCGATGGCATCCGCAACGCGCCCTATACCGAAGAGATCATGTCCAACCTGCTGGAACGGCTGGGCGTCAACGTGACGGGCGAGGAATATCGCCCGAAAAACGTGGCGGCGGTCTTTGTCACGGCGACCTTGCCGCCCTTTGCCCGTGCAGGCAGCCGGATCGACGTCACGGTCAGCGCGATCGGCGATGCCAAAAGCCTTCTGGGCGGCACGCTGGTGATGACGCCGCTGAACGGCGCCGATGGCGAGATCTATGCCGTTGCCCAGGGCACGATCATCGCCGGTGGCGTTCAGGCCGAGGGAGAGGCCGGCCGGGTGGTGCAGGGTGTGCCGACGGCGGGCACCATCCCGTCGGGCGGGCGGGTGGAGAGAGAGGTGGCTTTCGATTTCAGTTCGGTGTCCGTGCTGCGGCTGGCGCTGAAATCGGCGGATTTCACCACGGCCGCACGGATCGAGGCCGCGATCAACGAAGTCTTTGGCGCCAGGGTGGCCACCATGCTGGATGCCGGAACGGTAACGCTGGATCTTGGCCGCGCGGGGATGCGGTCGCCCGCCCATACGATCAGCCGGATCGAGGGGATCCTGGTGCAACCCGAGACCCGCGCCCGCGTGGTTGTGGATCAAAGATCCGGCACCATCGTGATGGGGGCCGATGTGCGGATCAGCCATGTCGCCGTCGCTCAGGGCAACCTGACCCTGCGGGTCGAGGAAAGCCCGGTCGTGGCGCAGCCCAACCCCTTTGCGCCGGGCGAGACGGTCGTGGTCCCGCGAACATCCGCCACCATCGCCGAGGATGGCACAGGAATGGCCGAAATCGCGGGCGGAACCTCGCTGTCGCAGGTGGTGGCGGGGTTGAATGCCCTGGGCGTTCCGCCGCATGACATGATCGACATCCTGAAAAGCATCAATGCGGCCGGGGCTTTGCATGCGGAATTCGTGGTTCAGTAGAGCCTGTCCGCCAAAAGTGGACTCCGGTTTTGGCGAAAGACGCGTGACCACGAAGAAGCCAGAGGCGGTCCGGCGCTTCTGTCAGCGCCGGACAGACTCTAGAAATCCGGCCACCTGCCGGGTCGGCTTCTGCTCAATATCGACCCGGAGGCCCTGTGCGCCGTTCATTTCCGACGATGAGCGGCGGGCGCATGTACAAAAGAGGGGTCTGCCCAGCGGCAGACTGCGGGAGCAGACCGGAATGGTCACGAGGCGCAGATTCAAACATGCACCGTCTGGATGGTCTGCGGGCTGCCTCGGACATCGCCGAGTTGCAGGAACCGGCTGCGCGATGACAGGGCTGAACACCTAGCGCGGCCGCGCCAGCCAGTCGCCGAACAGGGCCAGCCCCTGTTTCAGAACCTCGGTATCGCAGGCATAGCCGATGCGCAGCCAGCCCTCCATGTCCAGTGCCGATCCGGGCAACAGCATCACGCCGGTATCGGCTTGCAACTGGCGGCAGAGATCGGCCGAAGCCATCGGCAGGTCAAAGCGCAAAAGCGCGGTGGTGCCGGATTTCGGCCTTACATAGCTGATGCGCGGCTGGCTGGCGATCCAGTCGTCAAGGATCTGAAGATTGCTGCGCGTGATGCGGCGGCTGCGCTCCAGCACACGGTCGGAATGTTCCAGCGCCAGTGCGGCAAAGTGATCGTCCAGCCGCCCGACGCTGATCGTGGTGTAGTCGCGGTGGATCGAGACGGCCTGGATCACCTCCTCCGGTGCCGCGATCCAGCCCAGCCGCAGCCCGGCCAGCGAAAACGCCTTGGACATGCCACAGGTCGAGATGCCCTTTTCATAAAGGTCGCAGATGGCGGGGGTAAAGCCATCCCCCTGCTGGTCGATGCCGCGATAAACCTCGTCGCACAGAAGCCATGCGCCCTGGCTGCGGGCGATGTCGGCGATGGCCAGCAGGCCATCGCGGTCGATCAGCGCACCGGTGGGGTTGTTGGGGTTGGTCAGTGCGATCAGCCTGGCCCCCCTGGCCGCCTCGGCCAGTTCGGCAAGGTCGGGCAGAAAGCCGTTCTCGGGCTTCAGCCAGACCAGCCGGACCTCGGCCCCGCAAGCCTCGGGGATGGAATAATGCTGCTGATAGGTCGGCACCACCGACACCACCACATCGCCGGGACCGACCAGCGCCGAATGCACCAGATGATTGGCCCCGATCGTGCCATGGGTGACGATCACGTTCGGTGCCGCCTGCCGGTCATAAAGCCCGCAGATCGCCGCCTTCAGCCGGTCCGAACCCTCGATGGCACCGTAGCCCATCCGCATCGGCAACAGATCGGCCAGCGCTGTATCGTTCCGGCCCGCCAGCGCCAGCAATTCGGCGATGGTGATGGAATCGACGCAGGTTTCGGCCAGGTTGAACCTTGCGTCATTCTCATGGGCGTTCATCCAGATCTCGACGCCGAATTCGCGGATCTTCATGCGGGAGCCCTTCTGGTTGTGACCGGATCGCGCGCATCCTGCATGTTCCGCGCGCCCGCGCCATCCCCCTTTCGTGGGAGGAGCATCCCCCTCGGGGCGGATGGCCCATGCTGGGAAAGGCGCTGGTGCCGGACAGCATGTTTGCCGCCGTTCGGGGTGTGTCTTTCCCGCGCCGCGCCTGCAATCGGGTGCCATCGGATATCTGTTCGAGGGCTTCGGTCGCGGCCTTCCAGGCCTGCGCGCATGTGAGGTTGCGATGCTGATCCTGTCCACCCCGCAGGGCCTGTTTTCGGCCTTCCTGCGGGGATTGAATCTTTACCATTACGCCTCTGGTCGGCGCTGGAGGGGTTTTGCACCCCTCCAGACCTCCCCGCAGGGTATTTTTGCAAAGATGAAGGGGCCTTGGTTCAGCCCTGCGGACCAGCCCGTCAGGCTTTCGCGGATGGCGGTGAGATCGGCCTATTCCCCCGGCGCGACGCGCGGAAAGCAGATGAGATTCCGGCGCTTCTGGGCAACAGGTTCGGTCTGATCGTTGCCTTGATGTCGATCACCGCAGAAGCGCCGCCGTGCCGCCGCTGGAGAGGAGCGGTGCGACCCGCCCCATCGTGACGGCCAGATTTGCGCCCGGCAAGATGCCCATCACCGCCATCCATCGAAGATGCGGGCGGGATCGGCACCGGTCGGGAAGGCAGGGCCTTGACCTTGGCGGGCAGGGTCGTGTCATTGCCGCCGGAGATGCCGCGCTGCACGGGCAGGCGGGGCACTGCTGACAGGTCAGGTGAGAGACATGGACGACTGGATGGGGCAGGTGGCCGGGCGCTTCGGCCTGCTGGGCGGGCTGGAGCGGCTGGGTGGCGAATGTGACCTGAACTTCCGGGGCAGGGATGCCGCCGGGCCGGTCATCGTCAAGGCGATGCGGCCGGGTTGCGATCCCGCCTATGTGGCGATGCAGATCGCCGCGCTGACCCATGCCGCCGCCGCCGATCCGGGCCTGCCCCTGCCAGGGGTCAAGGGGGATCCGGTCGAGGTGACGGATGACACCGGTGCTGCCCGCCTGGTCTGGGTGCAGCGCGCGCTGCCCGGTCTGCCACTGGGGGCCGCGCCGCCGCAATCGCTGGCCCTGCTGCGGGACCTGGGCGAACTGGCGGGGCGGTTGTCCCGTGCCTTGAGCGATTTCGGTCATCCACTGCTGGACCGGGCGCAGAAATGGCGGCTGGCCGATGGCGGCTGGATTGCGGAGCATCTGGCTTTGCTGCCCGAAGGCAGGCGGGTGCTGGTTTCCGGGATCGTGGGTGATTTCCTTGCCCTGCGCCCGTCGTTGCTGGCTTTGCCGGCACAGGCGATCCACAACGATCTGAACGACTGGAACCTGATGATCCGGCAGGGTCTGGCGGAACCGTCTCAGGTCACGGGGCTGATCGACTTCGGCGACATGACACGCGGGCCGGTGATCTGCGATCTGGCGATCCTTGCCGCCTATGCGATTCTGGGCCGGGACGACCCCGAACAAGCGCTGGCCACGATTGCGGCGGGCTATCACTCTGCCTGCCCGCTGACCGAGGCAGAACTGGCGATGCTCTGGCCTCTGGTGCGGATGCGGCTGGCGGTCAGCGTGGTGAATTCCACGCTGGAAGCGCAGGGCAACGACGATCCCTATGTCACCATCTCGCAAGGCCCGGCCTGGCGGCTGCTGGAACGGCCGGGGATGGATGCTGCGCGGATTCTGGCCCGGCTGCGGCTGGCTTGCGGCCTGCCCGTGGTGCCCGAAGCCCCGGCGATCCTGCGCTGGCTGGACCGGACGCGCGGCAGCTTTGCCCCTCTGCTGACGCAGGATCCTGCCGGGTTTCCGGTGGGCGATCTGTCGGTGGGCGGCAGTCTGTGCCCCGAGGACCCCTTTGCCCTGACCCCAGCCGAGGCTGCGAAGCTGGGCCGCGACGATGCCAACTGGATCGGCCGCCATGGCGAGCCGCGTCTGATCTATACCGAAGCGGCCTTTATCGGGCCGGTGAAATCCGCCAGCCGCCGCACGGTGCATCTGGGGCTGGATGTCTTCGCCCCTGCCGGCACCCCGTTGCATGCGCCCCTGGCAGGCACCGTGGTCCAGGCCGGATACGAAGACGGGTCGCAGGGCTATGGCGGGATGGTGATCCTGCGCCATGACACTCCGGCAGGGGCGTTCTTCACCCTTTGGGGTCATCTGGCCGCCGATTGTTCCCGGCTGGCTGCCGGGCAATCCCTTGCCGCGGGCGAGGCTTTCGCCCGGCTGGGTGCGCCCCATGAAAATGGCGGCTGGGCCCCACATCTGCATCTGCAACTGGGGTTCGAGAACGATCCCGACTGGGACGGCGTGTCAGACCCGGATGATGCCGCGCTGCACCTGGCGCGCTTTCCCAACCCTGCGGCGCTGCTGAACCTGCCCGATGCCGCCGTGGCCTTTGTGCCCGAACCGGAAGACGACCTGCTGGACCATCGCCGCCGTCATTTCGCGGCGAACCTCAAGCTCAGCTACCGGCGGCCGGTGATGTTCCTGCGCGGCTGGAAACATCATCTGTTCGACCAATGGGGCCGTCCCTGGCTGGACGCCTACAACAACGTGCCGCATGTCGGCCATGCCCATCCGCGGCTGCGGGCGGTGGCGGCGGATCAGATGGCGCGGATGAATTCGAACACCCGCTATCTGCATCGCGCGCAACGGGATTTCGCCGACAAGCTGATGTCCAAGATGCCGCCGGGGCTGGAGGTCTGTTTCTTCGTCAACTCGGGGTCCGAGGCGAATGAACTGGCGCTGCGGCTGGCCCGCGCCGCTTCGGGCGGATATGACATCGTGACGCCCGATCACGGCTATCACGGCAATACCACCGGCTGTATCGACATCTCGGCCTATAAATTCATGAAGCCGGGCATGGGCGGGAAAAAGCCCTGGGTGCATCTGGTGGATGTGGCCGACGATTACCGGGGCCGGTTCCGGGCCGATGATCCGGCCTGTGCAGACCATTATGCCGCACAGATCGACGGGGCGCTGACGGCCATTGCCGCGCGCGGTGGCAGGCTGGCGGGCTTCATCTGCGAAACCTTCCCCAGCGTCGGCGGCCAGATCATCCCGCCCAAGGGCTATCTGGCCGGGGTCTATGCCCGCATCCGCGCAGCAGGCGGCATCTGCATCGCCGATGAGGTGCAGACCGGGCTGGGCCGCCTTGGGGCCCATTACTTCGCCTTTGAACAGCAGACTGTCGTCCCTGACATCGTGGTGCTGGGCAAGCCCATTGGCAACGGCCACCCCGTCGCCGCTGTCGTCACCACCGCCGAAATCGCCCGCCGCTTTGCCGAAGGGGCCGAATTCTTTTCGACCTTCGGCGGATCGACCCTGTCCTGCCGGATCGGTCGCGAGGTGTTGCAGATCGTCGATGACGAAGGATTGCAGGACAACGCCGCCCGCATGGGCGCGCGACTGCTGGACGGGCTGCGGGCCTTGCAGGCGCGGCATGAAAGTATTGGCGAAGTTCGGGGCATCGGCCTTTTCACCGGCGTCGATCTGGTGACGGACCGCGCCACGCGCGCCCCGGCCACGGCGATTGCCGATCATGCGATCAACCGGCTGCGCGACATGCGGATCCTGATCGGGCGCGAAGGTCCTGCGGACAATATCCTGAAGATCCGCCCGCCTCTGACCATCGACGCCGAGGGGGTGGATACGATCTGCGCCGCGCTGGACCGCGTGCTGGCCGAGGCCGAAGCGGCGCGGTAGCTGCCGGTCAGCCGCTGCCGACATTCTCCTGCGCGACGGCAACCGCCTTCAGAATGGCAAAGACCGGGCGGCCGGGGGCCAGATCCAGCGCCCGCACGGATCTTTGCGTGATCCGCGCCAGCAGCATGTCATCGCCGATCCCGATACGGATCAGCGCGCCCGGCCCTTCGCCCGGCCGGATGTCGGCCACATGACCGGCAAGGACATTCAGCGCCGAGATATTCGCGGGCCGTTCGGTCGCCAGCATCACATCCTGCGCCAGAATGCGCAGTCGCAGGGTCGCGCCGGGCCGGGCCTGCACCTGCGGCAGCCAGACCGGACCGCCGCCCGTTTCCAGCCGGGTCAGCCCGTCATCCTCATGCGCCGCCAGCCGGGCGGTGATCACCGCCCCCATCTCGCGCAGCCCCATGGCCGGGGCGCTGGCCGGGTCTGACATCACCTGATCGGCCGGGCCCGCCGCGACGACCCGGCCCGAGTCGAGCAGGATCACCGTCGTGGCCAGTCGCGCCACTTCGGCAACGGAATGGCTGACGTACAGCATCGGCAGCTGCAATTCATCGCGCAGCCGTTCCAGATAGGGCAGGATTTCGGCTTTGCGCGGTTCGTCCAGCGCGGCAAGCGGTTCGTCCATCAGCAACAGCCGGGGGTTGGACAGGATCGCCCGCCCGATGGCCACCCGCTGCTTTTCCCCGCCCGACAAGGCACCGGGGCGGCGGTCCAGCAGGGTGCCGATGCCCAGAAGATCGACGATCCGGCCCGGATCGGCCCCCGGCCCCTTTGGCGCGAACCAGCGCCCGTAATTCAGGTTCTGCCGCACGGTCAGATGCGGGAACAGCCGCCCGTCCTGAAACACATAGCCCATCCGGCGGCGATGGGGGGGCAGCATGATCCGCCGTTCCGTGTCCAGCAATACCGTTTCATCCACCGCGATGCGCCCGCAGTCGGGGCGCAGCAACCCGGCCACCGCATTGACCAGCGTGGACTTGCCCGAACCGGAACGGCCGAACAGCGCCGTCACCCCTGGCGGGGCCTCGAACGCGGCATCCAGCGTGAAGCCATCGAAGCGGTGCGTCAGTGAGAGCGAAAGCGTCATCTGCCCGAAATCCTGCGCGCCACCGCCCGGCTGATCCATTCCGACAGCAAAAGCGCCACCATCGCCACGGCAATGGCGACCATCACCAGCCGGAACGCCTGCCCGTCGCCGCCCGGCACCTGAAGGAAGGCATAGATCGCCGAAGGCAGGGTCTGGGTCTGGCCGGGGATGTTCGAGACAAAGGTGATCGTCGCCCCGAATTCCCCCATCGCCTTGGCAAAGGCCAGGATTGCCCCGGCGACGATACCCGGCAGGATCAGCGGCAGGGTCACGGTGGCGAACACCCACAGGCGCGGCGCGCCAAGGGTGCTGGCCGCCTGCTCAAGCCGCGGGTCAACCGCCTCGATGGCCAGCCGGATGGCGCGCACCATCAGGGGAAAGGCCATCACTGCCGCCGCCAGCGCCGCCCCTGTCCAGCGAAAGGCCAGCACGATGCCGAACCATTGGTCCAGCGCCTGCCCCACCGGCCCCCTGCGGCCGAAGGTCAGCAGCAGAAGATAGCCCGTGACCACCGGCGGCAGGATCAGCGGCAGATGCACCAGACCGTTCAGCAGCTGTCTGCCCCAGAACTCCCACCGGGCCAGCGCATAGGCCACGAAGATGCCCAGCGGCAGGCTGATAAGCGTCGCCCAGAAGGAAACGCGCAGCGACAAGGCCACTGCGCGCCATTCCTCGGGAGAGAGGGCGTCGAACATGCGCTCCTTCCGGGCTGCCTCAGTTCAGGATGGCAAAGCCCTGCCCTGCAAATCTGGCATCCGCCGCATCCGCAGACAATGCCTCAAGAAACGCCGTATCTGCCGCATCGGCAGCCCCGGTCAGCAACGCGGCCGGATAGGTGATTGGCTTGTGGCTGTCGGTGGGGAAGGTGCCGACCACGGTCACATTGTCATCCGCCACCGCATCCGAGGCATAGACGATGCCGTAAGGGGCCTCTCCGGTCGAAACCAGCGCCAGCGCCGCGCGCACGTTTTCAGCCTGCGCAACCGATCCTTCGACCGAGGCCCAGAGACCCAGCGATTCCAGAGATTCCTTGCCGTATTGGCCGGCAGGCACCGAATCCACCATCGCCATCGACAGTTTGTCGTCGCCCAGCAGCGCCTTCAGGTCAAATCCTGCACCAATCTCGACCGGGGCCGCATCCTTGCCATGGGCCACCAGAACCAGCGTGTTGCCCAGCAGGTCCGACCGCGTGCCTTCGGCCACCAGACCAGCGGTCTCGACCTCATCCATCCAGGATTTCGATGCCGAGATGAAGATGTCGGCCGGCGCGCCTTCGATGATCTGCTTGGCCAGCGCATTCGACCCGGCATAGCTGATCGTCACCGTATTGCCGGTTGCGGCCTGAAAATCCGCCGCAACCTGATCCAGCGCGGTTTTCAGCGATGCGGCGGCAAAGACCACCACCTCTTCGGACAGGGCGGGCGTCGCCAGCGATGCGGCAAGGGCAGTGATAAGGGCCAGACGGCGGGTCATTGATTCCTCCAGTCGATATGTTCCAGAAAACATATCATTCAGGAGGCAGCGAACAGGCAAGCGTTATTTTCCGTCAGATATTTCGGAATCGGGACGCGGCTTCAGCATCCGTTCCAGCGCAGCAACCGCAGGGGCCGCCGCCTGCGTGGCATGCAACAGCGCGTCGCGGTAATGCTGCAAGGCCGCCATTCCCGCCTCGGTCAATCGCGCTCCGCCTCCGCCCGGCCCGCCGCGTGCGCTGCTGACCAGCGGGGCGGCAAAGGCGGCGTTCATCTCTTCGACCAGCATCCAGGCGCGCTTGTAGCTCATGTCCATCTGTCGCCCCGCCGCCGCGATGGAGCCGGTGTCCCGGATGCGTTCCAGCAATTCGGCCTTGCCGGGGCCGAACACGACGCCATCCAGCAGAATGCGCAGCTTCAGGTTGGTCATGGTGCCGTTCCCGCCGAGTGCTAGCGAATCTTCTGTCCGTTCAGCGAGAAGGAGCCATCCCTGAAGTCCAGCTCCGTCGCCAGCTGGTCGGTCTGGCTGGGCACGGCGCGGCCAAGGAACATCAGGCCAAAGCGCAGGCTCGACAGGTCCTCGGGCGGGATCAGGCCCATCCCCGACAGCCGGTCGATGGTGGCATTCGCCCCCGTGGTCAGGAACGAAAGCTTGCCTTCGGGCACCGGGGTCCCGTCGATCTTGGCGCCCTCGTCGGTGAAATCGAAGGCCAGATCGCCGGTGCCGCTGACCGTGATGCCGATCCCCTGAACCAGCGCCTCGGTCAGGGTGACAGTCGCCGCCGTGAAGGGAATCTCCTCCGGGCCGGGGGTCCAGCTGCCTGCCATCAGCCGAGGATCGGGCGTATAGGTGCCGGTCATGTCCAACACCAGCGCCATCGGGTCGCGCGGCAGGGTGCGGCGCGGATCGCCCAGATCCCACAGGCTGTCCGATACCGTCAGCCCGGCAAAGCGATACAGCACCCCCCAATCGGGCGAGGGCGTGGCGGCATCGGGAAAGCCCAGGCGAAAGGTCTCGCGCATCTCGGTGGCGGCAAGGCTGAATTCATCGACCGGAATTTCGGGCGTGCGGCCCTTGAACAGCATCGAAACGGCCCCCGAACCGATGTCATAGAGCATGCCCTTGCGATCAAGGGCGATCTCGGTCACGGCGGATTGCAGGGTGATTTCCATGAAGACCGGGCCATCCGGCGTGGTCGGCAGATCGAAGACCATCGCCGTGGGGCCTGTCCGGGCCTTGCCCTTCAGATGCATCCCCGTATCCAGCAGCGCAAGCAGGGCCGGGATCGGGTTCTGCCCGCTGTTGTCTTCCAGCTTGTCCAGGGTTGCGGCCCCGCCAGCGGGCAGCAGGCCGTCAAGATCGGCGGTGATCGCCGACAGGTCCAGCGTCATGGTGCCGACGGATTTTTCGGCGGGCAGATCCACCCGCATATCGGCATGAAGCGTGCCAAGGCCCAGGCGCGCGGTGATGGTGCTGTCGGCCTGTTCGGCGAACCTGCTGTTCCACGTCAGCGACACATCGGCCGCCGCCAGCGAGAAACTGACATCCGGGGGGGCCGTGACCGACAGTTTCGTCTTGTCCAGCGGATCCAGCGCCGCCGAGATCGAACTGGCGGAAAAGGCGACGTCGATCTTCTCGGGGCCGATGTCGCGGAAGCTGACCAGCAGATCGGGGGCCGAGACGCTGAGGGTCAGCCTGTCGGGATTGTCCGGCCCCGGCGGCAGGTCGATCACCAGCGGAAAGCGCGGCGGCAGGTCCAGCGTCACCACGCCATCGGGCGACTGGCGCAGGGTGAAATCGGGCAGCATCAGTGTCGCACCGTCGCCAAGGTCGATCTGGCCACGGGTCAGCACCAGCGCATCGCCGCGGCGGCTGGCGGTGGCGGTCAGGCTGCCCCCGGCCTCCTGCACGCCATCCTGAAACAGCGTCCAGACCGCCTCGGCTGTGGTGCCCGCAAGGGCAGGGGCCGAAACCAGGATGAACAGCGCCAGGGCGGCGGGAAGCGGACGCAAGGAAGACATGAACCGGCCTTTCGGAAAGGGAACAGCCGGCCCGCGCCGCATCGGCACGGGCCGGAATTGCGGCGTTGCGTTACTGCATCTGCACGCCGTTGACGAACAGGCCGCCGCCGGCCCTGAACTCGATTTCCGAGATCAGCTGATCGGGCCCCGCGCCGGGTTTGGCCATCATGGCAAGGCCCATGCGGGCGCCCATCAGATCATCCTCCGACACCACGCCGATCGCCATCAGCGCATCAAGCAGCGCGTTGATCCCGTCCATTGTGACAGTCACCTTGCCTTCGGGCGCGGGAAAGCCGGCATAGGACATCAGATCGGCATTGTCGAAGGTCAGCGCCCCGGTGGCCGCGACCTGCGCCCCCGCCGCCTTGGCCAGCACCTGCGTCAGGGTCAGCGAGAACAGTTTGGCCGGCAGGTCGGGGCCGTCGGAAATCTGCGTCGCGGGGTCAAGGATGTCGACGGTCCAGGCCCCGGTTCCGGCCAGATCGACGATCAGCGACACCGGATCGCGCCGCAGCGCGCCGCCCGGATCGAACATCGACCACAGGTCATCGGCCATGGTCAGATCGACCAGCTTGACCAGCGCCGAGAAATCCTGCGGCTCTTCGGAGGCCTTGACCGGCATGGCAAAGCCGATTGCCATTTCTCCAAAGGCACCTGTCACCATCGGCATCGGAATGTCGAAGCCCGACGCATTGGCCGTGGCCCCGGTCAGCCCGAAACCGTAATCGAAGCGGTCGGCATCCATTCGGATATGTGCGCTGCTGCCGGTCAGGGTGGCGTCGAAGCTGCCGGGCTTGCCCGCCTCGGTCATGTTCAGCCTGGCGCTGATCGGGCCGGTGCTGTAGCTGCCGTCGATCATGAAGCCCGCCGCCAGCGCCGCCGACATGTTGCCCGACTTCATAAGCTCGGGCGAGACGGTTACAGACTTGCCGCTGAAGCTGGGCTGCGCAATCGACATGTCGAAGGCCAGGTCAACCTGCTGCGCCGGTTCCTTGGCCGCAACCGTCAGCACCATGCCCGAAGCGGTAAAGCTGGAGTCGTAGGCCTGCCCCCCCGTGGCTGGCAGCCCGGTATAGGTCCCGGTCAGATCGGCCATCGACAGCGTGCCGGTGATGTCGGCAGGCTGGCCCTCGGGGTTGATCACATCCTTCAGCGCCAGCACCATGGCCTTGGCCGTAAAGTCGAATTTCGGCGTGGCCGCCTCGCCCGAGGCAACGATCAGCAACTGATCCTGCGTCACGGTGATGGTGCCGCTGGACGGATCGCCCGATCCGGGCGGGGCCGACAGCTTCATCTCATAGCTGGGCGGATAGCCGATCTCGACCGAGCCATCGCCCCGGTCGCGGAAGGTGATCTGTGCGATGTTCGAGGTGATTGCGGGGCCATCGGGCACGGTGAAGCCCATGGTCACGCCGCTGACGGTCAGGGTATCGCCGCTGCGGGCTTCGCCGGTGGCGGCGATGGTCTGGCCCGCGGCGGTGGACATCGCCTGAAGCCCGGCCCAGGCCTCTTCGGGGGTCAGGGCAGCGGCGGGAGAAGACAGAAGAAGCGCAAGCGCCGTCGAGGCGAGGAAGCGGGACTGCATGATCAAACCCTGTGGATGTGAAATGACTGGCTGCCATGGTGTCTTTCACGGGCCGCGCGCGCAAGGGGGTTGGCGGGCTTTCGCCCGGCCGCAGGGCAAGGTAAGGCGGGGCAGATGCAACGGAGGCCGGAATGATCGGGATCGAGGATGCGGACGGTTTGCGGGTGATCCGGCTGCGGCGGCCCGAAAAGGCCAATGCGCTGACCGGCCCGATGCTGGAGGCATTGGCCGAGGCGGTCGAAGGGGCGACAGATGCCCGTGCGCTGATCCTGACCGGCGAAGGCAAGGTGTTTTCCGCCGGGGCGGATCTGGAGGCGGCGGCGGCAGGGCTGGCGGTATCCCCACTCTGGGGGCGGCTTTCCGATGCGATTGCGGCCTTTCCGGGCCTGTCCGTTGCGGCGCTGAACGGCACGCTGGCGGGCGGGGCCTGCGGCATGGCGCTGGCCTGCGACCTGCGGATCGCGGTGCCGGGGGCAAAGGTATTCTACCCGGTGATGAAGCTGGGCTATCTGCCGCAGCCCGGCGACCCCGCGCGGCTGTGCGCGCTGGTCGGCCCGGCGCGGGCCAAGCTGATCCTGATGGCAGGCGCGCGGATCGAGGCCGAAGAGGCATTGGCCTGGGGTCTGATCGACCGCATCGCGCCGCCTGATGCGCTGATCGAGACCGCCCGCGCGCTGTGCGCCGATGTGCTGGCGGCAAGCCCCGGCCATGCGGCCGCGATCAAGCGGATGATCTGATCCGCCGGACCATCCTCACCGCCGCCTTGTCCCGCCCGTCACCCGGCTGGCAAAGCCGGGCGGGCGGGTGGCGATCCAGTCGAGGAAGGGGCGCAGGCGGTCTGAACCGCGCAGGGCCTCGGCGGTGTGGAAGGTGCGGGCCAGCTCTGCCTCGGTAAAGCGGGCATGAACCTCCTTGTGGCAGATGTGGTGCAGCAGAACCACCGCGCCGCCCTTGCCTCCCTTCAGCCGGGGCACCAGATGGTGCAGGCTTTGCGGCACCCCGGCGGGGATCGGGCGCAGGCAAAGCGGGCAGATCGGCGCGTCAGTCATCTTGTGCCCGAGGTCTTTCCTTGGCAGAGGAAGGCCAGCATCACCGCAGGGGCGGCATGGCGCAAGGAGGATGCGATGGACGGACAGGCGACACTGGCCGAACAGCTGACCGACGGGTTGAACCGGGCCTGGGATCAGGCGCTGGGCTGGGCCACGTCACCGGCGGCCTGGTCGCAGCTGGCCTTGCTGGCCGCGTCCTATCTGGCGGCGCGGCTGCTGACCCGCCGCCTGTTGCCGATGGTGCAGCCCTGGCTGGAGCCGAAGCCCGGCGCGACCGGGATCATGGCCGACGTCCGCCGCTTCGCGCTGAAATTCCTGCCGCTGATCCTGCCCCTTCTGGCCTATGGCCTGACAGCCGTGGGCGAGGGGCTGACCCGTGCCGCCTTTGGTCAGGGCGAGGTGATCGCCTTCGGCAAGCGGGTGTTCCTGTTCCTGGCCGCGCGCAGCCTGGTGCGCGACGTGCTGCCGACGGGCTTTCTGAATGCGCTTGGCCGCTATGTGCTGATCCCGGTCGCGGCGCTTTATGCGCTGGGCATTCTGGACGATGTGACGCTGTGGCTGGACGAAGCGCAGGTCCGCCTTGGCAACATCCAGTTTTCGGTGCTGGCGCTGATCCGGGGGGCCATTGCCGGGGCGGTGCTGTTCTGGCTGGGCGGCTGGTCGAACCGGCAATCGGCCGACTACATCCGCTCGCAAGAGGAACTGCGGCCAGCCACCCGCGAACTTGCCCGCAAGACGGCCGAGATCGCCATCTTCGGCGCGGCCTTCCTGCTGCTGATGAGCATCATGGGCATCGACCTGACGGCAGTTGCGGTGCTGGGCGGTGCGCTGGGCGTCGGCGTCGGGCTGGGGTTGCAGCAGATCGCGGCCAACTTCGTCAGCGGCATCATCCTGCTGCTGGAAGGCCAGACCACCGTGGGCGATTATGTCGAGCTGGACGGCGGCGAGACGGGCACCATCGTCAAGATGACGGCCCGCGCCTGCGTGCTGGAAACCTTCGACGGCAAATGGATCGTGGTCCCCAATGAACATTTCATCACCACGCGGGTGGTGAACTATTCCGATCAGGGCAGCGCCAACCGCTATGAGGCGGCGTTTTCGGTCAGCTACGACACCGACATCAACCGGGTGCCCGAGATCATCGAGACGGCGGTTGCGGCTTTGCCCTTCGTGCTGGCCGAACCCGATGGGCCGGATTGCGAGTTGCGCAGCTTTGGCGAATCGAGCGTGGATTTCGCGGTGGAATACTGGGTGAACGGCATCGACGACGGCCGGAACAAATACGGCAGCCCCGTGCTGTTCGCCATCTGGAACGCGTTGAAGGCAGAAGGCATCGAGATGCCCTTCCCGCAGCGCGTGGTGCATCTGAAGACCGATGCGGCTGCGGCCCCGAAAGCGGCCCGCAAGGGCACGCGGGCGTGACCGAGACGGTTGACGCGCTGGTGATCGGCGCCGGGCCTGCCGGGCTGATGGCGGCCGAGGCGCTGGCGCTGGCCGGGCGGCGCGTGGTGGTGGCCGAGGCCAAGCCCAGCCCGGCACGAAAATTCCTGATGGCCGGGAAATCGGGGCTGAACCTGACCAAGGATGAGTCCCTGGACAGCTTCCTTTCGGCCTATCGCGCGGATTGGCTGGAACCTGTGTTGCGCGGTTTCGGCCCGACGCGGGTGCAGGACTGGGCGCGCGGACTGGGGATCGAGGTATTCACCGGCTCGTCGGGGCGGGTGTTTCCGGTGGCGATGAAGGGCTCGCCCCTGCTGCGGGCCTGGTTGCGGCGGCTGTCGGCGCTGGGGGTAGAGCTGCGCCCCCGCTGGCGCTGGACCGGCTTTGACGAAGCGGCCTTCGTCTTCGGCACGCCCCAGGGGCCGCTTCGGATCGCGCCGAAGGTGGCGGTTCTGGCGCTGGGCGGGGCCAGTTGGTCCCGGCTGGGGTCGGACGGGGCCTGGGTGCCCTGGCTGGCGGAGCGCGGGGTCAAGGTGGCTTCGTGGCAACCTGCGAACATGGGGCTGACGGTAGACTGGTCGCCGCAGATGGCGCGGTTCTTCGGGGCAGCGGTGAAAGGGGCCTTGCTTCTGGCCGGTGACATGCAGTCGCGGGGAGAGTTTGTGGTTTCGGCTCGCGGGCTGGAAGGCGGCGGCATCTATGCCATCAGCCGCGCGGTGCGCGAGGGGGCGGCGCTGGAGCTGGATCTGATGCCGGATGTGCCCGAGGTCGCGCTGACCGCGCGGCTGGCGCGGATGAAGCCCGGCGAGACGGCTGCGAACCGGCTGCGCAAGCTGGGCCTGCCGTCCGTGGCGATGGCGCTGGTGATGGAATGGGCGCGCGGACAGCCCCTGGGCGTGGTCAAGCATCTGCCGGTGCGGCATCAGGGACCACGCCCGCTGGACGAGGCGATTTCGGTTGCGGGCGGGATCACTGCCGCCGCCCTCACCGCCGATCTGGAACTCAAGGCTCTCCCAGGTGTCTTTGCCGCAGGCGAGATGCTGGACTGGGAGGCCCCGACCGGCGGCTATCTGCTGACGGGATGCCTTGCCACCGGCCTCTGGGCAGGTCGCGCCTCAGCGCGCCTCTGACCGCTCGAGGTATGGCTGTCAGCCATACGTAAGCCATACATAAGCCATACGCGGCCCAGACCATTATTTTCCAGCCTTAGCAAAGGCTTGCCGAAAACGCCCTACCGCGACAGCCCGCCCGGCAGGTCCGGCAGGTCCAAGGCGCTGAACCCGTAGTGACGCAGCCAGCGCAGGTCGCTCTCGAAGAAGGCGCGCAGGTCGGGGATGCCGTATTTCAGCATGGCGATGCGGTCGATGCCCATGCCGAAGGCAAAGCCCTGCCATTGGTCCGGGTCCACCCCTGCCGCCTTCAGCACCTTGGGATGCACCATGCCGGAACCGAGGATCTCCATCCACTTGTCGCCTTCGCCGATGCGCAATTGGCCGCCAACGTTGGAATAGCGGATGTCCACCTCGGCCGAAGGTTCGGTGAAGGGGAAGTGGCTGGCGCGGAAGCGCAATTCCACCTTGTCGACCTCGAAGAAGGCGCGGCAGAATTCTTCCAGCGTCCATTTCAGGTTGGCCATGCTGATGTCGCGGTCGATCGCCAGACCCTCGACCTGATGGAACATCGGCGTATGGGTCTGGTCCATGTCCATGCGATAGACGCGGCCCGGCGCGATGACGCGGATCGGCGCGCCCTGTTCCGTCATGGCGCGGATCTGCACCGGGCTGGTATGGGTGCGCAGCACATGCGGCGGGCGGGTGTCGCCGTCCGCGCGATGCATGAAGAAGGTGTCATGCTCTTGCCGCGCGGGGTGTTCCGGCGGGATGTTCAGCGCATCGAAGTTGTACCAGTCGGATTCGACCTGCGGCCCTTCTGCGACCGAAAAGCCCATGTCGGCGAAGATCGCGGTCAGCTCGTCCATGACCTGCGAAACCGGATGGATCGTGCCCATGCGGCGCGGACGGCCCGGCAGGGTCACGTCCAGCCATTCCGACTTCAGCCGTTCGTCCAGCGCGGCATCGGCCAGTGCCGATTTGCGGGCGCGCAGGGCGGCGTCGATCTCGTCCTTCAGGACGTTCAGCGCGGCCCCGGCGGATTTGCGTTCCTCGGGGTCCATCTTGCCAAGGCCGGACATCAGGGCGCTGATTTCGCCCTTTTTGCCCAGCGCCGCCAGGCGAACCTCTTCCAGTGCCGCCTCACCGGCCGCACCGGCAACGGCCGCGATGTATTTTCCACGAAGTTCCGTCAGGTCCATCCCGGCCCCCTGCTCTTGCGGGTCCGGGGTTAGCGGGACAGGCCCGCGATTGCAAGAGGTGGGGCGTCAGGCTGCCTGAGCCAGCCCCGGCCGCGCGACGGGATGCCAGCCGGCAAAGCCGTGGCGCGGATGGTGCCGCCGGCGGCCAGGCTGCGGCACCGGCAGACCCAGGGCGGCAAACTGCGCCAAGACCAGCGCCCGCGCCTGCGGCGGCAGGGCAAGGCGCGCAGGCTGAGTCCTGCCTGCGGACAGGGCGCCCGTCAGACGGGCGGCAAAGGCGCGGGTGGCACCTTCGACAAAGCCCGCCGGGCAGGCACCGCGGTGGAACCCGGCCTGAAGCGCCTTGGCCAGGATCAGCGCTGCGGTGGCACCGTCGCAATCATCGCGCAGGGTGATCGCTTCGGCGGCCAGCAGCAGGTCGATGGTCGCCAACGGATCGGTGAAATCCAGGCCAAGCGCGAATTCGTGCCACATCTGCGGCCCTTCGGGCAGCAGAAAGGCGGTGAGGCCATCGGGCATTTCAGGCAGATCGGACATCGGGAACACCGTCACAAAGGTTAACGTTCCCTATGACTTCCCCGGCAATCCGGGCGGAAATGCGGCGGAAGCAAGGGATTGTTCTGTCCGCCGCAACAATGCCTCAACGCAGATGCGCTTCCAGAAAATACAGCTGCTTGTCCAGATCGCCCGAGACCTGCGTCAGCAGGTCCGCCGTCACCATATCCTTGTCCTCTTCGGCGGTGTCGATGCCTTCGCGTGCGGCATTCGACACCATCGCCAGCGACTCGGCCAGCACACGGACGACGGCGATCCCGTCGCGGGTATCGGAGGGAAATTCGGGCAGGCGGGTCGCCTTGGCGGCATCCGACAGGCGGCCGGTGACAAAGCCCCCCAAGGCGGCGGTGCGTTCGGCCACGGCGTCGATATGACCCTCAAGCGCCTCGTGCAGCGTATCGAAATGCAGGTGCAGCGCCATGAAATGCGCGCCCGTCACGTTCCAATGCGCGTGTTTGGTGCGGGCGGCCATGTCGGTGAGATCGGCAAGCATCTGGTTTAACAGCGCCTCCACCTTCTTGCGGTTGGGGCGCGGGATGTCGATGCGGGTGGCAGTCTTTGCGGCGGCGCTGGTCATGGCATTTCTCCGGTGGCTGAAATCCTGCGGAGATAACGCGAAGACGGGCCGAGAGTTCCGGGCAAGACGGAATCCCGCAAGGATCGGCAGAGGTGCGCCAGCTGTCGCCTCAGCCAACCGGAAGGGCCGCCGGGTCGTACTGTGCCGCGAATTCAGCGGTGGGTGGAATCGGGGTGATGATGTCGATCAGCACGCCGTTGGGATCGGCGATGATGAAATGACGCTGGCCGAAATCCTCATTGCGCAGCGGCTGCACGACAGCCAGCCCCGCCGCCGTCAGCCGGGCGTGTTCGGCATCGGTATCGGCGACCTCGAAGTTCAGGATCACGCCCTGCGCGCTGCTCCGCGCCATCGGCGGGATCGTGGGATGCTGACCATCAAGGATGGCCAGGTTCTGTGCCGGATTGTCGGGTGCCTGCAGATGCACATACCAATCCGAGGTGAAGAGCGCGCGAAACCCGAAATGGCGGGTATAGAACGCAGCGGTGCCCGGCGCGTCGGTTGTCATCAGAACGGGGTGGAAGCTGGAGCTTTTCATCGGTGATTCCCTTCTTTATGATGCATACAGTATGTATCTAAATAACAAACAGGCTGTATGTATGCAAGAGGACTCTCGACGTTCGAACAAGGACCGGTCCGAGGCCATGCGCAGCGCACTTGTCGCGGCGGGGCGGCAATTGTTCCTGCAGCGCGGTTTTGCCGGGACGGGAACCCCCGACATCGTTGCGGCGGCGGGGGTGACGCGGGGCGCGCTTTACCACCACTTTGCCGACAAGACTGCGCTGTTCGAGGCGGTGCTGCGGGCCGAAGGTCTGCAAGTGGCCGACGAGATTCGCGCGGCGAGTTGCGAGGACGGGCTGTCGGTGCCGCAGGTGATGTCGGCCGGTGCCGCCGCCTATCTGCGCGCCATGAGGCTGCCTGGTAGGGCGCGCCTGATGCTGGTTGAGGCCCCGGCGGTTCTGGGGCCTGCCCGCACGGCCGAGATCGACGCAGAAACCGGTGGTGGCACGCTTCTGGAAGGGCTGCGTTTTGCCCAATCCGCCGGCATGGCCCCTGCGGGTCGATTGGAAGAAACCGCGGCCCTGCTGTCAGCAGCGCATGAGCGCGCGGCCCTTGCGGTGGCGACCGGTGAGGAGATCGCCCCCTGGCTGACCGCGCTGGAGCGGCTGATCGCGGGGGCCCTGCGTATCGACTGAGCCGGCGATGCCGGATGTGAAAAGGCCCCGCATCCTGCGATACGGGGCCTTTGATCAGCGGGTCATTGGCCTTACGCCAAGGCGGCGCGGGCCTTGTCGGCGATGGCGTTGAACGCCTCGGGCTCATGCACGGCCAGATCGGCCAGAACCTTGCGGTCCACCTCGATCCCGGCCTTGGCCAGACCGTTGATCAGGCGCGAATAGGTGAAGGCCGGGTCGAACAGGCGGACGGCGGCGTTGATGCGCTGGATCCACAGGGCGCGGAACTGGCCCTTCTTGGCCTTGCGGTCGCGGGTCGCGTATTGCTGGGCCTTGTCGACGGCCTGCGTTGCGGTGCGGAAGTTGGTCGAGCGGGCGGCGTAATAGCCTTTCGCCTTCTTGATCACCTTGCGGTGGCGGGCGTGGGTGACGACGCCGGATTTGACGCGGGACATATCTGGCTCTCCTTAGCGGTTATACGGCATGTATTTCTTGACGATCTTCTCGTCGGCGTCGCAAAGGATCATGGTCCCCGAAGCGTCGCGGATGAATTTCGTCGTGCGCTTGATCATGCCGTGGCGCTTGCCGGCCACACCGGCCTTCACATGGCCGTTGGCCGTGAAGGAGAACCGCTTTTTCGCAGCGGATTTGGTCTTCATCTTGGGCATTTCACTCTCCAGTGTTCAACGCGCGCCAAGGCATGCCACGTTCGCCGGGCGCGCGGGTCTTTCCGAAGCCGTCCCTATAGGGGCGGCGGGGCGGGGGTGCAAGCGGATTCGTGTCCCGCGAAACCCGGATCAGTTGGTGTAACGGCCCACGACGCCCAGCATGACGCCGGGGATTTCGCTGAACGAATACCCGCCGGGCTTTTGCGTCAACGCCGTGATGATCAGCGCCGAAGCCGCAACCAGCATGATCATCGCAAACCGCGGGGCCCGGCCCTCGGTCCAGGCCGAAAGCAGCGATGGCAGGGTCAGGACGACAAGAACAATGCCGATGGACAGCAACAGATCGGTATCCATGAAACCCCCGCACCCCGATAACGCAGGGGAATCTTAGCCGGGGTCCACCTTGGAAATCAATCTCTCGTCACAGGGGGCCACGCGCAGGATGTTCGTCGTGCCGACCACGTTGAACGGCACACCGGCCGTGACGACGATCTGGTCATCGGCATTGGCGAACCTGTCGGCACGGGCGGCGCGGACCGCGGCCAGCACGGCACCCTTGAACCGCTCCTGTTCGGGCACCATCACGCAATGCACCCCCCAGGTCAGGGCCAGCCGGCGCGCAGTGGCAAGAACATGCGTCAGCGCGATGATCGGCACATGCGGGCGTTCGCGCGCGACAAGGCTGACCGTGGTGCCGGACTGGCTGAAACAGGCGATGGCCTTGATGTTGGTTGCCTCGGCAATCTCGCGCGCGGCGGCAACGATGCCGTCGGCCACGGATTCGCGGCGCACAACGCGGCTGGCCTCGATCACCGACCGATAGGTCGGATCCTTCTCGACCGACTTGGCCACGTTGTCCATCGTGGTGACGGCCTCGACCGGGAATTTGCCGGCCGCAGATTCGGCCGACAGCATCACGGCATCGGCGCCTTCATAGATGGCGGTGGCGACGTCCGACACCTCGGCCCGCGTCGGCATCGGGTTCTCGATCATCGATTCCAGCATCTGCGTTGCCACGATCACCGGCTTGCCCGCCGCGCGCGCGCCACGGACCAGCCGCTTCTGGATCGGCGGCACCGAATAGACCGGCAGTTCGACCCCCAGGTCGCCACGGGCGACCATGATCCCGTCCGATGCCTTCAGAATGGCGTCATAGGCCTTTACCGCGGCGGGTTTCTCGATCTTCGACAGGATGGCGGCACGGCCTTTGGCCAGCGCCCGCGCCTGTTCCACATCCTCGGGGCGCTGGACGAAGGACAGGGCCAGCCAGTCCACCCCCAGATCGCAGGCGAATTCCAGATCCTTCAGATCCTTGTCCGACAACGCCGCCAGCGGCAGCACCACATCGGGCACGTTCACGCCCTTGCGGTTGGAAATCGTGCCGCCCACCGTCACCGTGCAATCGGCGTAATCGGTGCCGCAGCTGTCCACCTTCAGCCGGATCTTGCCGTCATTGACCAGCAGCGTCGCGCCGGGTTCAAGGGCGGCAAAAATCTCGGGATGCGGCAGTTGCACACGGTTGGAATCACCAGGCGCCGGGTCAAGGTCCAGCCGGAACCTGTCGCCATCCTCAAGATCATGCGCCCCGGCCGCAAAGGTGCCGACCCGCAGTTTCGGGCCCTGAAGATCGGCCAGGATGCCGATCGGGCGGCCCAGATCCTTTTCCACCTGCCGGATATGCACATGCCGGGCGCGGATGTCGTCATGGGTGCCATGGCTCATGTTCAGGCGGAACACATCTGCCCCGGCCTCGAACAGGGCGCGGATCATCTCGTAATCGCTGGAAGCCGGCCCGAGCGTGGCCACGATCTTCACGTTGCGGTGGCGGCGCATATGCCATCCTCCTGCTTGAATTTACGGTTCGTGGTGGGCCGCCGGTCTTATGGCGCAATCCGGTGCAGCCCGCAACGGTTGCGTGCAGAAATTGCCGCCGGGCGGCCCCGCCGCGCAGCATTGCCCGATAACTGCAAGGGTTCGGTGACGGGCTGGACGTGCAAACGGCGATGCTCTACCCAATCCCGCAAGGGAAAACGGGGTGTGTGAGTGTCATTTCATCTTGAGGGAGAAGATCGGCCCGGCCGCTGGCTTGTGACGTGTGATCATGCGTCCAACCGGGTGCCGGACTGGGTGGCGGGCGGCGATCTGGGCATCGCGCCCGAGGATATGGCCCGGCATATCGCCTGGGATGTGGGTGCGGCGGGGCTGACGCGAGCGCTGGCCGAACGGCTGGACAGCCCGGCGATCCTGTCGGATTTCAGTCGGCTGGTGATCGACCCCAACCGCGGCGAATTCGACCCGACGCTGGTGATGCGGCTTTATGACGGCACCATCATTCCGGCCAACCGCTATCTGACCAATGATGATGTCGAGGAACGTCTGGCGCGGCTCTATCGCCCCTATCATGCCGCCTATGCCTGCCTGGCCGACCGGCGGCCCGATACGGTGATTCTGGCGATCCACAGCTTTACCCCCGCGCTGAAGGGCAAGGCACCGCGGCCCTGGCATGTGGGGGTTCTCTATTCGCATCTGGACGATCGACTGTCGCGCCCGCTGATTGCGCGGCTTCAGGCCGAAACCGATCTGTGCATCGGTGACAACGAACCCTATTCGGGGCATCTTCCGGGGGATGCGGTGGACCGGCACGCGCTGGCCCATGGCCGTCACAACACGCTGATCGAACTGCGCAACGATCTGATCGCCACGGCCGAGGATCAGGCCCGCTGGGCCGACCGGCTGGCCCCGATCCTGATGCAGGCACTGGAGGAACTGGACCATGGATGACCGCACCCGGACCGAGTTGGAGGCCGCCGCCTTCCGCGCGCTGATGCATCACCTGATGGTCAGGCGTCCCGATGTGCAGAACATCGACCTGATGAATCTGGGCGGCTTCTGCCGCAACTGCCTGAGCCGCTGGTATCAGGAAGCCGCCGCCGAACGCGGGATCGAGATGTCGAAAGAGGCCGCGCGAGAGCTGGTCTACGGCATGCCCTATGCAACCTGGGTGGCGCAGCACCAGACCGAGGCGGATGCCGCCAAGAAGGCGGCGTTCGAGGTGGCCTTCCGGGAAAACGTGACCAAGGGAAGCTGACTACAGCCCGGCGGCGCGCAGGGCGGCGGCGACGGCCACCCCGGCGACGGCAGCGCCGATGTCGTTGCGGGTCCAGAACGACATCGCCATGGCCGCCCCCAGCGCCAGCGATTCCACCAGCCCGCCCGCAGCGACGGCCTGCGCGGTGATTGCCGCCATCACAGCAAGCGGCGTTGCCTTCAGCGCCGCATCCAGCCGGGCCGAGGGCGGCAGGAACCGCATCGCCGCATAACCGGCGAACCGGCACAGCAGGGCGGCGGCCGTCATCACGATCAGCATCGAAGGCAGCGACAGGGTCATTTCATGGCTCCGGGTCGTGCCGTCAGTGCGGCCACGGCAGCCCCGGCCAATCCGGCCGCAACGATGCCCCAGCCGTTGCCGAAAAACGGTGTCACGATCAGCGCCGCCCCCGCCCCCACGGCCACCGGCACCAGATGTGGCGGGGCCTTGACCATCACCGCCATCATGGCGGCGGCAAAGGCGGGCAGCATCAGATCGGCCCCGAAGGCATGCGGGTCGGGCAGAACGCGGCCGAAGATCACCCCGACAAGGGTGCCGCCCAGCCAGGCCCCGATCAGCGGCACGCCGGTGCCTGCCAGATAGGCGCGGTCTTCCTCGCCCTTTTCGGCTGCCCGCATGGTGGCGATCCAGTTGGCATCGCCGATCATCAACAGGCTGCCATAGCCCCGCAGCGGCCCGGCCTGGCTGAGCCAAGGCTGGATCGTGGCCCCGAACAGAAGATAGCGGGCATTCATCACCAGAACGGTGGCGAACAGCGTCAGCAGCGTCGCTTCGCCCGCCTGCATCACCGACAGCGCCGCCAGTTGGGCCGAGCCGGAAAACACCGTGACCGACATCGCCAGCGCCCATCCCCAGGACAGACCCGCCTGCGCGGCCACCAGCCCGAAGGCCAGTCCATAGATGAAGATTGCCGCACCCAGCGCCATGCCGACGCGCGCGCCCCGGCGGAAACCGGCAAGGGTGAAGGGGGCCAGCGGCTGCACGACCGGCCTGCGTTCAGACGGCGGCCTTGCGCATCTCGTCCAGATAGATCTCGCGCAGGCGTGTGGCGATCTGGCCCGGCTTGCCGGTGCCGACCGCCGTGCCGTCGATCTGGACCACCGGCATCACGAAGGCGCTGGCGCTAGTGACAAAGGCCTCATCGGCCGCCTTCGCCTCGTCGACGGTGAAATTGCGCTCTTCGACTTCCATCTGCGCCTCGCGCGCAAGGCGCAGCACGGCGGCGCGGGTGATGCCGTGCAGGATGTCGGACGACAGCGCGCGGGTGACGATCCGGTTGCCCTTGACGATATAGGCGTTGTTCGAGGTTCCTTCGGTGACGAAACCGTCCTCGGTGAACCAGGCGTCGTCGACGCCGGCCTTCTTGGCCATCATCTTGCCCATCGAGGGGTAAAGCAGCTGCACCGTCTTGATGTCGCGGCGGCCCCAGCGGATATCGGGGATCGAGATCACCTTCCAGCCGGTCCTGGCCGCCGGATTGTCGGCAAGCCCGGTCTTCGCCTGGGTGAACAGCACCACCGTCGGCGGCAGATCGGCGGGTGGATAGGCGAAGTCGCGGTCGCCCGGATTGCCGCGTGTGACCTGAAGGTAGATCATGCCTTCGTCGATGCCGTTGCGGGCAACCAGTTCGCGGTGAATGGCCAGCCATTCGTCTTCTGTCAGCGGGTTGGTCATCTCCAGCTCATCCAAAGAGCGTTGCAGCCGTCTGGCATGGCCGCCGAAGTCGATCAGCTTGCCGCCCAGAACGGATGTCACCTCATAGACCCCGTCGGCCATCAGGAAGCCGCGGTCGAAGATCGACACTTTGGCTTCGGTCTCGGGCAGGTAGTCGCCGTTCAGATAGACAATGCGGGTCATCGGGATCTCCGGGGCTGGACGCGGGATTACTTTGCCGAACCGCCGCCGGGGTCAAGGGCCCAGTTCGGGATTGCGAAAATGAGCGCCTTGCGGCGCAATCCTTTTGTCTCGCCTCTGGCGCGTTCCGCGCCAACCGGCTCGGGGTGCGCTCCGCGGAGGATATTTTCATTCTGAAAGAGGTCAACCCCACAGGGCGGGGGGTGCCGGATGGATGCGGCGGTCGTCGTAGGTGATGGCCGGGACGCGGTCGCGCGCCATGTCGGCGGGGCCGTCAAGATCGGACCAGTCGGCGCCCTGCGCCACCAGGACGGCGGGGGCCATGGCAAGGCTGGAGGAGATCATGCAGCCGACCATCACCTTCAGGCCCAGCCGCCGCGCCTCATTGCGGGCGCGCAGTGCCTCGGTCAGCCCGCCGGTCTTGTCCAGTTTCAGGTTCACCACGTCATATTTGCCGATCAGGCCGGGCAGGCTGGCTGCATCATGGGCGCTTTCGTCGGCGCAGACCGGCAGGGGACGGGCGATTTCGGCCAGCATGTCATCGGCCCCCTGCGGCAGCGGCTGTTCCACCATCTCGACCCCAAGGCGGATCAGATGCGGGGCAAGCTCGGTGTAGACCTGCGGAGTCCAGCCTTCGTTGGCATCGACGATCAGCCGGACGCCGGGCGCGCCCTGCCGCACCGCCTCGATCCGCGGCATGTCGGCGGGGGTGCCAAGCTTGACCTTCAGCACCGCGCGATGGGCGTTGCGGGCGGCGGCCTCGCGCATCTTCTCGGGCGTATCGAGTGAGAGGGTGAAGGCGATTTCCACTGGCTGCGGCGCGGCCAGCCCGGCCAGCTGCCAGACGGGTCTGCCCGTCGTCTTCGCCTCCAGATCCCATAGCGCGCAATCCACCGCGTTGCGGGCGGCACCGGGTTCCATCACCCCTTGCAGCGCCGTGCGGGTGATGTCTGCGGGCAGGGCAAGGATGGCGGCAATGGTATCCTCCACCGTCTCGCCATAGCGCGGATAGGGCAGACCTTCCCCCCGGCCGTGCTGGCCGTTGCGGGTGACGGTTGCCGTCACCACCCGCGCCTCGGTCTTTGACCCCCGGCTGATGGTGAAGGGGTTGCGGAGCGGGAAGATTTCGGGTTCTGCGGTGATCATGGGGCGGACTGTAGCCGCGGGGGCGGGCAACGGGAAGCGGCCTCAGAACACCGGCAGCGTGGCCACCAGCCCGGCCTCCTTGATGCCTTCCATGATCTCGGCCAGCGGGATGAAGGCCAGGAACACCAGCGCATCGGCGAAGTTCACCCGCAACGCCGCGACCGAAGATGTGACGGTCGGTCTGGTGTGGAACAGCGACGGCTTCGGCCAGATCCGCGGGGTGCGGGCGGCATAGGCGTCATAGGCATCCTTGAAGGTGCTGCGCAGGAACGCCTCTTCCCGCGCGGCGGTTGCGGTCAGTATCAGAAATGTGACGCCGCCCAGAACCGTCGCAAGGACGAAGCTGCCCAGCATCAGCCCGAACCCGATCACCCCGATGGTCGAAAAGAAATACAGCGGATGGCGGCACATCGAATAGGGTCCTTCGTCCATCACGGTGCGGTTCTTCATCGCGCCGATGTAGAGGATGGCCCACAACCGGCCCAGAACAGCGGCAATCACCAGGAAAATGCCCAGATTTTCAAGGATTTCGAAGGTCAGCGACCCTTCTTCCCAGGTCGAGCGGGTGAAGATCACCAGCGGCAGGGCAACAAGGAAGAAGATGCGCAATGCCGCGATGCGGATCTTCTGGTTGAATGGCTTGACGGTCGCGGCCGGGGTTCCGGTGGTCATGTCTGGCTTGCTCCTGAAGTGTGTGGCGCCGAATGACTGCCGCATATCGGCAACGATCAACCGGAAAATTGCAGGATCGCGGCAAAGTGATCATGCTGCATCTGCAAAGATTCTGCCTTGCGGCATGATGCGCAACAATATATCGCCCTGACGGCAAGAAATGAAACTTGATTGCCCAGAGGTTTCCGATGAGCTTCCGTCTCCAGCCCGCCGCCCCTGCCCGCCCCAACCGTTGCCAGCTGTTCGGCCCCGGCTCGCGCCCGGCGCTGTTCGAGAAGATGGCGGCATCCGCAGCGGATGTGATCAACCTTGATCTTGAGGATTCGGTGGCCCCCGACGACAAGCCGCAGGCGCGGGTGAGCATCATCCAGGCGATCAACGACATCGACTGGGGCCGGAAAACCCTGTCGGTGCGGATCAACGGGCTGGACACGCCCTATTGGTATCAGGATGTCGTGCAGGTTCTGGAACAGGCGGGCGACCGGATCGACCAGATCATGATCCCCAAGGTCGGCTGCGCGGCGGATGTCTATGCCGTGGATGCGCTGGTGACAGCCATCGAGCGGGCGAAGGGCCGTGTGAAGCCGATCAGCCTTGAGGTGATCATCGAAACGGCGGCAGGCATCGCCCATGTCGAGGAGATCGCCGCCAGCAGCCCACGCCTGCAGGCGATGAGCCTGGGTGCCGCGGATTTCGCCGCCAGCATGGGGATGCAGACCACCGGCATCGGCGGCACACAGGAAAACTACTACATGCACCGCGATGGTGCGAAATACTGGTCCGATCCCTGGCATTGGGCGCAGGCCGCCATCGTCGCGGCTTGCCGCACCCATGGCGTGCTGCCGGTCGACGGGCCGTTCGGCGATTTCAGCGATGACGATGGGTTCCGGGCGCAGGCGCGGCGGTCGGCCACGCTGGGCATGGTGGGCAAATGGGCGATCCACCCGAAACAGGTGGCGCTGGCGAATGAGGTCTTCACGCCGTCTGAACAGGCCGTGACCGAGGCGCGCGAGATTCTGGCGGCGATGGAGGTTGCCAAGGCCAGCGGCCAGGGTGCCGCGGTCTACAAGGGGCGGCTGGTCGATATCGCATCCATGCGACAGGCCGAAGTGATCGTCCGGCAGGCCGGGATCATCGCCGGATCGGCACAGTGAATCGTTGACACCCTGCCGCGGATTTGCGCAGGGTTGACCCAAGGGAAGCCCGTAGATCGGGCAATCCGCAAACGTACCCGCGCCGCGACCCAGGGGAGAGGAGGCCCCTCGCGGCAAAACGGGAGGACGCGCGCCCCGTGGCCCATGGCTGCGGGGCGTTGCCATTCCCGGCCGGGCAAGTGAGGCCAGTGTCGGTGCCTCCGGCGGGGATATTTGCAGAAGGGAAAGCCGCAAGCGTGGCCTGGTTGCGGGCTTTCGCGCGGGGCGCGGCGCAGAGTTGCACTTTGCCCCCCCTTTGGCCATATAGGGGGCCTGCATGAAGGGTTCGTCCATGATCTACCTTGAGTTCGAGAAACCTCTGGCCGAAATCGAAGGCAAGGCCGAGGAGTTGCGCGCGATGGCGCGCACGAACGAGGGGATGGATGTCTCGAAAGAGGCCGAGGCGCTGGACCGCAAGGCGGAAACCGCGCTGCGCGATCTCTACAAGGGGCTGACCGCATGGCAGAAATGCCAGGTGGCGCGGCATCCCGACCGGCCGCATTGCAAGGATTACATCGAGGCGCTGTTCAGCGAATATACCCCACTTGCCGGGGACCGGGCCTTTGCCGACGATCATGCGGTGATGGGCGGGCTGGCGCGGTTCAACGATCAGCCGGTGATGGTGATCGGGCACGAGAAGGGCAATGACACCAAGAGCCGGATCGAGCGGAACTTCGGCATGGCGCGGCCCGAAGGATACCGCAAGGCGATCCGGCTGATGGATCTGGCCGACCGCTTCAACCTGCCGGTGATCACGCTGGTCGATACCCCCGGAGCCTATCCCGGCAAGGGGGCCGAGGAACGCGGCCAGGCCGAGGCGATTGCACGGTCGACGGAGAAATGCCTGTCGCTGGGCGTGCCGCTGATCTCGGTGGTGATCGGCGAAGGCGGGTCGGGCGGGGCGGTGGCCTTTGCCACGGCGAACCGTATCGCCATGCTGGAGCATTCGGTCTATTCGGTGATCAGCCCCGAAGGCTGTGCCAGCATCCTGTGGAAGGATGCCGAAAAGATGCGCGAGGCCGCCGAAGCCCTGCGCCTGACGGCGCAGGATCTGCAAAAGCTGGGCCTGATCGACCGCATCGTGACCGAACCGGTCGGCGGGGCGCAACGCGCGCCGAAAGAGGCGGTGGAAGCGGTCGGCAAGGCCATCGAGGCAATGCTGAAGGACCTGTCCGGCAAGAAACGCGATGCCATCCTGAAGGACCGGCGCGAAAAGTTCCTGGCCATGGGATCGAAGGGCCTGGCGGCGTGATCCGTGCGGGCCTGCTGGCGGCGGTCCTGGCCACGCCTGCGGGTGCCGGAACGCTGGAGGGGCGGCTTGTCACCTTTACCGTGGCGGCCTGGGACGATCCGGCGCTGCCCTATCTTGAACCCGAAGGCGAGACCTTTACCGTCGGCGAGGGTGTCGAGTTCGAGTTGGCCCCCGAGGGGGTTTTCAGCGGGTTGCAGGTGGTGCCGATGCGGGTGGAGATCGGACCTCAGCGGGTGGAAGTGTCCTATCCCGACCATGCAGGCCGGGGGCAGTTCTACGACTCGCGCTTCAACGGCTATGTGCTGCGGTTCGAAACCGATTGTGCCCTGTTCGCGGGCTGGAAGGTGGACCGGGACTTCACCACGCTGCCCGTCACCGATGAAGATATCTTCACCGACCGGGGGGCGCTTTACATCAATGTTTCCGGGCTGACCTATGGCCCCGATCAGCGGCTGGCGGTGGATCTGGATGTGATGGACTGCCCGCTGAGCTGAGCGGTTAGAACCCGTCCGGCTCTCTCATGGTGATCCTGCGCGACAGCCACGCCATCGGCCCATCCAGCGGCAACAGCCGCAGCGCCCGCGACGGGTGGCCCAGGGCTTCGTCCAGAACGGCGGCAAGATGGTCACGGCCAGCATCTTCAAGCCAGTAGAACAGCGCTTCGGCCAGATTCAATATGTTGTCGGCGCTGTGCAGATGCAGAACGGACCCTTCGGGTGCAGGTTCAAGCGTGATTTGCACCGTCTCCTGCGCGCCCTTTGCCGTAACCGACACCGTGGCGCAGGACAGCGGGCCTTCCTCGACGACCTGCTGCCAGAAGTCCGGGCTGACCATCAGCGGCGCGGCTGGCGGGGGCGGGGCGTCGGGGGGCAGCTTCGGCGGCTTGATCCAGACCGGGAACCTGCCCTTGGTGTCGGGCGCTCCGCTGCGGGTCAAGGCATCGCTGCGGTTGGGGCCGGGCCGCAGCAGGGCTACGGCCTGTTCCGGTGGCAGAGCGATCCGCAGGCGGAGCTTTCGGTGCAGCATCGGCCGTGGGCCCGGTCTTGCAAGCAGCAGGACAAGACCGCCCAGCAGCAGATAGACCAGAGCCAGAAAGACCACGATTGCCAGAAATCCGATGCCAAGGACATGCAGCGGTGTCATGCCCTGCGGGCTTTGCGCCATCAGCCAATCGGCCAGCGGCCAAAGTAGGATCATGATGGACAATGTCAGGGCATAGGTCAGCGCCTCGCCCGTCGCGCGGGGAAAGCGGATCAGCATCGCCGCCAGAGCCATGGTCCAGACCAGAAGGGTGGCAATAGCAAAAAGGGTGCCGGTGGTGCCTGCATCGGTGATCAGGGCCAGCATCAGCATCGCCGCAAGCGGCAGGGCAAGGCAGGTCAGGAACAGGCGACGCAGGCACCAGATCCGGTAAAGCCTCGGGGATGACGGGGGGCCTACCACATCGTTCCCGCCGCCCTTGCGGGCCATTGCGCATCATAGACCGTGCCGTCGATGCCGCCTTCGGTAATCTCGCGCAGCATGTCGCCGACGGTGGGCAGCCCGGCCGACTGGTCGCCGCTCCACAGCGCGGAACGGATCAGCGCGCGGGCGCATTGCGAATAGACTTCGGCGACGGCGATCACCGCCACCGTGCGGGGCTGTTTGCCGTCACGCGCGAAACGGGCGCAGAGTGCCGCGTCGGCGGTCAGTCGGGCTGTACCGTTGATCCGCATGGCGGTATTCGATCCGGGAATCAGGAACAGCAGGCTGACCCGCCCGTCGCGCAGGATGTCGATCCGTTCGTTCCCCTTCCAGTCGGGCAGGGCAAGGGTGCGGTCGTCCAGAACCGTCACCACCGGGCCTTCATCGCCGCGCGGGCTGCCATCGGTGCCTTCTGGGCCGACGGTCGTCAGCACGCAAAAGCGGGCGCGTTCGATATGGGCGCGATAGGCGGGCGTCAACACCGGCATCACCTTGACCGTGGCCGCCTGTCCCGGCGTTCCGTAAAGCGCGTGCAGATCGTCCAGCGAGGTGATCCAGTCCATCACTTGTCCTTTCGGCGGGCTTTCTTCGGCTTTGGCGCGGGACTGTCGGCCCAGACGAGGCGCAGGGCCTGAACACAAAGGTCGGGGTCGTCCAGGAGTTCGGACCCGATGATGTAATCCTTGCTGCCCGGATAGGCCGGGCCGCGCGGGGCATCCGCCAGCAAGGCCAGCGCGCCGGGGGTGGGCTTGATGAACAGGGTGTCGTCGCAGACGAAGGCCACCGTCTTGCCGTCCAGATACAGCGCATATTCGCCGAACATCTTGCGGCTGCTCAGCGGCAGGTCGGACAGGGTGTCCAGCAGATGTGCGATGGTGGCGGGTTGCGTGGCCATCAGCGGCCCCGGAACCCGGCATCGCGCATCAGGCGGTCGGAATTGGTTTCGACGTCACGCTCCAGCCGTTCCATGAACTCGGCCACCGGCAGGCCGGGGGCAATTTCGGGCAGGAATTCCACCACCGCCAGCCCCGGTTTGCGCAGGATGCCGCGCTTGGGCCAGAACACACCGACATTGGCGGCGACCGGAACGCAGGGCTGGCCCAGCTGTTCATACAGAAGGCCGGTGCCCACCTTGTAGGGCTTCGAGGCACCGGGCGCGACGCGGGTGCCCTGCGGATAGATGATCAGCTGGCCGGGTTCGGCCGCGCCCTTGGCGACATCGGCCTTCATCTTGGTGATGGCTGCCCCGCGCTTGCCACGGTCAACGGGAACGCAGCCGATGCGCAGGGCATACTGGCCAAGGAAGGGCGCGAACATCAGCTCTCGCTTCATGATGAACTTGCCGGCCGGGACGGCGTTGAAGATCAGGATGATGTCGAGGAAGCTCTGGTGCTTGGCGGCGATCACCACCTCGCCCCTGGGCGGGGTGCCGCGCACTTCGGACCTGAGACCGCAGAGAAGGCGCAGGGACAGGATCACCCAGGCGCAAAAGGTCTTGCAGGCCACCCGTGCGCCCCGGCGCGAGAACAGGGCCCAGGGCGCGAAGACAACGGCGATCACCGCCATCGCCAGATACATCTGCACGATGAAGATCAGCGACAGGATCCAGCGGAGTGCGGTCATGGCAATTCCCTCAGCTTTTGCAAGGCGGCGCGGCGGGTGGCGGCAAAGGCCACGGCGGCGGCAAGCGGCGGCAGCACGAAGGGCCAGAGCCAGCCCGCGCCGGTAAAGCCAAGCCCGGTCAGGAAGCCGCCCGCCGCATCGGCCTGCGGCAGAAGCGCGACGCCGATCAGCCCGGCCAGCGCACCGGTCGCGGAACCGGACAGGGCGCGCAGGGTAAAGCGGCGCACGAAGGCGCGGGCGATATAGCCGTCGCGCGCGCCCACCAGCCGCAGCACCCGGATCACCTGCGCATTGGCCGCAAGCGAGGCATTGGCCGCCATGGTGATCATCGCCGCCATGGTGACGCCGATCAGTGCGATGGACAGCCAGCCCAGCAGACGCAGCCGCCCCGCCGCCTCGGCCAGCGGCCGCCGCCAGCGGGTGTGGTCGTCCAGCACAGCGCCGGGTGCTTCGGCCGCAAGGCGCTGGCGCAGACCTTCCCCGTCATAACCGGGATCGCCTTCGACCACCTCGATCAGCCGGGGCAGCGGCAGCGCCTCGACCGGAAGATCAGGGCCGAACCAGGGTTCCAGCAGCTTGCGCGCCTCGTCATCCGACAGGGCACGGGCGCTTGCAACGCCAGGTGTGGTGCCAAGCAGCACCAGGATCGCATCGCTCTGCACCTGCATCTGGTCGGGCGGGGCGGCCAGACGGATGGTCGCGGTGCGGGCCAGCGCATCGGCCCAGCGGCTGGCCAGCCGGCCCGAGGCCAGCGACAGCGCCAGCGCGAAGACGCAGAGGAACGTCATCGCGCCCGCGGTGAAACTGGTCAGCCATGCCGTGTGCCCCGACGGCGGCACCACGCGGTCGGCCTGTTTGCCCAGGTTCATCAGCTGGCGCAGGGCGGGGGGCAGGGTCACAGATCCGCCCCCGCCAGTTGCAGCCTGCGCTTGGAAATCCGCAGCACGCGCGCCGCCACCTGTGCCTTGGCCTGCCGGATCAGGTTCAGGTCATGGGTGGCCACCACGATGGTCTTGCCCATCCGGTTCAACTCGACCAGCAGCGTCAGAAGGCGCAGAGACATTTCCCAGTCGACGTTGCCGGTGGGTTCATCGGCCAGAATGACATCGGGGTCCATGATGATCGCCCGCGCCAGCGCGGCGCGCTGACGTTCCCCCCCCGACAGGGTGGGCGGCAGCGCATCGGCCAGGTGGCCAAGGCCCACCCATGACAGAAGGTCGGTCAGATCGCGCAGATCGCCCGTTTTGGAGGCAACGGTCAGCGGCAGCTGCACATTGGCGGCCAGCGGCAGGTGATCCAGGAACTGCACATCCTGATGCACCACGCCGATCCGGCGCCTTGTGCGGGCAATGTCGTCGCGGCTCAGGCTTTTGACCTCGCGGTCGAACAGGGTGACATGGCCGGAGGTGGGCAAAAGTTCGGCATAGGCCAGCTTCAGCAGGGTCGTCTTGCCCGATCCCGATGGCCCGGTCAGGAAATGAAACGATCCCGGAGCCAGCCGCAGGCTGACCTCCGACAACAATTCGCCTCCGCCATAGTTGTAGGCTGCATTCTCGAAGGCGATCACTGCCCGCACCTTGTTTCGACCGTTCCGCAAGCCAGAATGGCCCGGAAGGGTTGTGCTTTCAATCGCACGAGGCTTTACCATTAGACAAGACCGGGACACAAAGTCTTGGAGAGACGGAATATCGTTGCTACAACAACGAAGAACGGCACGTCGGGGCTGGGGAATTGATATGCGGCTGGTCTGCCCGAACTGCGATGCGAAATACGAGGTGCCGGACGACGCGATCCCCGAAAGCGGCCGCGATGTCCAATGCTCTTCCTGTGGTCACGCCTGGTTCCAGCTGCGCCCCGAAGTCGAGGCTGCGGCCGAAGAGGAGGCGGCGCTGTTCGGCGATGATCTGGCCGAGACAGAGGATGAGCCGACGGCCGAAGCCGCGCCCGATCCCATGCCTGCCCCCGCGATCGGGCCAGTGTCGGAGATTGTGCCAGAACCTGCGCCGCCGCCGCCGCCCCCCGCCGCCGAAGATGGTGATGCCAGGGAACCCGATGCCGATGCGGCGGCGATTGCGGCGCTGATCGGGGCCGAAACCGCCGCTGCCGCAGCACCAAGGCAGGAACTGGACGCGGATGTCCGCGCCGTCCTGCGCGAAGAGGCAGAGCGCGAGTCCGAAGCCCGCCGCACCGAAGCACAGCGCGCCGGGCATCGTCAGGCCGAGGCCGAAGCCCAGATGCAGGTGCAGCCCGATCTCGGGATGGAGCCGCCGCCGCTGGGGGCGGCCCTGTCCCCCACCCAGCGCCGTCTGGCGATGCTGAAGGGCGAAGACCCCGATGCACCGCCGCCCGAACCCGTCAAACCCGCCGCGCGCCGCGATCTGCTGCCGGATGTCGAAGAGATCAACTCCACGCTGCAGCCGGGCGATACTGCCGAACTGGATGCCCAGATCGACGCCTTGCCCGATCTGACGCGGCAGCGGGGCAGTTTTCGCAACGGGTTTTTCCTGGTCATCCTGCTTCTGGTCATCGCGGCGGCGATATATGTCATGGCCCCGCAACTGTCGGCGCAATTCCCGTCGCTTCAGGGGCCGATGGAAAGCTATGTCGCCTTTGTCGATGGCCTGCGTCTGTGGCTGAACGACATGATGAATGCCGCAACCGAAAAGCTGAACGGCGCAGGTTGAACCGCGCAGCCTTTCCGCGGATGGCCGTCAGAACAGCTCCAGCAGCCGCTTGAGGTAATCAAGCTCTTCCGCAGGGCGCTCTGCCTCGCCGGAACGGCGGCGGATTTCGTCCATCAGCTCCTGTGCGCGCTGATCCGGCGTCACCTGTGCCAGATTGTTGTCGCTGCCGATGCGGGCACCATCGCCCGGTTCGCGGCCCAGCGGGTCGCGCCCGTTGGGATCGGGGCGGCCGGCCTGATCGGTGCCGCCGTTCTCCTGCCCGTCGCGGCGTTCTTCGGCCAGGGCTTCGCCGAATTCCTGCATGCCTTCGCGCATGGCCTCCATCGCGTCGGACTGATGGTCCAGCGCGCTGTCAAGATCGCCGTCTTCCAGCGCCCGCTCGGCCTCTTTCATCGAGTCTTCCGCCCGGTCCAGCGCATCGCGGCCCGCTTCGCCCTGTTCGCTGCCATCCCCCGGCAGGCGCTGGTCCTGCAACTGGCCCAGACGGTCGCGCAACTCGCGCTGGCGGTCGGCCAGCTCTCCGGGGTCCTGTCCGGGCTCTTGCCCGTCGCGGCCGCGCTGCATGTCGCGATAGGCATCGTCCGACAGGCCCTGCTGGTCCTTCAGCGTGTCCCCCAGATCGCGCATCGGGCCATTGCCTTCGCCTTCGCCGCCCTGGCCCTGCGTGACCTGAAGGTTCTCCATCAGCTGACGCAGCTGTTCCATCAGCGCCATCGCCTCGGCGGTCTTGCCTTCCTTCATCAGCCGTTCGATCTCGTCCAGCATCTGCTGCAACTGGTCTCCGGTGATTTCGCGGCCCTCACCGTCCTGCGGCTGCCCGTTCGGGTTGCGCTGCGCCTCTTCGCCCAATTCGCGGGTATAGTCGCGCATCGCCTGCTGAAGCTCTTTCATCAGCTGGTCGATTTCCTCGGGCGAGGCCCCGTTGCGGATTGCCTCTTCCAGGCGGTCCTGCGCGCGCTGCAACCGTTCCATCGCGCTGGAAAGATCGCCCTCTTCGAACATCAGCGCGATGTTCCACAGCTTTTCCGCCATGGCATCGCGCTGTTCGACGCTCAGGTCGCCCTTGATCCTGTCCAGTTCGCGCAGCGCCACCCGCAGATGCAGCGCCGCGCGGTCGGACCGGACGAAATCTTCCGGTCGGTTGATGACGGCCTTCAGGATCTGTGCCACCCGCGGCGCATTGCTGCGGGTCCAGAGAATGTCGCGCCGCATCTCGATCACCGCGGCCGCGACCGGATCGAAAAAGCGGCGGCCGTGCAGCAGCACCTCATAGGGGGCTGATGTGCCCTCTTGCCCGGCGGCATCGGTGACGGTGAAGACCATGCTGACCGGCATGTTCGCCAGGGGGCTTTTCGACAGATCGTCGATCAGAACCTCGGTGAAATCGGTGCGCCCGCCCTTCATCGGCAGCGACAGATCCAGCACCACCGGAGCGATCGTCTCCGGTTCGGCCGCAAGGCCATAGCGGCGGTCGACCTTGGCCAGATCAAGACTGACCGTCACCCGGCCCGCGACCACGCCATAGTCATCCGCCGCCTTCCATGCCTGCTTGAAGCGGCCGTCCGCTTCGCGCGTCATCTCTCCCGAAACCTCGACCGAAGGCAGCCCGTCGGGCGTGGCGGTAATCTGCCATTCCCGTCCTCCCGGCCCTTCGATGGCCAGACGCCCCGACTGGCTGACGACAAGGCTGGTCAGCCCGGCCATGCCATCGGGGATAGCGGCCTGCGCCGCGCCTTCGGCTGCGGGGCCCGGCGGGGCGACCTGTGCAACGGTCTGATCGACCGACAGTGCCCCGGCGGTGCCATAAAGCCGGATTTGGATGCGGGTGCCGACCGGCACCTCCAGCCCCGGCGCGGTCACGTCGGAAAGATAGATCGAAGGCTTGCCGGTATAGGCTGGCGGTTGCGCCCAGCCTTCCCAGGACGGGCCGCCCACAGCGGCCTCGGCCGGGCCGGCGCCGATGCCCGTCACCGAAGACACCTGCCAGAACGATCCGAACAGCGCGGCCATCACCGCCGCGGTCAGCGCGACATAGCGCAGCGAATAGGGGTCGCGCGACGAAAGTTTCAGATCGGGGGCCACCGCCTTTGCCGTGGCCGCGCGTGCCGCCATGCGCCGCAAATGCGCCTGCCACACCGCCAGCGAAGCCGGATCACCGGCCCCGATGGCCTGCGTATCGGCCAGCGCGGCCAGCGGGCGGCCGGGCAGGGTGGCGTCCAGCCGGGCCAGCGCCTCGGCGGGGCCGGGCTTGCGGAACTGCCGCCAGCCCCAGAACAGCGCGGCCAGCGTGCCAAGGCCCACGACACCGGCGGCGATCTGCACCCAGATCAGCGGGCCATGGTCCTGCGCCCCGAAGGCCAGCGCCGAAATCGTCAGCAGCAGGATCGTCCACAGCGGCCAGAACGCCCGCGCGATCCGTTCCGCCCACAGGCCGAGAAGGGTCAGCCGCAGGGGCCAAACCAGTGACTTCAAGGCCTCGGGCGGGGTCTTGCCGGTCATGCAGTGCCTCGGACGGCGGGACGGAAGGTCACAGCCATTCCGGCAGTCTATCCCGCGAAATCATTTCGTCAAAGGTGGGCCTTTCCCGAATGACGGCGAATTGATCCCCGTTCACCAGCACTTCGGGGATCAGCGGGCGGGAATTGTATTCCGACGCCATCACCGCGCCATAGGCCCCGGCCGACCGGAAGGCGACCAGATCGCCCGCCGCCAGCAGCGGCATCTCGCGCGCCTTGGCAAAGGTGTCGCCGGTTTCGCAGACCGGGCCGACGATATCGAAGGGCCGGGTCGGATCGCCGGGGGCCCCTTCGATCACCGGGATGATATCGTGATAGGCGTCATACATCGACGGGCGCACCAGATCGTTCATCGCGGCATCGAGGATCAGGAAATCGCGTCCCTCGCCGTTCTTCACATAGATCACCCCGGCCACCATCAGCCCCGAATTGCCGGAGATCAGCCGACCGGGCTCGATCTCGATCTCGGCCCCCAGATCGCCAAGGACACGCTTGATCATCGCGCCGTAATCGGTGGGCAGCGGGGGCGAGTCGTTCGACCGGGTGTAGGGGATGCCAAGCCCGCCGCCCAGATCCAGCCGCTCGATCCGGTGGCCATCTTCGCGCAAGGCAAGCGTCAGCTCGCGCACCTTCTGGAAGGCGGCCTCGAAGGGGGCAAGCTCGGTCAGCTGGCTGCCGATATGCACATCGACGCCGACAATGCGCAGGCCGGGCAGGGCGGCGGCTTCGGCATAGGCGGCGCGGGCCTTGGCGATGGGAATGCCGAACTTGTTTTCCGATTTTCCGGTGGCGATCTTGGCATGGGTCTTTGCGTCGACATCGGGATTCACCCGGATGGCGACGGGGGCGACCACGCCCATGGCGGTGGCAATTTCGGAGATTGCCCGCATCTCGGGCTCCGATTCGACGTTGAACTGCCGGATGCCGCCCTCAAGCGCCGTGCGGATCTCGGTCCGGGTCTTGCCGACGCCGGAAAAGACGATCCGTTCGCCCGGCACGCCCGCCGCCCGCGCCCGCAGATATTCGCCAAGGGACACCACATCCATCCCGGCACCCAGATCGCCCAGCACCTTCAGCACCGCGACATTGGACAGCGACTTGATGGCAAAGCACACCAGATGCGGCAGCGGCGACAGCGCCTCGGTGAACAGGCGGAAATGACGGGTCAGGGTGGCGGTGGAATAGACGTAGAACGGGCTGCCCACTGCGGCGGCAATCTCGGGGATCGCCACGCCTTCGGCATGGAGGATGCCGCCCTGATACTGGAAATGGTCCATTGCCGCCCCTCTTGTGCCTGCCCGGTCTATAGCACGGGCAAGAGGCGGCGCAATTGCGGCTCCTCATGCGCCTTCGGCTTTTCGTCGCGCGGGCCGGGAAGCGGCGAAGCCGACGACAAGGTTAGTTGCCGGTGATGCCGATCCTGACCTGACCGGAAACCTCCAGCCCCGGCTGGCTGGCGGATTGGGCGGGCGGCAGCGGCGGGCCATCGGCACCGCAGGCGGCCAGCAGGCCAAGGCAAAGCAGCAAGGCAGGCGTGCGCATGGTCATCCTCATGGAGTATAGGTGACGGTCCCGCCGCCCTCCAGCCCGGCCGAGATCGACGGGCTGACATGGGTGCCATAGGGGCCGACCGAGACGCTGGCGCCCAGTTGCGGCCCGATGCAGCCCGCAAGGGCCAGCGGCAGAAGCAGGGCAAGGATCGGTCGCGGCATGGGTCCCCTCCGGGTGACGTGGCGACGGGCAGGCTGGCCTGTCGGGCGGCCCCTGTCACTTCAACACTTCGTTCCAGCGGGCGATCTGCGCCCGCACCTGATCGGGCGCGGTGCCGCCATAGGACATCCGGCTGCGCACCGAATTGTCGACCCCCAGCACCGAATAGATCTCCTGCGTGATGCCGGGGTGGACGGCGTTCATCTCGGCCAGTTGCAGATCGGGCAGGTCGCAGCCCTTCTTTTCCGCCAGCGCCACCAGCGTGCCGGTGACGTGATGCGCCTCGCGGAAGGGAAGGTTCAGGCTGCGCACCAGCCAGTCGGCCAGATCGGTGGCGGTGGAAAACCCGCTGGCCGCGGCGGTCTTCAGCGTGTCGCGGTTGGCCGTCATGTCACCGACCATGCCGGTCATCGCGGCAAGACCCAGCATCAGGGAATCGGCGGCATCGAAGACCTGTTCCTTGTCCTCTTGCATGTCCTTGGAATAGGTCAGCGCCAACCCCTTCATCACGGTGAACAGGGCCACCGTGGCCCCAAGGATGCGGCCCAGCTTGGCGCGCAGCAGTTCCGCCGCATCGGGGTTCTTCTTCTGCGGCATGATGCTGGAGCCGGTGGTCCATTTGTCCGAAAGGCGCACGAAACGGAACTGGGCCGAGGACCAGATCACCAGCTCTTCGGCAAAGCGGCTCAGGTGCATGGCGCAGATGCTGCTGGCTGCAAGGAATTCCAGCGCGAAATCGCGGTCGCTGACGGAATCCAGCGAATTGGCGGTGGGCCGGTCGAAGCCAAGCGCCTTCGCGGTCATGTGGCGGTCGATGGGGAAGCCCGTCCCAGCAAGTGCGGCGGCACCTAAGGGGCATTCGTTCATCCGCTTGCGCGCATCCTGAAACCGCGAACGATCCCGCGCGAACATCTCGACATAGGCCATCATGTGATGCCCCCATGTCACCGGCTGGGCGGTCTGCAGATGGGTGAAGCCCGGCATCACCCAGTCGGCCCCCGCGTCGGCCTGCGCGACAAAGGCCCGCATCAGCCCGGTCAGCCCGTCCATCGCCGCATCGCACTGGTCGCGCACCCACAGCCGGAAGTCGACCGCGACCTGATCGTTGCGGCTGCGCCCGGTGTGCAGGCGTTTGCCCGCTTCGCCCACGATCTCGGTCAGGCGGGATTCGACGTTCAGATGTATGTCCTCCAGCTCGACCTTGAACTGGAAGGCACCCGACTCGATCTCTGACAACACCGTGAGAAGGCCTTCCCCGATGGCCTGCGCATCGGTATCACTCAGGATGCCTGTCGCCGCCAGCATGGCGGCATGGGCGCGCGATCCGGCGATGTCCTGCGCGTAAAGCCGCTTGTCGAACCCGATCGAGGCATTGATGGCCTGCATGATCGCGTCCGGCCCTTCGGCGAAGCGCCCGCCCCACATCTGGTTGGCGGCTTTGGTCTTGTCGTTCGCGGTCATGGGATTGGCCTTCGGAAGGGGCAGGGGATGCGGAAACTGCTGGCGGTTCTTTATACGGGGCTTGCGCTTGGTGCAAACCCGGCAGCGGCGCAGGATGTGGCATCGCTGCTGACCGGCGATATGGAAAAGCTGACGCTTGCCGATCCGGTCGCGCTGCCCGAAGTGCCGCTGATCTCGATGACGGATGAGGAAGCCAGCCTTTCGGCCTATCGCGGGCAATGGGTGGTGGTGAATTTCTGGGCGACCTGGTGCGCACCCTGCCGGGCCGAGATGCCCGCGCTGGACCGGTTGCAGGCGGCAATGCCCGAACTGGCCGTCGTACCGGTTGCCACCGGCCGCAACGCGCCCGAGGCGATCACCCGGTTCTGGGACGAGGCGGGCATCACCCATCTGATCACCCTGCGCGATCCCAAAAGTCTGCTGTCGCGCCAGATCGGCATCGCCGGTCTGCCCGTCACCGTGATCGTCAACCCCGAGGGGCAGGAGGTGGGCCGCCTGATCGGCGATGCCGCCTGGGATGCGCCCGAGGCGCAGGCCGTGCTGAAGGCCCTGATGGCGGGCGGCTGAACGCTGCAAAGTTGCCGCAGGGGCAAGGCTCTGCTAGCGTTCCGGCAACCCTTTTCAGGACCGCATTGCCATGCCCCGGATCTCCCGCCGCCTTGCCCTTGCCGCCCCTTTCGCCCTGATGCGGCCGCTTCGGGCCAGGGCTGCGGGCAATATCGGGACCACGCGCGACATGGTGGGCAGCGGCATCCTGACCCGCGCCGGGCGGCAAAGCCCGTTGCGCAAGGGCACCGGGCTGGATGAGGGCGATCTGGTCACGACGGGGGCGAAGACGCTGGCCCATCTGGTGCTGATGACCGAAACGAACATCAACATGGGGCCGCAAAGCAGCATTCTGCTTGACCGCTATGTTGCCGATATGGGCGGCACAATCACGGTTGGCGGTGCGCTTGTCTTCGACCGGGATGACGCGCTTGGCCCGCTGGACCTGACCGTCCAGACCGAATTCGGCCAGATCGGCGTGCGCGGCACCCGGTTTTTCCTTGGCCCGTCCAAAGGCGTTCCCGCCGTCTTCGTCAGCCGGGGCCGGGTTACGGTGTCGAACGCCGGGGTGACGCGCACCCTGCGGGCGGGCGACGGGGTGGATCTTGCCGTCGGCCAGCCGCCGTCAGCCGTCGCGCAATGGAAACCGCCCCGGATCGAGGCGGCCTTTGCGCTGGTCGGGCTGCGGCCATGACACGGGGCAAGGTGCCATGACAGCCGCAGGACCGGCGCGCGCGTTCTGGAAATCCTTTCGCATGTTCGCGCCGCTGCCGCCGCAGGCGCTGGACGATCTGGCCGCCGCCGCCCGGCCCCGCCGCTGGGCGGCCGGAGAGGGCATCTTTCAGCGCGGCGATCCGGGCGACTGGCTTCTGGCGATCGAAACCGGGCGCGTCAGGGTATCGCTGGGCACCGCTTCGGGGCGCGAACTGGTGCTGCGCCAGGCCGGACCGGCCGAGATGCTGGGCGAGCTGGCGCTGTTCGATGCTGAACCGCGGTCGGCCGATGCCTGTGCGGCCGAGCCGACCACCGGCCATGTGCTGACGCGCTTTGCCTTTCTCAGCCTCGCCGCGCGGCACCCGCAGCTTTATGACGCGGCGCTGGCGCATCTGTCGGCCATGCTGCGCGACACCACCGGGCAACTGGAAAGCATCGCGCTGTATCAGTTGCGGGCGCGGGTGGCGCGGTTCTTCCTGATCGCGCTGACCCAGTTGAACGGCGATGACATTCCCGAAGCGCCTGCGCTGCACCTGCCCGTCACCCAGGGCGAACTGGCCGCCATGCTGGGGGCCAGCCGCCCCAAGGTGAACCGGGTGTTGCAGGACTTCCGCGACGAAGGCGTTCTGACGGATGAAGGGGCCGGGGTCTGGCGCTGCAACGTCCCCCTGCTGCGGGCCGAGGCCGGGGCGGATGATCAGGGCTGACCGCCGCCTGCGCAGCGCGGCACTGGTGCTGGTGCTGGCCTGGGCGGCGGCGCTGGCGTTCTGGCTGGCCCCGCCCGCCCTGACCGGGCTGCAGGAGCGCGGGCTTGACGCGCTGATCCGCATGACCCCCGCGCCCCGGCCCAAAGGGCCGCCGGTTCTGGTGGTGGACATCGGCGCCGTTGACGACACCGGCGCGCCCTGGACCCGTGCGGCGTCGGCCCGTCTGGCGGGGGTTCTGGCCGGGGCCGACCCCGCCGCAACGGGCTGGGACATCGTGTTTTCCGGCAATTGCGACCCGTTCGACCCGGTGAACGGGGCCCTTGCGGGCGGCTTTGCCGCTGCCCCCACGGTTCTGGGCTTCCTGCTGTCACCGCAACCCGGCGGCCCGGTGATGCCACCCCCACTGGCCGTCGCCGACCCGCCCCCTGCCTTCTGGGCCGCCCCCGGTGCCGAACTTCCCTGCCCGGCCTTTGCCGCCACCGCCGCCAGTCTCGGCTCGGTCTCGCTGCCCGGTGACGACACGGCCCGCGTCCGCCGGGTGCCCGCCGCCGTCCGCCCCGGCCCGGCCCCCTGGCCCGCCCTGCCGGTCGAGGTGCTGCGTCTGGCGCAGGACGTGCCCCTGCCGCTGATCGGTGGCGATCCGGCCCTGCTGCGGCTGGGGAACCAGACCTTTCCGCTGGACCCCGGCGCCATGCTGCGGTTCCGTCCGTCGACACGGGCCGAACGTCAGGCGCGCACGCTGGATGCCGCCGCCCTGTTGGCCGGGCAGGGGCTGGACCGTCTGCAAGGGGCCGTGGTCTTCGTCGGGTCGTCGCTGCCCAGCCGTGGCGGGCTGCGGCCGACCTCCCGCGACCCGCTTTATCCTTCGGTCCAGATTGCAGCCGATCTGGCGCAGGGTCTGCTGGCCGGGCAATTGCCGTGGCGGCCGCCGACAGCGGGCCTGACCGAAGCGCTGGCTCTGGCGCTGGCCGGGCTGCTGGCCGCTGGTCTGGTGCTGCGCCTGCCGCCGCTGATGGCGCTTGCGGGCACGGGTGCGGGGGCCGCGCTCTGGGCCTTTGGCAGCTTTGCCGCCCATGCCCTGACCGGCCGCCTGCTGGATCCCGTGCTGCCGCCGGTGGCGCTGCTGGCGGCGGTGATCGCGGGCCTGCTGTGGCAGGCCGCCGCCAGTTTCCGCGCCGAACGCGCCCTGCGCGCGCGGATGGGGCAGCTGCTGCCCGCCGCCGTGGTGGCCCGGCTGGCCGATGACCCGCGCCTGTTGCGCCTTCAGGGCGAACGCCGCCCGATCACCGCCCTGTTCACGGACATCGAGGGTTTTTCCACCCTGGCCAACCGGCTGGAGCCGGAGGCCCTGATCGCCACGCTGGACCGCTATTTCGCAACCGTGTCCGACATCGTGCTGCGCCATGGCGGCATGATCGACAAGATCGTCGGCGATGGGCTGCACGCGCTGTTCAATGCCCCGCTGGATCAGCCCGGCCATGTCGATGCCGCCCTGGGCGCCGCCGCCGAAATCCTGACAGAGACCGAGGCGCTGCGCCCCGCCCTTGGCCTTGGCCGCACGCGGATCGGGGTGGAAACCGGGCCCGCGGTGCTGGGCGATGTGGGGTCGGGCGCGCGGATCGACTATACCGCGCACGGACCTGCGGTGAACCTTGCCGCGCGGTTGCAGGATGCGGCCAGGGACCTTGGCCCCGCGCTTGTCATCGGCCCGGCCGCAGCAGCGGAAACCCGCCGCCCGCTGCATCCCTTGGGCGACCACGACATCCGGTCGTTCGGCCGCCTTGCCCTGTTCACCCTGGAGTCTGTCCGAAGCTGACAGAAGCGCCGGACAGACTCCGGCTTCTTCGTGGTCGCGCGTCTTTCGCCAAAACCGGTGCCCACTTTTGTCGGACGCGCTCTCGCCTGATCCTGTTCCGCCGGGAACAGCCCCGCAATGCCGCTCCGGCTATACAGCCCCTACCGGCGGCAGAGATTTGCCGGAACAGCCTTGATCCTTGATATTTCAGCAAGCCCTTTGCCCCGGCACCGCCCCCTCGCGGTGTCGGGGTGTCGTGCTAAAGGTCGAAACTGGCAAAGACCGGCGCGTGATCGGAAGGCTGGTCCCAGCCGCGCACCCCCCGCAGGATGCGGCTGCCATGCGCGGCGTTTGCAATGTCGGGCGTGGCCCAGACGTGATCCAGTCGACGGCCCTTGTCGGCCGTATCCCAGTCGGGGCTGCGATAGCTCCACCAGCTGTAGAGCAGACCCTCGGGAATGTCCTTTCGGGTCACATCGACCCAAGCGCCCGCCTCCTGCGTCTGCGCCAGATGCTCCACCTCGACCGGTGTATGGCTGACGATCTTCAGCAGTGCCTTGTGGTTCCAGACGTCATCCTCGCGCGGGGCGATGTTCAGGTCGCCCACCAGGATCGATCGTTCCGGCCGGTCGGCCCGGAAGGCGTCGCGCATCTCTGTCAGGAAATCCAGCTTCTGCCCGAATTTCACATTCTGCGCCCGGTCCGGGATGTCGCCGCCCGCCGGGACATAGCAGTTGTGGATGGTGACACCGTTTTCCAGCCGGGCCGCCACATGCCGGGCATGGCCTAGCCGGGCATAGTCCCGGTCGCCCGCATCGGTGATCGGCAGCTTCGACAGGATCGCAACCCCATTGTATCCCTTCTGGCCACGCGCCACCATCCAGCCGTATCCCAGCGCCCGGAACTGATCCAGCGGAATGCTCTCGACCGGGCTCTTGCATTCCTGCAGGCACAGGATGTCGGGCATCTCCTCGGCCATCAGCCGGGCCACCAGCCCTTCGCGCAGGCGGACCGAGTTGATGTTCCAGGTCGCAAGGGTAAAGGGCATGACGGCCTCCGTTTCAGGGATCAATCTTCAGAAGCGATGATACGGCAGTTCTTTGGCAGCGACGTGCCCGATTCCAATGGATTCTGACAGGCGCGAAGGGCAAGGCGGCGGGCCGTGTCCAAGGGTTGCCCACTGAAATGCGACGCATAGGCCCCACCTGACCCCAGGGCAAAAGCCTTGGGACCGGGCTTTGTCAGATAGCGCCGCCATGCCTTGCCCGCGTTCTGGCTGAGTGTCAGGCCAGCCCCCTCTTTGTAGCCGGGCGGAACACGTTCGACCACAACTCGGCAGGTTGCGCCGCCGCCCGCCGCGCGGCAGAGATCAAGCGCGCTGGCCACGGCCTCGGCCCGGTTGTGCTGCCCGTGATCCTCGCCATGGAGCCCGGTGTCCGAGACGGCAAAAGCGGCAAAGTAGCGCGGCGCGCGCCTGTGAAAGCTGGCCAGCGCCCGCCCGGCAACACTGTCTGCGGCCAGGGCCGGGCTGTCGTGGGAAAGGGTCACGCCTTCGTCTGGATAGTCGAATGGCGTTTCCTGCTGCGCAGGGGCATCCACGGACACGCAGGCTGCCAGCAATGAGACCACAACCACGAAGCCGGACAGGATCTTTTTCTTCAACATCAACCTGCAAAAAGGGACCGCAGCGCCTTTTAGACCGGCTTCGCCGGCGAAGGAAAGGGCGCGTTGACGCAAGTGCCCCGCGCAAGAAGAAGCCCGGACCAATCAGGGTGCCGGGCTTGAGGTCCAACAGGGAGGTAATATCCAATGTATACCACGGCATCCGCCGTTTGCGAATTACGCAAGACCAATTAGATGCCCGCCATGGCTTTTGCGCCACAACTGCCGATTGCGCGATGAAAAAAGGCCGGGCACAGGGCCCGGCCAGTCCAACAGGGAGGATGCCGTGTCATGACCCCGGCACGGCAAGGGGAACCAGCGCAGTCTATGGGAAAACCATGGACCATGATCGTTAATAGCGCGTGAATCCGGCAACAATCAGGCGGTCACGCGACCAATCTGTAACCACCGCTTTCCGTCACCAGCAGCCGGGCGTTCGACGGGTCCGGCTCGATCTTCTGGCGCAGGCGGTAGATGTGGGTTTCCAGCGTATGCGTCGTCACCCCGGCGTTGTAGCCCCAGACCTCGTGCAGCAGCACATCCCGCGCCACCACGCCCGATTGCGCGCGGTACAGGTATTTCAGGATGTTGGTTTCCTTCTCGGTCAGGCGAACCTTCTTGTCCTTTTCATCCACCAGCATCTTTTGCGCCGGCTTGAAGGTGTAGGGGCCAAGCTGGAAGATCGCATCCTCGGATTGCTCATGCGTGCGCAACTGCGCCCGGATGCGGGCCAGCAGGACCGGGAACTTGAACGGCTTGGTCACATAATCGTTCGCGCCGGCATCCAGGCCAAGGATGGTGTCGGCATCCGAATCGTGCCCGGTCAGCATCAGGATCGGGCATTTGACGCCCGCCTTGCGCATCCGGCGGCACAGCTCGCGCCCGTCGGTATCGGGCAGGCCCACGTCCAGGATCACCAGGTCATAGATGGCGGCCTTGGCCTTCTCCATGCCTTCGGCACCGTTGCGGGCCTCGAACACGTCGAAATCCTCGGTCATCACCAGCTGCTCCGACAGCGCCTCGCGCAGGTCGTCGTCATCGTCCACCAGAAGGATCTTGCGAAGTTGTGCCATCATGGCCCTCCGTTTGCCGTTCCGCATCAGATGCGCCCGGATCGCGGAACCGGCAAGACATGCGACAATTCCCTCACGCCGACGTGTCGCAGGGGGCGGGAATGTTTCAGGATTGTCATCGTTCCGCGGTCTGGCGGACGGAGAGGGGGGCTGTCTGCCCCCCGCCTTCGGCCCCCCGAGGATATTTGGCGAAGGGAAAGATCGCAGAGTCTTCCGGTTTTGCGGGTGGCAGCCTAGAACGGGGGCATGAGCCTTGGCCCCAATATCATCGAACGGCTGACCCGCGCGCGCGGCGATCTGCGCATGGGGGTGCCCGTCGTGCTGACGGGCGGGGGCGAAGCTGCGCTGGCGGTGGCGGTCGAGGCGCTGGATGGTGCGCGGCTGGCAGCCCTGCGGGGGCTGGGCGTGCCGGAGCTTGCGCTGACGGCACGGCGGGCGGCGACGCTGAAGACCCCGGCCTATGACGGGGATCTGTTGCGCGTGGCCGTGCCGGGCGGCGCGGCGCTGGACTGGCTGTCGGCGCTGGCCGATCCGGTCGATGATCTGAGGGTGCCGATGAAGGGCCCCCTGCGCCCCCTGCGCGACGGATCGGCCGCATTGCACCGCGCCGCCCTGCTGCTGGCGAAATCGGCCCGCCTTCTGCCCGCCGTCCTGCTGGTCAGGGTCGCGCATCCGCTGTCGCTGGCGGGGGATGAGGGTCTGACCCTGCTGCGGCTGGACGAGGTGGCCGCCGAACTGGCCCGCCTGTCGCCGCTGGACGAGGTGGTTGCCGCCCGCCTGCCGATGGCCGCCGCCGGAGCCGGGCGCGTCCACATCTTCCGGCCCGAGGATGGCGGGGACGAACATTACGCCATCGAGATCGGCACTCCCGACCGGTCCGCCCCGGTGCTGGCCCGGCTGCATTCGGCCTGTTTCACCGGCGATGTTCTGGGGTCGCTGAAATGCGATTGCGGGCCGCAGCTGCGTGCGGCGCTGGCGCAGATGGGGACCGAGGGGGCCGGGGTGCTGCTTTATCTCAATCAGGAAGGCCGCGGCATCGGACTTGCCAACAAGATGCGCGCCTATGCCTTGCAGGATCAGGGCTTCGACACCGTCGAGGCCAATCACCGGCTGGGGTTCGAGGATGACGAGCGCGATTTCCGCATCGGGGCCGAGATCCTGCGCCGCATGGGCTTTGCCCAAGTGCGGCTGCTGACCAACAATCCGCGCAAGGTGGCGATGTTGCAGGGCTGCGGGCTGGCGGTCACGGAACGAGTGCCGCTGAAGGTTGGCCGGACCGAAGAAAACGCCGCCTATCTGGCGACCAAGGCCACGAAATCGGGGCATCTGCTGTGACGCCCGCCGATCTGGTGCTGACACCCACCGGCCTGCGCTTTGCCGGGCGGATGTTTCCCTGCACCATCGGGCGGGGCGGAGTGGTGGCGAACAAGCGCGAGGGCGACGGCGGCACCCCGGTCGGCATCCACCGCATCCTCGGCTGTCTTTACCGCCCCGACCGGCTGGCGCGGTCACAGGTGCCGGACTGGGCGCTGCCGATCGGGCCGGGGGATCTGTGGTCGGATGACAGCGCGGACCCCGATTACAACCATCAGGTCCGCGCGCCGCATCCTTTTTCGCACGAGGCGCTGCGCCGTGCCGATCCCCTGTATGATCTGGTGCTGATCACCGACTGGAATTTTCCCCGCGCACAGCCGGGGCGCGGATCGGCCATCTTCCTGCACCGCTGGCGGCGGCCGGGCCATCCCACCGCAGGCTGCGTGGCCTTTGCGCCTGCCGATCTGCGATGGATTGCCCGCCGCCTTGCCCCTGGCGCGCGGCTGATCGTCCCCGCATCTCTGGTGCGCTGAATTCTCTTCCCAAACCGCTTTGGATTTCTTAATCTGCCCGCATCTGGGGAGAAATGCCATGGTCGGACCCGTCGCCGAGGAAGAACTGTTCGATCTGCGTCTGGCGCGGTCCGCCCCCGATCTCTGGCCGATGCTTGACGCCCTTTATGGTCAGCGGCCCGGTTATGGCGCCTTTCGCGGCGCGCTGTTGCAAAGCCTGCGCAAGGGTTGGCAGGATCGCCCCGCCGCGCTGAAGCGGCAGGACATGATCCGCGACCTGCAACCGGACTGGTTTCAGCAGCCGCGCATGGCGGGCTATGTGTTCTACATCGACCGTTTCGCCGGAACCCTGCGCGGGATTCTGGAAAAACTGGATTACCTGCAAGAGCTTGGCATCACCTATGTGCATCTGATGCCCTGCCTGAAGCCGCGCCCCGGCGACAGCGATGGCGGCTATTCGGTGATGGATTACCGCGCCATCAACCCCGCGTTCGGCACGATGGAGGATTTCGAAGCCGTCGCCACCGCGCTGCGCGACCGGGGCATATCGCTGTGCGTCGATCTGGTGCTGAACCACACCGCCAAGGAACATGTCTGGGCGAAGAAGGCAGCGAAGGGCGACCCGAAGTTTGCCGACTACTACCTGATGTTTGACAGCGATGAGATGCCAAAGCGGTTTGAGGAAACGCTGGTCGAGGTGTTTCCCGACAATGCCCCCGGCAATTTCACCCATTATCCGGGCATCGGAAAATGGGTCTGGACCACGTTCAACGAACATCAATGGGATCTGAACTGGGCCAATCCGCAGGTGTTTCTGGAAGTGGTCCGGATCATGCTGCATCTGGCCAACAAGGGGGTGGATGTGCTGCGGCTGGATGCCGTCGCCTTCATGTGGAAGCGCATGGGCACCCGCTGCCAGTCGGAACGCGAAGTCCACATGCTCTTGCAGGCCCTGCGCGCCTGCTGCCGGATCGCCTGCCCGGCGGTGATCCATCTGGAAGAGGCGATCGTCGCCCCGGCCGAGATGCTGCCCTATCTGGGGCGCGGCCGGCATGACGGCAGGGAAGGCAACCTTGCCTATCACAACAGCCTGATGGTGCAGTTCTGGTCGGCGCTGGCCACCCGCGACACAAGGCTGATGACGCATGTGCTGGCCACGCATTTTCCCGACCGGCTGACCAATGCCACCTATGCCACCTATATCCGCTGCCATGACGATATCGGCTGGGCGGTGACGGATGAGGATGCCGCGGCCCTTGGCCTGTCGGGCCACGCGCACCGCGCCTTCCTGTCCGATTTCTACGACGGCAGCTTTCCCGGCAGTTTCGCGCGCGGCGCGCTGTTTCAGGAAAATCCGGCCACGGGGGACAAGCGGATTTCCGGCAGTTTCGCCAGTCTGGCCGGGCTGGAACAGGCGCTGGCGGCGGGCGATGCGGCGGGGCAGGACCTGGCCGTTCAGCGCATCCTGCTGGGCCATGCGCTGATTGCGGCCTTCGGCGGCATCCCCCTGATCTACATGGGCGACGAGCTGGCGATGCTGAACGATCCTTCGTACACCACCCGGCCCGACCACGCCCATGACAGCCGCTGGATTCACCGGCCCCGGATGGATTGGGCGCTGGCGGCTGGGCGGGCGGGCGACAGCCCCTCGGCGCGGGTCTTTCAGGGCACCAGGGCCATCCTCGCCCGTCGCGCCGCCACGCCCGAACTGCACGCTGCCACTCCGGTGCAGATCCTCGATACCGGTTTTCCCGGCGTCTTCGCCTTTCGCCGCGCCGCGCCCACCGGGGCCGTGCTGGGCCTGTTCAACTTTACCGAAAGCTGGCTGCACCTGCCCGCAGACTGGGCCAGGGCCGCCGGGGCCGGCCGGATGCATGACCTTCTGTCCGACCGCCCGGTCGACTCCCATCACGGCAATCTGGCCCTGCCGCCCTATGCGCGGGTCTGGCTGGCCTAGGGCGCGAATTTTCGATGAAAATTCGGGTCACACCCCATAGTTGCGGTCGCCGAAAATGGCGCTGCCGACGCGGACATGGGTGGCGCCATGGGCAATCGCCGTCTCGAAATCGCTGCTCATCCCCATCGACAGGCCGGTCAGGCCGTTGCGTTCGGCCATGCCGCGCAGCGCGGCGAAATGCGGGGTCGACTTCTCGCCCTCGGGCGGGATGCACATCAGACCCGCCACCGGCAGGCCCATGCCCCGGCAGGCGGCGATGAAGGCATCGGCATCGCCTGGCAAGACGCCTGCCTTCTGCGGTTCCTCGCCGGTGTTCACCTGTACGAAGAGCGTGGGTGATGCGCCGCGCGCATCCGCCAGCCGGGCCAGCTTTTCCGCCAGAGACGGCCGGTCGACGGTATGGATGGCATCGAACAGATCCACCGCCACCTTGGCCTTGTTGGTCTGCAACGGGCCGATCATGTGCAATTCGACCCCCGGAAAGCGCGCCTTCCAGGCCGGCCATTTCAGCGCCGCTTCCTGCACATAATTCTCGCCGAACAGGCGATGGCCTTCCTCCAGCACCGCCTCGACACGCGTGGCGGGCTGCACCTTCGACACGGCGATCAGCCGGACCGATCCGGCCTCCCGCCCTGCGGCTGCCTCGGCCGCCCGCACCCGCGCCGTGATCTCTGCCAGCCCCATCCTCAGTCTCCGATCATGCCGTCGGCGCGCAACTGCCCGATCATCGGGGCCATCCGGTCGCCGTATCGTTCCCACGCCCGGACCGAGCCTTTCGAGATCGGCTGCCGCACCTGGAACACGCTCAGTGTCTGCACCTTGTTGGCGTTCTGGTGGAAATTCAGGCAGGCATCCTCCCAGTCCAGCCCGCAGGCCGCGATCAGCGCCCGGCTTTGCGGTTCGGGATCGTCGACCAGCGCCTCATACTGCACCTCGTGGAACCAGCCCGGCACCCGTTCGCGCCAGAAGTCGATCATCCGAACGAAGGTCCTGTAATACCGCGCCAGATCGACCTGATCATAGCCGTAAAGATGGGTGCCTTCGGGGAACACGTTCTTGTAGATCGACAGCAGCGTATCGCGCGGGTCGCGGCGCACCACGATGAACCGCGCCTTCGGCAGCGCCAGCTTCATCAGCCCCAGCGACATATAGGTCTGAATCGACTTGTCGGTGATCTGCGGCGTTTCGGGGAATTTCGTCCGCATCATCGCGGCGTAATCCTGCCCCAGCTGCGCGAAGTCCCCGGCCGGAATCGCCGATGCCGGACGCAGCCGCCCCCCGGCAAACGGCATCAGCCGCATCGGCGAAACCGAGGTATCGGCTAGCTCGCCCCCGCCGCTGACGCGCGAATGGCTGGCGATGATCTGCTCCACCAGCGTGGTGCCCGACCGCGGCATCCCGGTCACAAAGATCGGCGCGGCATCGCTGGTGCCGTCGATCACCGTGCCTTGCCAGTCCATCCCCTCCATCGCCGCCATGAACAGATCGACCTGCCGTTCGCGTTCGGCGATGTCATAGGGATAGGCCTTGCGCATAAGCGCATTGGCCGGGTCCAGGAAATCGAACACCCGGCCGTGATCCTTCACATCCTCCAGCGCCTTGGCGATGGCAAAGCCGAACGACCGGCGGTCGGCTTCGCTTGTGGCGGGGTCGGCGAAATGCCCTTCCATCCGCGCCAGCAGCGGATCGCCCGGCTGCATCTTCTTGGCCGAGACATACAGGCGGTAAGGTTCCCCCATCTTGGGCGCGGCCTCCATCGCGGCCAGAAGCTGCGGTTCGGCTTCGTCGAACCGGCCCAGCCGTTGCAGGAACAGCCCATAGGCCGACCGGATCGCCGGATTGCCCGGTTCAAGGGCCACAGCCTCGGCAAAGGTGGCTTCGGCCTCGTTGTTCAGGTCCAGATGGCCCGCGGCCTGCGCCAGCATCATCAGCGGCAGCGCGGCCTTGCGCTGTGTCAGCCGCACCACATCGGCAAAGGCGGCATGGGCCCCCGGATAATCGCGCAGCTTCGTCAGCTCGTTGCCGCGGGTGCGCTGCACTTCGGCCGACTGCGGTTGCAGCGCAAGCGCGCGGTCCAGCCAGCGCATCGCGGCGGCGGGCTTGCCGTCCATCGCCAGTTGCATCCCCAGCCCGGCCAGCGCCTGCACCAGATCGGGGGCCAGAAGCACCGCCTTTTTCCAGGCCCGGCGCGCATCATCCCCCCGGCCCAGCGCGGCCAGAGCCGAGCCGCGGATGCTGTGGGCCATGGCGCAATCGGGGTGTTGCGTCAGCAGGCGGTCGGCTTCGGCCAGGGCTTCGGCCATCCTGCGGGCGTTGAACAATGTGGTCAGCCGCGCCAGTGCCGCCTTTACCGCCTGCCCGCCGGGCGGCAGGGTGCCTTTCGATCCCGCGCCGAACCTGTCGGCCAGGGCCGCCCTTTGCGGGGCGGGCAGGGGCGAGGCGTTCAGCAGCCGCAGGAATTCCTTGCGCGTCCCGGCCGATCCGTCCAGCGCCACCGCATCGGCAAAGGCGGCCCAGACGGCGGGCTGCGCCGGGGCCAGCGTTGCGGCGGCGGCGGCATGGGGCAGGGCGCGGTCAGGCCGGTCGGCGCCGGTGAACAGCCGGGCAATCTGGAATTCCACCTCGGGGATGCGGGGGTTGGCGTCGTGGATCGCGCCAAAGATTTCCATCGCGCGTGGGTAATCACCGGCCTGAACCGCCGCCATGCCGCTGGCATAGGCCGCCTTTACATCGCCGGCCGACGGGGCATGGGTGGGGGCTTTGGGCATGTCTGGCGTCCTGTCCATCGGTATCGGCGCGCAGCCTATCCGGCACGGCGGGCAAAGGGAAGGAACCGGACGCGGCAAAGGAAAAGGGCGGGCCACTGGCCCGCCCTTTCCCGATCAGGTGATCGTTCGATCAGAACGACATCCCGAGACCCAGCGACCAGGTCTTGACGCCACCGGCGTCTTCGTCGTCGCCATAGCCGAACATGACCTTGGCGCCGCCGCCCAGATCGTAGTTCGCAGCCAGACCCCAGCCGTCGAACTCGCCGCCGCCGGTCAGGTCAACCTTGCCGTAGTTGGCCGAAACAGCGACCGGGCCCGAAGCGTAGGTCAGTTCCAGACCCAGGTGCGAATCCCAGGTCGCGTCGCTGAACGAAATGTAGCCGATCTTGCCGGTGAAGCCGCCGGCCAAGGTTGCCGCAGCCGACACACCGACAGCCGAGAACTTGCCGCCGGCATCTTCGGCGCGCTGGTAGCCGAGGCCCAGAGCCACATCGGTGCCGCCCAGGTTGGCGTTGTATTTCACACCGATGCCGAGGGTCGGGTCGTAGGTGCCGACGGTGTTTTGCGGCGTAACTTCATCGTCGGCTTGTTCCATCGAGATCGCGAAGGACACGTCGCCGAAGGTGTTTTCGTAACGCACGACCTGATCGTCATGGCCGCTGACGCCATCCATGTCCGCGCCGCCGAAGAAGGCGGAATAGGTGGTGTGGTCGTCGGCGATCGAGGTGATGCCGCCGTCCATGTCGGCCAGGGCCCAGTCCAGAGCGCCATCGGTGTCACCCATGGTCAGCTTGCCGAACGCGCCCGAGATCCAGACAGCGGTGCCGTTGTTGTTGATCGAGTTGCCCAGCTTGCCGGCTTCGTCCAGGTCAACGGCAACGCCGAATTCCAGGCCGCCATCGGTGGTGCCGGTCATGGTGAAGGTCACGTCAACGTCCTGGTAGAACTGCACGTCGGTGACGCCGTCGTCCCAGATACCCATTTCGGCATAGCCGGTCACAGCCACTTCGGCAGCGGCGAAGCCAGCCGAGCCGGCCAGCATGGTGGAAGCAAGAAGAATCTTTTTCATCGTTTTCCCTCGTTGATTCAAGGATGCCCAATCCAGGGGAATCCGAATTGGGTATGCAGCGTATTTCGATCCTTGGGGCCGCGATTGCAACGCCGACAAACCCGACCCGGGGAATCCGCCCGGCGATGGTGCAGGTTTGTCACAGTCGGGGCACGGGCGGGGCACGGGCATGACACCGGCCGGCCATAGTGCGGCAGCGCGGGGCCGGATCGGGGCGGAAGCGGCCCGCCCGGTCGGGTTTTCCGCATGGCGTGCGGTCCTTCGTTGCGCGGGCGCGTGCAGGGTGGCTATGGGGGAAAAGCCTTGTCCGCTTGCGGCGGACGGGCTAGACAGCCCCGGAAGCCTTGCGGAGAGCCTCATGTCCCTGTCGACGTCCCGGTCGAACCCTTTCGGTGCCACCCTGTCGGCCGGGCTTCTCTTGCTGCTTGCGGGCTGCGGCGGCATCGGCAGCGGCGGATCGGGCCTGTTCGGCGGCGCGCGGGATGGCGTGATCACCGCCGATGAATTCGAAAGCCGTCAGGCCGCCGATGAAAAACGCGCCGCGATCTCGGCCGCCAACGGCGACGACAAGCGCCGCAGCACGATCTGGGACCTGTTCTCGAACGCCGACGACCCGAACACCACGGTCGAGGTGAACAAATACCTGTGGCAGGCCAGTCTTGAGGTGCTGAACTTCCTGCCGGTGGAATCGGTCGATCCGTTCACCGGCGTCATCGTCACCGGCTATGGCACCCCGCCCGGCGGCGGCCGCGCCTATCGCGCCACCGTCTATGTGCAGGACCCGGCGCTGGATGCCCGCAGCCTGAAGGTCGCCCTGCAATCGCGCGGCGGCGGCCCGGTGTCGGTGGAAACCCAGCGCGCGGTGGAAGATGCCATCCTGACCCGCGCCCGCCAGCTGCGGATCCGCGATTCCAAGCTGTGAGGCCGGCAGCGGGGGTTTTGCACCCCGTCGCCAGTGGTTCTTGAACCAGTGGCGCCCCACTGGCGACCCCCCAGGGTATTTGGACAAAGATGAAGGGGTGGACCTTTCGCTGCGCGGCGGTGTAATTCCGCGGCTGAAATCTGCATGAGGCCCGTCGATGTCGCGCTATGATCCTTCGGTGATCGAACCCAGATGGCAACAGGTCTGGGATGAGGCCGGCACCTTTGCCGCCCGCCGCGACCCGGCGAAGCCCAAATATTATGTGCTTGAGATGTTTCCCTATCCGTCGGGGCGCATCCACATGGGCCATGTGCGCAACTACACCATGGGCGATGTGGTGGCGCGCTACAAATCCAGTTGCGGGTTTTCGGTGCTGCATCCGATGGGCTGGGATGCCTTCGGCATGCCGGCCGAGAATGCCGCGATGGAACGTGGCGGCCATCCGCGCGACTGGACCTATGGCAACATCGCCGACATGAAGGCGCAGATGAAGCCGCTGGGTCTGTCGATCGACTGGAGCCGGGAACTGGCGACCTGCGACCCGGAATATTACGGCCAGCAGCAGGCCATGTTCATCGACATGATGGACAAGGGTCTGGTCTATCGCAAGGCGGCGGTGGTGAACTGGGACCCGGTCGACATGACCGTTCTGGCCAACGAGCAGGTGATCGACGGCAAGGGCTGGCGGTCGGGCGCGGCGGTCGAGCGGCGCGAACTGGTGCAGTGGTTCTTCCGCATCTCGGACTATTCCGAAGAACTGCTGTCGGCGCTGGACGGGTTGAAGGACTGGCCCGAGAAGGTGCGGCTGATGCAGGCCAACTGGATCGGCCGTTCGCGCGGGCTGCAATTCGCCTTTGAAACCGTGGGGGCCCCTGCGGGGTTTGACAGGCTGGAGGTTTACACCACCCGGCCCGACACGCTGATGGGGGCCAGTTTTGCCGCGATCAGCCCCGATCATCCTTTGGCAAAGGCGCTGGAGGCCGATCCGAAGGTGGCGGCTTTCGTGGCCGAATGCCGCAAGGGGGGCACGTCGGCCGAGGAAATCGAGACGGCCGAGAAGATCGGGTATGACACCGGCATCCGCGTGAAGCATCCGCTGAACCCGGACTGGGAACTGCCGGTCTGGATCGCCAATTTCATCCTGATGGATTACGGCACCGGTGCCATCTTCGGCTGCCCGGCGCATGACCAGCGCGATTTCGACTTTGCCACGAAATACGGCCTGCCGATTCCGCCGGTCTTCGTGGCCGAGGGGGCCGGGGACACCGCGCTGGACGCGGCCTTCGTGCCGATGAAATCCGAGCGCGTGCGCTATGTCCGCGGTTTTGCCGGGGCCGAGGTGCAGACCGGCGACGAAGGCGTGGCGGCGGCCATCGCCCATGCCGAGGCGGCGGGCTATGGCAAGGGCGTCACCAAGTACCGCCTGCGCGACTGGGGCCTGTCGCGGCAGCGCTACTGGGGCTGTCCGATCCCGATCGTGCATTGCCCGGCCTGCGGCGTGGTGCCCGAGAAGAAGGAAAACCTGCCGGTCGAACTGCCCTATGACGTCAGCTTCGACATTCCCGGCAACCCGCTGGACCGCCATCCGACCTGGCGCAACACCTCTTGCCCCAGATGCGGGGCGGCGGCGCGGCGCGAGACCGACACGATGGATACCTTTGTCGATTCGTCGTGGTATTTCGCCCGCTTCACCAGCCCGCGCGCGGCCACGCCGACGGTGGCCGAGGATGCCGATTACTGGATGAACGTCGACCAGTATATCGGCGGGATCGAACATGCGATCCTGCACCTGCTGTATTCCCGCTTCTTCGCGCGGGCGATGCACGCCACCGGCCATCTGCCCGCAAAGGCGACCGAGCCGTTCAATGCCCTGTTCACGCAAGGCATGGTGACGCATGAGATCTACAAGACCACCGATGCACAGGGCCGCCCGGTCTATCATCTGCCCGAGGATGTGACGGTTCTTGCCGTCGGCGACCGGCGGGTCGTGGTGCTGGGCGATGTCCCCCCGCCCGAGGCCGATACGATCCCGGATGTCGACGCCTGGATTCAGGGTCTGGATGACGAAGGCGTGCTGGTCGAGGTGATCCCCTCGGCCAAGATGTCAAAATCGAAAAAGAATGTCGTCGATCCGATGAACATCATCGCCAGCTATGGTGCCGATACCGCGCGCTGGTTCGTGATGTCGGACAGCCCGCCCGAACGCGATGTGGAATGGACGGCGGCCGGGGCCGAGGCGGCCTACAAGCACCTGAACCGGGTCTGGAATCTGTGCGACCGGATCGGCCAGATGCCGGCCGATCACACCGGGGCCGAAGACGACGCGCTGCGCAAGGCCACCGCCCGCGCGGTGCAGGATGTGACGCAGGGCATCGAGGGCTTTGCCTTCAACAAGGCCATCGCGGCGCTGTATGGCTTTACCAACACCCTGTCGCGGGCCGATGCCTCGACTCCGGTGATGAAACAGGCGATCCGCACGCTGGCGCAGCTGATGTCGCCGATGGTGCCGCATATCGCCGAAGACATCTGGGCCCATCAGGGCGGTGCGGGTCTTTGCGCCCAGGCCCCCTGGCCCAAGGCCGATCCGGCGCTGCTGGTCGATGATACCGTCACCCTGCCGATCCAGATCAACGGCAAGCGGCGGGCGGAAATCAGCGTGCCGAAGGACATGCCCGCGGCCGAGGTTGAAAAGCTGGCGCTGGCGAACGAGGATGTGATCCGGTTCCTGGCCGGAAATCCGGTCAGGAAGATCATCGTCGTTCCGGGGCGCATCATCAATGTCGTCGCCTAGCCGCCGTTCCGTCCTGCTGATGCCGCTGGCCCCGTTGCTGGGGCTGGCCGCCTGCGGCTTTGCCCCGGCCTATGCGCCGGGCGGGGCGGCGACAAAGCTGATGGGCGCGGTGCGGCTGGCCGATCCCGCCGACAAGAACGCCTTCGATTTCGTCGAGCGGATCGAGGAACGGCTGGGCCGCACCGAGATTCACCGCTTTGACCTGGCCTATACCATCGCCACCGAATCTGTGGGCGTGGGGGTGACGACCGACAACCGGATCACCCGGTATAACCTCAAGGGGGCCATCGACTACACGCTTTCGGACACCGGCACCGGCCAGCGCATCACCGGCGGGCGCGTGCAAAGCTTCACCTCCTATGCCGCCACCGGGTCCACCGTGGCGGGGCTGGCCGCCGAAGAGGATGCCGCCTATCGGCTGATGCGGCTTCTGGCGGATCAGGTGATCGCCCGGCTGATCGCCGAGGCGGCGAAACTGCCGTGATCCTGAAGGGGGCCGAAGCCGCGCGCTATTGTGCCCGGCCCGATCCGGCCCGCGCGGGCCTGCTGATCTTCGGGGCCGATCCGATGCGGGTGGCGCTGAAACGGCAAGAGGCCATCGCCGCGCTGATCGGCCCGGCGGGCGAAGGCGAAATGCGGCTGTCGCGCATCGCGGCCGCCGATCTGCGCAAGGATGCCGCACTTTTGCTGGATGCGATCAAGGAGATCGGCTTCTTCCCCGGTCCCCGCGTCGCTTTTGTCGAGGATGCGACCGACGGGCTGGTCGAAACCATCGGACTTGCGCTGAAGGAGTGGCAGCCGGGCGATGCGTCGCTCATCGTCACCGCGGGCGGGCTGACCGGGAAAAGCCCGCTGAAGACGCTGTTCGAAAAGGCCCCCAATGCCGTTTGCATCGGGCTTTACGACGAACCGCCCAGCCGCGAGGAAATCGAGGCCGAGCTGAAGAAGGCCGGGCTGACCGGTCTTTCCCCCGAGGCGATGGCCGACCTGACCACGCTGTCGCGGTCGCTGGACCCCGGCGATTTCCGGCAGACGCTGGAGAAGATCGCGCTTTACAAGCACGGCGATACCCTGCCCCTGACCCCGGCAGAGGTGGCCGCCATGGCCCCGGCCACCATCGACACCGAGGTGGACGAGCTGATCCGCGCCACGGCCGAGGGGCGGGCCCGCGACATCGGCCTTCTGATGCGGCGGCTGGAAGGGCAGGGGATGACGCCGGTGGCGATCTGCATCGGCGCGCTGCGGCACTTCCGCAGCCTTCACATCGCCACCACCGATCCGGGCGGGCTGCAATCGGGGCTGATGAAGGCCCGCGCCTTCGGCCCCCGGCGCGATCAGATGATGGCACAGGCAAAGGGTTGGCCGATGAAGCTTCTGGAAGGTGCCATCGCCCAGCTGGTCGAGGCCGATCTGACGCTGCGCTCTGCGTCCCGTGCGCCGGGCATGGCGCTGATGGAACGTTGCCTTCTGCGCATCGCGCTGACCCGACGCTAGGCGCGCGCGCCGAGGACAAGCCGCAGGCACCGGACCAGCCCCGCTTGACGCCGCCCGCCCGTCGCCCCACCCTGCGCTGCAACCGCAAAGGAAACCCATGCCCCGCGCCAGGCCCGCCCCCACCCCTGCCCAGACCTTCCTGGCCCCGCTGGCGCGTCTTGCCGCCCGTGATCCGGGGATCGAGGCGCTGGTGTTCTGGCATGCCAAAGGCTGGCCCGATGCCCCGGCCGAAGAGCTGGAGGCCGAAGAGATCGCCTTTTATGCCGAGGGCCTGCTTGAGGAAGGCTTTCGCCTGACCTGGCGGATCATGGCGGCAGCCGATGCGCCGGGCGAGCCGGATCACATCCAGCTGTGGCTGTCCGAAGGCGAAGCCGCGCCGCCGCCCGATTCCGGCCCCGGTTGGTGCGTGCTGGAAAGTGACCGCTGGCAGGGTGCCGCCGCATGAACCGGATCCTGCGCGGCCTTCTGCCCGCGATGCCCGCGCCGAACCGGAACGATGCCCTGCGGGCCGCCGTCGGGGCCGGGCTGGCGCTGGCCTTTACCAACTGGGCGCTGGGCCACCTGCCGCATGGTCCGGCCCCGGCGCTGATCGCGCCTTTCGGGGCTTCGGTCTTCCTGATCTTCGCGGTGCCGAACTCGCCTCTGGCGCAGCCTTGGTCGGTCGTGGTCGGCAGTCTGGTCTCGGCGCTGGCGGCGATTGCCGTGGTGCATCTGGTGCCGCTGACCGCGGTGGCCGCCGCCATGGCCGTGGCCCTGGCCATCGTTGCCATGGCGCTTGCCCGCGCCATGCACCCGCCTGCGGGGGCCATCGCCCTTCTGGTCGTGCTGACCGCCGATCCGGCCCACCCGCCCGGCCTTCTTTTCGCGCTGACGCCCGTCGCGGATGGTGCGGTGCTGCTGGTGATCTGCGGCATCGTCTGGAACCGGCTGACCGGCCGCGTCTACCCGTTCCGTCAGCCCAGCCCAACCGGACCGCATGGCACGGCCGATCCCGCCGCCGACCGCCGCCTGGGCCTGCGCGCCGAAGATCTGCAAACCATCCTGACCCGGCTGCGCCTGTCGCCCAACCTTGGCCCCGAAGATCTTGGCCGCGCGCTCGAGGCCGCCGAGGCCGAAGCCACCGCCCGCCACCTGGGCGGGCTGACCGCCGCCGACATCATGTCGCGCGATGTGGTGGCCATGTCGCCCGACGCGACCGAGCATGACATCGCGCTGGCCTTCCGCCGCCATGGCTTCAACACCCTGCCGGTGCGCGATGCGACGGGGCAGTTCGCCGGGCTGCTTTATGATCTTGACCTGATCGAGGCCGATCCCAGCGCCACCGCTGCCGATCTGGCCCGTCCGGCCACCACCCTGCCGCCCGGTGCCGGGTTGTCGGATCTGCTGCCGCTGTTGTCCGACGGCCATCAGCAAAGCGTGCCGATCACCGAAGGCCGGCGGCTGATCGGCATCGTCTCGCGCTCTGATCTGATCACCCTTCTCGCGGCCAAGATCCGCAGCCAGGACATGCCATGACCGATATCTTCGCCCGCCTGCACGCCGATTGCGCCGCGCTTGGCACCCGGCTTTTCACCGTCACCGCGCTGGACGAAGCTGCGGGCCTGTTTCGCCGGTCCTACACCTCGCATTCCGCCGAATATCCCACCTCGGGCACCAAGCCGATGACGGCGGATGGCTGGCATGACCACTGCATCGCCGGGCGCCAGACCTTTGTCGCCAACACTCCGCCCGAATTCGCGCGCTATTTCTTCGATCACGCGCTGATCACCTCGCTGGGTCTTGGCTCCTGCATCAACATCCCGGTGCATGATGGCGCGGGGCCGGTGCTGGGCACGGTCAACCTGCTGGCCGAAGCCGGGCATTTCACGCCTGCGCGGCTTGCCGCCTATCAGTCGCTTGCCGCCGCCGCCACGCCCGCGCTCTGCGCCGCCCTTCCGGCCGCCCTTCGCGGCTGAGCCGATGGCCTTCACCCTGCGCCAGTTGCAGTTCTTCATCGCCGCGGCCGAGGCAGGGTCCGTCACCGGTGCTGCCCGCGCGCTGTCGATCTCGCAATCCTCCGTGACCGAGGCGATCCGCGCGCTGGAGGATGACCTGGGCGTCACCCTGTTCGACCGGCAGGCGCGCGGGCTGGAAATCACCCACAAGGGCAGCGCCTTCCTGCGCCACGCCCGCCAGATCCTTGCCGATGTCGCCACCGCCCGCGCCGCCTTTCGGGATGAGGCGGAAACCACCCGCGGCCGCCTGTCGCTGGGCGTCACCAGCCTTGTCGCGGGCTATGTGCTGTCCGATATCCTCAGCCGCTTTCGCCGCGCACATCCGCAGGTCGATCTGAACGTGATCGAGGACAACGGCGATTACCTGCAACACCTGCTGATCGGCGGCGAACTGGACGTGGCTGTCATGCTGACCTCATCGGTCAAGGACCGGATGGCGCTGCATGTCGAAACCTTGCTGGTGTCGCCCTATCGACTGTGGCTGCCGCTGGGGCATCCGCTGGCCCAGCAGGAAGCCATCGCGCTGGAGGATGTCGCGGGCCAGCCGCTGATTCAGCTGATGGTGGACGAGATCGAGGAATCGACCCGCCGCCTGACCGCCGCCTTGCCGGTCCGCCCGGAAATCGCCTTCCGCACCCGCAGCGTCGAGGCCGTGCGCTCACTGGTCGCCACCGGTGCCGGTCTCGCCATCCTGCCCAGCCTGGTCTATCGCCCCTGGAGCCTGGAAGGCGACCGGATCGAGATCCGCGATGTGTCGGGCGATCTGCCCTCGGTTCAGGTCGGCCTTGCCTGGCGGCGCGGGGCACCGCTGTCCGGCCCCGCCCACAATTTCATCCGATCTGCCCAGTCGGCCATCGCCAGCCGCTAGAACCTGTCCGACAAAAGTGGACTCCGGTTTTGGCGAAAGACACGCGACCATGAAGAAGCTAGTGCGGTCCGGCGCTTCTGTCAGCGTCGGACAGACTCCGGGCCCTATTTCCCGGCGCCGACAAAGACGTAATAGACCTTGCCGCCGCTGACCGCGAAGCCGACGCCCATGTCGTCCAGCCCGCGCTTCATCAGGTTCTTCCAATGCGGGGCCGAGTTGCGCCAGCTCTGGCCCATCGCCCGCGCACTGGGCGCGCGGCTGTCCATGCCCACATTCTCGACCGCGGTCTTGTATCTGTAACCCGCGCCCTGCACCCGCCCGCGCATCTTCGACCCGTCCGACCCGGTGTGCGACAGGAAATTGTTCTTCGCCATGTCGCAGGCATGGCGTTGCGCCGCTTTTTTCAGCGCGGGGTTGTTGTCCAGCTGGTTCAGCCCCTTCTTCGCCCGCTCGGCATTGACCCAGCCCACCAGTTCGGCCTCGATCGCCTTCGCCCCGGCAGGTTGGCTGCACGCCAGCGCCACACTTGCCGGCAGAACTGCCAGCAGCAGTACAATCAAAGCACCGATCAGCCGTTTCATGCCATCCCCCAGTTTGATCCTGCCCCAAAGTAACATGTGTGCGGGCCCTGTCATCCCTGACATTTCCATCCGCAACCCATCGGAAAAACCGAATGAAAGCATCCGCGTTTTGTTATTGCGAAATGCCCGGCGGGCCATAGGCTTTCGCCATGACCGGGAATCCGGCGTCACGCGGCTGCCCGCCCCAACGAAACAGGGAGTTCCAGATGAAATCCATGAAACTCATGGCCACCACGGCGCTCTGCGCCCTGACCGGCCTGACCCCGGCCTTTGCCCAGATCACCGAGATCGGTGCCGGCGAAGGACAGGTGAACATCGTCGCCTGGGCCGGTTACATCGAACGCGGCGAGACGATGAAGGAATTCGACTGGGTGACAAAGTTCGAATCCGCCTCGGGCTGCAAGGTCAACGTCAAGGTCGCCGCCACCTCGGATGAAATGGTCGCCCTGATGAACGAAGGCGGCTTCGATCTTGTCACCGCCAGCGGCGACGCCTCGTTGCGTCTGGTGGCCGGGGGCCGGGTGCAGCCGGTCAACATCGACCTGATCCCGTCGTGGAAGAACCTCGACGAACGGCTGAAGGATGCCGCCTGGCATACCGTCGACGGCGTGCATTATGGCGTGCCCTACATGTGGGGGCCGAACGTCCTGATGTACAACACCGAAGTGTTCAAGGAACCGCCGACCTCGTGGAACGTGGTGTTCGAACCGATGGACCTGCCGGACGGCAAGCCGAACCAGGGCCGGGTGCAGGCCTATGACGGCCCGATTCACATCGCCGATGCCGCGCAATACCTGATGTTCCACAAGCCGGAACTGGGCATCACCTCGCCCTATGAACTGAACGAGGATCAGTACAAGGCGGCGCTGGATCTTCTGCGCGTGCAGCGCGGGCTGGTCAGCCGCTACTGGCACGATGCCTTCATCCAGATCGACGACTTCAAGAACGAAGGCGTTGTCGCCTCCGGCTCCTGGCCGTTCCAGCGCAACCTGCTGCAGGGGGAAAACCAGCCGATTTCCTCGGTGATCCCGCAGGAAGGCGCGACCGGCTGGGCCGATACCACCATGCTGCACGTCGATTCCAAGAACCCGAACTGCGCCTATATGTGGATGGAACATACCCTATCCTCGAACCTGCAGTCCGATCTTGCGGTCTGGTTCGGTGCCAACCCCAGCGTTCCCGCCGCCTGCACCGATGGCTCGGGCATGTCGACGGCCGAAAGCTGCCACGCCAACGGCATGGACGATTTCGAGAAGATCCGGTTCTGGACCACTCCGGTATCGAACTGCGGCCAGGGCGAAGGGGCCTGCGTGCCCTATTACCGCTGGGTGTCCGATTACATCGGCGTGATCGGCGGCCGCTGACCGCAGACCCGCAGGGTGCGCCTTCAGGCGCACCTTTCCCTTCGCCAGCGCTGCGCCCCGACCGGCGCAGCCCAGGGATGACCCATGACCGCAGCCGTCGAATTCCAGAATGTCTCGCGCCATTTCGGCCCGGTGAAGGCCGTGGACGGGGTGGACCTGACCATCGCCGAAGGCAGCTTCTTTGCCATGCTTGGCCCCTCCGGTTCAGGCAAGACCACCTGCCTGCGGCTGATCTCGGGCTTTGAGCAGCCCACGGGCGGTGCGATCCGCATCTTCGCCGAGGATGTCAGCCGCACCCCGCCGCATCTGCGCAACGTCAACACCGTGTTTCAGGATTACGCGCTGTTTCCGCATCTGAACGTGCGCGACAACGTCGCCTACGGGCTGATGGTCAAGGGCATGGCCCGCGCCGCCCGCTATGCCCGCGCCGAAGAGATGCTGGCGCTGGTGCATCTTGACGGCTACGGCGACCGCAAGCCCGCGCAGCTGTCGGGCGGCCAGCGCCAGCGCGTCGCCTTGGCCCGCGCGCTGGTGAACGAACCGCGGGTGCTGCTCTTGGACGAGCCTCTTGGCGCGCTGGACCTGAAGCTGCGCGAGGCGATGCAGGACGAACTGAAAAGCCTGCAGCACAAGCTGGGCCTGACCTTCGTCTTCGTCACCCATGACCAGCACGAGGCACTGTCGATGGCAGACCGCCTGGCCGTCTTCAACGACGGCCGCATTGCCCAGATCGGCAGCCCGCAGGACATCTACGACCGCCCGGCGACCCGCTTCGTCGCCGATTTCGTCGGCTCGTCCAACGTGCTGCCGCCCGCGCTGACCCAGGCGCTGGGCGGCCCCGCCCGCTGGGCCAGCCTGCGCCCCGAATCGGTGGGCCTTGCGGCGGCCGGCCCGGTTTCGGGCCCGGTGACGGCGCTGCGCTATCTGGGTGCGGGCACCCGCGTGGTGATCCGGGCGGGAGACACCGACATCGCCGCCCTTGTCCCGGCAGGCCAACCGCTGCCGGCGGAAGGCGAGACCCGCGCCATCCGCTTCGATCCCGCCGCGCTGCACCTGATGGAGGGCGCATGATGGCCGCGGTTTCCGCCCTGCCGCAGCGGCAGAGGGGGGCGCTGCCCCCCGCCTTCGGCTCCCCCCAGGGTATTTGCGCAAAGATGAAAACGCGACCGGCGAAGGTCTTTCACCTTTGCCTAAATACCCATGGCACCGGGTTCACCCGCAGGCCCTTTGGCAGGGGGGCCGCGGCATGACCGGCGCGATCCTTCCCTCCCGCGGGGCCGGCGACCGGCTGACCGGCCTGTTCTGGCGCAGGCCGGGGGTGTTGCTGCTTCTGCTGGTCAGCCCGCCCCTGCTGTGGCTGGGCGTGGTCTATCTTGGCTCGCTCCTGGCGCTTTTGCTGCAAAGCTTCTACTCGATCGACGAATTTTCCGGCATGGTGAAGGAAGAATTCACCCTGAAGACCTATGCCGAGCTGTTCCGGGCGCAGAACCTGGATATCATCACCCGCACCGTGGTGATGGCGGCGGCGGTCACGCTGGCCTGCGCCGCGCTGGCCTTCCCCATCGCCTATTTCGCCGCCCGCTATGCGAAAGGCCCCTGGAAGGCGGCCTTCTATCTTGGCGTCATGCTGCCGCTGTGGTCCAGCTATCTGGTCAAGGTCTATGCCTGGAAGCTGATCCTGGCCAAGGAGGGCATCCTCGGCTGGGCGGCCGAGCGCAGCCATACCTCCTGGATCATCGACGGCGTGCTGGCGGTGCCGGGGCTGGAGAGTTCGTCGCTGTCCACCTCGCCCATCGGCACCTTCATGGTCTTTGTCTATGTCTGGCTGCCCTACATGATCCTGCCGATGCAGGCGGCGCTGGAGCGGGTTCCGACCTCGATGCTGGAGGCTTCGGCCGATCTTGGGGCGACGCGGGGCCAGACCTTCCGCACGGTGATCCTGCCGCTGGCCATGCCGGGGGTGATCGCCGGGTCGATCTTCACCTTCTCGCTGACGCTGGGGGATTACATCATTCCGCAGATCATCGGCAATTCGGCGAATTTCATCGGCATGGCGGTCTATCAGCTGCAGGGCACCGCCGGGAACATTCCGCTGGCTGCCGCCTTTGCCGTGGTGCCGATCCTGATCATGCTGGTCTATCTGACGGCCGCCAAACGCGCGGGGGCCTTCGATGCGCTCTGACACCGGGCCCCGCGCCAGCCTTGGCCTGAAGATCGCGGCCTTGGGTGGACTTCTGTTCCTGCACCTGCCGATCCTGCTGATCTTTCTTTACGCCTTCACCACCGAGGAACGCAGCTACCAGTTCCCGCCCCCCGGCCTGACGACGCAATGGTTCGGCGTCGCGTGGGAACGGCAGGACATCTGGCCGCCGCTCTATCTGTCGCTGAAGGTGGCCGCGATCTCCACCGCGCTGGCGATGATCCTTGGCACGCTGATCGCCGCCGCCATGGCCCGCGCCCGGTTCTTCGGCCGCGACCAGCTTTCGCTGCTGGTGATCCTGCCGATCGCCTTGCCCGGCGTCATCACCGGCATGAGCTTGCGCAGCGCCTTCGGCGTGATGGACATCCCCTTCAGCACCTGGACCATCGTGCTTGGTCACGCCACCTTCTGCATCGTCATCGTCTACAACAATGCCGTCGCCCGGTTGCGCCGCCTGTCGGGCGGGATCCTGGAGGCATCGGCCGATCTTGGTGCCAATGCCTTCCAGACCTTCCGCCATATCCTCTTGCCCAACCTCGGCTCGGCCTTGCTGGCGGGCGGGATGCTGGCCTTTGCGCTGTCGTTCGACGAGGTGATCGTCACCACCTTTACCGCCGGCCAGCAATCCACCCTGCCGATCTGGATGTACAACGAGTTGATCCGCCCCCGGCAGCGGCCCGTCACCAATGTCGTCGCCATCCTGGTCTTTGCGGCGACCTTCCTGCCCATCCTTGCAGCCTATTACCTGACGCGCGGCGGGTCCGAGACCGCAGGCGCCGGAAAATGAAAGGGACCGCCATGGACACCCGACTGCTGATCGGCGCCGCCTTCGAAGCCGGGCAGGAAGTGCCCGAGCCGATCCTGAACCCGCGCAGCGGCGCGCTGATCCTTGAGGTGCCAGAAGCCTCGACCGCCCAGGTCGACCGCGCGGTTGCCGCCGCCCGCCGCGCCTTTGATCTCTGGTCGCGCACCACGCCGGCCGAACGGTCCGCCGCCCTTCTGCGCATCGCCGACCGGATCGAGGCCGAGGCTGACAGCTTTGCCGCGCTGGAGGCGCTGAACTGCGGCAAGCCGATCAATGCCGCCCGCAATGACGAACTGCCCGCCGTGGTGGATTGCTTTCGCTATTTCGCTGGGGCCGTGCGCTGCATGACCGGCGCGCTGGCGGGCGAATATCTGTCCGGCCACACCAGCATGATCCGCCGCGATCCGGTCGGCGTCATCGCCAGCATCGCGCCCTGGAACTATCCCCTGATGATGATGGCCTGGAAGCTGTGCCCCGCCATCGGCGGCGGCAATACCGTGGTGTTCAAGCCCAGCGAGCAGACCCCGCTTTCGGCGCTGAAACTCGCGCGCATCCTGGCTGAAGAACTGCCCGAAGGCGTGGTCAATGTCATCGCCGGGCGCGGCCAGACCGTCGGCAGCTATCTGATCAATCATCCGGCCGTCGACATGATCAGCCTGACCGGCGATGTGGCGACGGGGCGCAAGATGCTGGATGCCGCCGCAAAAACCGTCAAGCGCACCCATCTGGAACTGGGCGGCAAGGCCCCGGTCCTGGTGTTCGACGATGCCGATCTTGCCGCCGTGGTCGAAGGGCTGCGGGCATTTTCCTTCTACAACGCCGGGCAGGATTGCACCGCCGCCTGCCGCGTCTATGCCGGGAAGAAGATCTACGACAATCTTGTCGCCGATCTGTCCTCGGCCGCCGCCTCGATCACCCTTGGCGCCGAGGATGATACCTTGAACGAAATCGGGCCGCTGATCAGCCAGCGCCAGCGCGACCGGGTGGCCAGTTTCGTCAACCGCGCGCGCGAGGTGAACCATATCCAGATCACCACCGGCGGCGAGGCGATGGATCAGGGCTTCTACTACCGCCCGACCGTGGTGGCTGGCGCGAAACAGGAAGACGAGATCGTCAGGCGCGAAGTTTTCGGCCCGGTCGTGTCCATCACCCCCTTCGCGGATGTCGATCAGGCCGTCGACTGGGCCAATGACAGCGACTATGGCCTTGCCTCATCGGTCTGGACCCGCGATGTCGGCCGCGCCATGGCCACTGCGGCGCGGCTGCGCTATGGCTGCACCTGGATCAACACCCATTTCATGCTGACCAACGAAATGCCCCATGGCGGGCTGAAGCAATCCGGCTACGGCAAGGACATGAGCGCCTATGCGCTGGAGGATTACACTGTCGTGCGGCATGTGATGGTGAAGCACGGCTAGGTGCCTCTTACGCGGTGTCGTCTTCTCGTCGCCGGTTCCCCCGCTGGCGTGCAGCCGTCAACGACGACCCTTCCCATAAGACTCCCGGCCCTTGCACGCGCGTCTTCTTCCGCCGCCTACTCCACCACCCGCGCCGACATGACCACGCTATAGGCTGTCGGGATCGTGGCCATGCTGACCACGAATTCCCCCTGCAACCGGAACTGTGCGGGCCCATCGCCCGAATACTCGCATGCCATCACCAGACCATCGGATTCATACAGCCCGTTCAGCCGCACCGTCATTGTCAGATGCGGATAGACCGATTGCAGCGGCAGGATCACTTCCCTATAGCCGCCGCCGACAAAGCCATGGCCGTGTTGACAATCCAGATCGGTGGCCGTGCTGGCATCATTCCCGATCAGCGCGACTCCCAGCTTGCCATTCGCATCGGGCCTCACCGTCAGGTCAATTCTGACCCGCTGTGGAAAGTGGGGCAGTTGGCTGGCAAAGCCCTCGACCGCAGCGAAGCCGCCGTCCCCGGCCGCCTGATCGACGGTGGCGGAAATGGTCAACGGTTCGGCCAAGGCCGGGGCGGCAAGGGTCAGCAGGACAGGCAAGGCAAGCAGTTTCATACCTACAGTCTGCCGCAACAGCCATACGTTTGCCATACGCGAACCATACAAGGATCATACGCGGGCCATACCCGGATTTTTCTTTTATCCCGGCATCTTGCGCGATTTCCCCCATCAGTTCATCGGCGCACCACCCTCGGCCTTGCGCCGGGCCACCCAGGCGGCCAGTTCCTCGGCCCGGTCCTCGGGCAGCTTCGGCTCCTGATACTCGGACAGCAGCTTTGGCCACAGCGCCGCCGCGCGTTCGACCGTCCGCAAGGACCCGCCCGCCTTCCACGCCTCATGCGCCGTCCAGTCCGACAGCAGGGGGCGGTGGAATGCGTCTCGATACCGCTCAAGTGTATGGGATGTCCCGAAAAAATGCCCGCCGGGGCCGACCTCGGCAATCGCCTGCAGCGCCAGTTCGGCAGGGTCGGTGGACATCGGCTGCTGCATCGCCTGCACCATCTGCAGCATCTCGGCATCCAGCACCAGCTTCTCGAAACTGGCCGTCAGCCCGCCATGCATCCAGCCCGCCGCATGTTCCACCAGATGCGCGCCGCCCATGGTCACGCCCCACAGCGACATCATGCTTTCATAGGCCGCCTGCGCATCCACCGCATTGGCCGAGGTGACGTTCGAGCTGCGGAACGGCACCCCCACATGCCGTGCCAACTGGCCAGAAGCTATTGAACATATGGAATATTCCGGTGTCCCGAAAGCAGGAGATCCCGACTGCATGTCCACGTTCGAGGTAAAGCCGCCATACATCACCGGCACCCCCGGCCGCACGATCTGGGTCAGCACGATCCCCGCCAGCGCCTCGGCATGTTGCAGCACCAGCGCCCCCGCCAGCGACACCGGCGCCATCGCCCCGGACAGGGTGAAAGGGGTGATGACGTTCACCTGCCCATGTTCGGCCAGGGTGATCAGCCCCTCGGCCATCGGAATGTCCAGTTGCAGCGGCGAATTGGTGTTGATGATCCCCAGCAGGACCGGATTTTCCCGCATGGTTTCAAGGCTTTGCCCCATGCCGATTCTGGCGGCCTCCAGCCCGTCCAGCGTGCGGCGGCGGCCAAGGGTCTGGGTCTGCCAGCTTTTGTCCAACAGCCGGACCTGCGCGGCATAGATGTCCAGATGGCGGGTATGGGCGGGCAGGTCCATCGGCTCGAACGGCCCGCCGCCTTCCTGATGGATCACGTTCAACACCTGCACCAGCCGCAGGTAATCCTCCATCTCGGCCAGCGTCCCCTCGCGCCGCCCGCCCGCCAGATCCATCACATAGGCCGGCCCGCCGACCGAGGCATAGACCGTATCCTGCCCGCCAAAACGTAAAGAGTGCAAGGGGTTGCGCGCCGCCAGGCTGAAGGTGGCGGGCACGGTCTTCAGCCGGTCCTGCACCATCGCCGGGTCCATCCGCACCATCAATCCGTCCACCATGGCCCCCGCCGCGCGATAGCGGTCGCGTGCGCCATCCTCCAGCACGCGCATCCCGGTATCGCGCAGCACGGTCAGCGCGGCCTGATGGATCGCCTCCACCTGATCGGCGCTGATCGCCTGAACCGGGCCAAGGTGGCGCGGCACCTGCCCGAAGGGGCGTTGCGCAATGCCCAGCGGGGCGCGGGCGGGGCGGCGGCTCATGCCGGCACCGCGAAATCGCGCCGGATCAATGGCTTGGCATCCAGCTCCCGCGCCGTCTTATGCGCGTGATAGGTGACATGCGCCAAGGCTCCCGGCGCATGGGCATCCCCCGCCAGATGCGCCGAAGCCGCACCAAGCGCCCGCAACTCCTCGGCCAGGGCAGAGCGCGCGGCCCTTGTGCCGACGATCACCAGCGACGCCGCCTCGACCTCGCTTTCCGCCCCCGACAGCATATGCGCCAGCCGGGCCCTGCCGTTCTCGAAAGACACGACCCGCTCGGATGTCCGCAAGCCGATGCCCCGCCGGGCAAAGCTCTGATGCACCTGCGGCTGTTCGTTGGTCATGAATCCCCAGGCCGCCGCATTGCCCGCCGTGGTGACATGCGTCACCGGCAGCCCCTTGTCCGTTAGCCACTCACTGACCGCCGATCCCATATAGTAATTGTCGAAATCGTGAACGATGACAGGGCCTTGCGGTATCTTCCCCGCCGCCAGATCGGTCGGTGTGAACACCCCCGGCCCCTCGGCCCGGCCTTCGGGAATCTCGTTCGGGCCGCAAAGCGCGCGGTCCCAGTCCGCGCCGGTGGCGACGATGATGTGATCCGCGCCGAAGGCCAGCGCATCCTGCGCCGTCATCGGGCTTTCGGCGTAAAGCGTGACATTCTCCATCCGCCGCAACTGGCCGAGACGGTAATCCACCACCCGGAACCATTGCCGCAGGCCGGGCAGCGTGCTTTCCCAAAGCAGCCGCCCGCCGAAGTCGCGCCGTGCTTCGGTGACCGAGACCTGAAACCCCCGCCGACCCAGGGTCAGCGCAGCTTCCAGCCCCGCCGGACCGCCGCCGATGATCAGCACCGTGCCTGCGCTGTCATTGGCCATCTTCTCGGGGTGCCAGCCGCGGCGGAACTCCTCTCCGGCGGTCGGGTTCTGGGTGCAGCGGACCCAGACACCATCATGCCAGGAGGAAATGCAGATGTTGCAGCCGATGCATTCGCGGATTTCCTCCTCGCGGCCTTCGTTGATCTTCGTCGGCAGGAACGGGTCGGCGATCGAGGGCCGGGCACCGCCGATCAGGTCCAGCACGCCGCGTTTTACCATGGAAACCATGGTATCGGGGCTGGTGAAGCGGCCGACGCCGACCACGGGCTTGTCCGTCACCTTCTTCATGAAGTCGATCATCGGTTCGTGGCTGCCTTCGGGCGAAAACCGGCTGGGCGCGCAGTCGAAGGCGGAATAATCCATCTTCACGTCGAACAGATCGGGCGCATCCTTCAGATGGCCCATCACCTCATGCGCTTCGCTTTCCGCCACCTCGGACGGCCGGGCCCGCAACTCCTGCATCGACACCCGCAGGGCCACGGCGCAGCGGCCTGCCGTCGCCTCGCGCACGGCGTCGATCAACTCCAGCGTCAGGCGCGTTCTGTTGGCGACCGATCCGCCATAGGCATCGCTGCGGTGGTTGTAGTCCGACAACAGGAACTGATAGGGCAGATAGCCCATACCGGAATAGACATAGAGAATGTCGAAGCCCGCCTGTTCCGCCCGTCTTGCCGCATCGGCATGCCAGCGGATCAGATCGCGGATGTCCTGCGCATCCATCACCTTGGGTCGGGCTGCTGTCATGAAACCGACATGGGTTGCCATCCAGGGCACGCCGCTGGGCGACAGTGGCGCATAACGGGTGGTCCGGTTCACCGCAGCGGCCCCGCCGTGCCACAGCTCCACCCCCGCAAGCGCGCCGTGGGCATGGACGGCATCGGTCATCAGCGCATGGGCCTTGATGTCGGCATCGTCCCAGAGCGTCGCATTGGGGAAAGGGCTGTCGTCCGAGGATGGATGCACCGAACAGGCCCCGGTGCAGACGACGCCCCAGCCGCCTTCGGCTTTCATGCCGCGGAACGCAGCCCGCACATGCGGGCTGGCATTGGTCATGCCGGATGCATGGGGCACCTGAAAGAACCGGTTCGGCGCGGTCTTCGGCCCGATCTGCACCGGCTGGAACAGGATGTCGTAGCGGGGGTTCCGTGACATGGCGACTCCTTGCTGAACGAATGTATAGTAAGAGGGCTGCAAGGATTCGGTCAAGCTGGCTTGAAGGTTTGACAGATTGGCTATCCTTGTTGCATGGTCGTTCAACAGAATGGAGATCGCCTTGGCCCGGATTCGCACGGAGTTCCCGCATCAGATCGAGGTCGAGGAGAATGTCTTCATCCCGCTGCCCGATGGCACCCGTCTTGCGGCGAAGCTGTGGCGACCAGCGACGGGCAGGCATCCTGCGATTCTGGAATACCTGCCCTACCGCAAACACGACGGCACCCGGACCCGCGACCAGGGGCTGCACATGTATCTGGCGGGGCATGGCTATGCCTGCCTTCGCGTCGACATCCGGGGCAGCGGCGAAAGCGAGGGACTGCTTTACGACGAATATTCGCTTCAAGAGCAACTGGACGGCGTCGATGTGATCGGCTGGATCGCCGCGCAGGACTGGTGCGACGGGCAGGTTGCCATGATCGGCATCAGCTGGGGCGGCTTCAACGGCTTGCAGATCGCCGCGCGCCAGCCGCCCGCGTTGAAGACGGTGATCGCGGTCGGCTTCACCGATGACCGCTATGCCACGGACGTGCATTACATCGGCGGCTGCCTGTCGAAGGACAATCTGGACTGGTCGGGCACCATGGTCGCGGGCATGGACCTGCCGCCGGACCCTGCGCTTCACGGTGACAGATGGCGGCAGATGTGGCTGGACCGGATCGAGGCGAACGATCCCTGGGGCCTGATCTGGCTGGATCACCAGTGCCGCGACGACTACTGGAAACAGGGTTCGGTGTGCGAGGATTTCAGCGCCATCCAGATCCCGGTCTATGCGGTGTCGGGCTGGGCCGACAATTATTCCGAAGCGGTGCCGCGTCTGCTGGCGGGGCTTGGCCCGGACAGGGTGCGCGGGCTGGTCGGCCCCTGGGCGCATTCCTATCCGCATGACGTGACGGTGGAACCGGCGATCGGCTGGCTGCAAGAGGTGCTGCGCTGGTGCGACCACTGGATGAAGGGGCGCGATACCGGGGTCATGCGGGAACCGGCGCTGCGGGTCTGGATGCAGGAGGGGCTGCCGCCCAGGACCTGCTACACCGAACGCCCCGGCCGCTGGGTGGGCGAAGAGCAATGGCCCTCGCCCCGGATCGAGGCGCGGCAGTATTTCCCCTCGGGCAGCGCGCTCGGCCACGCGCCGCAGCCCGGCACGGCGCGGATCGCCTCGCCGCTCTGGGTCGGCATGGCGGCGGGAGAGATTGGCCGCTATGGCGCTGATGCCGACTGGCCGACCGACCAGCGCGAGGATGACGCGGGATCCCTGGTCTGGCTGTCGGACCCGCTGCCCGGACGGCTGGAGATTCTGGGGGCGCCGAAACTTACGCTGCGGGTGGCCAGTGACAGGCCGCTGGCCTTGGCGGCGGCGCGGCTGACCGATGTGGCGCCGGACGGCGCGCGCACCCGTGTGACTGTGGGCCTGATGAACCTGACCCATTGGCAGGGCCATGACCGGCCGCAAGCCCTGGTGCCGGGGAAGGAGATCACGGTCGAGGTCGAGATGGACGACATCGCCCATGCCTTTGCCGCGGGGCACCGCATCGGCCTGTCGCTGTCGTCAACCTACTGGCCGATTGCCTGGCCCTCTCCCGAAACGGTGACGCTGACGATCGACACCGGGGCCACGGTGCTGACCCTGCCGGTCCGCCCGCTGCGGGCCGAGGATGCAGATTTGCGCGCCTTCGACCCGCCCGAAGCCGCCCCCGAAGTGCCCTGCATCGACCATCCCGTCGCCCCGGCCAGCCCGCGCCGGATCACCCGCGACCTGCTGGAAGGCCGGATCACGGTGGATTTCCCGCGCTGGACCTATGACCACGAATTTCCCGACATCGGCATCCGCCAGCGCAGCGACGGTTTCGCGCGGTATCAGATCACCGAAAGCGATCCGCTGTCGGCCGAAATGTCGTTGGCCTATCGGGTGGACCAGATCCGCCGCGACGGCACCTTCACCCATGAAAGCCGCGCGCGGATGACCTGCGACCTGACGCATTTCCACCTGACGGCGGAAACCGTGATCACCGAAAACGGCAGCGAGATTCGTCGGCGCAACTGGCAAAGGGCGATCCCGCGTGACCACATCTGACGCGCCGAAATTCCGCCGCTATGCGGCCGAGGAACGCGCCGCGATGTTGGTGCAGGCCGGGCTGGACTGTCTGGCGACCGGGGGGATCACTGCGTTTACGGTAGACAACATCTGCAAGCGGGCCGAGGCGTCCCGTGGGCTGATCGCACATCATTTCGGGTCGAAGGACGGGTTGCTGGCCGCGGTCTACGAGGCCGCCTACCAGCCGATGCTGCGCCAGATCGACCCGCCCGGCCGCGATGATCCGCTGCCGCTGCCCGAGTTGCTGGAGGTGATGTTCGATGCCGAAAGCCATGGCCAGGGCGCGCTGAACATCTGGCTGGCGCTGTGGGGAGAGGTTGCCGTCAACGCCGATCTGCGTGCGGCGCATCGGCGGAACTATGGCCGCTATCGTGCCGTGGTGGAATCCGCCATCGAAGAGCATTGTCATGCGCGCGGGCTGAAGGTGGATGCGGCCGCCATGGCCGCCACGGTCATCGCGCTGGTGGACGGGCAATGGCTGGAACAATGCATCGACCCCGAAACCTATGATGCGACCCGCGCCCGCGCTGCGGCCCGGTCCCTGCTGGAGCCGGTCCTTGGCCCGATGGAGGGTGACGATGTCCATTGACTCGGCTGTCAGTCGCCGCGCAGTCTGGCCCCTGAACCGACAGAGGACGGCATGAGGACCGAGAGCCTTGCCCTAACCCCGATCAGCCCCGGCACCAGCCGCAGCCTGACACGGCATCTGTGGGGTGGGCAGGCGGGGACAAAGGTCTATCTTCAGGCATCGCTTCATGCCGACGAGATGCCGGGCGCGATTGTCCTGTGGCACCTGATGGACCTGCTGGACCGGGCCGAGGCCGAGGGGCGGATCTCTGGGCAGGTCTGCATGGTGCCCTTTGCCAATCCCATCGGCCTGCCGCAATGGCTGCACGGCAAGCCGCAGGGAAGACAAGATCTTGAAACCATGCGTAACTTCAACCGGGGCTACGCGGAGCTGGCCGTGCTGGCGGGCGATGCGCTGGCGGGGCGGCTGACCGGCGACAAGGCCGAGAACACGCGGATCATCCGGGCGGCCTTTGCCGCGGCGCTGGCCGAACAGCAGCCGCTGACCGAAGGGGACGAGTTGCGCATCCGCCTGCTGCAATGGTCGCATGATGCCGACGTCGTGCTGGACCTGCATTGCGACCATGTTGCGCTCTTGCATTTCTACGCCTCGACCGCGCGCCCCGAGATTGCCGATCTTCTCGGCCGCGCCACCGGGGCGGCGCTGGCGCTGATCGAGGATCTGTCCGGCGGCAATGCCTTTGACGAGGCGCATACCGTGCCCTGGCGGGCCTTGCAGGCGCGCTTCGCCGATCATCCGATCGACCAGCCGACCTTTTCCACCACGCTGGAATATCGTGGCCAGCGCGATGTGACGGATGCCCAGGGACGGCAGGACGCCGAAAACCTGATGGCCTTTCTGGGGGCGGTCGGTGTCGTCACCGGCACCCCGGCCCCGGCCCATCCGCCCGCCCGCCAATGCCCGCTGGCCGGCGCGGGCGAGGCTTTTGCCCCGCAGGGCGGAATCGTCACCTGGGCACATGAGCCGGGGGCCGAGGTGGCGACAGGCGAAACCATCGCCTGGGTCAGCGATCCCCTGACCCGTCGCCGCCTGCCCGTGACCGCCCCCAATGCGGGCCTGCTGTTCCGGCGCGAGTTGTGGCCGTTCTGCCTGAAGGGGCAGGGGCTGGCCCATGTGGCGGGCGACACGCCCGTCCGGCAGGGGGACCTGCTGTCCGACTGATCGAAAAGCCAAGACACAAGCAAAAGAACAGGGAGATGAACATGAAGATGAAAGGACTTGGCCTCTTGCTCGCCAGTGCGGCGCTGGCCGTCGGGCTTGGCACGGCCGCCATGGCCGACGACACGCTGGACCGCGGCATGGGATCGGAATGGTCCACCCTTGATCCGCAGGTCGTGTTCGACGGTGCGACGGGATGGATTCTGATGGATGCCTATGAAGGGCTGGTCAACTTTGGCCCCGGCGGCGGGATCATCCCCGGTGCCGCCGAAAGCTGGGAAGCATCCGAGGATGGCAAGACCTATACCTTCCATCTGCGCGAGGGGCTGAAATGGTCGAACGGAGATCCGCTGGTCGCGCAGGACTATGTGAACACCGTGTTCCGCACATTGGATCCGGCGACGATCTCGGAAAAGGGATATTACTTCTATTCGACGGTGAAGATCAAAGGCGCCGAGGCGATTGCGAACGGTGAGACCACAGATATCGCCACGCTTGGCGTGACCGCCCCGGATGATCGCACCGTGGTGATCGAGATGGAAACCCCCGGCCCGCATATCCTGTATCTGATGGGGGCGTTCCAGATGTCGCCCCTGCACAAGCCCAGCCTTGAGGCCAATGGCCCGGCCGGATTCGGCGATCCGGCAAAAGTTGTGTCGAACGGTGCCTATGTCATCAAGGAGGTCGTGCCGCAAAGCCATATCCTGCTGGAGAAGAACCCGAACTACTGGGACGCGGCCAATGTCTCGATCCCCTTCGTGAAGTATTATGTTACCGAGGATGTCTCGACCGAGTTCAAACGCTTTCAGGCCGGTGAGCTGGATGTGACCTATGACATTCCGGTCAACCAGATCGAGGTGGTGAAAGAGACGATCCCGGATCAGGTCTTCATCTCGCCCTCGACCGAGGTGACGTTCTACAGCTTCAACCTTCAGGTTCCGGCGCTGCAGGACATCAATGTCCGCACTGCGTTGGCCTATGCGATCAACCGCGAGGTCCTGCAGGAAAAGATCGTCAAGGCGGGCGCGGTGCCAAGCTATGCCTTCGCGGGCGGATTTGATCCCGATTACCAAGGGCCCCAGATGCCCGGTGCCGATCTGACGCAAGCTGAACGCGAGGCCAAGGCGAAGGAACTGATGGCCGCGGCCGGCTATGGCCCCGACAACCCGCTGAAGCTGACCATCGTCACAACCGTTGCCGAAGACCGCGTGCGGCTGGCGCAGGGTGTGGCCCTGATGTGGAAACAGGTGCTTGGCGTGCAGGCCGAGGTGAAACCGATGGAGCGCAAGGCCTGGCTGGATGAATTCTATGCCGGTGGCTGGGATGTGTTTGCCGATGGTTTGATCGGCGATTTCGCCGGACCGGAAACCTTCCTTGCCTATATGCGCCCCTCGACCGATCCGGGTTATCATTGGGTGAAGCCCGAATACGACGCTGCCATGGATGTCGCGGCCACCAAGCCCGACAAGGAAAGCCGCGATGCCGAGCTGGCCAAGGCGGAAAAGATCCTGCTGGACGATTTCCTGTTTGCCCCGATTGCCATCGAGGCCGCGCGCAGTCTGGTCAGCACCAAGGTCAAGGGGTGGGAGCCTTCTGGCGCCGGCTATTACAACAGCCAGTTCCTGAAGCTGGAGTGACCCAAAGGGGGCGGCCTTCGCGCCGCCTCTTTCAGGCAAGGTGACACCATGTTGCGTTTCGTCGGCAAACGGCTCTGGAACGGCACGCTGACCCTTGCGGCGCTGGTGACGCTGACCTTCTTCGTCATGCGTCTGGCCCCCGGCGGGCCGTTTTCCAGAAACCGCAAGATCAGCCCCGAGGTTCAGGCGAATATCGAAGCCGCCTTTCATCTGGATGAGCCGATCTGGATGCAGTTCGGCCGCTTCGTCTGGGGGGTGCTGCGCTTCGACCTTGGCCCGTCGACCCGGTTCCGCGACTATTCGGTCAACGACCTGATCGCGTCGGGCCTGCCCTATTCGCTGACCATCGGCTTCTGGGCCATCCTTGTCGCAGCCCTGGTGGGCATCGCGCTGGGCATCGTGGGGGCGCTGCGGCGGAACGGCCTGACCGATTATGTCGCGGGCACCGTGGGCGTGATCGGCATCGCCATCCCGATCTTTGTCATCGGTCCGGTCCTGCAGGTGATCTTCGCGCTGAAGCTGGGCTGGGTGCCGGTTGGTGGCTGGAACGAAGGGATGCGGTCGGTCATCCTGCCGATCCTTGTGCTGGCGCTGCCCAACATCGCCTATATCAGCCGCCTGACCCGCACGTCGATGATCGAAACCCTGCGCGAAAACTATGTCCGCACCGCCCGCGCCAAGGGCATCGGCGGGCGGCGGGTGCTGCTGCGCCATACGCTGAAAGGCGCGCTTCTGCCGGTGGTTGCCTATCTTGGCCCGGCCACGGCCTCAATCATCACCGGCTCGGTCCTGATCGAGACGGTCTTTGCCCTGCCCGGCGTGGGGCGGCATTTCGTCGATGCGGCGCTGAACCGCGATTATCCTTTGGTGATGGGCATCACGCTGCTGTACGGCGGGCTTCTGATCCTGTTCAACATCGGCACCGATGTGTTGCGGGCCTGGATGGATCCGAGGTTGCGCAATGCCCAGTGACATTTCCACCCCCGAAACCGCCCCAACCCGTCACGCTTCGACCCTGCAACTGCAATTGCGTCGGTTCCGCCAGAACCGGCTGGCAATGATCTCGGTCTGGGTTCTGGCCGCCATCGTGCTGCTGTGCTTCCTTGGCCCCCATGCCTTTCCCTTTACCGGGGAAGACGCGGATTTTGACAATATCTCGGCCCCGATCAACCTGTTGTCGATCCATCCCTTCGGCACCGACGACTTTGGCCGTGACCTGTTCGTACGGGTGCTGGAAGGGGGGCAGGTCTCGCTGACCATCGGCTTTCTGGGCGCGCTGGTCGCGGGCGGGATCGGCGTGCTTTACGGCGCGGTTGCGGGCTATGTCGGCGGGCGGCTGGACGGGCTGATGATGCGGCTGGTCGAGATCCTGTACGGCTTTCCCTATGTCATCCTTGTCATCCTGCTCAGCCTGCTGTTCGGCGGCGGCAACATCTCGCTTTTCGCCGCCATCGTCTTTACCCTGTGGCTGACCCCCGCCGTCATCGTCCGCGCGCAGGCGCAAAGCCTTGCACAGCGCGAGTTCATTCAGGCCGCGCGGGCGGGTGGCATGACCGGCGGGCGGATCGTGCTGCAACATATCGTGCCGAACTGCATCTCGGTCGTGATCGTCTACGGCAGTCTTCTGGTCCCCGAGGTGATCCTGTCGGAATCCTTCCTGTCCTTCCTGGGCATCGGCATCAAGGAGCCGCAGGCCAGTTGGGGCAACCTGATCCAGACCGGCACGTCCGCCATGGACACCGACCTGCGCCTGCTGCTTTTGCCCGGCGGCCTGCTGGCCGCGGTGCTGTTCTGCCTGAACTTCATAGCCGACGGGCTGCGCGATGCCTTCGACCCCAATGACCGCTGATCCGCTTCTGTCCCTGCGCGACCTGACGGTGCGCTTCCGTCTGCCGAAGGGCACCTCGGTCGCTGTCGATGGCGTCAGCCTTGATCTTTCGCCCGGTGAAACCCTGGGTATCGTCGGCGAAAGCGGGTCCGGCAAAAGCCAGATCCTTTATGCGCTGATGGGGCTTCTGGCGTCGAACGGCACGTTGGGCGGGCAGGCGCTGTTTCAGGGGCAGGACCTGCTGGCTCTGCCGCCGAAAGCACTGGACCGCATCCGCGGATCGCAGATCAGCATGATCTTTCAGGACCCGATGACCAGCCTGAACCCCTATATCCGCGTTGGCGACCAGCTTGCCGAAGGCTTGATCGTTCATGCCGGCCTGTCAAAGTCGCAGGCGCGGGCCGAGGCGGTGCGGATGCTGGACCGGGTGCGCATTCCCGATGCCGCCAACCGCGCCCGGCGTTACCCGCATGAATTTTCCGGCGGGATGCGCCAGCGGGTGATGATCGCCATGGCCCTGCTGGCGCGGCCAAAGCTGCTGCTGGCCGACGAACCCACCACGGCGCTGGATGTCACCATTCAGGCGCAGGTGCTGGACCTGATGGCCGAACTGGCGCGTGAAACCGGAACCGCCATCATCCTTGTCACCCATGACCTTGGCGTCGTTGCCCGGCTGTGCGACCGGGTGGCCGTTCTGTATGGCGGCCGGGTGATGGAAGAGGCCCCCGCCGAACAGCTGTTCGACGCCCCGGCCCATCCCTATACCCGCGGCCTGCTGGCGGCGATGCCCCGGCTGGAAACCGCGCTGACCCCGCGGCTTGGCACCATCCCCGGCACGCCGCGTTCGGGCGGCGGCGACGTGCAAGGCTGCCCCTTCGTCGCGCGCTGCGAGGTGCGGCTGCCGGTCTGCGCCAGCACGCGCCCGACGCTGCATGAGTTGCGCAGCCTTGGGCCGGGCCGCCGATCGGCCTGCCACCTGTCGGAGGGCGCGGCATGACCCTTCTGGAAACCCGCAACCTTGGCGTCGGCTATCGCGTGCCCGGCACCGGCCTTTTCGGCTCTCCGCGTTTCCTGCCCATCGTCCATGATGTCTCGCTGACGCTGGAACCGGGGAAAACCCTTGGCGTCGTCGGCGAATCCGGCTGCGGCAAGTCCACCCTTGGCCGCGCGCTGCTGCGCCTGATCGAACCTTCGGCGGGCGAGGTGCTGTGGCAGGGCGAGGATATGGCCCGCATCCCCGACCTGCGCCGCCGAAGGGCCGAGATGCAGATCATCTTTCAGGATCCGATCGCCGCGCTGGACCCGCGCATGACCCTTGGCAAGATCGTCAGCCGCCCGCTGGCGACGTTCGAGCCGGGCCTTGGCCGCAAGGAGGCCCGCGCCCGTGCGGTCGAGGCCCTGCAACAGGTTGGCCTGTCCGCCGATTTCGCCGACCGTTACCCGCATGAACTGTCGGGCGGGCAGGCGCAGCGTGTGGGTATCGCCCGCGCCATCGTCGGGCGGCCCAGGATGATCATCTGCGATGAACCCGTCTCGGCGCTGGATGTGTCGATCCAGGCGCAGGTCATCAACCTGCTGATGGACCTTCAGGAAAGGATGGGCCTGGCACTGGTCTTCATCTCGCACAACCTGGCCGTTGTCCGCCACATCAGCCATGAGGTGATGGTGATGTGCCTGGGCCGGGTGGTCGAACAGGCCCCGCGGTCGGAATTCTACGCCCGCCCGCTGCATCCCTACAGTCAGGCGCTGATGCAGGCCGTTCCCGAACCCGACCCGCGCCGCGAACGGGGCCGGGTCGGCACCTCACTGCCCGGTGAACTGCCCTCGGTCCTGAACCCGCCCAAGGGCTGTGTCTTTGCCACCCGCTGCCCGATGGCCGCCGACATCTGCCGCAGCACAAGGCCCGAACTGCGCGAGGTCGCCTCGGGCCGCCTTGCCGCCTGCCATTTCATCGAAAGCTGACATGACCGATCTTGCGAAACACTGGGCCGAAGTGCCTCTGATCTCGAACATCCACGCCAGCGCCGATGGCCGGTGGGCCTTCTGGTGCTGGTCCGGCCTGACCGAGACCGAGAATGTCTGGTGCGCGCCGCTGGACGGATCGTCCTCGCCGCAGCGGCTGACCGACGGGCAGGACCATTACCTGATCCGCGATGTTTCGCCCGATGGCAGCCGCCTGCTGCTGGCGCAATCGGTGCATGCCAGTGAACATGACCATCTGCTGCTCTTGGATCGTGCCAGCGGCAGCCTGATGCAGCTGACGCCGACGCAGAACAGCCATTACGTCTATGGCGGCAGCTTCAGCGCCGATGGATCCGAGGTCTTCTTTCTTGCCGATTTCGATTATGACGCCGGTCAGGTGACGCAAGGTGCCTGGCTCTGGCGGCAGGATCTGGCAACTGGCACCCGCCGGGCTCTGGCCCAGGCCGACTCGCCGCCGCATTATTATTTCGGTATCCAGCTTTCCCCCGATGGCACCCGCCTGCTGTGGCACCGGAGCGAGCGCGCACCCGGCGGCTATCAGCTCTGGCTTGTCGATCTGGCGACGGGTGCGGCACAAGAGGTGCTGAACCTTGGCCCCACCAACAATGTCGCGGCGGTCTGGCTGGACGACGACCGCATCGGTTTCGTCGGCGATGATCAGGGGCGCGACAAGCTTGGCGTGCTGCGCCTTTCCTCCGGCGCGGTGGATTGGCTGGCCGAAGAACCTGCGCTTTGCCCGCATTCCGTTCTTGCGGGCACCGGCCCGGCATTCGTCTGCATCCATCATCAGGACAGCAACACCCGCGCTGTTCTGGTGGAGGGCCGGACCCTCCGCCCCCTTGCCAACCATTCGGGCCGCCGGTCGATTCTGCCCCATGCCGCCCTGCCAGACGGCGGCTGGCTGGCCGAGGCTTATGATGCCGACAGCCCGCATGATCTGGTGGCGGTCGCGGCGGATGGCACCTGTCGGCTGATCGCCCGCGCGCCGGGGGCAGACGGTTTCCCCGGCATCGCTCCGCAGGATTTCCGCTGGACCGCGCCGGATGGCCGACCGATGCAGGGCTGGCTTTATCGCCCCGAAGGCCCGGCCAGGGGGCTGATCGGCTATGTCCACGGCGGGCCGACCTGGCATTCCGAAGACTGGCTGAACCCGAAGATCCAGTTCTGGGTCGCCAATGGCTATGCCGTGCTGGACCCGAACTATCGCGGATCGACCGGCTTCGGCTATGCCCACCGCGAGGCGGTGAAGGAAGACGGCTGGGGCGGCCGTGAACAGGCCGACATTCGTGCCGGGCTTGAGGCTGCTCTGGCCGCAGGCATCCCCGGCCCGGTGGCGGTGGCGGGCAATTCCTACGGCGGATTTTCCAGCTGGTTCGCCATCACGAGGGCCGCCGATCTGGTGACGGCCGCGATCCCGATGTGCGGCATGTATCGGCTGGACATCGACTATCACGCCACCGAAATGCCCCACGGCCGCGCCTATTCCGAAGAGATGATGGGCGGCACGCCCGAGGAATTTCCCGAGAAATACGCCAATGCCTCTCCGGGCCGGTTCATCGGCAATATCCGGGGGCATGTCATGATCGTGCATGGGCTGGCCGACAGCAACGTTGGCCCCGAGAACACCCATGTCGCGGTCAGGGAACTGACGGAGGCCGGCATTCCGCATCAGGTGATGCTGTTCGATGACGAAGGCCACGGCATCTTTCGCCGGACCAATGTCGCAACCTACCTGCGCACCAGCGCCGAATTCCTGCACCGCGCCTTTGCCCAAGGCATCCGCCCCGCGCCATGAAAGAACCCCGGTCCGGCAGGGGACAGGCCGGACCGGGGCCAGGGCACCGGGGAGGAGGAAGAGAGGGGCGGAAATCGCCGCCGTGGTGATGAAAAGTGATCAGGAACAGAGGGTTGCTTGGTCTTTCGATAGGGTCATGTTGCCCTGTTTCCGCGGCTGGGTCCAATGACAAACCCCGTCATGCAGGCAGCCCCGGCAGCAAAGAAAAACCCCTGGGTCCGGCAAGGACCCAGGGGTTTGATTCTTGGCAGAAACCGGCACATCAGCGGCGGTGGTCGTCCTCGTCCTCGTCGTCGTCCTGATCGGCGGGCAGGTTGAAGAAACTTTCGGCATCCGAAAAATCGGTCGCCGGGCTGTCGTCCTTCTCCTCGTCGCCGAACACCTCCAGCCCGGTCAGGCCAGACCCCATCTTCGGCTCGTCCGGTGCCATGCCCAGCGATTGTTCGGTGGACACCAGCTTGCGGCGTTCATCATCGCTCATCACCGTGCCCTCGGCGGCCTTCTTGCGCACGGCGGCCTGGACGGCGGCATCCAGTTCGGACTGCTTGCACAGGCCCAGGGCCACCGGATCGACCGGGGTAATGTTCTGGATATTCCAATGCGTGCGTTCGCGGATCGACTGGATCGTCGGCTTGGTCGTTCCGACCAGCTTGCCAATGGCCCCATCCGAAAGCTCGGGGTGGAATTTGACCAGCCAGAAGATCGCGGCCGGGCGGTCCTGCCGTTTTGACAGCGGGGTATAGCGCGGGCCGCGGCGCTTTTCCTCGCCCACGGCGGCGGCATTGTATTTCAGTTTCAGCTTGTACAGCGGATCGGCCTGGCCGCGTTCGATCTCGACCGGGTCAAGCTGGTTGTTGGCCACCGGGTCGAATCCCTTGACCCCGCCACCCACGTCGCCATCGGCAATGCCCTGCACTTCCAGTTCGTGCATCCCGCAGAAATCGGCGATCTGCCGGAAGGTCAGCGTGGTGTTGTCCACCAGCCAGACGGCGGTTGCGCGCGCCATGATCGGCTTGTTCATCTCTGGCTCCTTTACAAATCTCTTCCGGGCCGGGAAAACGGCTGCGGGCGCGGCCCGCAAGTTCTCCGATGTCGGGGAATTCCCCTGTCCTATAGTCCCAATCGGGGTGAAGGAAAAGTCAAAATGCGTTGGATGATTGCGCTGCTGGCCGCGCTGTCGGCGGCCCCCGCCGCCGCCGATGGCGAAAGGGCGGGCGACTTCGATTATTATGTGCTGTCGCTGTCCTGGTCTTCGGCCTGGTGCGAGCTGGAGGGCGATGCCCGCGACGATCCGCAATGCGATGCCGGGCGCGGGCTGACCTTTGTGCTGCACGGGCTTTGGCCGCAGCATGAAAAGGGCTGGCCGCAATATTGCCGCACCGCCGAACGCGACCCGACGCGCGGGGAAACCGCCGCCATGGCCGATATCATGGGCGGGGCGGGACTGGTCTTCTACCAGTGGAAGAAGCACGGCCGCTGCGCGGGTCTCTCGGCACCCGACTACTTTGCCACCGCGCGCGATGCCTATGCCGGGGTGACGATTCCCCCCGTCTTCGCGCAGATGTCGAAGACGCTGAAAGTACCCGCCTCGGTGATCGAGGGGGCCTTTCTGGAATCAAACCCCGGCCTGAAACGTGACCAGATCACCGTGACCTGCAAGAACGGGCTGATCGAGGAAGTCCGCCTGTGCCTGACCCGCGACCTGGAGCCCCGGCGCTGCGGTGCGGATGTGATCCGCGACTGCACATTGCAGGATGCCGTGCTGGAAGCGGTTCGCTAGAGTCTGTCCGCCACTGACAGAAGCGCCGGACCGCCTCTGGCTTCTTCGTGGTCGCGCGTCTTTCGCCAAAACCGGAGTCCCCTTTTGTCGGACACGCTCTGGGAACGGCAGGCGGGACCGTCAGTTGAAAAGACTGGTCGAGGGAACCAAAAGGAAAAGGTCTGAAACAAGACTTGGCCCGACAGCCGCAAGGGCAGGTCCGCCGGGCAGATCACTTGAAGAAAACCGATCCCGCCTGATCCTGTTCTATCACCCAAGCCAGGGTCATGCGCGTTAAAGAACCGTCAATCCGGTGCAGCCGTCTCAAGGGGCGCTGACGGCGTTTTCACGTCGCGGCTGTGCCCGTTCCGCCTGTTCTGTGCGGGCCGGCAATCGGCGGCAGGCGGTTTCGCGTCCCGGTCCGCAGGCGCGACCAACCGGCCCCTATTCCTCTACCTTGAGGACGATCTTGCCGATATGCCCCGGCGTTTCGATCCGCCAATGCGCCTGCGGGGCTTCGGACAGCAGGTATTCGCTGTCCAGCACCACCCGCAATGCGCCGCGGGTGATCATAGGCCAGACATGGGCTTCGACCTCGGCCGCGATCCTGGCCTTGGCCAGATCGCCTTGCGGGCGCAGCGTCGATCCGGTGATCGTCAGCCGCCGGGTCATCACCTCGGCAAAGTTGATCTCGGCCTTCGCCCCCTGCAGGAAGGCGATCTGCACCAGCCGACCGTCATGCGCCAGCGCCTTGATGTTGCGCGCGATATAGGCCCCGCCGACCATGTCCAGGATGACATCCGCCCCGCCTGCCTGCGCCATCAGATGAGACCAGTCGCGGTCGCGGTAATTCCACGCCTCTTCCGCACCCAGATCCTTGCAGAACTTGCACTTTTCATCCGATCCCGCAGTGGCGAACACCCGTGCGCCAAGCGCCCGCGCGATCTGGATCGCCGTTGTTCCGATGCCGGATGTGCCGCCGTGGATCAACAGCTTCTGCCCCGCCTTCAACTGCCCGCGCATCACCACGTTCGACCAGACGGTGAAACAGGTTTCGGGCAGGCAGGCCGCTTCCTTCAGGCTCAGCCCCTCGGGCACCGGCAGGGCATGGCTTTCCTGTGTCACCACATATTCCGCATAGCCGCCGCCCGGCAGCAGGGCGCAGACCTTGTCGCCAATGACCCAACGGGTGACGCCGGGCCCGCATTCCACCACAGTGCCCGAACATTCCAGCCCCGGCAGGGGAGACGCATCGGGCGGCGGCGCATAGGCCCCGGCCCGTTGCAGTGCATCGGGGCGGTTCACCCCGGCCCAGGCCACCCGGATCACGATCTGGCCATGGCCCGGCACCGGCACCGGCACGGAACAGGGCTTCAGCACATCCGGTCCGCCGGGGGCGATGATTTCCATCGCCAGCATGGAATGCGAAAGTGTCATCTTCGTCCCTTCAGCTGTGCCCGCGCCCCGGCAGGTCATCCGTCACTCTTGGCGCACGAATCCTTTCCAGAACCTTGAACGGACCCGAGATCAAGGCCTTGCCCAGCGGATTCGCCGCAAAAGCCGCCTTGGCCTGCTCGAACCGCATCACGCCTTCGATCCGGCGGTCAAGAAAGTCGCGCGTGGCCTGGTGATCGGTCGAGGTGTCGCCCAGCCAGAACAGCACCGTCGCACCATAGACCGCCGACAGGCTGGCCCGCTTGGAATACCAGTTGATGTCATCGGACGTGTCGCCCAGGGCGCGCCAGATCGCATCCGAGGTGCCCCAGATCGCCTTTGCCCCTTCGGCCGCGTTCTGCGGCAGGGCGAATAAGGCCGCGCCCCGGCGCACCAGTTCGATATCGGCCATCTCCAGCCGCAGCCAGACCGCGCGGGCCACCCGGTCGCGGAACCGCAGCGCCGCCAGATCCTCGGCCCCCAGCGCCGCAACCATCGCCCGGTCGCCCGCCCGGTGATAGGCCACGGCCAGATCGACCCCGCCGCGCGGGAACAGCGCGCGCGCCAGCGCCGGGGCCACGCCCGAATCGGCCGCCGCTGCCGTCAGCGTGGCCTCGGACCAGCCGTCGAACGGCACATGTGCCGTTGCGGCCTGCAATATCGCCTGTCTTGTCGCTTCTTCGGCCATGTCAGCCCCTTTCGCAGCAGCAAGGTGGACAGACCCGCCCCTCTTTGCTATGGGGCGCGGGCCTGCACATCAGTGCAACTCTAACTTAGGAAGGTGGTGACAACCACATGCAGGTCAGCGTCCGCGACAATAACGTCGAACAGGCCCTTCGGGCCCTGAAGAAGAAACTTCAGCGTGAAGGCGTGTTCCGCGAAATGAAGCTCAAGCAGCATTTCGAGAAACCGTCGGTCAAGAAAGCGCGCGAACAGGCCGAGGCGATCCGCCGCGCCCGTAAGCTCGCACGCAAGAAAGCCCAGCGCGAAGGCGGTCTTTAAGACGTTTGCGAAAGCTGGGGCCGCAAGGCCCGTCAAGGTCAACCCCCGTGCCATCGGCCGGGGGTTTTCCTTTTGTCACGCGGCAGGGCTGCGGAAAGCGGCGTTCAGCGCCGGTCGCCCAGAATGCGGGCAATCTCGCCGTCGCGGGTCAGGCCGCGCGCCGACAGCTGCGCGTCATCGGTGGCCAGCAGGTGATGCAGGGCACCAACGCGGCTGTGCGCGCTGAAGATCAACTCGGCACCATCGGCAACCGAAGAGCCGATGCGATGCAAGGCAGCCAGCAGCGGCGACGAGACAGAGATGAAGTGTTCCAACGGAACCTCCGGTAAAGACGCGGGTTCCTCCCTGCCATCCAGCTAGGTCTCTGGCATCCCTTTCTCAAGCCATGGTGCCGCAAGCCAGCCCTGCGCCCGGCGCAAGGCTTTCCCCGATGCGGGCCCCCGAGTCGGGTCAGTGCCCCGGTGCCTGCTGGTCCCGGTTGCCCAGCAGCAGATCGCGTCCGGCATAGATGCCTTCGACCGATTGCAGGGCCAGCCGTTCGCGGTCGCGGGCGCGGTGGGTTTCGATCAGCTCTTCAATCTCCTCGTCGTCTGCCCCCAGCCGCCGCAAGGCCTCGCGCCCCATGGCAATCGCGCTCTCGAAGGTTTCGCGCATCTGGTAGTCGGCGCCCTTGGCCATCAGTTCCATCGCGTGCCCGCGGTCGAAGGCCCGCGCCATCACCGGCACCAGCGGGAATTCGTGTTTCAGCATTTCGACGATCCGTGTCGTCGTCTCGGCCTTGTCGGTGGCGACGATCACCAGATCCGCCGATCCGGCCCCCGCCGCATGCAGGATGTCCAGCCGCGCCCCGTCGCCATACCAGACCTTGAAGCCGAACGAGGCCGCCGCCTGGATCATCTCGGTGTCATTGTCGATTGCCGAGATGCTGTGCCCCCGCGCCAGCAGCGGTTGCGCAAGGATCTGCGCCACCCTGCCAAAGCCGATCAGCAGCACGTTGCCGCGCAGCTCTCCGGCCTCGGTCACATCCTCGACCCCTTCGGCCGAGAGTGCAGCCCTGGGGCGCAGCCGGTCGTGCAGGATGATCATCAGCGGCGTCAGCACCATCGAGATGATGATGATCGCCGTCAGGTTGGCGTTCCATTCCGTTTGCAGGATGCCGAACTGCGTGGCGGCGGCGTAAAGCACAAAGGCGAATTCGCCGCCCTGCGCCATCAGGACGGCACGTTCGATGGCTTCGGCCCGGTTGGCCTTGAACAGCAGCGCCACGCCATAGATCACCAGCATCTTCAGCGCCATGAAGGCCGGAACCGAGATGGCGATCACCACCCAGTTGGCGGCGATGGTGTTCAGGTCCAGCGCCATGCCGACGCCCAGGAAGAACAGCCCCAGCAACAGCCCGCGGAACGGCTCGACATCCGCCTCAAGCTGGTGACGGAAGCTGGATTCCGACAGCAGCACCCCTGCCAGGAACGCCCCCATCGCCATCGACAGCCCGCCCGCATTCATCAGCACGGCGGCACCCAGCACCACCAGCAAGGCGGCAGCCGTCATCACCTCGCGCGCACCGAACCGGGCCAGCAGGCGGAACATCGGGTTCAGCAGGTAACGCCCCGCCAGCACCAGAACCACAATCGCTGCCAGTCCGATTGCCACGCTTTGCAGCCGGTCGGCCAGCGTCGCCTCGGCCCCGCCGGGGGCAAGAAAGGCCACCAGCGCCAGCAGGGGCACGATGGCCAGATCCTCGAACAGCAGGATGGCGATGATCTTGCGGCCCTTGGGCTGCCCCATCTGCCCGCGTTCTTCCAGCATCTGCATGACGATGGCGGTCGAGGTCAGCAAAAAGCCGGTGCCTGCGACAAAGCTTGCCTCGACCGGATAGCCCAGAAGGATGCCGACCCAGATCAGCGCAAAGATCGCCAGCGCCACCTGCAAGGCACCCAGGCCGAAAATCTCGCCCCGCATGGCCCACAGGCGGCTGGGCTGCATTTCCAGCCCGATGATGAACAGGAACAGCACCACGCCCAGTTCGGCGACATGGATGATCGCCTGTGGATCATGAAAAAAGCCAAGGCCATAGGGGCCGATGGCCAGCCCCGCCGCCAGATAGCCCAGCACAGAGCCCAACCCGATACGCCGGAAGATCGGCACCGCCACTACTGCTGCGGCCAGCAAGACCACGATGGGCACCATGTCGAAACCGTGATGTGCGGCCTCTGCCGCCTGAGAAACCGGATCTGCCATCCTGTCACCTGCCCTGAACACTTGCCGTTCGCGCAACGGCGGGACGGAATTCTGGCGGTTACGGCCGCCCAGCGCAAGGGGCCGGGCGCGAATGCCCGGCCCGATCTTCCGACGCTAACCCTGATTGTCCAGTTGCGCCCTGACAGCGCGCCGCCCGGCAATCGAGATGCGATAGGGCGCACCGTCGCGCGATTCGATCAGCCGCTTGCGGCGCAGCGACTGAAAGACGCCAAGAGTGCAGTCCGACAGGACCATGCCTTCGCGCGTCAGGCACAGGATTTCAGTGATTTTGCGGCCATTGCCGCGGTCATGGATGATACGGCCGCCAAGGGCCAGAACGTGCAGCGCACGTTGTTCGAGACGTGAGATATTCATGGATGCCCGGATGACAAGCAAAAACCCTGCCAGCCGCTCTGCGGCTGACGGCGATCAGGTCATGCGGCTCTCTGGGTGTCAGAGAGCCCTGTCACACAAGCTCAGACATAAAATCTCCATCCGCGCCTGGGGCGCGTCTGCCTCGCTTAGGCTGTCTTGCCGGGATCGGACAAGTCCTGCCCCTGCCACGATCAGCGGCCTGTTGCGCCAGAGACGCAATGAACTGCCCGTTGCATCAGACCGGCAGCGCCGTGGTTTTCAGCACCTCGCGCAGGGCAAAGCTGGACTGCATCTGCCGCACCCCCGGCAGGCGGCTGAGCCGTTGGCGGTGGATGCGGGCGAAATCCTCGGTGTCCTCGGCTACGATCTTCAAAAGGTAATCCGCCGTCCCGGCCATCAGATGACATTCCAGGATGTCGGGGATGCGCGCCACCTCGCGCTCGAAGGCATCCAGCAGGTCCTCGGCCTGGCTTTGCAGGGTGATCTCGACAAAGACCGTCGTCGGCTTGCCCAGCCGCCGCGCATCGACCAGCGCCACATACCCGGCGATGAAGCCCTCTTCCTCCAGCCGCTGCACGCGCCGGTGACAGGCCGACGGCGACAGGTTCACGCGTTCGCTCAACTCGGCATTGGTGATGCGGCCTTCTTTCTGCAATGCAGCAAGAATGCGCCGGTCGGTTGCGTCCAGTGACTGTTCCACGATGGAATTTCCCGGATATGCGAATTTTCGTCGAAAATTCTACCGCACCCCTGCCGTTTCGCCAAGCAATTCGGAAAACATCGGCACCGATTCTGCCGCACCCTTTCCCCCACAAGACGGGGCCACTATGCAGCCCCGCCGGTCAGGGAGAGACATATGAAGATTGGTTGCCCGAAAGAAATCAAACCGCAGGAATTTCGCGTCGGGATGACCCCCGACGCGGCACGCGAGGCCATCGCCCATGGGCATGAGGTGTTGGTGGAAAAGAACGCAGGCATCGGGGCGGGCTTTGCCGATGCCGATTACATCGCCGCCGGCGCGAAGATCGCCGATACCGCCGATGAGGTGTTCGCCAAGGCCGACATGATCGTGAAGGTCAAGGAACCCCAGCCCGTTGAGCGCAAGCGCCTGCGTCCGGGTCAGATCCTGTTCACCTATCTGCATCTTGCGCCCGATCCCGACCAGACGCGCGACCTGCTGGCCTCGGGTGCGACCTGCATTGCCTATGAAACGGTGACGGATGCCCGCGGCGGCCTGCCGCTTCTGGCCCCGATGTCCGAAGTGGCGGGGCGGCTTGCGCCGCAGGTCGGGGCCTGGACGCTGCAAAAGGCCAATGGCGGGTCGGGCGTGCTGCTTGGCGGCGTTCCGGGCGTGGCCCCTGCCAATGTGGTGATCGTCGGCGGCGGGGTCGTCGGCACGGCGGCGGCGCGGGTTGCGGTCGGCATGGGGGCGCGGGTCACGGTGCTTGACCGTTCGGTCCCCCGGCTCAGCTATCTGGACGACATCTTCCACGGCAAGCTGGTGACGCAATATTCCAGTGCCGGTGCGCTGGCTGATCTGATCAGGACGGCAGACATGGTGGTCGGTGCCGTGCTGATCCCCGGTGCTGCGGCACCCAAGCTGATCAGCCGCGCCCAACTCAAGACCATGAAACCCGGTTCGGTGCTGGTGGACGTGGCCATCGACCAGGGTGGCTGCTTCGAGACCTCGCGCGCCACCACCCATCAGGACCCGATCTATGACGTCGATGGCGTGATGCATTACTGCGTGGCCAACATGCCGGGCGCCGTGGCCCGCACCTCGACCCAGGCGCTTGGCAATGCCACGCTGCCCTTCATGCTGGCCCTGGCCAACAAGGGCTGGAAACAGGCCTGCGCCGATGACAGGAACCTGCTGAACGGCCTGA
>DAIOGH010000011.1:0-102884 GCA_036745335.1 Paracoccaceae bacterium
CCATCATGGGCGCGCTGAACCTCTACCTCGACTTCATCAACCTGTTCATGTTCCTCTTGCAGTTCATGGGCAACCGCGAGTGATGGCTGCCTGAGAGACAGCAAAGGGCCGGGGTTTCCCCCGGCCCTTTTTCATTGCGGTGGCCAGCGCTGCAGGAACCGCCGCGCCTCGGCGGGCGATTGCAGATGCACCACCTGCACGCCCGCCGGTGCCCCTGCCGCCAGACGCGCGATCCGGTCGCGCGCCAGGCGACGTGTCCGCCAGATGAAACGCCAGAACGGCAGCGTCTCGCGGTGAAAGCCTTCGGGGCAGCCTTCGGGCAGGTCGGGACGCTGGCCGCCGCGCAAGGTCCGCTTCAGCACACGCCACAGCCGCAAGCCCACCGGAAGGTCCAGCCAGATCAGCATCTCGGCCCGCGACAGCCGGTTGGGCCAGGTCTCGGAATGCCCGCCCTCGAAGATCCAGGCATCGCGCGCCTCGACCTCGTGGCACATCCGCGTCTTCTCCGGCCGGGGCCGCTCGACCCAGCCGGTCTGCCAATGGATATGGTCGATATGCACCACCGGCAGCCCGGTCAGCCCGCCCAGCGCGCGGGCAAAGGTGGATTTGCCAGAGCCGGGCTGGCCGACGATCATGATCCGCCGCATCGCATCCCCCAAAGCAAAAGGCCGCACCCTTCGGCGCGGCCCCAATCCCAGAAACAGGCGGCGATCTTACTTGATCTTGCCTTCCTTGTATTCGACATGCTCCCGCTTCACGGGATCGTATTTCTTCACGACCATCTTCTCGGTCATGCTGCGGGCGTTCTTCTTGGTCACATAGAAGTGCCCGGTGCCCGCGGTCGAGTTCAGGCGGATCTTGATCGTCACCGGTTTCGCCATAGTCGTCTCTCCTGCCACGGAGAAACATGGTTCCCCCGGAAAATCCTTGAAGCCCGCCTTTTAGCCAGCGTCCGGGCAGAGTCAACAGCGAAACCGCCCCCCGGCCACGAAATCGCGCGGCTGTCGCCGCAAGCTGTTGTCTCGCCTCTGCGCGTTCCGCGCAACCGGCTCGGACGCCCGGCATCAAGGCGACGCCCCAGGTCCGGCGGCTGTCCCGGCTTCGGCGTTGCAGCCTCCGGCGGGGATATTTGCAGAAGGGAAAGACCGTCCTACGCTTTCCCTTCTGCAAATATCCCGGGGGTGAGCCCGCAAGGGCGAGGGGGCAGCGCCCCCCCCCCGTGACGGCCCGAATTGCGCGGATGGCCTGTAAGCCGGATTCTGTCCAAGGGGTTTCCCCCTCTGGATGACCATTCCTCTTGCCCCGCCCTCGCGGACAGGGTCCAGCTGCCAACCCGGGCCTCTCGGGCTGAAGCATCCCTGCGGCGGTATCCCCCGTCTTTCGACATCGGACGCGGTCCCGCGCGAGGCCCCTATTCGGCATTGCTCCGGGTGGGGCTTGCCGTGCCGGTCCTGTTGCCAGTCCCGCGGTGGGCTTTTACCCCACCGTTTCACCATCACCTTGCACGCAAGGCTGTCTGTTCTCTGTGGCGCTTTCCCTGGGGTCGCCCCCGCCGGGCGTTACCCGGCACCCTTGCTTCATGGAGTCCGGACTTTCCTCGAGGGTTTTCCCCGCGGTCATCCAGCCATCCGCGCGACGGCGGCTTAGGCCGACACGGCCCCGCCGTCAATCCCGAAGCGCGCGGCAAGGTCGGCGGCCAGTGCGGCATCCGTCTGATCCTGCGGGCCAGTCGCCCAGGGGCGAAAGCGCAGGCGGAAGGCATGCAGCAAGGTGGCGTCGTCAAGGGCCGGATAGCCGAAGCGCAAGAGATCGGCGCGGAAATCGCCGGGCGTGGCCACCTTTGGCCAGATCGACAGGCCCGCCAGGGCCAGCCGCTGCCAGTCGAACCGCGGACCGGGGTCGCCCTTGCGGCCGGGTGCCATGTCGGAATGGCCGATCACCCGATGCGGCGGGATCTGCCAGCGCGCTCCGATGCCGCGCAGCAGGGTTTCCAGCGCCGCCATCTGCGCTTCGGCAAAGGGATGATCGCCGCGATTGGCCAGTTCGATGCCGATGGAATGGCTGTTGATGTCATCCAGCCCGGCCCATTGCCCCGCCCCGGCGTGCCAGGCACGGCAGTCCTCGGCCACCAGCGCCTCGGTCGCACCGGTCTCGGCGATCAGCCAATGCGCCGAAACCTCGGCCGCAGGATCGCAAAGCCGGTCCCGCGCCTCGGCACAGCTGATCATGGCCGTGTAGTGGATCACCACCAGCGAGGGGCGCACACCGCCCCGCCGTTCCCCGAAATTCGGTGACGGCAGCGTCACTGCAAGGCGGTGCGGAAGGGGCGCGGATCCCAGGAGCAGGCAAAACCGTCGCCATCGGGATCAAGCCCGCCACGGTCCTTTTCCGGGCCGCCCTTGGCCAGGAATTCCGCCTGCGCCAGATCGGGCGAGGCGAATTTGGCGCAGACCACCAGCGGATCGCGCATGCCAAGGCTGCTGCGCTTGTAAAGCTGCGTTCCGGGGTTGTTGGTGGTCTTCAGCGCATAGTCCACGATGTTCGGCCCCATCTCGCCGGGGCGCACCGGCAGATCCTTGGGCTGGACCACGACATATTGCGCACGGTTGCGCTCGATCCGTTCCTTGTCGCTTTCGATGGTCTCGCGCGAGGAGACGGCGCTGAAATCCTGTTCGTCGGAAATCCCGGCATGACCGGCGTTCTGGACTTCGCCCGATTCCACCTTGATCCCGGCCGGGGCATCGCCGCGCGGGCGGTTTGCGGGCAGGCTGCCCAGCGGGGCCCCCGGATCGACAGGGGCCGCGGCCGGGGCACGGCCCTCTGCGCGGTCGATCGCGGCCGAGGCCGCTGCCGGATTGAAACCGGGCTGCGGCGCGGGGGCAGCCGGGGCGGCGGCGGGCGGCGGGGCCTGGGTGCCGCGGATATAGCTGTTGTAGTCCTGGAACCCGACCCCGGCCCCGGAATCCGGCACCGAGGGTTGGCACGCGGCCAGCAGGGGAATGGCCACGAAGGCCAGGGCGGAACGGCGGAACATCACTGCCTCATGCGGAACGCGAACTGCGCTTTTTGCGCGCCCTTACCACCATTTTGACGGTTTGGAAACAAAACCGGCGGCACGTTCCAGCACATAGGCGTGATTGAGCAGCCCGCCCTCGTCCCAGGGCCGGCCGATCAGTTGCAGCCCCAGCGGCAGGCCCTGCGCGTTCAGCCCGACCGGGACGGACACCCCCGGCAGCCCCGCCAGGTTCACCGTCACCGTGAAGACATCGTTCAGATACATCTCGACCGGCGAGGCATTGGCCATCTCGCCCAGGCCGAAGGCGGCCGAGGGCGTCGCCGGGGTCAGGATCGCGTCCACCCCTTCGGCAAAGACGGTCTCGAAGTCGCGCTTGATCAGGGCACGCACCTTGCGGGCGCGGTTGTAATAGGCGTCGTAGAAGCCCGCCGACAGCACATAGGTGCCAACCATGATCCGGCGCTGCACCTCGGGGCCGAAGCCTTCGGCGCGGGTCTTTTCATACATCTCGGTGATGCCGTCGCCCTGCGCCAGCCTGGCGCGGTGGCCGTATTTCACCCCGTCATAGCGGGCAAGGTTGGACGAGGCTTCGGCCGGTGCGATGACGTAATAGGCGGGCAGCGCGTATTTGGTATGCGGCAGGCTGATGTCGCGGATCACCGCGCCTGCATCCTTCATCATCGTGATGCCGTGCGCCCAGAGCGTTTCGATCTCGGCCGGCATGCCGTCCATCCGGTATTCCTTCGGGATACCGATGACCTTGCCCCTGATATCGCCGGTCAGAGCCGCCTCGAAATCCGGCACCGGAATGTCGGCGCTGGTGGAATCCTTTGCGTCATGGCCCGACATCGCCTGAAGCATGATCGCCGCATCGCGCACCGATTTGGTCATCGGCCCGGCCTGATCAAGGCTGGAAGCGAAGGCGACCACGCCCCAGCGGCTGACCCGGCCATAGGTCGGCTTGATCCCGGTGATGCCGGTAAAGGCCGCGGGCTGGCGGATCGACCCGCCGGTGTCGGTGCCGGTCGCGGCAAGGCAAAGATCCGCCGCCACCGCTGCCGCCGATCCGCCCGACGATCCGCCGGGGGTCAGCGCGGCGGTGTCATTGCCGCGCCGCCAGGGGTTCACCGCATTGCCGTAGCACGAGGTTTCGTTGCTGGAGCCCATGGCGAATTCATCCATGTTCAGCTTGCCCAGCATCACCGCGCCGGCCGCGAAAAGCTGTGTCGTCACGGTGGATTCGTATTCCGGCCGGAAGCCCGCAAGGATGTTCGACGCCGCTTGCGACGGCACGCCCCTGGTGCAGAACAGATCCTTGATCCCCAGAGGGATGCCGCACATCGCCGGGGCCTCTTCGTCGGCTTTCAGCCGCTCATCGGCCGCGCGTGCCTGTTCCAGCGCGATCTCGGGTGTCTTGTGAACAAAGGCGTTCAGCCCGTCGCCCGCGTCGATCGCCGTCAGGCAGGACATGGTCAGGTCGACAGCCGACAGGTCACGCTTGCGCAGCGCGTCGCGCGCAGCGGCAATCGTCAGGGTATTCGCGCTCATTCCACCACCTTCGGCACGGCAAAGAATCCTTCGCGCGCCTCGGGCGCGTTCTTCAGGACCTGCGCCTGGATGTTGCCGTCCGTCACCACATCCGCCCGCCGCTTCAGCCGCATCGGCGTGACCGACACCATCGGTTCGACCCCGGTGACATCCACCTCGTTCAACTCTTCCATGAAGGACAGGATGCCGGACAGCTGTTCGGCCAGTTTCGGCAGCGCCGCATCCTCGACCCGGATACGGGCCAGCTTGGCGACCTTGCGCGCGGTTTCGATGTCGATGGACATGGGGGCCCCGGAATTTGCTGGTGGCGGATCGCCGGGCCCCGTTTAGCGGCCCCGGCGCGTTCCTTCAAGTCCGCCCCGCGTGGTCAGGGCATGGTCCCGGTAAAGCCGCGCCAACTGCCACAGCAGCGCGGCACTGCCCAGGATCCAAAGGAAATGCGTGCCAGGGGGCCAGATCCCGCACAGCATATGATCAACGCTGCGGGCCGCGATGGCGGCCAACATCATCGCCGCCGCCAGAAACAGGCCGCGTGCCGCGCTCTGGTTGTCCTGGCGCAGGGCCGTTGCATAGCCCAGAAGCAGCACCAGAACCGACAGATAGGCGCCCGACCCCGCCAGCCCGCGCACCATCCCCGCCAGGGGCAGGGTGGCCGCGGCGAAGGGCAGGATCAAGAGCGTGCCAATCGCGGCCAGCACCGGCGAAAGACCGGCAATGTCGCGGTTCAAAAGATAGAAATAGTTAAGCAGCAGCACCAGGATCGTCAGAAGATTCGCCCCCAGCGCCAGGGGGCTGGGGTAGCTGTGCAGCCACAGGGCCCCCGGACACAACAGAACGACCAGCCCTGCCATCAGGCGCAACTGCGGCATGTCCCGCGCCCAGCGGGCGACCTGCAATCCGACCGGCAGAAAGGCCAGACCGGCCAGAAGGTTCAGGGGTTCCACCAGCGCGCCCGGCCCGGTGCGCGCGCAATAAAGATTGATCGGTTCCAAGATCACCGGAAAACTCGCTCCATACCTGCCGTTCCTGTGCGCCATAGCGGCCCTTGCGGCAAGCAGGCTGTCACAATCTGGTTAACGCCGTAGCCGACAGTCTTGACGATATTTCCTGGCCGCAGCCTACGGACCGGGGTTGCGCAGCCGCGCTCAGGCATTACCCTGCCCCGCCCGAAACAGAAGGCCCGAAACAGTAAGGAGAAACCCGATGCAGATCACCTGGCTTGGCCATTCCGGCTTTCGCATCACCGTCGAGGGCGCAGTCCTTCTCATCGACCCCTGGCTGACCGGAAATCCGATGTTCCCGGCCGCCCGCCGGGACGAGGCGCTGAACGGGGCCACCCATATCCTGCTGACCCATGCCCATGGCGACCATGCCGCGGATGCCGCCGCCATCTCGGCCGAAACCGGCGCGCCGGTGGCCTGCATCCACGAGGTTTCCGAATGGCTGTCGGGGCAGGGTGTGCAGACCATCGGCTTTGGCAAGGGCGGCACGCTGGATCTGGGCGGGGCCAGCGTCACCATGGTCAACGCCACCCATTCCGCCTCGATCGACTTCGGGACCAAGGGCCTGCTGCCCGCCGGTTCCGCCGCCGGGTTCATGATCGCGGGCGAAGGCCACACGATCTATGTCTCGGGCGATACCGACATCATGGCCGACATGGCCTGGATGGGCGAATTGCACCGCCCCGATATCGGCATCCTGTCCTGTGGCGGTCATTACACCATGGACATGGCCCGCGCGGCCTGGGCGGCGCGCAAGTATTTCGCCTTCCGCTGGGTGATCCCCTGCCATTACAAGACCTTCCCGCTGCTGGCGCAAAACGCCGACGCCCTGCGGGCCGGCCTGCCGCCCGGCACCGAGGTGATCGAGCATGAGGTGCTGGACCCGATCCGGTTCTAGGGCGGATCAGTCCCGGCGTGCGGCAAAGAACGCCTTCAGAAGGGCTTCGGCCTCGGCCGCAGCGATCCCGTCATAAATCTCGGGCCGATGATGACATTGCGCGTGGGAAAACACCCGCGCGCCCACCGCCACCCCGCCCGATTTCGGGTCCGCCGCGCCGTAATACAGCCGCGCCACCCGCGCGGCCGAAATCGCGGCGGCGCACATCGGGCAGGGTTCCAGCGTGACGTAAAGATCATGGCCGGGCAGACGTTCCGCCCCGGCCGCCGCGCAGGCCGCCCGGATCGCCAGGATTTCGGCATGGGCGGTCGGGTCGTTCAGCTCGCGCGTGCGGTTGCCCGCCTGCGCCACCACCTGCCCCGAAGGCGACACGACGACCGCCCCCACCGGCACCTCGCCCCGCAGCCCCGCCGCCCGCGCCTCTTCCAGCGCAAGGTCCATGAACGACCGGAACGCCACCTGCGATTGCCCTTTCATCTGTCCTCAAATATCCTCGGGGGTCCGGGGGCAGACGGCCCCCGGAGGTTTCCTCCCGCGCAAAGGTTCCCGCAGATGGCAGACAAAGCAACCCCCGAAGGCGAACGCATCGCCAAGGTGCTGTCGCGCCGTGGCGTGTCGTCGCGGCGCGAGGCCGAACGGCTGATCGAGGCGGGCGAAGTCACGGTGAACGGCAAGGTGATCACCTCGCCCGCGCTGAACGTCACCGCCCGCGACCGCATCACCGTTTCGGGCCATGCCTTGCCCGAGGAAGAACCCGCCCGGCTGTGGCTTTACTACAAGCCCGAAGGGCTGGTCACGTCAGCCGCCGATGAAAAGGGCCGCGACACCGTTTTCGACCATCTGCCCCCCGACATGCCGCGGGTGATGTCGGTCGGACGCCTTGACCTCAATTCCGAGGGCCTGCTGCTGCTGACCAATGACGGCGAGTTGAAGCGCCGGCTTGAACTGCCCTCGACCGGCTGGCTGCGCAAGTATCGCGTGCGGATCAACGGCAACCCGACCGATGCCCAGCTGGAACCGCTGCGCCGGGGGATCACCGTCGAAGGCGACAAGTTCCAGCCGATGCAAGTCACCATCGACCGCATCCAGGGCGCGAACGCCTGGCTGACCGTCGGTCTGCGCGAAGGCAAGAACCGCGAGATCCGCCGCGCCATGTCGGCGGTCAACCTTTATGTCAACCGGCTGATCCGCACCTCCTATGGCCCGTTCCGGCTGAACGACCTGCAACCCGGCCAGGTCGAGGAAGTCCGCCCCCGCGTCCTGCGCGAACAGCTGGGCGCCGCGCCCGAGACGGCCGATCCAGACACCAAACGCCCCGCGCTGAAACGCGCCCCGCGCAAGACGGCAACGCCGCCGCGCCACGCCACCGAGATCGACGCCCCCACCCCACGCCGCACGGGCAAGCCTGCGGGCAAGGCCGCGGCATCCCGGACCTCTGCTCCCGGTGAACGCCCGGCACCCAAACCCACCGCACCCGGCTCGGCCCGCAAGACGGCTGCAAAAAGCGGCGCTGGCGCAGACAAGGTGTCGCTGCCGCGCAATGCCCGCCCCGGCGACGGGGTGAAGGCGCTGGCACGGGCCTGGAAAGAGGCTGTCACCCCCGGTTCCGAAGACAAACCGGCCCGCAAGACCGCAGGAAAACCCCCGGCCAAACCGCCGCTGAAACCTTCCGGCAAGCCCGGACCGAAGCCACCCGCCAAGGCCGCGCCCGGATCGGGCCGCAGTCCCGCCCCGCGCGGCACCCCCCGCCGTGGACGCGACGGGTAGGATGCCGCTTGACCGCCCGGACGCCCGGCTTGCCGTCGCGGGGGAACAAACCCGCGCATTCCCCTGCCTGCGTGCTGGCATGGGCCACGCCGCTGGGCTAGGATCACGTCCGATGTCCCTGGTGAAAAGCCGCCCATGTCTGACTCCGGCCTGAAAACCCTGTCTCTGGCGCTTCTGGTTGCGCTGGTCTTCTATGTCGCCGGTTCGGGGGGCATGTGATGGCGCAAAGGTTCGGCGGCAAATACAGCCCGCAAGGCCCCTCGGGCAGCCCGCAGCAACCGCTGCCGCGGGCCGAGGCTCCGATCCGCGTGACCGGGCGCTGGCGCGCGACGATCCTGTTCCTGTCGGCCTTCGCCTTTCTCTTTCCGGCCTTCGGGGATGAGCCGAACGCCATGCTGATGGGCCTTTGCGCCGGGGGTCTGCTGATCCTGTCCGCCTGGCTGTCGCGCGACGGCCTGCGCGCCCGCGCCGAATGGCAGGCCCGCAAGGTGGCCCGCCGCCCGGCCATTCCGCGCCTTCTGTTCGGCGCCGTCGCCACCGGGGCGGCGCTGGCGATCGGCGGGATCATCGCGCATGGCGTCTCGATCACCCCTGCGCTTTACGCCATCGCCGGGGCCATCCTGCATTTCGGTGCCTTCGGAGCCGATCCGATGCGCGACAAGGGGATGGAGGGGATCGACGCCTTCCAGACCGACCGCGTCGCCCGCGTGGTGGGCGAGGCCGAAACCACCCTTGCCGCGATGAAGGATGCCATCCTGCGCGCGGGCGACCGCCGCGCCGAGACGCGCGTCGATCAGTTCGCCACCCGCGCCCGTGCCCTGTTCCGGCAGGTCGAGGAAGACCCCGGCGACCTGACCGCCGCGCGGAAATATCTGACCGTCTATCTGACCGGAGCCCGTGACGCGACGGTCAAGTTCGCCGACCACTGGGCGCGCACCCGCGACGAGACTGCCCGCAAGGATTGGGAGGCCCTGCTGACCGATCTGGAAACCACCTTCGCCGACCGCTCCACCGCCCTTCTGGCCAATGACCGCACCGATCTGGATATCGAGATTTCCGTTCTGCGCGACCGGCTGAAGATGGAAAACCGCTGACCGATTCCGCCGCCTCCGGCTTCAACAGAAAGAGTTCCCCATGTCCGCCACCAGCACCCTGACCACCGAAATCGCGCAGGTCTCGGCCACCGTTCTGGCCGAGCCGATGGCCGAGGTCGTGCCGCTGTCCGCAGCGCCCGCCGACAAGGCCGCCGAAATCCGCAAGCGGATGGGAGAGCTGGACATCTCCAGCACCCAGTCGATCATCTCGTTCGGGTCTTCGGCGCAGGCCGAATTGCAGGTGATTTCGCAAGAAATGTTGCAGGACGTGAAGAACAAGGATGCCGGCCCCGCCGGGGATTCCCTGCAAGACATCGTCACCACGATCCGCGGCTTTTCCGTCAGCGAACTGGACCTGCGCCGCAAGGCCAGCTGGTGGGAACGTCTTCTGGGCCGCGCAGCCCCCTTTGCCAAATTCGTCGCGCGGTATGAGGATGTTCAGGGCCAGATCGACAAAGTCACCGAAGACCTGCTGGGCCATGAACACAAGCTCTTGAAAGACATCAAGTCGCTGGATGTCCTTTACGGCAAGACGCTGGATTTCTACGACGAACTTGCCCTTTACATCGCCGCCGGAGAGGCCAAGCTGGCCGAGATCGACAGCACCGTCATCCCCGCGAAAGAGGCCGAAGTCGCCGCCGCACCCGAGAATGACAAGGTGCTGAAGGCGCAGGAACTGCGCGATCTGCGCGCCGCCCGCGACGATCTGGAACGCCGGGTGCATGACCTGAAGCTGACGCGCCAGGTGACGATGCAAAGCCTGCCCTCGATCCGGCTGGTGCAGGAAAACGACAAGTCGCTGGTGACGAAGATCAACTCGACCCTCGTCAACACCGTTCCGCTGTGGGAAACCCAGCTGGCGCAGGCGGTGACGATCCAGCGCAGCAAGGAGGCCGCCGTTGCGGTCAAGCGCGCCTCGGACCTGACCAACGAACTGCTGGAAGCCAACGCCAAGAACCTTCAGGAAACCAACCGTGTGGTGCGGCAGGAAATGGAGCGCGGCGTCTTCGACATCGAAACGGTCAAGCGCGCCAACCAGACCCTGATCGACACCATCAACGAAAGCCTTGCCATCGCCGACGAAGGCAAGGCCCGCCGCGCCGCCGCCGAGGCCGAACTGGTGAAGATGGAGGCCGAGCTGCGCGATACCCTCGCCTCGGCCCGTGCCCGCAAGGCCGCCCCTGCCGCATCGCAAGCCTGAGGTGATCGAACTGCGCCTGCCGATCCTCCCGAAGGCGACCGCCTTCCGCCTGAGCGTGACCGCCGCCCTTGTGGCGACGGTCGCCGCCTGCGTGCCTGTCGATGCCCCGCCCCCGGCAACATCGCCAAAGCCGCGGCCCGAGCCCGCGCTGCCGGTGGCGGAATCCGCGCAAAGCGCCGCCGCCCGCGCCTATTTCGCGCAGGTCCAGCAGGCGCTGTTGTCGCAGGGCCTGTTGCGCACCGATGGCGGCGGGCCGGACACGCCGTTTACCGACACGATGCTGGCCGACAATTTCCTGCGCATCGCGCTTTATGACGAATACACCCGCACCACCGGCGGCTTCGTGCAGTCGGAATCCGCCTCGATCCTGCGCAGATGGGGCGGGCCGGTCCGGGTGGGGCTGCGCTTCGGGGCTTCGGTTCCCGCAGAGAAACGCGCCACCGACCGGGCAAGGGTGGCCTCTTACCTGCAACGGCTGTCGCAGATCACCGGGCATCCGATCTCGCTGTCGGATGCGGCACCGAACTTCTGGGTGCATGTGGTGTCGGAAGATGAACGCCAGGCGCTTGGCCCCGTGCTGCAATCCACCCTGCCGGGCCTTGGCGCCGCCGATATTGCCGATGTCACGCAGATGGCCCGATCGACCTATTGCCTGGTCTATGCACTGTCCGAGGGCAATTCCGGCGTCTATACCCGCGCCGTGGCGGTGATCCGGGCCGAACATCCCGATCTGCTGCGGCTGTCCTGCTTCCACGAGGAAATCGCGCAAGGTCTGGGGCTGGCCAATGACAGCCCGCGCGCCCGACCGTCCATCTTCAACGATGACGAGGAATTCGCCCTGCTGACCCGGATGGACGAATTGATGCTGAAGATGCTTTACAACCCGGCGCTGCGGCCTGGAATGCGGATCGACGAGGCCCGGCCCATCGTGCGTCGGCTGGCCGAAACCCTGCTGGGCGGGGCAAGCTGAGCCGACCGGAGCCTTGCGCGCTGCCGACCCGATTTCCCCCTTCTCTCCGGCCCGCGCTGGGGTAAGGTAGCGCGGTATCGCGGGCACCCTGCCCGCCCGGCCCACTGCGCCGCACCAGACAGGAGGCACCCGCCATGGTCTTCGATTTCCTCAAGGGCGAATTCATCGACGTCATCAGCTGGCTGGATGACACGCGCGACACGATGGTCTGGCGTTTCGACCGCCGCGATCAGGCGATCAAGATGGGGGCCAAGCTGACCGTCCGCGAAGGACAGGCCGCCGTCTTCATCCACGAAGGCCAGCTTGCGGATGTGTTCGGCCCCGGTCTCTACATGTTGGAAACCAACAACATGCCGATCATGACCACGCTGCAGCACTGGGATCACGGCTTCAAATCGCCCTTCAAGTCCGAGGTCTATTTCGTCTCGACCACCCGGTTCAACGATCAGAAATGGGGCACCAAGAACCCGATCATGGCGCGCGACCCCGAATTCGGCCCGGTCCGCATGCGCGCCTTCGGCACCTATTCGATGCGCGTCACCGATCCGGGCAAGTTCATCACCGAAATCGTCGGCACCGATGGCGAATTCACCACCGATGAAGTGTCGATGCAGATCCGCAACCAGATCGTGCAGGCCGCATCCCAGGCCCTTGCCGGGTCCGGCATCCCGGTGCTGGACATGGCGGCGAATCTTGAAGATCTGGGCAAGATCATCGCCAATGCCATCACGCCCCGCGTTGCCGAATACGGCCTGTCGATCCCGGAATTCTATATCGAGAACATCAGCCTGCCCGAAGAGGTGGAAAAGGTTCTCGACAAGCGCAGCTCGATCGGGGTTGCGGGCGATCTGAACAAATACATGCAGTTCAACGCGGCCGAGGCGCTGGCCAATCCGGCCTCGGGTGCCGGTGGCATGATGGGCGCGGGCATGGCCGCCGGGATGGGCCTTGGCATGGCACAGAACGTCGGCCCGTGGGGGGCGGCCCCGACGGCCCCTGCCGCCGCCCCTTCGGCCCCACCGCCGCCCCCTCCCGCCGCGAAAGCCTGGCATCTGGCCGAGAATGGCCAGACCAGGGGCCCGTTCTCCGAAGGCGACCTTGCCGCCATGGCCGCCTCGGGCGCGCTGACCCGTGCCACGATGGTCTGGACGGCCGGGCAGGACGGCTGGAAACCCGCCGCCGAAACCGATCTGGCGCGGCTCTTGTCGCAGGTTCCGCCGCCGCCGCCTCCGGGCTGACCCCACGCGGGGGGCCTTTGCGGCCCCCTTCCCTGCCGACCGCCTTCCTTTTTCCCGACAGCATTTCCCATGACCGACGCCTCGGAACACCGCTACCCTTGCGCGCAATGCGGCGCCCAGCTGCGCTATACGCCCGGCCAGACCCGGCTGACCTGCGATCATTGCGGCCATGTGCAGGACATCGCCCCCACATCCGACCGCCGCCGCGCCCGCGCCCTTCTGGAACATGACCTGCGCGCCGGACTGCGCGACGATCTGCCCGCCGAGGCCAGCGCCGAGGTCCGCACCACGACCTGCACCGGCTGCGGCGCGCAGATCGAGTTTTCCGGGGCTTCGCACGCCACCGAATGCCCGTTCTGCGCCTCGCCCGTGGTGCTGGACAGCGGCGCGCACCGGCTGATCAAGCCGCAGGCGCTGGTGCCGTTCCAGCTGACCGAAACCGAAGCGCGGGGCGAATTGACCAAATGGCTGGCCGGGCGCTGGTTCGCGCCCTCGACCCTCTTGGAATATGCCCGCAAGGGGCGGGCGATGAATGGCGTCTATGTGCCGTTCTGGACCTTCGATGCCGCAACCCGGTCCAGCTATACCGGCCAGCGCGGCGAATATTATTATGAAACCCGCACCGTGAACGTTCAGGTCAACGGCAAGACCGAACGACGCGAGGAACGGGTGCGCAAGACACGCTGGTATTCCGCATCGGGCCGTGTCGCACGCGATTTCGACGATGTTCTGGTGATGGGATCGGCCAGCCTGCCACAGCGTCTGGGCAACGATCTGACCCCCTGGGATCTGGGCGCGCTGCAACCCTATACCCCCGACTATCTGGCCGGCTTTCAGGCCGAAGGCTATACGGTTTCCCTGGCCGATGCCGATCAGGCGGCCAAGGCCAGCATGGCCCGCGTGATCGAAGGCGATGTCCGCCGCGACATCGGCGGCGATGAACAGCGCATCTCGTCGATTGACACCGACCATTCGGACGAAACCTTCAAGCACATCCTGCTGCCGGTCTGGATGGCCGCCTACAAATACAACGGCAAAAGCTATCGCTTCCTCGTCAACGGCCAGACCGGCGAAGTGCAGGGCGAACGCCCGTATTCGATCTGGAAGATCACCTTCGCCGTTCTGGTGGTGCTGATCCTTGCCGCCGGTGCCCTTTATCTCAGCGACCCCGAAATGTTCGGCGGCTCTGCCCCCGACTGGCTGGATTGAGCCCGTTGCGAAGGTTTGGACCGGCAAGCAACAGGGGGCGGCACCCGGCTGCGGGGCCTCTGTTCGGCGCTGTGGTGCGGGCAACCCCGTTCCCTCTGCACTCCTCTTCCATCTGGCGCGACGGCCGGAAATCCCCCACACTCCGGCATCTCCCGCCTTGCAAGGCCCGCCCATGATCCTGCGCACCGAAACCCCGGCCGACCATCGTGCCATCCGCGCCCTGACCAAGGCCGCCTTTGCCGGGGCAGACCACGCCTCGGGCACGGAACATGCGATCATCGACGCCCTGCGCGATGCGGACCAACTCACACTGTCGCTGGTGATCCAGGGCTCAGATGGCATTGTCGCGCATCTCTGCTTTTCACCGGTGCAGATCGCCGGGCAGTCCTGCGGCTGGTTCGGCCTTGGCCCGGTGTCGGTAGCCCCGCATCATCAGGGCCAGGGCCTTGGCAGCAGGCTGATCCGCGAAGGGCTGACCCGGATGGCCCGCAGCCATGGCGCGGGCGGCTGTGTCGTGCTGGGCGACCCGGCTTTCTACAACCGCTTCGGCTTTGCGCCCGATCCCGGCCTGACCTTTGCCGATGCGCCGCCGGAATATTTCATGCAGATCACCTTTGACGCCCCCACGCCCAAGGGCGAAGTCACCTATCACCCCGCCTTCACCGCCTGAGGCACCCAAAGGTTGACGCAGCACAGGCCGCTGAACAGCCATACACAAGCCATACGTCAGCCATACGCGAACCAGACGTGACCCATACCAAAAGTTTCTTTACGGATCAGTCAGTTAACCCATAGAACGCCCGCAATCCATGCAAAAGGCCGCACCGTCCGTTGCACCGCCCCCTTGCGCAACGCCTCTGCCCTTGACAGCCCCCCCGCCCCGGTCCATTCCGGCCCCGTCCACAGCCGGAGGAACCGATGCCCCCCGATCTGACCATCGACCTCAACCGTGTCCTCCCCCATGCCCGCATCCCCGAGCTGCCGAACCCCTATTTCGGCAAGGTCCGCGACTGCTATGACCTGCCGCCCGCGCCCGAGGCCCCCGAAGGCCGCCGCCTGCTGATCTCCTCGGACCGGATTTCCGCCTTCGACCGCATCCTTGCCGCCATTCCCTACAAGGGTCAGGTGCTGACCCAGACCGCCCGCCACTGGTTCGACGCGACCGCCGACCTTTGCCCCAACCATGTCCTGTCCTACCCCGATCCCAATGTGGTGATGGGCCGTCGCCTGACGATCCTTCCGGTCGAAGTCGTGGTGCGCGGCTATCTGGCCGGCACCACCTCCACCTCGATCCTGACGCAGTACAAGGCGGGGGCGCGCCGCATGTATGGCCATGTCCTGCCCGACGGCTTGCGCGACAATCAGGCGCTGCCGCAGGCGATCATCACCCCCACGTCGAAGGCCTTTGACGGCGGCCATGACGAACCGCTGACCGCCGCCGACATCGTGGATCAGGGCCTGCTGACGCCCGCACAATGGGACGAGGTTTCCGCAAAGGCGCTGGCGCTGTTCGCCCGCGGGCAGAAGATGGCTGCCGAACGCGGGCTGATCCTTGTCGATACCAAATACGAATTCGGCACCGATGGCACCGGCCGTATCCTGCTGGCCGATGAAATCCACACCCCCGATTCCAGCCGCTACTGGATCGCCGATGGCTATGATCAGGCGTTGCGCGACGGCACCCGCCCGCCCAGCTTTGACAAGGATGTGATCCGCGCCTGGGTCGTGGCCCGCTGCGATCCCTACAAGGACCCGATCCCCGAAATCCCGCCCGAGATGATCGCCCGGACCGCGCAGGTCTATATCGACGCCTGTCAGGCGATCACCGGGCAGCCCTTTGTCCCCGATCTGTCGGGCATCACCCCGCTGGAGCGCATCCGCAGCAACCTGTCGCTCTTCTTCGCCTGATTGTTTGCGCTAACAGGCCACAATCCGATACTGTCGGCGAAACCGGAGGAGATGCCCGATGATTCTCAGCAGTGGTGAGGCGCTGATCGACATGCTGCCGCGCGAAAGCACGGCCGCAGAGCCCTGCTTTGCCCCCTATGCCGGCGGCGCGGTGATGAATACCGCCATCGCGCTGGCGCGGCTGGGGGCGGAGTCGGGCTTTCTGACCGGGCTGTCGACCGATCTGATGGGCGATGTGCTGCGGGAAACACTGGCGGCGTCGAAGGTCAATCTGGACTATGCCGTGGTCTCGGACCGCCCCACCACGCTGGCTTTTGTCAAGCTGGTGAACGGCAGCGCGACCTATGCCTTTTATGACGAGAATACTGCCGGGCGGATGATGACGCTGGCCGACATGCCCATTCTGCCCGACAGCATCACCGCCTATTTCTCGGGCGGGATCTGGCTGGCGGTGGAACCCTGCGGCACCGCGCTGGAAGCGATGTTCCTGCGCCAGTCCGGCCAGCGCGTGACCATGCTGGACCCCAATGTCCGGCCCGGCTTCGTGCGCGACCGCGCCGCCTATACCGCCCGGATCGACCGGATGATCGCCGCCGCCGACATCGTGAAACTGTCGGATGAAGATGCGGTCTGGCTTTACGGCACGGCCGATCCGCAAGCCATTCTGGCCAGGGGTGCCAAGGTGGTGCTGATCACCGAAGGCGCGGCTGGCGCCAGCGCCCATACCGCGCGGGGCAAGGTCTCGGTCGCGGCGCCGAAGATCACCGTCGCCGATACCGTAGGCGCGGGCGACACGTTCAACGCGGGCTTTCTGGCCGCGCTGGACCGGGCCGGGCTGCTGTCGAAACCGGCCGTGGCGGCGCTGAACGACGCGCAACTGACCGATGCGCTGGGTCTTGGCGTGCGGGCCGCCGCCATCACCTGTTCGCGCGCGGGGGCCAATCCCCCCTGGGCGCATGAACTGTGAGAGCCATCCTTCAGCGCGTCACCCGCGCGCAGGTTTCGGTTGACGGACAGGTGGTCGGGCGCTGCGGGCCGGGGCTGATGATCCTGGTCTGCGCCATGCAGGGCGATGGCGACGACCAGCCCGCGCGGCTGGCCGCCAAGGTGGCGAAGATGCGGATATTCAAGGACGATCAGGACAAGATGAACCTGTCGGTCCGCGACATCGGCGGCGCGGCGCTGGTGATCAGCCAGTTCACCCTGGCCGCCGATCTACGCGGCAACCGCCCCGGCTTTTCCACCGCCGCCCCACCCGATCAGGGCAAGCGGCTTTACGAAGCCTTCGCCGCCGCCCTGGCCGCCGAAGGCGTGCCGGTGGAAACGGGCATCTTCGGGGCCGACATGGCGGTGGAACTGGTCAATGACGGGCCGGTGACGATCTGGGTCGACACGGCGGCCTGACCTCAGTTGAACGGATTCTTCGGCTGCTGCTGGGTGATCACATTGCCGCATTCGATCAGCGCGTCGATCGAGGCCCGGCTGCCCGACAGCGAATAATCCTGCACCGCCCCGCCGTCCTTGGTGCGCAGGTAAAGCCGGTTGCCCTTGGCCACCTCGACGATGAATTCAACGCCCGCATCGCTGTCGGGCAGGTTGAACAGCACCGAGTTGCGGTAAAGTTCGGCCGCGGTCAGGTTCCATTGCGGCTTGCGGTCGATCTGCACCTGAAGATCGGCCGTGTCGCCTTCGCCGAAATCCCAGGCTTTCGAATAGAACTGCATCTGCACCGTGGAATCCTGAAAGGTCCACAGCGAAAAGCTTTCCTGATCATTGCCGACCGTGGCCTGACAGCCCAGAACGCCGTCATCCCAGGCAACCAGCTCAACCCGCCAGTGCTTGTGCTGGAACAGGACTTCGGACTGCTGTGCCGCAGCAGGCAGGGCAAGCGCCGCCACGGCCACGGTTCCCAGAATGAATTCGCGCAGAAACATCGTCTTGGCCTTCTCAATCAATCTTCCCTTGGCCCCAGTCTGGCCCAGCCGCGGCGATTCATGCAAATGAAACTTCCCGTCATGGAACCGCCGCTTCCCCATCCCGGCGCAGGAAAGCGGCAGGCGGGCGGCCCCGTCTTTCCCTTTCGGCAAATATCCTCAGGGGTATGCCAGCGGTTCAAGAAACCGGTGGCATGGGGGCAGAATGCCCCCACCCTTGGCCATGGGTCAGGACTGCCATTCCCAGGGGCGGGTGAAATCGCCCAGAACGGCCGTCACCGCCGCATCCTCGGCCGCACCGGCGGGGGCAAGCCGGGCCACCAGACCGCGTTTCTTGTCCTCGACGACTTCGGCGACATGGGCGGGAATCCCGGCCCCCTGCAAGGCCGCATCATAGATGCGGGTGATCGCCATCCGCCGCAGATCGGGCTTGAAGACCTTGCCCACCGCGGTTTTCGGCAGCTCCGGCAGAATCTCCACATGCTTGGGCACGGCGGCGCGTTCGGCGATGTGCTTTTCGGCAAAGGCCAGCAGGTCGGCCACCGTCACCTGAGCATCCTTGACCGTCTCGACATAGGCGCAGGGCAATTCGCCGGAATGGGCATCGGGCTGGCCGATCGCCCCGACCATGGCCACCGCCGGATGTCCCATCAGCGCCTCTTCGATCAGGGCGGGGTCGATGTTGTGGCCGCCGCGGATGATCAGATCCTTGGCCCGGCCGGTGATGAAGAGATAACCCTCGGCGTCGATCCGGCCCAGATCGCCGGTGCGCAGGAAACGGCCTTCGGCGAACAGGCCCTTGTTCTTGTCTTCCTCGGTATAGGTCGACCCCTCGAACACACCGGGGTTGGCCACGCAGATTTCGCCCACCTCGTCCACGCCGCATTCGCGGAACCCGATGGCCCCTTCGCTGGTCAGGATGCGGACATGGGTATAGGGGAACGGCAAGCCGACCGAACCGATCTTCTTGGTGCCGCCCGGCGGGTTCACAGACACAAGACAGGTGCATTCGGTCAGGCCGTAACCTTCGACGATCTCGACCCCGGTTTCCTTCTTGAAGCGGTTGTACAGCTCGATCGGCAGCGGGGCAGAGCCGGAAAAGGCGTTGCGCAGGCTTGAGATGTCGGCATTGACCGGCCGCTGCATCAGGGCCGCCAGCGCGGTGGGCACCGTGATCATATAGGTGCATTTCCAGCGTTCGATCAGCTTCCAGAAATTGTCGAACACCCCTTCTCCGCGATAGCCCTGCGGCGTGGGAAAGACGACATGCGCGCCGCTGGCGATCATCGACATCAGGATCGGATAGGCCGCGAAGACGTGGAACAGCGGCAGCGGGCACATCACCACATCATCGGGCTTGAACAGCAGCCGCTGGCCCAGCCAGCCGTTATAGACCATGCCCGACAGCTTGTGCTGCGCCACCTTGGGCATCCCCGTGGTGCCGCCGGTGTGGAAATAGGCTGCAACGCGGTCTGCCTTCGGGTCTTCGAAGGTCAGCCGGTCGGCGGGCTGGCGGGCAAGTTCGGTGTGGAAATTCCTGACATCGGCATGGTGGCTGACCGGGTTCTTCGGCCGGATCAGCGGCACGATCAGCTTTTTCAGCCCGGTCAGATAGGTCAGCAGATCGACCTCCAGCACCGTCCTGACGCCGGGCGCGTGCTTCACCGCCTCGGCCACCTTCTGCGCCAGATCGGTTTTCGGAAACGGGCGCAGGGTGACGACGACCTTGGCCCCGGTCTCGCGCAGGATGGCACTGATCTGTTCGGGTTCCAGAAGCGGATTGATCGGGTTCACGATCCCCGCCACCGCACCGCCCAGCAGGGTGACGGCGGTTTCCATCGCATTGGGCAGCACATAGGCGACCACATCCTTCGGCCCGACGCCAAGGCTGCGGAAGAGGTTGGCCGCGCGGGTGGTCTCGGCATGCAGCTGCGCCCAGGTCAGGGTCCGCGATGCCGCATCGGGGGCGGACAGCAGCTGATAGCTGATCGCCGGACGGGTGCCATGCGCCGCTTTGGCACGGTCCAGGAAATCATGCATCGTCCGGGCAACGTCCAGGTCACTCCAGCTGGCGGCCTGCGCCTCGATCGCCTTCAGATCCGCGAGTGTTGCGAATTCTCCCATGGTCTCCTCCCCTTGCGCCCCTCTTCGCGGAGGCATCCTTCTGGCAAGATGGGGACAGCAAGGGGTTTTGCCAACCGTTTTCCGAAACCGGGACGCAACGTCCTTTGCCGCCCCTCTTCGGTGGTCTGCGGCCCCTCATCGGAAGGCCCCGCGACGACCGGTCGAAGACCGGCGAGAAGCCGCCGTGTCAGCCCGCGCCTTCGGTGAATTGCAGCCGGGCAAGGCGGGCGTAAAGGCCGTCCTCGGCGATCAACTGGTCATGTCGGCCCTGCGCCACGATGCGGCCGCCGTCGAAGACGACGATCCGGTCGGCCCGCTTCACCGTGGCCAGACGATGCGCCACCACCAGCGTGGTGCGTCCTTTCGCCAGCGCCTCGACCGCCGCCTGCACCGCCCGTTCCGATTCCGCGTCCAGCGCCGATGTCGCCTCGTCCAGAAGCAGCACCGGCGCATCGCGCAGGATGGCGCGCGCGATGGCGACGCGCTGGCGCTGGCCGCCCGACAGCATCACGCCGCGTTCGCCCAGCTGGCTGTCATAGCCCTGCGGCAGCGCGGTCAGGAAGTCATGTGCGGCGGCGGCACGGGCTGCGGCCTCCACCTCGGCATCGCTGGCCTCGGGGCGGCCAAAGCGGATGTTGTCGCGGGCGCTGGCGGCAAAGATCACCGGGTCCTGCGGCACCAGCGCCAGCGCGCGGCGGAAATCCGCGCGCGCCATGTCGCGCAGCGCAATCCCGTCCAGCGTGACACGGCCTTGCTGCGGATCGTAATGCCGCAACAGAAGTTGCAGGATCGTGGTCTTGCCCGCACCCGAGGGGCCGACAAGGGCCACCGTCTCGCCCGGCCGCACGGTCAGCGACACCCCGTTCAGCGCCGAGACACCGGGCCGGGCCGGATAGTGGAAGGTCACGTCTTCAAACCCGATCTCGCCCCGCACCGGACGCGGCAGCGGTATCGGCGCAGCCGGATCCTGCACCGTGTCATCGGTGTTCAAAAGCTCCACCAGCCGCTCCGTCGCACCGGCCGCGCGCATTAGTTCGCCCCAGATTTCCGACAGCGCGCCCACCGCCCCGGCCACCATCACGGCATAGATGACGAACTGGATCAGCTCTCCCACCGACATGGCATCCGACCGCACGTCGCGCGCCCCGACCCAAAGCACCCCGACGATTCCGGCAAACACCAGGAAGATCACGATCACCGTCATCACCGCGCGGGTCGAGATGCGGCTTCGGGCCGAGGTCAGGCTGCGCGCCGTGACATCGGCAAATGCGGCGCGGGTCTGGGGTTCATGGGTAAAGGCCTGCACCGCCTGCACCGCCGTCAGCGCCTCGGAGGCCGAGCCGGAGGAGGCGGCGATCCAGTCCTGGTTCTCGCGGCTCAGATTGCGCAACCGGCGGCCCAGCACCACGATCGGCACCACCACGGCGGGCACGATCAGCAGTACCAGCCCCGCCAGCTTGGCCGAGGTCAGCACCAGCAGCACCATCCCGCCCAGCAGCATCAGAAGATTGCGCAGCGCGACCGACACCGACGATCCGATCACCGACAGGATCAGCGTGGTGTCGGTGGTGATGCGCGACAGGATCTCGCCGGTCATGATGCGTTCAAAGAAGGCGGGGCTCATCCCCATCACCTTGTCGAACACCGCGCGGCGGATGTCGGCCACCACATATTCGCCCAGCCGCGTCACCAGCCAGTAGCGCAGCCCCGTGCCCAGGGCCAGCAGCGCCGCAATGGCCAGGAAGGCGCCGAAATACTTGTCCAGCAGCATCACATCGGCCGACTGGAACCCGTCGACGACCCGGCGCACTGCCAGGGGCAGGATCAGGCTGACGGTGGCAGTCAGCGTCAGCGCAAGCGAAGCCCCGATCACCATGGCGCGATAGGGCCGCAGGAACGGCATCAGCCCGCGCAACGCACCCACCTTGCGGGAGGCGGGGCGATCCTCGGTGATCTCGGGCTTGCGGGCCATGGGGTGCCTTTCCTGTCGCGCCGGGCGGGTTTAGGGCCTTGGGGCCGACCGGGCAAGCGCCGCCTTTTGTCGCGGGGGCGGTTGCCTTCCGCCGCCCGCTTGTGCAGCATCCGCCCGTCGATGCGGGGTCAGGGGGTGCCATGGCAGCGGACAACAGGGCGGGCGCAAGCCATTTCACCGCACCGGACGGGGCGCGGCTGGCCTATCGCGACGAAGGCACCGGGCTGCCGCTTTTGTGCCTGTGCGGGCTGACGCGCAGCATGGCGGATTTCGACTATGTGCTGCCCGCGCTGGCGGGCTGCCGGGTGATCCGCATGGATTATCGCGGGCGCGGCGACAGCGACCGCACCGGTCCTGCCACTTATACCGTGCCCCATGAGGCACAGGACGCGCTGGCGCTGCTGGATCATCTGGGCGTGGCGCAGGCGGCGGTTCTTGGCACCTCGCGCGGCGGGTTGATCGGGATGTTCCTTGCGGCGGTGGCGAAGGGCCGGCTTCTGGGCCTCGGCCTCAACGATGTCGGCCCGGTGATCCACCGGCCGGGGCTGGAGCGGATCAAGGATTATGTCGGCCGCAATCCGGCGGCGAAAACCTTGGCCGAGATGGCGGCAAAGATGCCCAAGGCGATGGCGGGCTTTGCCAATGTGCCCGCAAGCCGCTGGCTGGAGGAAGTGTCGCATTTCTACGACGAAACGCCGGGCGGCCTGACGATCAGATACGATCCTGCGCTGCGCGAGTCGTTCCATGCCGCCTTTTCCGGCCCGCCCGTGGATCTGTGGCCGATGTTCGACGCCTGCGCGGGCCTGCCGCTGGCGCTGATCCGGGGCGCGAATTCCGATCTGCTGTCGGCCGAAGTGGCCGCCGAGATGCAGGCCCGCCGCCCCGACATGATCTTTGCAAACGTGCCGGACCGCGGCCATGTGCCCTTTCTGGACGAACCGCAGGCGGTGGCCGCCCTTACCGCATGGCTGGGGGCGATGCGATGACCACGCTGGCCGCCATCGAGGCCGCCGCCACGCGGATGGCGGGCCATGTGCGGCAGACGCCGCTGTTGAACGCACCGCTCTTGGACCGGCTGGCCGGGCGGCGCGTGCTGGTCAAGGCCGAATGCCTGCAAGTGACCGGATCGTTCAAGGCGCGCGGCGGCTGGGCGGCGGTTTCGGCGCTGCCCCCCGGTGCGGGCGTGCTGGCGATGTCGTCTGGCAACCATGCGCAGGGCGTGGCTTTTGCCGCCGCCGCGCATGGGGTTCCGGCGGTGATCCTGATGCCGTCCGACGCACCTGCGGTAAAGATCGCCAATACCCGCGCCTATGGGGCCGAAGTGGTGCTGTATGACCGCGCCACCGATGACCGCGACGCGCTGGCCGCGCGCCTGTCGGCCGATCGCGGGCTGGTGCTGGTGCCCCCGTTCGACCACCCCGAGGTGATTGCCGGTCAGGGCACGGTGGGGCTGGAGATCGCCGAACAGGCGGCCATGGCCGGGGTGCAACAGGCCGATGTTCTGGTCTGTTGCGGCGGCGGCGGGCTGGCCAGCGGAATCGCCGTCGCCCTTGCGGCCCATGCCCCCGGCCTGCGGGTGCGCACGGTCGAACCTGCGGGCTTTGACGACATGGCCCGCTCTCTGGCCAGCGGGATGCCGCAGCGCAATCCTTCGGCTACCGGCTCGGTCTGCGATGCCATCCTGACGCCCGCGCCGGGCAGGCTGACGCTGCCGGTGCTGCGCAGGCTGGCCGGACCGGGGCTGGCGGTGACGGATGACCAGGCGCTGCGCGCCGTGGCGCTGGCCTTCACGCATCTGCGCGTCGTGGCCGAACCCGGCGGGGCGGTGGCGCTGGCGGCAGCACTGTTCGCCCCCGGTCTGGGCGATACGGTGATCTGCACGATCTCGGGCGGGAATGTCGATCCGGGGCTGTTTGCCGAAACGCTGACCCGCTACGGTTGACCTTTTCCTGCAACCCTGCCGCCATTTCCGGCGCAGACCGGCACAACGCTGAAGGTTTCGAACATGCCGCCCGTCTTCCTGCCCGACCTGCGCCTGAACGCCGTGATCGAAGGTCCGCCCGCGGCGCCTGCGCTTGTGCTGATCCATGCGCTTGGCACCAGCCTTGGCCTGTGGGACGGCGTTGCCGCCCGCCTGCCGCGTCACCGCATCCTGCGGCTGGACCTGCGCGGCCATGGCCAAAGCGACGTGCCGCCCGCGCCTTATGCCATGGGCACGCTGATCCGCGATGTCGAACGGCTGATCGAACATTTCGCGTTGAAAGACACCGTGGTCGCCGGGGTGTCGCTGGGCGGGATGATCGCACAGGGCCTTGCGGTGAAGCGGCTTGATCTGGTGCGCGGTCTGGTGCTGTCGAACACCGCCGCCCGCATCGGCATCGCCTCGCAATGGCAGGACCGGATTGCCATGGTGCGCGAACACGGGCTGGAGGCGCTGGCCGATGCCACGATGGAACGCTGGCTGGGCCGGGGCTGGCGCGACAACCCGGCCATGCCCGGCCTGCGGGCGGGCTTCGTGCGGACCGATCCGCAGGGCTGGATGGGCTGTGCCGCGGCCATCGCGGGCACCGATTTCTACGAGACCACCGCCACGCTGCGCCTGCCCACGCTTGTCATCGCCGGGGCCAGTGATGGATCGACCCCGCCGGATCTGGTGCGCGAAACCGCCGATCTGATCCCCGGTGCCCGCTTTCACCTGATCCAGCGCGCAGGCCATCTGCCGATGGCCGAACAGCCGGAATCCTATGCGGCAACCCTCGCCGCCTTCCTGACAGAGATTGGCCATGGCTGACATCCTGCTTGTCCACGGCTCGTGCCACGGGGCCTGGTGCTGGCAGCGCGTGCTGCCGTTGCTTGGCGCGCAGGGGCTGCGTGCCCGCGCCATCGACCTGCCCGCCCATGGCATCGACCCGACAGCGCCGGCGGATGTGACGCTTGCCGATTACGCACAGGCCATCCTTGGCGCGCTGACCGGCCCCACCCTGCTGGTCGGCCATTCCGCCGGCGGCTATGCGATCACCGCCGCGGCCGAATCCGACCCCGCCTGTATTGTTGGCCTGACCTATCTCTGCGCCTACGCCCCGGCCTCGGGCCAGTCGCTGGCGCAGATGCGCAAGGCCGGGCCGCGCCAGCCGCTTGCCCCGGCGATCCGGCTGGCCGACGACCGCCACAGCTTCACCATTGACCCCGACCAGACCGCAGCCGTCTTCTATCACGACTGTCCGCCCGAAGACCGCGCCCTTGCCGCCCGCCACCTCTGTCCCGAGCCTGTGGCCCCGCAGGAAACCCCGCTGACCCTGACGCCCCGCTCGCAGGCGCTGCCGCGCTTTTACATCCGCTGCGCCGATGATCGCACCATCCCGCCCGACTATCAGGCGCGGATGGCGCTTTCCGTGCCCGAAGCCAACCGCTTCACCCTGCCCTGCGGCCATTCGCCCTTCTTCGCCGCCCCCGAAGCCACCGCCCGGCTGATCGCCGAAACCCACGCCCGCCTGTCCTGATGGCCTGTTTGCGGCAAAACCCGTCGCGGATCGCCCTGAATCCGTCCGTGCCCCGATCTAACCTCTTTCAGAACACGAATATCCTGCGGGGGCGCTCAGTGGTTTCGCCATCGGCTCAAGGAACCGCTGAGCCCGGAGGCGCAAAACCCCCGGACCCGGCCAACCAAGGAAACGCCCGATGAAACTCAAGGATCTTGAAATCTTCGTCGTCGCCCCGCCCTCGCCCGGCTGGGGTGGCCGCTACTGGATCTTTCCGAAGATCACCACCGAATGCGGCATCACCGGCTATGGCGAATGCTATGCCTCGACCGTGGGGCCCAAGGCGATGAAAGCCGTCATCGAGGATGTGTTCGACCGGCACATGCTGGGCGAAAACCCCGAAAACATCGAATTGATGTATCGCCGGGTCTATTCCTCGGGCTTCACCCAGCGCCCCGATCCCACCGTGATGGGCGCCTTCGCAGGCCTTGAGATCGCCTGCTGGGACATCCTCGGCAAGGCGCGGAACCGTCCGGTCTGGGCACTGATCGGCGGGCGGATGAACGACCGGGTGCGCAGCTATACCTATCTCTACCCCGACCCCGATCAGGACCATGCCGAATTCTGGGTCAACCCCGACTGGCAGGCCGAGGCCGCCGCCAAGGCGGTGGCACAGGGCTTCACCGCGGTGAAATTCGATCCGGCCGGCCCCTATACCATCCGTGGCGGCCATGAACCGGCGATGTCCGACATCAGCCGCTCGGTCGCCTTCTGCAAGGCGATCCGGCAGGCCGTGGGCGACCGGGCCGACCTGTTGTTCGGCACCCATGGCCAGTTCACCACCCCCGGCGCGATCCGGCTGGGGCGCGAGCTGGAGCCCTACAACCCGCTCTGGTATGAAGAGCCGATCCCGCCCGACAATCTGCTGGAATTCGCCGAAGTGGCGCGCCACGTCCGAATTCCGCTGGCCACCGGCGAGCGGCTGACAACCAAGACGGAATTCGGACTGCTCCTGCGGGCGGGCGGGGTCAAGATCCTGCAACCGGCGCTTGGCCGTCTTGGCGGGATCATGGAGGCGCGCAAGCTGTCGGCCATCGCCGAGATCTTCAATGCCGAAATGGCCCCGCATCTTTACGCAGGCCCGGTGGAATGGGCGGCGAACATCCATCTGTCGGTCTCGATCCCCAACCTGCTGATTGCCGAAACCATCCAGACCGGCGGGGCCTTTCACCTTGCGCTGATCCGCCAGACGATCAAATGGGAAGACGGCTATATCCTGCCGCCCGAGGGCCCCGGCCTTGGCATCGACTTCGACGAGGATCTGGCCCGTGCCCATCCCTATACCGGCACCGGGCTGCATCTTCAGATGCAGGAAGCGCCCTGCGACCACCGCCACGGCAACCGCTTTGAAGGCGGTGCCCCGTCAATTCCGTCGAAAGGCTGACCGGTCCCGGCCGGGCGGGTGAAAATCTGGCCAAAGTTGCCTCGACATAGTTCATAATTTCCAACAATAACAGCGCTTTAGTTCTTACGGATTCCGGCTAGGGGCAAAGATCCCGCGAGAATAGGGGCAAGATGCCGCGAAACCGGGCCGAAGACAATAAAAAATCCCGCTGAAGCGGGCCGGTTCATGTGGAAGGGTTGGTTTAGATCAGACCTAAATCTTCATAAGAAGAGCAGAATTGACATCTATGCAGATGGCCGCAATCCCCGATTTTCCGGGTTGGCGGTGAGCTGGGATGCGCCCGACCAAGATCGCCGAGAACACCTTTTCGAAATGGCCGACACCACGCTGGCATGCATATGCAAGGGCGTGATATTTTCCGCTTAGTTCCTCGTCAACCTCCGGGAGCGCGTGCAAGATTTCAAGAAGATCGTCAAGGTGTCGCCGGGAAAAGACAACATGACGGACAGAACCGCGACCGGTTCTGGGAACAAGAGGTTTTACGATGCCTTCTCGATAAAGAATTTCGACTTGGCGTTTACTCGCGCCAAGATATTCAGGCAGCTCTTCAAGGGGCACAGCAGTGTTGAAATCTCTGATCAGGGGCACTGTATTGGCCGCCTCAAAAATCATGTTGCCACTTTCGATGTCGGTCGCATCCAGAGGGATTTCACCAAGCTTCTTGAGAAGCCGACATAGGCGCGGGCGATCAATCCGGACCTCGGCAGACAAGCTGGCAATCGTATGGAACCGCCGCTCCACAATCTCGACACCCAAAACCTTAGTGCCCGGTTCTACAGCGGAGTGCTTTACAATGTGATCGCGCAAGATATCCCGGATCGGCCCAGGATCGATGGCGTTGGCCCGGCGATCCAGCCAGTCGAACAGCGTGCCATAATAGGCCAGAGGACCCGCTTGGACAGCCGACGCCGAGGAAGTCTGGCGGATCGTGTTCAGCGCTTCTTCGATCGCCTCGGCGCCTTCCCGATAGATTGAAAAACCGATGTCGGTTGCTTCTTCGGTTTCAGCCGCCGTCATCTTTGTCAACTTGACCCGGTGGCCATGCTCAAGAACGCCTCCAAGCATTTCCGATGCGGCAAGGACCTGTTCAGTGGTTTGCCCATCCAGCCAAGGATCGCCGAAGCTGGACTCGCCGTGCATCCGCTCTTGGAGCCAGCCAAGGTATTCCGGCGCGTGCCCGTCGGCATCCTCGGCTTTTGCAATAGGTGACGTGCCAAGTGCGGCGCGGATGTTCGTCGCGTTTTTGACGGGTGCTTTTGAAAGCCACGCGCCGTGTCTGTCGCAGCGATGGACATGCCTAAAGCCCCAAAGGATCCGATGGCGGCGTTCCACCTTCGGACCATCCTCGCTTAGGCATGCAGGGCAATAGCGGGCGGTGCGTGGCGATAGAAAGGTCTTTGACATCTCCTCGCCGCGAAACAATGCACCCCGCGGAAACACCCGAATGACGCTGCGCTGCATTTCCTCGACGTCATGACCCGTGGCAGCTGCCAGCATGGCAACTGCGTCCACCCGGCCCGAAGTGAAATGCTCTCTGTGAATGCCACGGTCAGCGAGCAGGCGCTCCATACCACGACCGGTATGCATCAAAGACAGCCGGTCGATGTAGGACAACAGCGTTTCTTCAGGATCCAAGGAAAGCTTCGGGTATAGAACCGTCATGACAGCCACCCAATCGCCGCCAGCTCGCCCTTTACAGCCTCCCAGGCGATGGGGTGAAAAGGCGTCACCTCCATGTCTTGGTTAATCTTTCTGAAAATACGTTCGGAATGTTCCAACGACAGTTCGTCTTGCCTGCGGATCACCGCGTCACGCAGGATTTCTTTTGCCAGCGTGATACTGCGTCCAACCTGCCCATGCTCTGCGAGGAGTATCCGTTCCGCAAACGCGTCGTCCGCAAGCACTTTCACGCCCAGCTTTTCCGCAGACCTCAAAAAGCTCGTTTCGAAGAGCCGTGCCGAATTCGTCCGGGCGCGAATTTTTGAAAGCTGGTAGACCCTGCACCGGCGGAAGGTTTCACCAGACTTTTCCGACAGAATGGCATCGCGCAGCTCCGGCACACCGGCGATGATCAATGCCACGCCATGATTTGACTGCATCATGTGTTTCAAGGACTGGATCGCAGTGCGAACATCCTTACCAGGGCCAGGCTGCAGCATGTGCTGGCATTCATCAATGATAACGGTCTTTATCCCTACGAGAGGGAAGCGAAGGCGCGCGATATCCCAAGCATCGGAGGCACGGATCTTGGGATCAAACTTGGTATAGCCCGTTCTTTCGAGGAAGATTTCCGCAAGCTTCTTGATAGATGCTTCAGGGGGCACAGTGACGACAAGCGTGTTTCCGGTATTTTCGCCTGTGAATTCCGACAGCACAGAGCTGCCCCGGAGCAGGCGCATGAGCTGAGCCGTCTTGCCGCTACCGGACGCCCCAAGAACCATTAGTCCTTTGGTTTCACCGGTAAGGGGGTCAAGACGCGGTTGTGCCGTCATCTGCCCCTCCTCATCGACCTCAAACAAATCCTGCAGGTAATCCGAAAGCGCTTCATCCTGACCAAAACGCCAATAGCGATTGCTCAGCCATTTGAGCTTCTCTGGTATGGTGACGGGGTTGATAATGGTCGTGTCGTTCATGGTCTACTCCATTGAGTTTTCATCTGAGATGTTTAGGCTGGTGGTGAATTCATCCTCCTGATGGGCGCCTGCGGTTTCAGGAAGGCTGGGACCAAATTCCAGATCGCCCTCAAGGTCACCCAGCAGTTCGCGGTATTCTCCTGCGGCACGGCGTCGTTCTGCCGTGTCAGCGAACTTTGAAAAACGGGCCACCTCGCCGGCAAGGTCGGCAGCGATCTTTGGGAGGGATATCAAGCCCGCAAGGCGTTTGAGGCGGTAGGAATCTGAATTGACGTTATTGATGAAATTCCATCGCGCGGCAGTTTCATCTTTGTCATCAGCGGCACGTTCGCTCAGCCAGACCCGCAGGTCGGAGTCAGTCTTCCCGATCCACATCGGGTCGCATGCCGTGACGGTGGACCATGGGCCGTCGTCTGCCCTTACGCTGATTGCGCCGATATCGCCGTCCCACCTCAGTATCTCCACATCCTCGACGTTCGAATTCAGGTAGAGATTCATCAATTCATCAGTTTGGTAATCGATGTAGTCGACCCGCACCCCACTCCGGCCGAGCTTGCGCTTCTTGCGCACCCCAAAAGCCTCGCGCATTTCGGCGCTGGTCAAAGACCGCGGCGGATATTCCTTTGTTGCTTTTATCCATGCCTGTGCCGGCGACATCCCGAGTGCCGAATGTGACCTGGTGTGATATGCATCGACGGTCCAACGCACGAGCCAGCCCAAGAAAGCTTCCAGAGTGAGAGTAGCGCGTTTTGCCGGCTCATTCTCACCCCTTTCGACGACGTTGCTGAATGCGCGACCGGAAAACCGAAGAAGAAGGTCGGAATGAATCGTGCGAAAAATGCGCTCGATAAACGGCTTCAACCATGGCTTTCCGGCAGGTGCTCCGATGTTGGTTATGCCCAGATAGGCAAGAATGTCGTAGGCATCGTCGGTAACGTAGGCCGCGCCCCGATCGAGCACGATCTCTTCGGGTGCCCCAGCCATAGGCCAGCCGAATTTCGCACCCGCGGCATCGGCGATTGGAGATTTATCCGTATAAATCATCTCGAGGGTATGCTGGAGAGGTCTTTCCAGAGCCTGAGGCACAATCTGAAGTGCCAGCAGACACCGGGTGTGAACATCGATAGCCGCGGACAGCGTTACCCGGAACGCCGAGCCGTCAAGGCCGATCAGCTTCCGGATTGATGGCGGTAGGTGGTCAAAGAGGCCCGTGTTTTGCATAAGGACGAACAAATCAATTGTATATTCATCGACTTCCACGCGCTCCAGAGCACGAAAGGTTTCAATTCCTATACCAAGTGCATGCATGTCCTTGTAAGCTTTGTCCCAGCCGTGCATCCGAATGGCATGGTCGATCGGCGCGTGCTTTTTGATGAGGCCCAACACATAGTCATAGCCGACCATCTTGAGTTTTTCTGCAGGAACGGGCATCCGTTCCCGACGCTCATTCTCCGCCTTGATCGCCGCCTGAACGCTCTCGGCGAAAGATTTAATAGTGGGACGCTCTTGATCCCAAAGTATATTCAGGATTCTGCATGCGAACGCTTCAGTTGCGTTGTTGTATCGATCGTATTTACCGCAATTACGATACTTGTCGAAAAGTCCGTCATCGCCATCGATGCGCCACGCCCAATACCACTTCCACATGGTATGACCGCTTTTGAAACCCTGATGAAACTTTGCAGCCTGTTGAAGTTCCGCCTCTGTTTGCTTGATAATTGAACCACCGCGCCTCGGTTGGCGAATGAGCTTAGCGGATATATACTTGTCGTAACGATTTCTTCCATTCGTGATGATATCAACGACCTTTGCGTCGAAGTCATCACGAACTGGTTTCAAATCCCCCTCGTCCAGCATATCCTGAATCGCCAAGACATACTGCTTCCGGAAACGCATTCGTGCGATCTCAACCGAAACTCGTGCGCTTCGGCGCACCCTATCCGGGTCCACCGGCTTTGCCAGAGGACGCTTGAGTATCTTTAGGGTTCCATAGTCGTTTTCGATACAGATCGAATCGTAGGAAGTGATATTAAAATCTGACCCATGGATTTCACCAGTTGATTGATCAGTCCATGCATCCCAAGAAACCAAGTAGCCTTCTGCTCGCAGTTCCAGCACCTGCCCCTTGCGGGGGCCGATCTGGAATTCACAATCCTTCTCTAGCAGGATTTTGACTTGTCTTTTGAAGGGCGCTGCCATTAATCCGCAGCCCTATTAAAGATAAATGCCCTACCCGTTATTCTTTCTTTCTCAAGTTGGTGGATATAGCTAAAGCGGATCGCGCGCGCGACACTACGAAACCCATCTCCACCAATGCCTGACCTTTCAAGAAATTCACTGATTTGCACTGGCGAGGAGATATTCTGCAGTTCCCTGAATACGACTTCATCGATACTGGGCTGTGGATCCCTCGCGGCATGGAAGAGCTTCGCATTATGCAATGTGATGGGATGAATGTTGCGCTCTGTGATAGTTTTCACGTCGTCGCAGATATTGCCGATTGCTGCCTTCTTCACCTTGGCAATCATTGCCCGATACTCGTAGGTTTTAGCCTCACATTCACGCTTCACTGAGATGCAGGTTCGCCGAAGGCTTGTATTGGTAACGCGATAGTCGAAGAAATGGCGGCTCGCGTCTCCATTTGGTAGGACAAACGGAAGAGCAGCAAGTTGCTCTTCGATATCAAGAAAGTTCGGTTGATAGATCAGGCAGAGAGCTGCATCATGCTCAACAAGACTGCCGAAACCGAGACGCTGACGCTGACCACCCCTGTTGAACACCAACTCTCCAACAAAATGCCCCTTTGAGGATTTGGGGATTGGAAGCACGGCGCGGCTCTTCGCTGGTGTCTGCCGAAAATGTTTCTCCGCGCTTATCATTGCCCGAGGCTCCACTCATTGTGGAGTGCAACTGCTCGAGGCTCTGGATTTCGATCAATGTCTGGGATCCTGAATTGGTCACTTCGTTCGTGCGGTAGATTCCGGTGCGCGCTCGTTAAGCGAGTTGGGCAGCATGCATGGGGCTTTTTGTCAGGTATCATTGTCACATGTCATAGTTTTCAAGCCCGGTGGCGGATGCCCCGGCAATTGTTGTTTGACTGGACTGAGGACTTCCGGTATTGGATACCTTGTAAACGAAGGTTTCTCAGCCAGAGTTGAGGTGCAAAGTCCGGGCCCTGCAAGGCTCGGCTTTTGTGTTTTAGGATTACGTCATGGGTCCTCCTTTTCGTCCGGGCATGAGCTTCCAGTCCGCGCCTATTGGAGAGGCGCGGTTTTTGCTGATTTCCAGTAAGTTAAAAATGACTGTGCAGACGGGACGATTCGAGTCAACGCACTGATTTTTATGTGAAATCTGAAATTTCTTTCGGCTATCTTTTTTCTGAGCCGATCTGCATTTTGCATCGATCGGGAACTGCCCTAGCAGGAGACCTGTCTTGCAGGGAAAAGACATCGCGAGACATGCAGAGGATTTCGCCTGGGGATGCACCGGATCCGCCGTGCAGATGCGCGAAACCACCGCAGAAAGAAGGTTGAGGAAAGCCACATTGAACACGTGAGAAAGCCCGGTGAATGTAAATCGATGATCGATGAACTTTCGCCGAATGGCTGCACAGCCTGGCTAAAAGGGATGGCGGGTCCCGATATATACGCATCCCGCCACTTTAATTTCTCTGTCGATGTCCTATACCCGCCGGACCTTAAAGCGTTCCGGTTTCCCGAAGGTGTGCAACCTCCATGACAAGACCATAATACTGGATCAACCAACTGGAGTCGAATCCGAGTCGAAAGAATCGAAAAATAATGTCGATTCCGTTTTTTGGTCTATGGCAAAGGGAAAAAACTTCGGTCTAAAATTTATCCAGACCGAAAAAGCGAAGTCGACCGCCCGATCTTGGTGGTAAAATTCTCCCCATCTGTCGTCTGTCGCGTTCAGGAACGGCCGGAGAAGGACTCGGTGATTCGGGGGGCTTCGCGTGCCCCGCAGTCCTCCGCCACCACTTCGGGAAGCCCGTTCCAAGGAACCAGCCTATGAAATTCCGATATCGCTGAAGAAGTCTTGGGAAAATCCAAAAGATAATTTTATTTCAAAGGGTTATCCGCCGCTTCACGAAGGAATCGATTGACGGCTGAGTGATAGAGCGAATACACATCAGTCCAGCATGACACATAGCATTAGACCCATTCAGCGCGCGAACAGCGCAATCTGAACCCCGATCCGGGGCCGGTCTCTTCTGTCATCTATCCCGCAGAACAACGACGCCATCTTGGCCGGGCCATCGCCCGCGGTCCTCCAAGTCTTTCCAGATCACAGGAGACCATTATGACGATCACTCTACCGCTCGCGATCCTTGCCTCACCTATCCGGTCCACAGGATCGCGGTGGCCATTTCGACATCGTCGACGGGAGGTGGGACATGGATGACGTAAAGTCGGGTCGTTTCACGGTGCTGTCGCCCAAATTGGTCGTGCCCCCGCTCGAAGACATCGAGCAGCGGTTCATCGCAAACTGGGTGCGAATGAAGCAGAATGTGAGGCCGGGATACCGGCGCGCGCAGCTCAGCTACCAGGATGAGCGCAAGGCAAAAGGCTTGGCGGCCAATGCCCATGCCCGACGTCTTCGGGAGGCGGGTCTTGGTTCATTGCCGAAAGAGGCTCATGCAGGCGTCATGTCTCTGGCCCGGGACGGAGCTGCGCTTTCCGGGCCCGCAACCGATGACGAGGTTTATCGGTTGGTAGCGGAACTGCACTTAGAAAGTGGCTGGATGCACGAAGTGTCAACGTGGCTGATGCAGCAGTTGCTTGCCCATATCCACCGGGGCGGGCGCGGCCTTGCCCTGCCGCCTGTCATCCTCACCGGGCCTCCCGGAATTGGAAAGTCGCACTATGCACGTCGACTGGCCGACCTCGCCGGTGCTCCGTCGCGGATCATCGATGTAGGCGGTGGCAGTGCTGGTTTTCGGATCGTTGGCACGGAACGAGGATGGGCCACGGCGCAGCCCGGTATCCCCGTCGAGACCATCCTCGCGTCCCGCACCGCGAACTGCGTCATGATTGTCGACGAAGTGGATAAGGCGGGCACGATCTATAGCGGTGGTGGTCGACCCTCGAGCCTGACGACGTCTTTGCTTCCGTTGCTGGAGCCGGGATCATCGCGCCGGTTCGAGTGTCCCTATCACCGGCTAACATTCGATATGTCGCGGGTGATCTGGATCATGACATCGAACAACGCGGACCTGATTCCTGCGCCTCTGCGTGACCGTGCGCGTGTCTTTCACCTTGCCGGGCTGACGCCGGATGAGGCGGTGACCGTTTTCGAACGTATGACCCAGTGCAGCGACGACCGATCCGGACAACACGATTGTCGGGCCTTCATCAAACGGCTGGCGGCGCGCCCCGAAGGGGTCAGTTTGCGGCAAATACGTCAGCTTGCCGACGCTGTGACCGCGCCGCCTCGCCCGCTCACCCACTAGCACGAGGTCGGCTCCGATTTTCCGGGGCCGACCGTGTTGCTCAGCCAAGCGAAGCCGCGCCCGGTGACGAAAATGGAAATCGTTGCGCGGCCTCATTCAAACCGGTTCTCTGTCAGGAGACATGAAATGACGCACCCGGCATTTTCAGCGGCCACTGCCCGCACGGTCATCGGCTTTTTCAGCAGGAACGTTCCCATGCTGGATCAGAACGACGACTGGCATCATATGCACATCACTGCATACCAGATCGCCTGCGAGGCCATGGCCACACTGGGGCATGCCGAGGAGACGGAATGGGGTGCCCGGCCGGTCGCCGATCCGCGCTTGCCAGCAGACATGCCACGGTGGGACGACATCTGCTGTGCCGTTCTGAAAATGGGCGGCCAGTTGCGTTTGATCTCCTGCCGCGATCCGGAGGGTCCGTCGACGCCGATCCGCGCCATCCGTGACCCAGTGCGCCCGCAAGCAGTTCAGCCGTCATTAAACATCGCGGCCGCCCATGGGCTCGGACCTGCCCATGCCGCCCCGGAACTGGTTCCGATCCTGCAATCTCTTGGTTTAGTCCAAGCGGACAAATGGACTTCCGCAGCCGAACTGATCTTCTGGCGCGTTCAGCCGGAAGAATGGCGGCTTGCCGTTGCAAGCGACCCGCGCTTTCGTGCTGCAGTCGATCGTGCCTCAATGACGGTTCCGATCGATATCCGGGCCGAAATGGACAAGCTGACGACCTTCACCGAGGCCGATGTGGCGCGCCTAATGGCCCGCCAGAAATCGCGTTATGAAAGATTGCTGGCCGAAGCAGGCCCGGACACATCTCCGCCGCCGCCATTGACTTCCGACACAGTGCAGGCTCGACTAGGGACCAGCAGGCGACACTATCTTGACTGGCTGTTCTTCGAGTATTGGCGGCTGCCGGACGGCTGGCTGCCTCCCAATGAGCGAACGCGAGCACTTGATATTTTCCACGATCCTCTGGCCATGCAAATGCGATCAGCCGTCATGGCAAGGTTGTATCCGGATCAGCCGTGGTGCGCGGAAGGCATGATGGGAGGGGCACCATGAAAATCCTCGTTTTGGCGGACCTCCACTTGGATGAAATTACCAACCGCGAATACCTGCACCACCTCGGTGAAGCGATCCGGCATGCTGGAGCGGAAGCCGAAGCAGTGATCATTGCCGGCGATCTGACCGAAGCGGCCGCCGAAAAATGGCCGGATGCGCTGCGTTGGCTGGGCACCCTGTTTCCACCAGCAAAGACCGTGGTCCTGCCCGGAAATCACGACTACTACAGAGGCAACTTGTCATTTTTGGACGCCCAGCTCGATGCGATCTGCCGCGATGCCGGATGCAGTTTCGGGCAGTGCAAGCGCCTTGTTCTGGGTGACGTCAAGGTTCTGATGACAACGCTCTGGACCGATATGAAGCTTTTTGAAGGGATTGGTGAAAACGCCGTCGAGGATTCGATCTGGCAAGCCGGCCAGATGATGCCCGATTACGGGTATGATGCGATCGCTGTTGGCGATCCGGAACGGCAGCTTTGTCCTGAGGAAACGGTGAGGGTGCATGACAGACACAAAGCATGGCTGACGTCAGAGCTTGCGCGCCCGTGGTATGGCAGGACCGTTGTTGTGACACATCATGCACCATCAGGTGCTGTCGCAGGGCAATTGTCACCGCTTTCTCCCTGTTTCGCATCCAATCTTGAGGCTGAAATTGAGAGGTATCGGCCGGACGTTTGGCTTTTCGGCCACACGCACCGACCGGCCGAAGTCCAGATGCAGGGTGGGACGCTTCTGCGCAACGTGTCGGTAGGGTATGAGGATGAGTTGACTCATGCTGACGTTGCGGAACGTGTCCAGAGGGGGCTTATAGACCTGTCTACAGGAAAGTTCCGCTGCACTGGATAATCTGCTGTAACTTCAGTTGCTTATATAATTACTCCTCAGCTTGTGATCAACGCCGCTCGAAATCGCGACCGTATCAAAGGTGAAGTTTAAGCTACCAAGATTGGTGACGTCGGCCCGAGCAAACACAACTTGTAGGGGCGGGAACAAAATGGCAATATTGAGACATGTCTCATGATTTCTCTTCGGTGTCCCACACGCAATTCGAAACTCTTTCGGCTGATTTGATCGGCCGCGACCTAAACGTGCGGTTTGAGCAGTTCGGAGTCGGTCCCGATGGTGGCATCGATGGCCGCTATGTGAAGGGTCCCGATGTTACAATTCTGCAGGCGAAGAACTATGGTGGATCGGAGTTTTCTGATCTGAAGCGCGTCCTTCAAAAGGAACGAGCGAAGATCGATAAGCTCGCCCTGAACCGATATATTCTGTCCACGTCCGTTTCCATGACTGCGACGAGAAAAGCGGTATTGATGGAAATCATCGGACCGTCCTTGCTGACCCCGAGTGACATTTATGGAAAGGAGGATCTCGAAGCCCTTCTACGGTCCTACCCCGACGTGCTCGAGGCGCATCCAGAACTTTGGCCGACAAACGCCGCAGTGCTTGAAAGGGTCCTTAACAGGACACTGGACGAAAGAAATCGAAGATCGCAACCACCAGCCGTTCTTTCTGCCCTTCTCCCCCGTGTCAGCTCGGAATCTGCAGGTGCAGTCAACAACCTTCGCGACATTCTCTTCCTCCTCGGGGCCCGGCCCGCCGACGACCAGTTCATTCTTTGGCTCGGGCCAAAGCTTGAGGCGCATGGATATCAGGTCTTTTCCGAAATCATGACGCTGGAACCGGGAGATCGATGGCGCAAAGAGGTCTATCGCGCACTTGAGCACCGCGCAGCAAAGGTTCTCGTGCCGGCTAATTCCGTTACCCGGCAAGACGAAGGACTGATGGACTTGCTCGACAAGGCCAGAGAGATAGGCACAGCAATTGAAGACCCGCGGTTCGTTATTCCGTTGCGAATGAATGAAGGAAGCAAGATCGAAGGACTGAGGGATGCAGTTCCCGTCGACTTCGCGAATGGGTGGGGCAAAGGCCTGGAAAGACTTTTAGAGTCGCTCCGCCGTCAAAAAGTTCCCCACATGGCCCACGCCGGCGTCGTCGCGCCGCAATGGGATCAGTTTCGAACGCTCAGAGGGGTATCGCTCTTGCAAGAGCCGGAACCACTCACGTCAAACTGGATCTCGGTCGTGGAGATGCCTGACAATATTCATTATTACGAAGCAGTCGGCTCACTACGAGAAGGCGCTCTGAAAAATCAAGTTGCACGGCTGTCCTATCCCGCAGTGATACACGGTCGGGGCCTTATTACTTTCGCGGATCCGATTGACATTCAGGACAGCTTTGAGGGCGTCGCCAGTTTGCGATTGATGGCATCTATGCCAGTCACGAAATTCGTTGAGACGGGCATGGCGGGGGCGGATATCAAGGCGCGAGAAGCGTCGAACAAGATGACTGAGTTGATCAACAAGGCATGGGAACAATACTGCAAAAACAAGGGGATGATCGCATACGCTTACAGTAATTCGCAGGGTTTCCACATTTCAGCAGATCAAGTCGCCAATGGCTTCAGGGTGCCGTGGGGCAAGCAAGGGGGCGGACGCCGCTCATCAATGCTAAGAAATGTCGCGCGCAAGCATGTTTGGAAATATGGTGTCACCGCTATCCCCAGGCTGTGGCCCTTCTGGCATATCCGCTTAAAGGCGCGCGTGCTTTTCGCTGAAGACAACGGAACAGCCGAGGGCAAGACCATTGATGATTCCAAGAAAATGCACCGGCTCCGCCGAACTGGTTGCAAGGGCTGGCGCAATAAACAGTGGCATGGACGTCTTCTTGCCTTCCTCGAAATCATGTCAGCCGGATCGGCCTTCATCCGTGTCCCACTCGCACCCGGACACGACATACTTTTGTCCTCAGAGCCGATACTTTTCACATCACCAGTCAGCACAAGCCTTCCAGACGTTTCAGACGCTGACGGGGAAGAGGTCGACGATAGCACGCTCGGTCGTCCCGAAGCAGAGGAGGAAGACGCGTGAGATTTCGTGATCCCAGTCTTGCCGTTGTGCATCTTGACGAACCCGAACTCGATTTTCGTTTCGCACAGAGAAGTCGTCATCCAAAGGACGGTCTTTTCCTCTATGGACCACATGCTGCCGGTCGCAAAGTTTCGGAGGTCCGTATTGGCGTTGTGGCCACACATAGCGGCATCAAACATTTCCGTGGCTGGAGCAAGCGACTTCTTCAAGGAATTTCTGTTCCACCGCCAGGCCCGACCGAAAAGAAGGACCGGCTGCATCTTGCTGATTTCTCCGGTCTTGAGGAGACTTTCGGAATCACGTTCGACCCTGACGGCTGCAGCGAACTCATCGTTGATTTGAAGGATATCGACCGAGCGACCAAACTCGAAAATAAGTTTGAGGCTGTAGATGCTGTTGCGCGCATCTATACCGACCGGGTTAAGCATTTTCTTCGAAATGACGAGCGCTCCATAGATGTGTGGGTCTTTATCGTCCCAGAAATAGTCTATGATCGTTGCCGTCCGGAATCAAAAAGGTCGGGACTCGTATTGACGAAGGGCAGCGCATCAAAAAGGCAAAAGTCGCGCGTCCCCATGCCCTTGTTTGAAGCACTTCCCGACTTCGATACAAGTGTGGAAGACATTTTCGATGACGTTCCGGACTTTCGGCGGCGGATCAAGGCTGAATTTCTTTCCATCGCACCTTCACAAATACTGCGTGAGACAACTCTAAATCCGGACGCGTTCCTAAATGATGCCGGCTATCCAGTCCGAAAAACGCAGGACGCGGCAACTGTGGCTTGGAATCTCGCCACAGGGCTTTACTACAAATCCCAGCCGAAGCCGCCATGGCGACTGTCCGACATCCGACCGGGGGTTTGCTACATCGGGATGGTGTATAAAAACCTACCGAACAATCGCGACAACCATGTTTGCTGTGCAGCCCAGATGTTTCTCACCGAAGGTGATGGGATCGTGTTTCGCGGCGCGAATGGCCCGTGGAAAACCGATGAATACGAATACCATCTGAGCCCTTTGGCTGCTGAGGCGCTGCTCGGCACTGTTATCGAAACCTACACTGCCATGCATGGCGCTCCACCAAAAGAACTCTTCATCCATGGGCAAACGTCACTCAACGACGTTGAGTGGCAGGCCTTTTGTCGCGCGGCCCCCCCAGAGACGAACGTGATTGGCGTTCGGATCAAGTCGACCGGTGGAGATGCAAAGCTTTTCCGCGACGGGGACTACCCGGTGATACGTGGCACGGCGCTTCTTTTGGACGACAAGAACGCATATCTCTGGACAAGCGGCTATGTCCCACAGATTGACACCTATATCGGGCCTGAGACACCTAACCCCCTTTTTGTCACTGTGCTTCGGTCGAAGCATTCGATGCCAAAAATCCAGTCTGTTTTGAACGATATAATGGGCCTGACCAAAATCAACTATAATTCATGCAATTTCAATGATGGCCTACCGGTGACCGTTCGATTTGCGAATATGGTTGGCGATATCCTTGTAATGGGGTCGGCGAAAGAGGGAGGGCCGCAGCCGTTCAAATTCTATATATAAGGGGTTTCGTTAAGCCCGTATGGGCTTCAATGTTCAGTCAGCGGAATACCTTTTTCAGCTCCAGATAGAGAGTATTCCTTTGAAAGATATTTGTTATATACAATTCCTCCAAGCAAGCGCTAAAGATTGCCTTTCAATGTCGTTGATGGTGCGATATTCACGAAATCCACCCATAACCCTGGCCGCATCCAGCGTTACGCCAAAACTTTCTGATGACACGATTCTATCTTTTATTTCCTCAACCGGCACTGTGATCAGTATTTTATCATCCGCAGATCGTATTATCAGATTTCGCTTTTTTACCAGATGCGTTTTGCCATCAAGTATAAATTGAACGGCAGTAAGTGGCAGTTCATTCGGATCTGGATATGACGGCGTTTCCAAATCCATTGTTATGAGAAATCTCGCCAGACGATCTTCAGCATTACAGAAGGCAGTAATCTGTGCGAGCATTGAATCAGATCTTTGTGGCCTTGTTGCGGTCACGAGGCCCCCTGCATACGGCTCCATAAACCACTGGTTTAGACCGCTTCCTGAAACGATAGAAAGTTCGTCGAGCTCTTCTTCTGTAGGGAAATAGAGCTGGTCGCTGGATGTAGCTGAGGCGAAGGCTATGATTCTTGCATCAATGCCCATTTCAAGAGCGTATAAGACAATTTCGCCCGTGACAGCCTGCGCAATAGACATCGTGCTAGCTTCAATTAGCTTCACCTCATCAGCTGTCAGCAAGTCCTCGCTGAGTTCAATGCCGCCTGAAAATTGATGAAACCCCAAGACATTGAGATCAGTGGGATAATATGGAGATTTAACGAATCTTTCCAAGCCGCCAAGGAACGCATACGCACAAGAACTGGCACATACCCCGCTCTTGACTTCGTCCCACCAGTTGTCACAGGAAACTTCGGGACTTTCAAAAACACGCTCAGTCGTGCCAATGTGCGCAGTCATTCCCGCATCTCGAATGATACGTCCAATCTCGAGCCCAGAACTTAAATTTCCACCTGGAGAATTGAACACGATCTGGCCGGGAACATACTCTGTCGACGCAAGAAACGCGATCAATCGATCAGGAGTATCCCACTCAATCGTTCCAGTCGCGGAAATCCACGACGAAGTGTTCATATTGCCCTTGTTCGTCGCCACAGCGAACTGCATCGAGCCGTCGAATGCACCGCCTTGCAGGGCTCCTGGCTTCAGGCAATGATCTGTTGCCTGCTGCGCCTTTACTGGCGCGCAACAAATAGCGGCCATGAAGAAAATGAAAAAGGCCCTTTGACACGCGCCGACGATATGACGATGCCGAGTGAGCCGCACACCAAAAACTCTCATGCTGCGTCCTGCGCTCCCCTTACGGCCCTCTGGAACATCAGCGTCATCAACATGTCCCTTGCTTCCTTGTCCTGCATGAAGGCATTCCGCATCGCGTTGTCGCGCTGGAATGCCTGGATCGTCCGGCGCATGAACTCTGCGTCATACCGGGGACGCACGTCCTGCGGGAGGTTATTGCGCAGCAGTTCAGCCCAATCCTCGTCACCGACGATGTCCTCGTTCACAGCCTCGAACCGGATATAGTCTTCATCCGTGAAGTTCGTGCCATGGCGGGTGTTGAAGGCGGCAATGATTTCGGAAAGGGCCCGATGCTCTTCTTCCGTGAACGGGTTGGCCCCGAACCGGTCGATTGGGCTGAGAGGCGCGTTCGCGTCTGGCTCGAGACGAGCGTCCTGTGCCTCTTGACCCACGATCCGGTAAGCCGACAGTTCCAACATATCGTCGGTGACGTCTTCGCCCTGCGGGGCTTCACGGCTGGGCAGGATGCGCTGCAGCCATGATCCATAGAGGTGCAGGCGTTCAAGGTCCGTGTCGGAAAGGTTCACCACCTGTGCGATAAACGAATAGAACCGCAGGAAGGAGGCAAGCACCTGCCGGAATTCTTCCTGATGCTCTTCATTCAGCACCTCGTTGAAACGCTCGACGGCCTGCCTGACAATTCCCTCCAGCACCGGCCGTTCGTCTGCGCGCTGACGTGCCCCCACGAACCGGGACACGAAACGCGCAATTTCTTCTTCGCGCAGGATGCCGAAGGCGACAAGGCGGTCGCGCAGGCTGTAGACTTGGTTCGGATCCGACATTTCTTCCATGAAGGTGACATTGTAGTAGGGCCGGAAGGCATCCTTGATGTCATCAACCTCGTTGCGGAAATCCAGGATGAAAGTCCGCTGCTTTCCGGGATAGATCCGGTTCAGTCGGGCAAGTGTCTGCACAGCCTGCAGGCCGTTCAGCTTGCGGTCGACATACATCGCAACCAGCTTCGGTTGGTCGAACCCGGTCTGGTATTTCTCGGCCACAACCAGAACATTGTAGTCGGCCCCGTCGAAGTGCCGCGGCAATTCCTTTTCGCCGATACCGTTCATCCCGGCCTCGGTGTAGGGCTGGCCATCCACCGTCACCTCGCCCGAAAACGCCACCAAGGCGCGCATATCGGTATATCCCTGCTCGGTGATATAACGGCTGATCGCCTGTTGCGTGCGGATCGCGTGTTCTCGGCTGGAGGTGACGACCATGGCTTTCGCCTGACCGTTCAGTTCTGGCAGGGCGTGCCTGCGAAAATGGTCCACGATCACGGCGGCTTTCTGGGCCATTGCGGTCTCGTGCAGATCGAAGAACCGCGCCACCTTCCGGTTCGACTTGCGCTCCAGCAGTCGGGGGTCATCCTCGATTGCCTTTTCCAGCGCAGCATACGACCGGTAGGTCTGATAGTTCCTCAGCACGTCAAGAATGAAGCCCTCCTCGATTGCCTGCCGCATGGAATAGAGGTGGAAGGGAATTGGCCCTTGATCCGACGGACGCCCGAACCGTTCCATCGTGACGTTTTTCGGCGTCGCGGTGAACGCCAGATACGACAGGTTCGCCTGAGGTCCACGCAGCCGCTGCAACTCAAGGAGTGCGTATTCTGTCGCATCCAGCTCAGCCTCGTCCGGCGTCATCACCCCTTCGGCAAGCGCGTGGGACATGCTGTCGGCGTGCTTGCCGGACTGGGAGCTGTGCGCCTCATCAATGATGATTGCGAACCGCTTTCCAGCCTGCTTTTGCAGAACCGAAAGTTGATCGGTCGAAAACTTGTGGATGGTCGAGATGACGATCTTCGCGCCCGTCTCCAGCGCCTCGCGCAACTGCCGCGATGTCCCGTCGATGGCCTGGACGTATCCTGCCGTCTGGGCGAAGGACTTGATCGTGTTCTGCAACTGGCGGTCCAGAACAACCCGGTCAGTCACGACAATAACCGTGTCGAAAATCGATCTGTCCTGATCGTCGTGCAGGGTGGCCAGATGATGCGCGGCCCAGGCAATCGTGTTCGACTTGCCCGACCCGGCCGAGTGCTGGAACAAATAGTTCCGACCAGCGCCATTGGCGCGTGCATCGGCGAGCAGGGTCTGGACCGCGTCCATCTGGTGCCAGCGCGGCCAGATCGTCGTGCGGCGCAGGCCGCCGTTCGGTTGCTGAACCTCATCAACGAGAACAAATCGGTGCAGCACGGCCAGAAGGGACTCGCGCGACAGGACCGCCTTGCGCGGTCCAACATCGCCGTAGAGATACCCGATCCGGAACTCACCCTCGATGTCCGGGTTGCCGGCGCCGCCGTCGCGCCCTTTGTTGAACGGCAGGAACCGGGTCTTGCCGTTGTTCAGCTCGGTCGTCATCGAAACGTTGTCCTGATCCAGCGCGAAATGCACCAGCGCCCCGCGCCGGAAGGTCAACAGGGGCTCGCCGTTCGGGGCGCGGTCCTTGCGGTATTGCGTCTCTGCGGTCTGATAGGTCGATCCGGTCAGGGTGTTTTTCAGCTCCATCGTGATGATCGGCAGGCCGTTCACGAACAGCACCACATCAATGGCGTTCTCGCAGCGCAGGGAATAGCGGACCTGCCGCATTGCGGTCAGGATGTTTGCCTCATAAGCGCGCAAGGATGCCGGGTTCAGGCCCGAGGCCGGACGAAAAGCGCAAAGGCTGATCTTGATGCCCGGCACGATGGTGATCCCGTTGCGCAGCACTTCAAGCGTGCCGACCGCCTTCAAACGGGCTTCCACCTGTGCGGTCAGCGTCTCGCGGGCGCGGCCCGGATACTGGCCCTCGAGTGCCGCCCAGGCATCGGCTTGCGTGGCGCGCACGAATTCCTCGATCATCGCCGGATCAAGGGCGGTCTTGCGATCATAGCTGTCGGGGCCGAACACCCGTTCACGCCAGCCCTGCCGTGACACAAGCTGATCAACAAGATGTTGCTCCACGGCTTCTTCGGTGTGCAGCTTTGCGCGGGAAATAGCGGAACTTGTCATGAAGATACCTTAGACAGAGATTTGGATCTAAACTTGTTGAACTGATAGCGGAGCGAGGCAGGTGCCAGTTTATGATCAACGAAGCGATCCTTCAGGGATCTTTCATAGGCGCTCCCGGCAAGATCCGTGCTGACCAAGAGCTTGCTGGTCCGGGGATCTATGGCGATCATGCTGGCATCGAAAAGCGCATGTATGTCACGCCGCAGCACCAAGCTGTTCTCCGGAACTTCGAACTCAGCAGCGCCCGTGTGCGGGATTACATGTGCCGCATCCAAGACGGCCGAGACCGAGAACCCTGTAACCACACAACGACTTTTGTGGCGCCGCATCGCTTCATCCCGGAATTTCTGCTGTCCGGGTCGGGCCTTAACAACCGCGGTCCGGCGCTCCTCTTCCGCTTCCTCAATCTCGCCAAGGTTGTCGTGGATCGCACGATCAAGCGGATCAAGATGTGCCAACGCTGCGGCCGCCTTCGCCGCGGCGATGTTTGATCCATAGCTTTCGATCAGTTTGTCGAAGTCTACTTGGTCGTCAGTGGACATAGACCAACACCGCAGGCGTCGATCTGCACGCATCGCCTCGAGAAGCTTGGAAGATTCATCTTTACCCTCGATCGAGCGAAATCCGAAAGGATGCGGCAAGAGCGACACTTCTTGGAGGACAATGTCCAACTGATCATCCAACACCGATACTTGTCCGGCAATGGCAGTCGCAGTCAGACCCAAGCCATTCCCGAAAGTCTTGTCTTCGTGGGTCCAAATGTAGAGGGCGTCCCCCGGTTTGATTTCTGGGCCAGGTGTCATGTCATACCGCGATGACATCTTCTTTCCTTCGAACGGCATGCTGAGCGTGCCGCCTTCCCAGTCTGATGCTGATCTTGGTCGGCAGACTCCGCCTGGCGCGTGCAGCAGGCCATTGATCTTCATGAGGAACGCCCCGGCGGGCGGCAGATGTCGCGCTTTTGCCTCCAGGGACAAGATCTCGTTCCGCGTCAAACCACCCAGCACAGTCAGGGCCTCGGCGACATTTGTCAGCGCAAGCCGAGTTATGGGCCGTCCCGAAAACTCGCGATAGTGTTTCAGATTGTGGTTCGCGCCATCATTGGCATCGTCGGTCCAGCCGTCTCCGTCAGGCTCCTTGTCGGTGCGCTTAATCACGGCAGAAAGTGACGCAGGCAGATCGGCCCGGTTCAGCCAGACATTGACGAGGGTCGAATGTCCCATTTCAAATCCGATGGGCAGGCCGGTGCGCTGGTGCTTCCAGACTTCCAGGTGGACCCGGTCCCCCTTTCCCGAAGGCGTCGGAACCTTGGTGAAATCCCGCACCATGACCGCCCGGACCAGTGCCTTGGCGCTTTCGATCTCGATCGTCATTGGGCAGCCTCTTCGTCGATCCGGTCGAGCGTGGCCGAGGTCGCGCCCGCCTTGCCGTAGGTGTCCACGTCGATCTGGCCGGTGACAGCGGCGGTGATCAGGGCGGCGCGGTATTCGCGGAGTTTTTCGACACTTGCAGCGACTTTTCCATGAACCTGACGATAGGTTCCGATCGAGGCGTCAAGGGTTTGGATGATCCTGTCCTGCTCGTCCAAGGGCGGCACGGGGGTCCGGAACGAACGGATGTCGGGCATATAGATTGTCTGATGGGTGGACCCCATCATCAGGCGCCGGAACTCTGGTTTCATGGCGCGCAGGACGTAATAGAGAAACTTCGGTCTGATGGTCGGCCCACAGATCCATGCCGCGAAATCCTGTGTCGTTGCCATCGGGCAACCCATGATCGCGACGAAGCCGACTGACGCGGTCCGCGACAGCACGACGGTATCTTTTGGCAACAGGCGGGCCGAGGAGTTTGCCATGCCAAACGCGCTGATTTTTTCGGACGTGTCGTCAAGGTAGACTTTTTCGCCACTGCGAAGCTGCCAGACATCGGCAAGCGACATCCATGGGATAACGCAGTCCTCCGGCACCCAGTAGCTGGGGTCCTGTCTGCTCGGCGTGTGACCGGTTTCCTGTCGCGCGACCATGGTGAATTTTGGGGCAAGCCATCCTTCCGGCAGGTCCCCGATCCAGTCCACTCCAGAATTGACCTTTCTGCCTGATAAAGTTTTCCCGGTTACAGCCGCTAGAAAAGAAGCCTCTTCGCGCGCGAGGATAAGCTCCGCGAAGGCAGCTTTCTTCGCGATCAGCGCATCAATCCGGGCTGTTTCGCGGTCGAGAAAGTCGGCGATCAGTTTCTGGGTGGAGAGGTTAGGAATAAGCAACGGAATATTTCGCAATGCCTCATGCTCCAGGTCCCACTGGCTAACACGAATCCCTTTGGAAATCCGCCGATATAGCGCGATGTAGGGCTCCGATCTAAGTAGGTAGTGCAAAAACTGATCGTTTTCGTCGCTCAAAGGTCGGTAGACATAATAAGCTGGACTTACGATACCCCTAAATCGAGAAATCGAAATCGAACCCTGCCACGCTTTCATTTTATTAGTGACCAGAGCTCCCTCAGTCACCAACTGGTAAGCCGAAAGATCTTCGGACGGCTTATTATGGTTGTCATCGCGAGATGCGGTCGGCACCACGCCATAATCGCGATAAACAGACAGCAATTCCTCCTCCGGGAAGCCCGTCTCTTTCTCGCGTCGAAAAAGAGACCAGAATGGCAAAACTCGCCACGATTTCGGCGGCTCAAGGGTCAAGGCGTCAATTGGGTCAATCACGCCACCACCTCGCGCAGCAATCCGGCAATCTCCGCCTCCAGTGACTTCAACTCGGCGTCGATCTCGGCCAGTGGCCGGGGCGGCACATATTGATAGAAATAGCGGTTGAAGTTGATCTCATACCCCACGCGACCGACCTCGCCATCAGCGGGGTCAGTATGGCTTTCGTCCACCCAGGCATCCGGCACGAAGGGCCGAACCTCGCGCTTGAAATACTCTACCCAGTCCTCGGTCAGCGGCACCAACTCGTGATCGCGCAGTTTCGCATCCGGTTCCGGGTTGCCCTTGGCATCGCGGCAGATTTCGGCCTCGGGATCAGTTTCGCCAAATATCGCGACCGCCTCTTTCAGGAACGCCGTTTTCTTGCGCCCCCCAAACATGTCCTGCAGGTTTTCCGCCACCCGCGCCATGGTCTCGGCAAGGTTTGCCGTCCAGTCCGCAGGCCCCACGGTCTTGCCCGGAACCTTTTGCGATTTCGCCTCGATCGCGTCAAACGCCGCTTCCATAGCCGTCAAAAAGTCATCACGCGACATGAAGGTTTGCCCGCCCAGTTCGGCGCGCAACTGGTCGATTACATCAGAACGCTCCAGCTTCGTCAGCTTCTGGAACGCCTTGGTGTAAGCAAGCCGGTTCAACCCCTCGTCGGTGATGTCGAACCGCAGCCGCAATGGCCGCTCCACCCGGATTTCGCGATAGCCGAACGCGGTGGTGTCGAAAATCTTCGACACGTCGCCATATCCGGCAGCGCCGTTCAGGAACTCGTCATAGATCCGCACAATCTCGGCCCGGGCATCGTCGCCGATCATCCGGCGCTTGGACCCGAGGGATTTGCGCATCCCCTCCCAGAACCGCGGGCCACTGGCGTCGATCAGCTGCACCTTGCCGCGGCGGGCCTCGGGCTTCCGGTTCGACAGGATCCAGATGTAGGTCTGGATCCCGGTGTTGTAGAACAAGTCGGTCGGCAGCGAGATGATCGCCTCGACCAGATCATCCTGCATCAGCCAGCGCCGGATCTCGCTTTCGCCCGAGGCGGCACCCCCGGTGAACAGGGGCGAGCCGTTCATGACAATACCGATGCGCGAGCCTTTCTCGTCGTCGCGCATCTTTGAGACCATGTGCTGAACGAACAGCAACTGCCCGTCCGAAATGCGCGGCAGGCCAGCGCCGAAGCGGCCATCCCAGCCCTTTTCCTCGGCCTCATCCCGGATTGTGGCCGCGTATTTCTTCCAGTCCACGCCGTAGGGCGGGTTCGACAGCATGTAGTGAAACGTCTGGTGCGGGTGCTGGTCGTCGGTCAGCGTGTTGCCATAGGCAATGCGCGACGCGTCATGCCCCTTCACCAGCATGTCGGATTTGCAGATAGCGAAGGATTCCCCGTTCAGTTCTTGCCCGAACAAGTCGATGTGCAGCCCCGGGTTGGTCTGGCGCATCGCCCATTCCGCCGTGGACAGCATGCCACCCGTCCCACAGGCCGGGTCATACACGCGGCGGATAATCCCCTTGCCCGACAGCGCCTCATCATCGGTGCCGATCAGCAGGTCCACCAACAGGCGCACCACCTCGCGCGGGGTGAAGTGTTCCCCGGCGGTTTCATTGGATATTTCCGAGAACCGGCGGATCAGTTCCTCGAACAGATAGCCCATTTCGAGGTTCGAAACGGTATCAGGGTGCAGGTCGATCTGGGCGAAACGGTCAAAGACCATCCAGAGCGATCCCTTTTCGTCGAGGTCCTTCAGGACTTCGGTCAGCTTGAACTTTTCGATGAAGATGTCGCGGACATTCGGGCTGAACCCCATCAGATAATCGACGAGGTTAGCACGCAACTCGCCTGCATCCTGTGCGCGCAGCGTGGTGAAGGTGAAGCGGCTTTGGTTGTAGATCTGCCCGCCCGCGTTGGCAGCGGCGGTCAGGATCATCGCCCGGGCTTGATCGTCCGTCTCTTCTGGTAAGCTTTCGGCCGCCGCCCGGACGGCATCTTTGGTGGGCTCAAGCAGGCAATCAAGGCGGCGAAGGATGGTGAGAGGCAGGACGATCTTGCCATACTCGGACTGTTTGAAGTCGCCACGCAGCAGGTCCGCGATGGACCAGATGAAAGAGGTGTTGGCGTTGATGGTGTCCTGGGTCACGGTTAGCTCTCCGGTTCTTGCGGAAGGCCCGCGATCCTTGTTGACAGAAAGATAGACGAAGAAACATGCCCCGTGAATCCCAGATCGCCAGAATGCTGTGGATTACGGTTCCGGACCTATCGAAAACTCGCCCCACGCGCCGACAAAACTGGATCCTTTGTGCGAAGCCTTCGGAAAACTTCTCGTTTCAATTTCATCTGTTGTCCGATGGCATCGCTATCGACAAGTGTGTGATTCACACGGTAGCCTGACATCAATCGTCTTTCACATCGAGCACGGCATACTTTTATAAATATAAAGGACGACAGCGCATGGCGAAGTTGGTTTTGTCGGATCGAGAAGTCGGGCTAATCAAAGGACTGATCCAGCACAGGGCGATGAACGATCAGCAAGTGGTGGCGATCTTCAGTTTTCTTGCTCGCAATTTCAATCATCGCGAGATTGGAGCCATCCGAAAAGGCGCAAAACCTCGATATGTAGCCATCGCAGCTGCTTCCGTTTCTGAGGTCGATGCGTTGCTCTACCAATATGCCAAGCTAGAAGCCGTGGCAGAGCAGCTAGGTTTTTACGCGACAACATATTCGGAGGCCCAGGTTCGAAAAGCAGTCGAAATATTCAAAACTGCCGTCCTCGTCTATAATAACAATTTCCTTTTCACGCGAACCGAAACTTTTATTGTCCTATCGATTATTGCGTGGACTTACCTTCTGCATGCTCGACTGACCAAAGAAGGCATCTCTCCAGTCTACAAAAACACCGATGGGACATCGATCCTGGTGGATGGTCAAGAAAAGCTGTGGGAATTGGGTTATTGCATAGAGCGGCCAGAGGCGGCCCTTTCCGCAGGGGAGAAAGCCAACCTCAAATATCTCATTGCGATCCGAAATGCGATTGAGCATCGCTCGTCGGAGGACGTTAACGACGCCCTTCAGGCGAAGATACAAGCAAATGCACTTAACTTTCTTAAATACGCTAAAGAGAAATTCGGATCGAAGTATGACTTCTCGCATGATCTAGCATTCGCGATACAGCTTCAGGCACTGACTTTGCAGGCTCCAAACGCCCTGAAAGGTGCAACTCCGGTTGCTACCGCTGTAGCGGCGGTGAATGCGCTTCTTGAAGGCCAGATGACACCAGCCGAGTATAACGATCCGGCCTATTCGTTCCGCGTCTATGTCGTTCCTAAGGTTACCAACAACTCAAAGGCTGCAGACCAAGCGGTAATCTACAGCCCCGTTGGATCAAACGTTGAGGTAGCCATCAAACACGTTGAACGGCCGAAGTATCGGATGAAAGATGCGCTTAAGAAACTTGACGACGATTATGGCCTCAACGTCACCAGCCATCAGTTTCAACAGGCATGGAAGCAAAACGACCTCAAAAACCCAGCGAAGGGATTGGCCATCCAACTCGGTGGGCAGTGGTTCTGGTATCAGGAAGGGATTGAGAGAATAAGAGAAATTCTGGCTGCCGTATAGCTTCTCGGCAAGCTTTCAAAACATAGAATTTTCACTTACAGGGTTATTAGAGGGGCCCACCGCACATTGGATTGACAAGAGCGGAGATGGTATCGCTCCGCGCCTTAAAGCGAGGTCGCCCGGACAGCACCTTTCGGGACACTCTGATGCCTTCTATTCCGGTGCTTTCGGGCTGACAATTTTGTTGTTCGGCTAAACGTATTTCCGCCCTCGACACATAGAAGCGCGGACCACTACTCCAACCACAGAACACCTGAAAAACCACGCCCGGTTAATCCGATGCATCATTTGGAACATCACAACCCGCGTTTTGGTGCCTATTATGGTATCCTCTACACAATGAAGATTCTAACATAAAAAGCACAATTTCTAGCGTAACTCATTGATATCTATAGAGTTACGTTTGTGTTGATCCGGAAAACCACCTAACGGATTCACAAAACCGCATCATCAGATTCACCAAAACGGCCATTTTCGGCGAAATTCGCCGATTTAATGCCAGAAACGGCATCATTTTCGCAGGATTTCCCGGAATTATCGTCAGCCTCGAACTCGGCCATGAAACCAGCCACCTCGGCGCGCCGATAGATGGACGAGCCCAGCCAGTCCGGCGCGAAGGCGGGAGCAATCCCACGCTCTCCGAGGGCGCGCTGAACAGCACGGTAATGAATGCCGGTGGCGCGCGAAATAGCGGCTCCGGTCGCGTATTCCACCTGAAACCGTTCGATCTCGGCCATCGCAACATAGGCTGCGCCGTCCAGCTCATCACAGTCCTCGGACGGAGCCAGCATCAGCCAGGGCCCCCCGGCTTCTGACGCGACGAGCTTCTTCACGGCAGCGACCTTGATGCCGAGCATCAACGCGACCGAGGTCAGCCGATGCAGGTCCGGCCCACGGCGCGCGGCGACAAGCGCGCGGGCGGTCGCTAGATGGAAACGAAGGTGGTCAAGCCGGCGGACGCCGCCGATCAACCGGGTTCCCGGAAGCCTGCCCTCGAGATGCCAGCGCAGGATCTCGGCGGTCGACGACCGCGGGCGTGCCGCCTTCGTCAGGTCAACATAAGCATCGTCTTCTCGCAGTATTTGATGTCGTTCGCGGGCCCTCGCTTCTCTTCGGGATCGGCACTGCGGCCCTCCCATCATGGGATCAGAAGAGTGGGGCGGTCCAATCTGACTCGCGTCCTGACAGCAGACTTGCTGTCGACCCTGGACCCATTGCGAACTCGCCTCACCCGTCGTCCCGCGAAGGACATCTTCCCACCGGCGGTGGATCTCTTCTCCTTTCAGGTCTCAATCAAATCTCGGCTGCACCCTCGCGCGACCAGCGGAACTCGCTGCCGTCGATCCACATTCTGTGCATGATGACAGCAATGCGACGAGCCAAGGCAACGACGGCCTTCTTCAAGCCTCCCCGCCTTGCGACCGTCATGGCCCAGGCTTTCAGCCACGACCACTTCTTCACGCGTGTCAGCATGGACTGTGCTGCCTCATAGAGCAGGCCGCGCATCATGCCATCGCCACACAACGAGACGCGGCCGACTCGTTCACTTTCGCCAGACTGTTTCAGCACCGGCGTTAGCCCCAAAGCCGGGCCGACGGATCGGGAGCTTCGGAAACGCGCCGGGATGTCGATGGTGCTGATGAAGGCGAGCGCTGTCACCGGGCCAACGCCTGGGATTGTCATCAGACGTTTGCAGGCCGCGTCATTCCCGACAAGCTCAAGGATTTTGCCGTGCAGACGAGAGAAGCTGTCGCGCAGCTTCCGTCTCGCGGCAAGCAGGACGTCGATGAACTCCTCTAGGTCAGGCATATCTTTGATGAGTTCCTTGATCCGCGCCTCGAACTTCGCCGCACCGACGATGCCGACCTTGAGCCCAAAGTTGCGAAGCAAGCCGCGGATGTCGTTCTCGATAGCGATTGCCTTCTCCTGCAAAAGTTTGCGGGCCCGCAGCAGAGCCCGACGCTTCTGGCTCGCAAGCGTCTTCACATGGACCTGACGATACAGGTTGACGCGCATCATCTGGGCAATTCCTCGCGCGTCGTTGCGGTCGCTTTTGTTGATTTGCGCTTTCAGGAACGCCTTGGTGTGGCGCGTCTCGACGCAGATCACAGGCAATCCAGCCCGCGCCATACCCTCGAACAGCCACTGCGACAGTGGGCCAGCTTCGAGCCCGATCCGTTCGATACGGAACCCCGTCTCTGTCAAGGCCTTCGACAGATCCTCGGGATGGCTGACAACCTTTGCTTCACGGCAAATTCGTCCGTTCTCATCGACGATGCAGATGGCGGTCTCTTTCACCGAAACATCCAATCCGGCATAGTGCTTCATGCTGCGCTTCCTCCCTGATGCTTGTGGCTGCTTCAAACAGACCACGTTTTACCATCAGCTCGAAGCGCAGCACCTCCACGAACGCCGTCGTCGGGAATGGGGCGCAAGCCGAATACCCCATCTGACCCTAACCACCACGCGTCGATGTTCACCAAAAAACGCGGACATTGGCACCTTCATTCCTGGTCTTGGTTCGGGCCCCCGCGTTACGAAGAGACGCAAAAATCAGACCAGCGAGATGGCCATCGACGCACCAGATCTGGTCGCACCGTGCGAGGCCCAACGCACAAAGCACAAATACTTACGCCTTCGCATGCGCGAAAAAAATCGCACGACTTGAGCATGAAATGTTTCTGGCTCAGGGGCTTAACGGCTGAAACATCCTCTGAAAAATTTATAAACCATTGAAACATAGTGAAAATAGTTCTTGCGCCCATCAAGAACAGGTCGCTATGCGCGGTGACGCGCCCCCTGCGGCACAGCCGAAACACCTTAATCTGCACCATTGCCGCGCTGCGGTTACCGGGCTTTTGCCTGACGCTCGCGTGCGTCTTCACCATGGAGAGATCGATGAGCGCACCCCAAGAGACGAAAGGCGCCACGCGATGACAACGTGGTTCACAGCCGATCTGCATCTCAGCCATGAGAACATCATTAGTTTCTGCAACCGGCCGTTTCCCGATGCGGCGACGATGGATGCCAGGATGATCGCCGAGTTGCAGGTGCGGGTTCGTCCCGAGGATGATCTCTGGATTCTCGGCGACTTTGCCATCAGCAAGGCAACGGTCACCCAACGGGCAGCAGTGCGCGCGATGTTCGACGTGATCCCTGGGCGCAAACACCTTATCGTCGGAAATCACGACCGGTCGTGGATCCGGGAACTGCCGTGGAACAGCGTTGCCCCGATGGCCGATATCGTCGTCGACGGGCGACGGCTGTTCCTGTGCCACTATCCGATGATCACCTTCCCCGGCGCGCGGCGTGGCGCGCTACAGCTCTTCGGCCATGTGCATCAAAACTGGCCAGGCACGAGGAACAGCATCAACGTCGGCGTCGACCGATGGGGTTTCTGTCCGGTCACGCTGCCGGAGATCGAGGAACGCGCCCGTCATCTGCCGGTCAACAGGCATTGGGACGAGGTCGAGCCCGGTTGTCCGCTATCGACAGAGTCTGGAGACTGAGATGGGGACACGGAGAATCCGGGCCGTGGCCCTTAACCGCTACGGCTCCTGCGGCAGATCACCACTCTAACCAATCCGTAGCGTTCCAGGGCGCACAGCCCGGGTTCGCCTTCGGGAGAAAACTTGATCGTCGTGCTTTTGATGTTCCATCCATGCGGGGGGGGGAGCCACCGGCAAACACGGGCTATCTTAGAAAGATTCTGGGCTTTGCCTTCGGGAGGAGAGCCCGCTAATCGTTTTCAAAAGCGTCGAAATGGTCTGGGGCCGGTCAAGGCTCATCTTCGAAAGTGTTGCGTCCAAAGCTGTCTCCACGCAGGAAGTGAGCATGCATGATGCCCTCAGCACAGTTGTATTTGGTCATTTCTGCATCGCTGTCGCCTGCCGTTATCCTTGCGGAAATCCAGTAATTCAAGCCAAGCGGTCCTGTCTGCGTCCTGCTATTAACTGTGTTTGAGGAAGGTATCGTGAGGCGGCTGCAGATTTCCTGGCCGTTCCTGGTCAAATTCTGAGGTCCGTAATCCCACTCGTTCGACTTTCCCCACAGAACTACGATTGTATACCCGTTCTGAAACATGCCCTCCATCGACGAGAGCGGCATCACCTGCAGCTTTCCGCCCGCGGGTAGTTTCATGTAGCTCGACCCGTTGCTCTGAACGACATCGCTCCTATTGATATATCCGGCCTCCGTCATTGCTTCGACAGAGACGCCGTAAAAGTCAGGAGAATTCCGATAATGTGAATTTATGGCGCTCGTGAGCGAGATGATCGTTCGCGAAGTCTCCATGGTCCGACTACCAAGCTGGGTTTGATTGAATAATATCAGCCCACCGGCAATCAGGCCAAGCGTGATGGCAATACCGAGTATGACCTCGATCAGCCCGAACCCTCGGCTTCTTGTAGTTGCGCAATTTTTACGGCGTTCCATCGAAGAACCTCCCGATCATGAACTCCATATCGGGTTAATTTGAACAATCGCCCCAATCAAGGCATTCTCTGCCAAAATATCTGAAATGAGGTGGAAAACCTCAGCGTAAATGGATCGGAAAATATTAAATAGGAAAATTTGCGACGCGCCGAGTCTCTAATTATAGATTTAATATTTCCGATACCTGGCCGCTTGTCCCGCGCTGATCCTTTGGGCGAATCGGCAATATGATCGTTCAAGAATTCACCGTTGAACTTTCTTCGACCTCCGGAATTATTTAACCGATAACACGTAAAATTCAGGAATATTATGGTCCTCGGCAACCCTTTGCGAATGGCATGATCATAGCATTGCAATTTCATGAAAAAATCGCTGATCAACCTCTTTCACAAACCATTCCGAAATACGGTCCGGATAGTATTTCGCATTCGGGCAGTCTTCCAGTCAGCGATCCCGTCGGTGAGCTTTGACCGGATGTCCGGAGCAGGATAGAGTAGCAGGATGGGAACGACACGGCTCAATATTGATGCAACCAAGGTCCGGCTTAAGGATGAACAGCGCCAGCATATCGCGGCGCTCGTGGGCTTGAACCGCATGACCGCGTTCATACGCGAAGCGATCGAGAACGAACTCGCGCGCCGCGAAAAGCAACGGTCAGGCAGAGTGAGCCGCACGGCCGCAACGAACAGGGCAGGACTGGCGGCCCTTCGCTTTCCCCTTCGTTTTGGCACGGGTGGCGTGGCGTTGGGCCCCAGCGAGGCCCTTGGTTTTCGGCAACCAGATGTCTGAGGATACCAGCTTCGTTGAAATGAAGGGGGCGCTCGGCTCTCTTCTTCTGCTTTGGTCTGCTGTTGAGCGGGCAGCCCGCGCTGAAGTGGCCAGGCTTCATGGCGGCGTCGCGCCGAAGTCCGCGCATGGTATCGCCAGCGTGCTGAACGCATGGGAGGCGGCGATTGTGGCGATGAAGCCTTCAGAGCCGTTTCGCGTCCAGCTTGCGGCCACCCTCCGAACTGCCCTTCAGGAGCCGCTCAACATCCGCAACGGCGTATGCCACGGCCTCATCGGGATCTCCTCCGCCTATGACGGCAAGCCTGCGGTGCTGACATGGGAGTTGAACGGCGAAACGCGCAGCATCACATGGACTGAATTGCAGATCATGTTCAGCTGGTTGTCAAAAGTTCAGTTCGCCATCCCCATGATCGTAAGCATGCCGAGCACAGGGCTAGGCAACAGAATGACGAACACAGCAGAAAACCGGCAGTGGTGGCTGGACGAGTATGGGATCGCGCTTTGCGGTTAGCCCGCTCGCCGTCCGGCCGACGCTTGAAACGGGCAATACCTTTGAACAGGAGCCACTATTCTCGTTGAGAAAGCCAGGCAGACGTGCAACTTCTTGATGAGTAGGCTTCCATATGCACTGGGGACTTGAAGGGGTGCCCGGTGCGAATGGGGTCAAGAATAGCTAACTGGATTAAAGAACATTAATGTCAGTAGTTCTCCGCACAATTCAGGCATTTCCGCGCGGGCGAACTGTTGAGGAACTCCATGTTCTGCTGGGCAAGGCATTGTTGCAGAAGTCCGGCTGCGGCCAGACGCGCCCCTTTCCCCGTTGGGTTCAGGCCACGCGTTCAATCTCGGCAGTGCCGAGTGCATTGAAGCGGTTCATGAGTGCTACGCGGATCTGGACCTCGGCGGTTTGGCGATCCGGGTCGCGTGATGCAATGCGTTCCCCGAACGACTTGAGACACCTCATCTTGGCCTCGATCCGGCTTCGGGCGTGATATCCTGACCAGCGTTTCCAGACTGCCCGCCCCAGGCGTTGTGTCGCCTTGAGGATCTCGTTGCGGGCCCTGGCGGCGGGACAGTTCTCCCGCCATCGCCGCCCGTTCTTGCGGATGGGTATGATCGCCGTTCCACCGCGCTCGAGGATCGCGCTATGGCATCGCCTTGTGTCAAAAGCGCCATCGCCGGTCACGGTGCCGATCTGTTCATCGGCAGGGATCTGGTCCAGCAGGTGGGGCAGAACGGGGCTGTCGCCCTTGTCGCTCGAGGTGAACTCTACTGCACGGATGTCGCCGGTGGCCGTATCCATCGCCAAATGAACCTTGCGATATTGGCGCCGACGCTGCGTGCCGTGCTTACGCGCAAGCCACTCCCCATCCCCGAGGAACTTTATTCCGGTGCTGTCAACAAGCAGGTTGAGCGGACCGGACGCACGGCGGTTCGATATTTGCACCGTGATGCGCTTCTGCCGACGGCTCAGGGTCGAAAAGTCAGGCACCGGCCAGTCCAGACCGGCCATCGACAGAATGCTTGCCACCATCCCGGTCGTTTGGCGAAGTGGGAGCCCGAACAGAACCTTCACCATCAAACAAAACTGGACAGATGCATCGCTGAACACCGGCGGTCGGCCATTGCCACCGGCCTTCGGCGCAAGCCACGTCATGTCTTTGTCCAACCAGATCAGCAGGGAACCGCGCCGCTTCAGGGCCTCGTTGTAACTCTTCCAGTTATTCGTCCGATAGCGGGCAGGATCAGGTCTCGTCATCTCAGACCATTAACCCCATGGATTCCCCGTGTGAATCCTGCTCCCTGGGGACTTCTGCAACAAAGCCCGTTAGACCAGTAAGAGCACTCAGTCGAGGTTCGTGGATATCGATCAAGCCGCCGAACAGGGCTACGTCCAGCCGCGGTCCAATTTTCTAACACTTGGGAATGAGCTTGCGGTTCACTGACCTGAAGCACTAGGGCAACTCATTGGTGATCCTCGAGCACGGCGCCATCGAGCCGATACATCGCTAAGGCCATCAAGCATCGATAGTAGCCGGTTCCATCGATGAAGGTTGAAAACCGCCGCCGTTCTTGCGAACCAGAACACCTTCACCGCCAGACCAGAAAAGCTTTGCCTGAAAACCGAAGATCAATGGCCGGTGGGACAAGCGATGCCGGAAGCGACCGTATCGCTGCAATGCGTGCGAGTTTCTACCTGATGTGCCTCTCTAAATTATGTGCCGAAAGGTCCCGAAGTAACCACATGCAGTAGTGCCAGAAGCATCGCCGGATCTTTACCCGGATTTCGAGGCAACTTTGCCCAGATTAACAGCGGGTCTCAATGCGTCCAGGCACCCTTGCGGTCGGTGGCGAAATTCTCGCCATAGCCGCGCGGGCGGATATTGGCGCGCCGCGCCTTCGGTTCCGTCACCGTGGCCTCGATCCCCTTCGATGCGGCATAGGCCAGCGCTTCCTCGCGGCTGTCGAACCGCAGGCGGATCTGCGACTGGGTATCGCCGGACGAGGTCCAGCCCATCAGCGGATCGACCTCGCGCGCCGAAGCGGGGGCAAATTCCAGCACCCATTGATGCGTCTTGGCAGTGCCGGACTGCATCGCGTTGCGGGCGGGCTGGTAGATACGGGCGCGCATGGGAACCTCCGTCAGGATAGGGGCTTTCTGGCGGATCGGGGGGCAAAGCGCAAGCGGCACCTTGGCCGGGAACCATGGACATTCCGGGGAAAGAGCTGTCGGTCGACCACGGGGAGTGTGGGTGGGGTGTGGGTGCGGCCGACCGACAGCTTCAGTGTGCTGCTTGCCCGGCCATATTGCCGCACTGCTCCAGACGGCACAACCAAAAGATGCGCATTCTTGCAGAATTTTCCCTAAAATTGAATCACCCCGGTTAACCCTTCGGTAAACCCCCATTCCCGCCCATTGCCCCATCCGACGCTTGAACCGGAACAAAAACGGATCAAATCTGAGAGGCCGCACCAGAATCACTTGCCATCCACCGCTTGCCGCCCCGCCGGAGACCCCCGATGCCGCACAACAATTCCAATGCGCTTGACCCGCGCCCCGATGTGCTGACCAAGCCCAAGCTGGAAGGTGGCAGACGTTTCGTGATGCAGACACCGTTTCAGGCGGCAGGCGACCAGCCCACGGCGATTGCCGAGCTGGCGGCGGGCGTGCGGTCGGGCGACCGCGATCAGGTGCTGCTGGGCGCCACCGGCACCGGCAAGACATTCACCATGGCCAAGGTGATCGAGGAAACCCAGCGCCCGGCCATCATCCTGGCCCCGAACAAGACGCTGGCCGCGCAATTGTATGGGGAATTCAAGGGCTTCTTCCCCGATAACGCGGTGGAATATTTCGTCAGCTACTACGACTACTACCAGCCCGAAGCCTATGTGGCCCGGACCGACACCTATATCGAGAAGGAATCCCAGATCAACGAACAGATCGACCGGATGCGCCACTCGGCCACCCGCGCCCTGCTGGAACGCGATGATGTGATCATCGTTGCCTCGGTCAGCTGCATCTACGGCATCGGCTCGGTCGAGACCTATTCGGCGATGACGCAGGATCTGATCGTGGGCGGGCTGTATGACCAGCGCAAGGTGATTGCCGAACTGGTGGCGCAGCAGTACCGGCGGCTGGAAGGGTCGTTCCAGCGCGGGTCGTTCCGTGTGCGCGGCGACAGCCTCGAGGTCTGGCCGGCGCACCTGGAAGACCGGGCCTGGAGGTTCAGCTTCTTTGGCGAAGAGCTTGAGTCGATTGTTGAATTCGACCCGCTGACCGGGGCGAAGACCGACAGCTTTCCCCAGATACGCATTTATGCCAACAGCCACTACGTCACCCCGCGCCCGACGCTGCAACAGGCGGTGAAAGGCATCAAGGACGAGCTGTTCCACCGGCTGAAGCAGCTGAATGCCGAGGGCAAGCTGCTGGAGGCGCAGCGGCTGGAACAGCGCACAAATTTCGACCTTGAGATGATCGAAGCCACGGGCAGTTGCGCCGGGATCGAGAATTATTCCCGCTGGCTGACAGGCCGCGCGCCCGGAGAACCGCCGCCGACGCTGTTCGAATTCATCCCCGACAATGCCATTGTTTTCGCGGATGAATCCCACGTCACCGTGCCGCAGATCGGCGGCATGTACAAAGGCGACTTCCGACGCAAGTTCACGCTGGCCGAACATGGCTTCCGCCTGCCCAGTTGCATGGACAACCGTCCGCTGAAATTCGAGGAATGGGATGCGATGCGGCCGCAGTCGGTGTTCGTCTCGGCCACCCCCGCGGCATGGGAGCTGGAACAGACCGGCGGCGTCTTCACCGAACAGGTGATCCGGCCGACCGGCCTGATCGACCCGCAGGTCGAAATCCGTCCGGTGGAGATGCAGGTCGATGACCTTCTGGACGAGGTGCGCCGCGTCGCCGCCCGCGGCTTCCGCACGCTTGTCACCACGCTGACCAAACGCATGGCCGAGGATCTTACAGAATACCTGCATGAGCAGGGCATCAGGGTGCGCTACATGCACTCGGACATTGACACGATCGAACGTATCGAGATCCTGCGCGATCTGCGGCTGGGGGCCTTCGACGTGCTGGTCGGCATCAACCTTCTGCGCGAGGGGCTGGACATCCCGGAATGCGGGCTGGTCGCCATTCTGGATGCAGACAAGGAGGGCTTCCTGCGCTCGGAAACCTCATTGATCCAGACCATCGGCCGGGCGGCGCGGAATGCCGAGGGCCGGGTGATCATGTATGCCGACCGGATCACCGGCAGCATGGAACGCGCCATGGCCGAGACCGACCGCCGGCGCGACAAGCAGAAGGCCTATAACACCGCGCATGGCATCACCCCGCAGACGGTGAAAAAGAATGTCGAGGATGTGCTGGCCGGCCTGTGGCAAGGCGATACCGACCAGAGCCGGGTCACGGCAAAGGTGGAAAAGGCCGCCGTCGGGCAGAACCTTGCCGCGCATCTGGACGCGCTGCGCGCCGCCATGCGCAAGGCCGCCGAGAATCTGGAATTCGAGGAAGCCGCAAGGATGCGCGACGAGATCAAGCGGCTTGAGGCGGTGGAACTGGCCGTCGCCGACGATCCGCTGGCCCGTCAGGCTGCGGTCGAGGAAGCGGCGGAGCTTGCAGTGAAATCCTCGGGCCGGTCGACGGCGGGGCGGCCGGGGCAGCGCGGCGGGGTCAAGCGGCGGGGGCGGCGGTAGCACCCGCCCAACCCGGCGAGGACAGTGCCGTCGCCGGACCTCGCAGGTTCTTCCCGGTGGATTACGCCCGCTTCACCACCTTCAAGAGCGCCAGCAGGATCACCGCGCCGATGGTGGAATGGATGATGGCGGCGACGATGCCCGACCCGATCGAGATGCCGATCTTCGGCAACAGGAAGCTGGCGATCAGCGCGCCGACAATGCCAACCGCGATATTGCCGATCAGCCCGAACCCATAGCCCGAGACGATCTGCCCCGCCAGCCAGCCCGCAACCGCGCCGATGACGATCAGGATGATGATGCTTTCGATACCCATTCTGCTCTCCCATGAAAACGGGGCGGCTGCCCCCGGCGTCTAGTAATTCTCGATGATGTCATACATCACCGGCTCGAACCCCCGGCACAGCGTGTTGATGTGGCGGTTGCGTTCGCGCATCTCGTCGGTCCGCAGCATGGCCTGGTAATCCTCGCGTCTTTTCCATTGCGAATAATTGCAGATCCGGGTGCGGGCATCGTTGATGTGCAGCCCCGCCGCGATGAAACCGGGCTGTTTCGAGATGCATTCGGCATAGGCCACCTGCAGCGCCTCCATCAGGTCGAAGGCATGCGCGGGCGAGGTCTCGAAAGTGGTGATGACGGTTTGGCCATGGAAGTCCTTGGCGATCTGCGGCATAGCTTGGGTCCTCCTCTGCCCCGCAGCCTGCCATGGGACGCCGCCAAAATCATGCCCCTTGTCGACCCCGAGCATCCGTTCTTTGCAAAAACCTGGGTCCGCTGGTTCTGGGTGCTGCTGGCCCTGGGGGCTGCGGCGCTGGAATTCGTCATGGGCTCGCCTGGCTGGGGCATCCTGTTCGGGGCCGCCGGCGGCTATCTGGCCTGGGTTCTGCTTATCCGCAGGTGACGCTGCCGCGCATTTCGCCCGAATCGCCGCGCAGCGTGGTTTCGCGCAGCCTGCAGCCTGTCACCTCGGGGATCAGCGCGATCATCGTGGCGCGAATCTGCTGATGCTCGCCGTTGCGGGCGCGGCCAAGGCGGATGATCTCCACCCGCTCGCCCTTCTGGAACAGCACATAATCCCGGCCGTCGCGGCGGATGTCGGTGCGGGTGGCGCCAAAGAATTCGGGCGCGGGGCTGGCGCCGCAGGCGGCAAGCAAAAGCATCAGGCAAAGCGCGCGGTACATCCCCGCAGCCTGCCCGCAATCCGGTTAAGGACAGGTTAACGACGACCCTGCCTCAGCCCGCGAAGAACCTGGCCAGATCGTCGATCCAGGCATCGGCAAAGGCATCGAACCGGGCATTCGGCTGACGTCGCTCCAGCGTCCTGGCCATCGGATCGGCCACACGGATCGTGCTGCCGGTCAGGTCTTCCAGCACGGCATGGCCGCAGAACGGCACATGCACCTCGGAATAGCCGCCCTCATGCACCAGAACCAGCCGCCCGTCGCACAGATCCGCCGCCGCCTGTTTCACCCGCGCCGTCATCTGGCGGAAGGTCTCGGTCGTGGCCAGCATCCGGCCCAGCGGGTCGAAGGCCGAGGCATCATAGCCGCAGGCCACCACGATCGCATCGGGGCGGAACCGGTGCAGCGCCGGCATCACGATCCGGTCGAACGCCGCCAGATAGCCCCTGTGGCCCAGACCGGGCGGCAAGGGGATGTTGATGTTGGTGCCAAAGGCGGTGCCTTCGCCGCGGACATCCGCGGCCCCGGTGTCCAGCGGATAGTTCCATTCCTGATGCAGGCTGACCGTCAGCACATCGGGGTCGTCCAGGAAAATCGCCTCGGTGCCGTTGCCATGATGCACATCCCAGTCGACCACGGCGATCCGGGCCGCCCGGCCCTCGGCCCGCGCCGCCTGCACCGCAATGGCGATATTGGCCAGCAGGCAGAACCCGTTCGGCCAGTCGGGCAGGCAATGATGCCCCGGCGGGCGCGACAGCGCATAGGCATTGGCCGCCTCGCCCGCCAGCACCGCCCGCAGCGCGGCAACCGCCAGCCCGGCCGACAGCGCCGCAATCTCGTAACCGCCGGGGCCGAAGGGGGTGCGCAGGCCCAGTTCCCCCCCTCCGGCATCGGAAGCGGCCTTGAAATCGGCCAGATAGCGCGCCGGATGCACGCGGCGCAGCTCTTCCTCGCTGGCAGGCGCGGCCGATCCCGTCCGCATCTCGTGCCACAGGCCCGAAACCTCGGCCAGGTTCTTCAGCCGCCGCTTGGTCTCGGGGTTTTCCGGCAGGCCCGCAGGCAGCGGCTGGACAAAGCCGCCGACCGGCAGCGTCAGCGCATAATTGCCGCCGCCATGCCAGAAGCAACGCTCGTCCCAGAAGAATGCTGTGGTCATCGCGGCCCTCCCCTTTGCTGCGGGTTTGACATGGGCGGCGGCGAAGGTCAAAGACGGTCATGGCCCGACCTGCCCTGCCCGATCTCTCCACGCTTGCCCGCCCCGGTGCCGAATTCGCGGTGCGGGTGACGCCGAACGCCCGCCGCGCGGGGCTGGAACCGGGGGACCCGATCCGCATCGCCGTCACCGACCCGCCCGAAGACGGTCGCGCCACGGCCGCCGCGCAAGAGATGCTGGCCCGCGCCCTCGGCGTGGCCAAGACCCGGCTGACCCTTGTCCGCGGGGCCACAACCCGGAACAAGCTGTTCCGGCTCGACTGACCGCGACCGCCGCAGCCTGCCCGCCCGCTGATTTCACCTTTGTCCAAATACCCAAGCCACCCGGACCAGCGGCCCCGCCAGAATCTCCTTTGCCCGAGCCGGTTGCGCGGAACGCGCAGAGGCGAGACAGGACCCTGCAGCCGCGCCCGGCGCGGCTGCACCGCCGGATCCTCGCGGTCAGGGCGCACCCGGCCGGAACGGTGCGCTGTCGGCCAGCCGGTCCTCCAGCAGTTGCGTCAATCCCTTCAGCCCGTCCCCCGGACGATGCAGCGCCTGGGCCGCCCGGTCCAGCGCCGCATCCCTGGTCTGCCGGGCCAGACCGGACAGGAACCCGGCCAGATAGCGCCGCTCCTCGCCGCCGGGTCCGGCGACCACGGCCTGCGCCGCCTGCGCCAGATCATCATGCAGCGCGGCGGGATCGGCCCTGACCTCGCCCTCTCCCCAGCACACCGCGCCGCTGCGGCTGCGGGAAAGGTCCCCCTCGGGAAAGGCCGCAAGCACGGCCTGCTGGAACGCCGCCAGCCCGGCCAGCGGCTTGTCAAGAAACCCGTCCGCCCCGGCGTCAAGCGCCGCAGCCCGGCCATCTGGATCGCCGCTCATCCCCAGAATCGCCGGCCTGTCCGCCCCCGGTGCGGCCAGAAGGCGGATCAGCCCTTCTCCCCTTCCGTCCGGCAGGCCCAGATCGACCAGCACCGCATCGGGCCGGTAGACCCGCAGATGCGCCCGCGCCTGATCCAGCGTCTCGGCCCGGCGCAGCCGCGCGCCCGAGCGTTGACACAAAAGCCGCAGCGCATCGCTGGCGAACCGGCTGTCTTCCACCGCCAGCAGCGTCAGCCCCTGCAACGGCTGGCCGCCCGGAGCGGACCCCGAAGCGAAACCCGGAACGACAGGCGCAAGAACGATCGGATCGGGCGCAATCCGGGCAGGGATGGCAAGGCTGGGCGAAACCGGGGCGGGCATGGCAGCTTTCCTTCTGGAGAACGGGCCCCAGCCTAGGCCGCGCAGGGTTTATCAACCGTAAACGTGCCCGCCCTCCCCCACCATTTCCTGCGCCTGCGGCACCTCGGCCACTTGCCCCCGGCCCATGCCGCGCCCATAAGGCCCCATTCCCGCCCGAAGGAGATTCCGATGATCGGCCGCCTCAACCATGTCGCAATCGCCGTGCCGGACCTTGCCGCCGCCTCGGCCCAGTACCGCGATACGCTGGGTGCCACGGTCGGCGCGCCGCAGGACGAACCCGATCACGGCGTCACCGTCGTCTTCATCACCCTGCCCAACACCAAGATCGAACTGCTTTTTCCCCTGGGCGACAGCTCTCCGATCACCGGGTTTCTGGACAAGAACCCCGCAGGCGGCATCCACCACATCTGCTATGAGGTGGATGACATCCTGGCCGCGCGCGACCGGCTGAAGGCGCAGGGGGCCCGCGTGCTGGGCAACGGCGAACCGAAGATCGGCGCGCATGGCAAGCCGGTCCTGTTCCTGCACCCGAAGGATTTCAACGGCTGCCTGATCGAACTGGAACAGTCATGACGATCACCGCCGCCCTCGTCCTCTATTCCTTCATCTGGTTCATGACCTTCTACATCGTGCTGCAGGTGCGCACGAAGACGCAGGCCGAATCGGGGGAGGGCGTGGTGCCCGGAACCCCCCCCGGTGCCCCGGCCAAGGAAGACGTGGGCCGCAGCGCCCGGATCGCCACCCTGATCGGCACGCTGATCTGGCTGGCGGTCGTCGGCATCATCCTGTCGGGCTGGATCACGCTGCGCGATCTGGACATCTTCAACCGGCTGGACATCCACAATCTGAACTGACGGGCTGAACTGACGGACAGAACTGACGGATCAGCGCCCCGCCGCCGCCAGCCGATGATAAAGATGGGTAAAGGTCGCCGCCCCCAGCACCGGCACCAGCAGATTGACCACAGGCACCGACAGCGGCATCGCCATCAGCGTGCCCGCCATCCAGACCGTCGTGAAGTTGCGTCGGCGCATCGCCCTGGCCTCGTCCCGCGGCAGACGGCGCAGCGCCACGGTCATGAAGAACTCGCGCCCCAGCAAAAGCCCGTTCAGCGCCCAGAAGGCCAGCGTGTAGAAGGGCCCGCTCAGCGGCAGAAGGAAGACCAGCCCGACCACATTGATCACCAGCATCAGTCCCAGCAGATTCAGCGTCTCGACCAGCACCGACCGGCTGTCGGGCGTGGCGGGCGGCAGCCAGGAGTAATGCCGCGCCTCGACCGCCGCGGCGACATCTTCCAGGAACAGCCCTGAAAACGCCGCCGCCACCGGCATCATCAGGAACACCGACAGGCCCAGCATGAAGACCAGCGACGCCCAGCCCAGCACCTGATGCAGCCCTGTCACCGGGCCGATCCCCGGTAATTCCAGCGAATCCGGCGTCAGCGCCTGAATCGCCATCAGGAACAGCACATAGACCCCGCCCAGCAGCGCCAATGCCAAGAGCATCCCCAGCAGGATCACCCGGCGGAACCGGCGGTCGCCGAACTGGCCCAGCGCCTTGACGAAATCGCCGAAGATCACGGCGCGGCCCAGCTGACCAACCGCGCCGCATCGGGGCGCGGCCGGTCGGGCGCATCGGCGGGCGGCGTGCCGATATGCACGATCCCCGCCACCGTCTCGCCTTCGGCACAGCCGAAGGCCTGGGCGCGGAATTCGGCATCATGCGCGGGCCAGCCGGTCAGCCAGCAGGCCCCCCAGCCCGCCGCCGTGGCGGCATTGACGATGCCCAGACACAGCGCGCCCGCCGACAGCACCTGCTCGACCTCGGGAATCCGGTCCAGCGCCTTCGGCGCGGAAATCACCGCCACCGCCAGCTGCCCCAGATCATATTGCCCGCGCCCCTTGGCAATCTTCTCGGCATCGCCCCCCAGCGCCTTCGCCCGCGCCTCGGCCAGATCGGCCAGCCGGGCAAAGGCGGGCTTTTCGATCACCACCAGCCGCCAGGGTTCCAGCTTGCCGTGATCCGGCACCCGCAGCGCCGCGGTCAGGATCTCCATCAGTTGCTCGCGCCCCGGCACCGGCGCGGTGAACAGCTTTGCAGGCCGAGAACGGCGGGTCAGCAGAAAATCGAGGGCGGCCTGATTGCGGGCGGGCATGATTTCTCCGGGTCTGTGCGCGTCACGACCCTAAGCTGCACCGCCCGTCGGCACCAGCCCCGCCGGTTCCTAATCGCGCGGCTGCCGCCGCAAGTCTTCCGTCTCGTCGTCGGCCTTCGCCTCCTCCTCGGGGGATGAGGGGCCTTTCCCCTCAAACTCCCCAGGATATTTGCAGAAGGGAAAGAGGAAGCGTCCCGGCTTTCCCTTCCTGAAATATCCCCGCCGGAGGTGCGAGCGGGCTGCGCCACCGGTTCGAGCAGACCGCGAGCGGCACCGAGCCGGTTGCGCGGAACGCGCAGAGGCGAGACAGAAAACTGCGGCCGCAAGGCCGCTCCGCAAGAAAACCGCCGCGATCAGAGTGCGGGGTCAGAGCCTGCGCGCGTCAGCCGGGTCAGGTCGGACAGCCGCTCCTTCTGCCGACCCTCCGCATCGAAATTCGCCGGCGACAGCCAGGCCCGGAACGCCTCGGACAGCGCGGGCCAGTCTTCCGACGTCACCGCGAACCAGGCGGTGTCGCGGTTGCGGCCCTTGACGACCAGATGATTGCGGAAGATGCCCTCATAGCTGAAGCCCAGCCGTTGCGCCGCCCGGCGCGACGCCATGTTCAGCGCGTTGCATTTCCATTCATAGCGGCGATAGCCCGCCCGGAACGCCCAGTCCATCATCAGCCACATCGCCTCGGTGGCGGCCAGTCCGCGCTGCATCTCGGGGGCGATGCAGATATGGCCGACCTCGATCGACCCGGCCTCGGGCGCGATGCGCAGATAGCTGGCGATGCCGCCGCAATGGCCCGATGCCTGATCGCGCAGCACGAAGAACCGCGGATCCTCGGCCGCGTCGCGCTCCTTGGCCCAGCGGTGATAAGCCCCGGCCGAGACAAAGGGACCATAGGGCATGTAATCCCACAGCGCCTCATGGCCGGAAAAGGCACGGAACAGATCGGCGGCATGGGCATCGGCGTTGAGCGGCTCCAGCCGGACCACGCGGCCCTGCATCGCTTCCTGCCCCGGACGCGGTGGCGGGGTCCAATCCCGGACCTCGCGCCCCAGCCTTGCCTCGTCACTCATCACCCGCCCCTCCCGCCGTGTCGCCGCAGGCTATGCGGCGGCGCGGGGGGCCGCAAGGGCCGACGGCTTCAGCGGATCAGCCCGGCCGGGGCCTCCATCGCCAGGCCGGGAAACACCGTGCCTTCCAGCACCGCCCGATCCAGCCCGTACAGACCCGCCATCGCCTGTGCCGCCCAGTCGCGCAGGTCCGAGGTCGGCATCAGGTCGCGCCTTGCATAAAGGTCGGCCTCGGCCAGCCCCGGCCAGCGGCCCAGCACCTGCCTGCCCCGCACCGCGCCGCCCGCCGCCAGCATCAGCCCCGCCGTGCCGTGATCGGTGCCGCCCGAGCCGTTTTCGCGTAACGTGCGGCCGAATTCCGTCATCGCCAGCACGGCCGTGCGGCCCCAGACCTGCGGCCCCAGCTGCGCCTGCATCCGCAGGATCACCCGTTGCAGCGCGTCCAGCGGGCGGCGCATCGCCTTGTCCTGGCCCTTGTGGGTATCCCAGCCGGTCAGCGAGAAACTGGCCAGCCGCGTTGCCCCGCGCAGGCGTTCGGCGGCGAAATCGACCAGACCGTCCACCTCTTCGCCCGGTTCGGCCCCCGCCATGCCCTGTTCCGTCAGCGCCAGCGCCTCGCCCACCGCGTCGCGGAACAGGGGATCGTCATGCACCACATGATCCAGCAGCAGCCGCGCCTGCGCCGACAATGCCAGCCGCTGATCCGGGGCCCAGCTGCGCGCCTCGGCCTTGCCCGACAGGATCAGCATATCGCCGCGCCCCACGGCATAGGCGGTTTCCGCTGTCGCCCCCGGCACCGCCTGCAACAGCCGGTTCAACCAGCCGTCGCGGGCAGATCCCGGCCCTGCGCTGGCCGACCCGGCCTCCAGCATGTCCTGCCCGTCGAAATGGCTGCGCTTGTCACGGTAGGGTGTCGAGGTGGCATGGACAAAGGCCAGTTCCCCGGCCTGCCACAGCGGCAGCAGCTCCGACAGCCGGGCATGCAGGTGGAAGAACCCGTCCAGATCCAGCGTAGCGGCCTGCCCCAGACCGGGCCGGGCGGCCAGGAAATCGCGGTCGCCGCGCGGTTGCAGCACGTCCAGCCCGTCCATCGCGCCGCGCAGGATGATCACCACCAGCCGGTTCTCGCCGAACCCCGCCCCTTCGGCAAAGCTGACCGAGGTCAGCAGCGGATGCGCCGCCGCCGAACAGGCCGTGCCCAGCGCGCCGCGCAAAATGCTTCGCCGGTTCAGCAGAAGGCGATGCATCAAAGGGGCGGCCATCGTCATCTCCTGTTGAACTCGGGCGCGGCGAAGATCAGCGCCAGCGCCTCGGGTCGGTTTTCGGCGGCCCCGATGGCAAAGCCCAGCGGGCCCGACACCCGGCTGCCCAGCGCCCGCGCGGCCAGATCCGCCGCCTCGGGCAGCGCCGGGACCAGTTGCCCCGGCATCTGCAAGGCCCAGTCGATCCGCGCCGCCATGCCCTGCGGAGTGATCCAGTCCGCCGCCGCCTCGGGCCAACCGTCCGGTCCCGGCGCCCCCTGCCAGGGCTGGCCCATCGTGGCCATCGGGGTCTGGATCAGCGGCAGGAACTCCTTGGCCGGCATGGCGGTGATCGCATCCCCGGTGAGGCCCAGCGCCCGAAGCGCCGCCACGATGAAATCGAACGGCTGGCGGGCCTTCGCCGCCTCGGGGGCCCAGGCCGCCGGATGGGCCAGCATCGCCGCCAGCACCGCCGCCAGATCGCCGCCCGTCGCCTGCCATTCCGCCGCCATCGCCGCCACCAGCGCCGGATCGGGACTGTCCGCGACGAAATGCACCGCCAGCTTTCCCGCGACATGCCGGGCGGTTTCGGGCTGCTGCGCCAGATCGTGCAGCGCAGCCAGCACCGGGGCCAGATCGGCAGCCGGTCCCGCGCTGCCATAGTCGGTGCCCAGCACGGTTTCGGCCCCCGGTTCGGCCCGTGCCGCATCGAAGGCAAAGCCACGGTCGACCGTCACCGTCAGCCCGGTGAACAGTTCGGCCAACTGGCGCACATCCTCCTGCCCATAGGACGCCCCCACGCCCAGCGTGTGCAGCTCCAGCACCTCACGCGCCAGATTCTCGTTCAACCCCTTGCCCTTGCCGATGCCGCGCGGCGAATTCGGCCCCTGCGCCGCCGCCTGATCCAGATAGATCAGCATCGCCGGATGGGTGATCGCCGCCACCAGCATATCGCCGAACCGGCCGGTCAGATGCGGGCGGATCGCCTCTTCCTCCATCGCCGAAGGCCAGGCGAAATCGGCCCTGCTTTTCGGCACAACGGTGAAATGATCGGCCCAGAACCGGACCAGCCGTTCGCGGAAACCGTCGCCCCCGACCGCCCGCGCCACCGCTGCCTGCACCGCCTTCTGTTGCAGCGCCTTGCCCGCCTTGACCCCGCGCCGCTGTGCCTTCTTGCGGGCATTCTCGCCCGGCCCGTCGCGCTTCATCCGCCGGGCCTCGCGCTGTGCCTGCATCACCTCGATCACCTCGGCCAGACCATAGGCCGGCCAGCGCGCCGCCGCATGGTCGGGGCCGGTCAGCGCAGCCATCAGCCCCGCCGCATCGGCAGGGCCTGCGGGCAGCCCATAGCCAAAGCGGAAGGCGGCAATCTCTGCGGGGTCGGGCATCTTCTCACCTGTGGTCCGGCGGCAGGATAGGCGCGGAACCGCAGCCGCGCATCAGCCGTCGCATCGCCCGGCGGGCAACGGCGGCGTCAAAAGCGGAAATCCGCCGGATAGGAATGGATTCCGTCGAAATCCTCTTTGCCCAAGGGCACCCCCGCCGCCCGCAACGCGGCATAGCCCATGGTCATATGGAAAAAGAAATTCGGCAGACCGAACAGGTAAAGGAACTGCTCGGCGGTCTGGTCCACCTCGGCAAAGCCTGCCTTGTGGCGGATCACCCGTGCTTCGGCCCCGTCGAAATCGGCGGGTTTCAGCGATCCCAGCACCGCCCGTGCCACCGCCAGCCTGGGGCCCAGCCCTTCAGGCAGGTCCGGCACCTCGCGCCCGGCCAGCGGGCAGGCGGTGCGCAGGGCAAAGCCCGCCGCAATGGCAAACTGGCTCCGGGCCGGAAAGGTATCGGCGATATGGGCATCCAGCGCATCGGGCCCCGCGACCGCCACGATGTCGCTGATGCGCGACAGATAATGGCGGAAGACGGGGACCGAGGCCTGATACATCAGCTTTCCTTCGGAACCACCCGCAGGTTCAACTCGCGCAACTGTTGCAGCGTCGGCTCGCTGGGCGCGTTCATCAGCAGGTCTTCGGCGCGTTGGTTCATCGGGAACATGATGACCTCGCGGATGTTGGTGGTATCCGCCAGCAGCATCACCAGCCGGTCGATCCCCGCCGCACAGCCGCCATGCGGCGGGGCGCCGTATTTGAACGCCTTGACCATGCCGCCGAACCTTTTGTCGACCTCGGAATTCGGATATCCGGCCAGTTCGAAGGCCCGATACATGATTTCCGGCTTGTGGTTGCGGATGCCGCCCGAGATCACCTCATAGCCGTTGCAGGCCAGGTCATACTGCCAGGCGTAAACCTGCAAAGGATCGCCGTTCAGCGCCTCAAGCCCGCCCTGCGGCATCGAGAACGGGTTGTGGCTGAAGTCGATCTTGCCGTCGTCGGTCTTCTCGTACATCGGGAAGTCGACGATCCAGGCAAAGCGGAAACAGTCCTTTTCGGTCAGCCCCAGCTCATTGCCGATCTCGTTGCGCGCCTTGCCGGCGACCGACTGGAACACCTCTGGCTTGCCGGCCAGGAAGAACACCGCATCGCCCACATCCAGCCCCAGCTCGACCCGGATCGCCTCGGTCCGCTCCGGCCCGATCGCCTTGGCGATGGGGCCTGCGGCTTCGGTGCTGCCATCCTCGGCCTTGCGCCAGAAGATGTAACCCATGCCCGGCAGGCCCTCTTTCTGGGCAAAGGCATTCATCCGGTCGGCAAACTTGCGGCTGCCCCCCGTGGGCGCGGGAATGGCGCGCACCTCGGTGCCCTCGTTTTCCAGAAGGTTGGCGAAGATCGCAAAGCCACTGCCCCGGAAATGCTCGGACACATCGGCCATGCGGATCGGGTTGCGCAGGTCGGGCTTGTCCGACCCATACCATTTCAGGCTGTCGTTATAGGCGATGCGCGGCCAGTCGGCATGAACCTTGCGGCCCTTGCCGAAATGTTCGAACAGCCCCTGCAGCACCGGCTGCACGGCGGCGAACACATCGTCCTGGGTGACGAAGGACATCTCGATGTCCAGCTGATAAAAATCCGTGGGCGAGCGGTCGGCGCGCGGGTCTTCGTCGCGGAAACAGGGCGCGATCTGGAAATAGCGGTCGAAACCGGCCACCTGGATCAGCTGCTTGAACTGCTGCGGCGCCTGCGGCAGGGCATAGAACTTGCCCGGATGCAGGCGCGAGGGCACCAGGAAGTCGCGCGCGCCTTCGGGGCTGCTGGCCGTGATGATCGGGGTCTGGAATTCGTTGAACCCCTGATCCCACATCTTGCCCCGCAGCCAGCGCACCACGTTCGACCGCAGCATCATGTTCTGATGCATGCCCTCGCGCCGCAGGTCGAGAAAGCGATAGGTCAGCCGGGTTTCTTCGGGATATTCAAGCTCTCCGAACACCGGCAGGGGCAGTTCATCGGCCTGACCCAGCACCTCGACCTCGGTGGCATAGACCTCGATCTCGCCGGTCGGGATCTTGGCGTTGACCAGGCTGGCATCCCGCGCCTTCACCCGGCCGTCGATGCGGATCACCCATTCGGCACGCACCTTCTCCAGCGCGGCAAAGGCCGGGCTGTCGCCGTCGCACAGCACCTGGGTGATGCCGTAATGGTCGCGCAGGTCGATGAAAAGAACGCCGCCATGGTCGCGCACCCGGTGGACCCAGCCCGAAAGCCGCACGGTCTCGCCCACATGGGCCTTGTTCAGCGCCGCACAAGTATGGCTGCGGTAGACATGCATCATCATTCCCTTTCCAAGGGCTCGATCTTCCATCGCGCCGATACACCCAAAGGCGGGCGCCAAGTCAACCCCGGCCGTAGCGCCCCGGCCCGACGGCGGATGCCTCCGGCGGGGGTATTTGGGCAAAGATGAAAACCGCCTTCCTTTCACCTTTGTCCAAATACCCTGCTCCCGGCGCTAACCGGCCCAGACCGCCGGGATCAGCCCGCGCAAGGCATTGCCGACCCAAAGCCGCACCTTCGGCAGGTCGTCCGCCAGCAGCACCTCCTCGGGGCAGGCCAGTTCGGCGCGCAACACGCCGGGCAGCAGGCCGCAGGACAGGGGTGGCGTCCGCATGCCCTGCCCGCGGTCGAAGAAGAGGGTGGTGATGGCGCCCTCGCAGACCTCGCCGCGGTCGTTGAGGAAGATCACCTCGTCCAGCCCCGGCGGCAGCTTTGCCCGTGCCGCATCGTAGACGCCGCGCCGGGTGGATTTCACCCGCAGCCAGGGATCGGTGGATGCCAGCCGCGCCGCAGCCAGCCCCAGCCGCCAGTCCGCGCCGGTGGGCGGCAAGGGATGCACCTCCCAGACCGCATCGCCCGCAGCCCCCAGCGTCAGCCGCAGCCGCGCCGGATGCGCCGGGCCCTGCGGGGAGACCTCGGGGCAATCCCAGCCCAGCAGCGCGCAACTGCGCCGTAGCCGCGCCCGGTGCAGCACCCAGCGCGGGGCGGCCGCGCCGTCCCAGAACACCGTCTCGATCAGCCTCAGCCCCGGTTGACGGCCGCCTTCACGAAGCGCGCCTTCCACAGCGCCTCCTCCCATTCCCCGGCCACGGTCGACCCATGCGTCAGCCCGCCGCCCACATTCATCACGATGTCGCGCCCCGTCACCGACAGGGTGCGGATCGCCACCGAGAAATTCGCCGCCCCGCCCGGCGACATCCAGCCCACCGCACCGCAATAGACCCCGCGCGGAAACCGCTCCACCTCGCGGATGATCTCCATCGCGCGGATCTTCGGCGCCCCGGTGATCGACCCGCAGGGAAACAGCGCCTGCATCAGCGAAGGGAGAGTGGCGGGCCGTTCCAGCACCCCCTCGACGGTCGAGGTCATCTGGTGAACGGTCGCATAGGTCTCGATGGCGAAAAGCGCGGGCACCCTGACGCTGCCCACCTGCGCCAGCCGCGAGATGTCGTTGCGCAACAGATCGACGATCATCAGGTTCTCGGCCCGGTCCTTCACCGAAGCCGCCAGATCGGCCACCAATGCCGCATCCCCTGCCGCATCCGCCCCGCGCGGCCGGGTGCCCTTCATCGGCCGGGTGACGATCCGCCCCCCCGATCCGGCCTTGCCCGGCTCCAGCGCGAAGAACAGCTCGGGGCTGCGCGACACCACCACCGGGCCGACGCCCAGATCGACGAAGGCCCCCTGCCCCACCGCCCCGGTGCGCCGGAACGCCCCGTACAGCCCCAGCGCGGTGCCGGTTTCCAGCCGTGCCGCCATCGGAAAGGTCAGGTTGACCTGATAGCAGTCGCCCGCCGCGATATAGCCGAACACCCGCCGCGCCGCATGGCCATAGGCCCGCCGCCCGATCATCGGCACCGGGGCCGACATCGCCGTCGACCGCCCCTCTTCGGCCGCGCGGTCCAGAACCGCGTCGGCCTCCTCGGGCCCGCCGAACACCCCCAGCGCCAGCAGGGGCCCCGCCCGCCGCCTCGGCATCAGGCGGCGCAGGCGCGGTTCCAGCGCATAGCCCGCCTCATAGCCGACATAGCCCGCGATCCAGCCCCCGGCCGCGCGGGCGGCCTCGGCGCGGCCCAGCGCCGCCGCCACCTCGTCCGGCGCATGGGCCAGGATCACCCGCTCCGGCGCCGAAAACAGCGCCGGACGCCCCATCGGTCCATGTTCGACAAGGATCACCGCGCGCTCCTGCTTCATCTTCTCCGCATTACGCCCGGCACGCCGCCCGCGCCAGAGCCTTTCCCGACGCGGCCCCCCTGCTTTGCGACGCCTCCCGCCCCTCTTTCAGAGTGGAAATATCCTCTGGGGGTCCGGGGGGCGAAGCACCCCCGGCGTCGGCCCCGACACCTGCCCTTTGCCCCTTGCGCCCCCCCGGATTCTCTCTATACCCCCCGACAATTTGCGCGACATACGGGGGCCGCCATGCCGAAAAGAACCGACATCCAGTCGATCATGATCATTGGCGCCGGTCCCATCGTCATCGGCCAGGCCTGCGAGTTCGACTATTCCGGCGCCCAGGCCTGCAAGGCTTTGCGCGAGGAAGGCTATCGCGTCATCCTCGTCAACTCCAACCCCGCCACGATCATGACCGATCCCGGTCTGGCGGATGCCACCTATATCGAGCCGATCACCCCCGAAGTGGTGGCCAAGATCATCGAAAAGGAACGCCCCGATGCGCTGCTGCCCACCATGGGCGGGCAGACCGGGCTGAACACCGCGCTGGCGCTGGCCGACATGGGCGTGTTGGAAAAGTTCAAGGTCGAACTGATCGGCGCCAAGCGCGATGCCATCGAAATGGCAGAAGACCGCAAATTGTTCCGCGAGGCGATGGACCGGATCGGGCTGGAGAACCCCAAGGCGACCATCGTCGCCGCGCCCAAGGTGAACGGCCGCTTCGACATCGCCGCCGGCATCGCGCAGGCGATGAAGGATCTGGACCACATCGGCCTGCCCGCCATCATCCGCCCCGCCTTCACCCTTGGCGGCACCGGCGGCGGCGTGGCCTACAACCGCGACGATTACGAGGCCATCGTGAAATCGGGGCTGGAGGCCAGTCCCGTCGCGCAGGTTCTGGTCGATGAATCCCTGCTCGGCTGGAAGGAATACGAGATGGAGGTGGTGCGCGACCGCGCCGACAACGCCATCATCGTCTGCTCGATCGAGAACGTCGATCCGATGGGCGTTCATACCGGCGATTCCATCACCGTCGCCCCGGCGCTGACCCTGACCGACAAGGAATACCAGATCATGCGCAACGGCAGCATCGCCGTGCTGCGCGAGATCGGGGTCGAGACCGGCGGATCGAACGTGCAATGGGCGATCAACCCCGCAGACGGCCGCATGGTGGTGATCGAGATGAACCCGCGCGTGTCGCGGTCTTCGGCCTTGGCGTCGAAAGCCACCGGCTTCCCCATCGCCAAGATCGCCGCGAAACTCGCCATCGGCTACACGCTGGACGAGCTGGACAACGACATCACGAAAGTGACACCCGCCAGCTTTGAACCCACAATCGACTATGTCGTCACCAAGATCCCGAGGTTCGCTTTTGAAAAGTTCCCCGGATCGGAGCCGAACCTCACCACCGCGATGAAATCGGTGGGCGAGGCGATGGCCATCGGCCGCACCATCCATGAAAGCCTGCAAAAGGCGCTGGCCTCTCTGGAAACCGGCCTGACCGGTTTCGACGAGATCGCCATCCCCGGCGCCGCCGATCCTGTTTCGGGCCGCGCCGTCGTGTCGAAGAAACTCTCCGAAGTCACCCCCGACCGGCTGCGGGTGATCGCACAGGCGATGCGGCACGGTTTCTCGGATGATGACATCCAGTCCATCACCGCCTTCGATCCGTGGTTCCTGGCCCGCATCCGCGAGATCGTGGATACCGAGGCGAAGATCCGCAAGGACGGCCTGCCCGTCACCGCCGAGGGCCTGCGCACCTTGAAGATGATGGGCTTCACCGACGCCCGACTGGCGAAACTGACCGGCCGCGACGAAGCCCAGGTCCGCCGCGCCCGCCGCAACCTTGGCGTTCAGGCGGTCTTCAAGCGCATCGACACCTGCGCCGCCGAATTCGAGGCCCAGACCCCCTATATGTATTCCACCTACGAAGCCCCCGCGATGGGCGATGTGGAATGCGAATCCCGCCCGACAGCCGCGAAGAAGGTCGTCATCCTCGGCGGCGGCCCGAACCGCATCGGCCAGGGCATCGAATTCGACTATTGTTGCTGCCACGCCTGCTTTGCCCTGACGGCCGCGGGCTATGAAACCATCATGGTCAACTGCAACCCCGAGACCGTGTCGACCGACTACGACACCTCGGACCGGCTTTACTTCGAACCGCTGACGCTGGAGCATGTGCTGGAAATCCTGCGGGTCGAGCAGGAGAACGGCACCCTTCACGGCGTCATCGTGCAATTCGGCGGCCAGACCCCGCTGAAACTGGCCGATGCCCTGCATGAAGAGGGCATCCCGATCCTCGGCACCACGCCCGATGCCATCGACCTTGCCGAAGACCGCGAGCGGTTCCAGCGCCTGTTGCAGGACCTTGACCTGAAACAGCCGCACAACGGCACCGCGCGCAGCCGGGACGAGGCTTTCGCCGTGGCCAAGGATGTGGGCTATCCGCTGGTCATCCGTCCCTCCTTCGTGCTGGGCGGTCGTGCGATGGAAATCGTGCGGTCGGACGAGCAGTTGGACCGCTACATCTCCACCGCCGTGCAGGTTTCGGGCGACAGCCCCGTTCTTCTCGATAGCTACCTTTCCGGTGCGGTCGAGGTTGACGTGGATGCATTAAGCGACGGTAAAGACGTGCATGTCGCTGGAATCATGGAACATATCGAGGAAGCGGGCGTCCATTCCGGTGATTCCGCCTGCTGCCTGCCGCCGCATCACCTGTCGGCCGAAACCGTCGCAGAGCTGAAGCGCCAGACCGTCATCATGGCCAAGGCGCTGAATGTCGTCGGGCTGATGAACGTGCAATTCGCCATCAAGGACGGCGTGATCTACGTTTTGGAGGTAAACCCCCGCGCCTCCCGCACCGTTCCTTTCGTCGCCAAGGCCACCGATTCCGCCATCGCCAGCATCGCCGCGCGTCTGATGGCCGGGGAGCCGCTGTCCAACTTCCCCGCCCGCGCGCCCTATCCGCAGGGTGTCGGCCCCGACACGCCGCTGCCGCTGATGGACCCGATGACGCTGGCCGATCCGAACACGCCCTGGTTCAGCGTGAAAGAGGCCGTCCTGCCCTTCGCCCGCTTCCCCGGCGTCGATCCGCTGCTGGGCCCGGAAATGCGCTCGACCGGCGAGGTTATGGGCTGGGACCGCACCTTCCCGCTGGCCTTCCTCAAGGCCCAGATGGGCGCCGGCATGATCCTGCCCGAGACGGGCCGCGTCTTCCTGTCGGTGAAGGACAGCGACAAGACCAACGACCTTGCCGCCGCCGCCAGGGACCTGATTTCGCTGGGTTTCCAGATCGTCGCCACCAGGGGCACCGCGCAATGGCTGTCCGGGCACGGCGTCCCCAGCGAGAGCGTTGCCAAGGTCTACGAAGGCCGCCCGAACATCGTCGACCGGCTGAAGAACGACGAGATTGCCATGGTGATGAACACCACCGAGGGCACCCAGGCCGTCTCCGACAGCCGGGACATCCGCCGCGTCGCCCTGATGGACAAGATCCCCTATTTCACCACGGCGGCCGCCAGCGTGGCCGCGGTGTCGGCGATGAAGGCGCGGGGCGAAGGCTATGGGGTGCGGACGTTGCAGGGGTGAGGGACGGCGGCGCATCTTGCGCCGCGAAATCGCTCCAGTGGAGCGATTTCAGTCCCGAACGCCCGCGAAAGCCTTCGAGGGCCGGGCAACCGCGCCCCCGGCCTTGGCCGAGGTCAAAACGCTCCAGTGGAGCGTTTTGAGCGGTCAACGGGCGCGCACGCCTGCGCACCCCGGCGAACGATTTATCTAATAGCCTGAACGATAGCCTCTTCGGCTTCTTCAATCGCCTCGTTCAACGCAAGAATTTGATCGCGGAGTGCTGTGGCGTTCTTCTTTGAAACCGGCTTTCCAAGCGAAAGCGCCTCGTTTAAAAGATCCTTAACTTTTCCCCTAACACCTTGCTTGCCATATGATATCTCCATAAGTATTCGTTCTGCCCGGAGCGTCAAGTTTCCCTGAACTCTACCATCTTCAGGGGCGATACGGCGAAGCATTCGGTGCACTCGGAACTCGTATTCATTGAACTCTGGGAGGATCATTGCAATCTGATCCTCCGTTGGCGAGATTCCCTCAGCAAGATCGTTTAGAAGTTTTATAACACCTCGCGGAGAAAAGTAGATCAATCGAAGGGCCTCAACTATTTCTTGAAGCTCTTGCCTTCGACGCAACTCAATGCGTTCTCCAGCATTTGACTTTACGAAGGCCGCCAATTCCTTCGCGCCCTTCAACGTTTCCAAAACCCATTCCATAGCCAAAGCGCCTCCAATATTGGTGGTTCGATTTTGCGGAATCCGTTAATAGCTGGCAGCACATCCAAGCTGAGTTGCGACCATCCTACCGATTAGGTCAGCGTCGAAGCGCCCCCCCTCACTCCGGCCGCCCCTCCAGAAAGGCCACCGCCCGCTCCGCATCCCCACTCTTCCCCCGCTCGGCAAAGAACTCCGTCGCCCCGCGCGCGCCGATCTTCTCGGCCAGCGCCAGCGCGATGTACTGGTTCACCGAAACCCCATCCTTCGCCGCGAAATCCTCGGCGGCCTTCTTCAAGGACCGGGGCAGGTTCAATGACACGCGCGCTTTCATGTGGTGATCCTCCGCAAGGCGTCCGCCGGGGACATCAGGGCCAAACCGAACCGTGCCGGGACCGCCCCGAAATCCCGCACATTATGAGTTACAATGGAACCGCCGCAGTTGATCGCTGCTTCCAGCACCATGTCATCATCCGGGTCGCCCAGTTGCGGGCGCCACTGGAAATCTATCCCGACCGGCACCACCGTCGCCGCGATATCGGTCAGAAACTCGGCCATCGCCTGCCGCGTTACCCCCGCATCCAGCAGGAACTCCGCCCGGTTCAGCACCTCTTCATACTCATAAAACAGCGGCACCGAGCAACACCAGATGAACCGCCGTCGGAACCCCGCAATCAGCAGCGGGTTTGATGCCCCCGTCCGGCTGCGAACGCCGGCGACCAGAATGTTCGTGTCCAGCACCAGCTTCATGCGTCATATATAGCGTAACATCATATATGACGCAACCCTGCCTCACCCCGCCGCCCTCAGCATCTTCAGGCTCTGCTCCAGCATCTCCACCATTGCCGCGTCCGGCTCTGCCTTGGCCAGTTCCTTTTTCAACTGGTCCGAGCAGGTCTTGACCAGGGCTCTCTCCTCGAACGCCTCCTCCCGCTCTGCCGCATAGTAATCCACATCCTCCGGCCCCTGCACCACGCCCGCCAGCCGCGCGTGCATGAAGGTGGCCAGCACCTCGGCCATCCGCAGCGTGTGGCCCTTGCCCATCGCGCGAAAGAAGCGCAGCACGTCGGCTTCGACCCACAGCGTCACCTTCTCCTTGGGCGACGGGCCGGGCGACAGGGCGATCCTGTGCCAGGCCTCGGGCACCGCGTCGCGCCCCGGTTCTGGGTCGCGCAGCGCCGCCTCCAGCCGCCGCAGCCGCTCGGCCATCAGATGAAAATTCGCCCGCGCCTTGTCGTTCCGTTTCAGCATCGCATCACCTCCGGCAGCCGCCAGACTGCCCCGGAACCGCCCGACAGACGGTAAACGCAGCGTACGCACGCCAGCCATACGTCAGCCATACGTCAGCCATACGTGAACCATACGCTTGACTTCCGCCCCGATCTCCCCCATCTCCCCCCTGTCCGACAGCCCGTGCCGCGTGAGCACTGAAAGGCCCGGACACAGGTTCCCACCATCACGCAGGGGCGCCCGCAGCGCGCACGGGTTCCGGTTCCTCCGGGGCCGAGGGGGCGCTGTCCCTTGACGTATGGACTGACGACATGACCACATTCGCCGATCTCGGCCTTTCGCCCAAGCTGTTGCTTGCGCTGGAGAAAACCACGCTGAAGGCCCCCACCCCCATTCAGGCCCAGGCCATCCCGCACATCATGGCGGGCAAGGATCTGATGGGTCTGGCGCAGACCGGCACCGGCAAGACCGCCGCCTTCGGCCTGCCCTTGCTGCACCGCCTCTTGGACATCCCGCATCCGCCGGGGCCGAAGAACATCCGCGCGCTGATCCTTGCGCCGACGCGCGAGCTGACCCTGCAGATCAAGGACAACCTTGAGATCTTCACAAAAGGCACGCATATCAAGGTGTTGATGGTTGTCGGCGGTGCCTCGATCAACAAGCAGACCCAGGCCCTGACCCGCGGTGCCGATGTGCTGGTGGCCACTCCCGGCCGTCTGATCGACCATCTGGAACAGGGCAATGTGTCGCTGGAAAAATGCGGCTATCTGGTGCTGGACGAGGCAGATCACATGCTGGACATGGGCTTCATCCACAGCTTGCGCAAGATCGCCAAACATATCCCGCTGCGCCGCCAGACGCTGATGTTCAGCGCGACAATGCCAAAGGATATCAACGAGATAGCCGATACCTATCTGCGCGATCCGGTCAAGGTGCAGGTCAATCCGCCCGGCAAACCGGCCGAGAAGGTCACTCAGGGCGTGCATTTCCTGCCCAACGGCGACAAGGCCCGGCAGCTGGAGACCTATCTGAAAACCCATCCCGGCGAACAGGCGCTGGTGTTTTCCCGCACCAAGCACGGTGCCGACAAGTTGGCCAAGGTGCTGGGAACATGGGGATTCCGCGTGGGTGCCATCCACGGCAACCGCAGCCAGAACCAGCGCGACCGCATCCTGACCGAATTCAAGGCCGGTGAGGTTGACGTTCTGGTCGCCACCGACGTCGCCGCCCGCGGCATCGACATTCCGACCGTTCGGCATGTCTACAACTTCGACATGCCGAACGTGCCGGAAAACTATGTCCACCGCATCGGCCGCACCGCGCGGGCGGGGGCGGAAGGATCTTCGATCAGCTTCTGCGCCCCGGCCGAGATGGTGGAGCTGCAAGCGATTGAAAGGCTGCTGAAAAAGTCTCTGCCGGTGCTGGGCGGCGCGCCCTGGGCGGCGGATGTGGTGGCCGCGGCCCCGCGGCCCGGCCAGAACCGGGGCCAGCGTCCCGGCGGTGGCGGGCGGCAGGGGCAGAAGCTGACGGCCAACCCGGCCAAGCCGCCGAAATCGCGACCCCAGGGGGCGGGGCGCCCGCAATCGGCCAAGCCACGCCCCGCAGGCGGCGGGCAGGCCCCCCGGCGCAATCCGGGTCGGCCGGGCTGAGGCTCAGCTGACCTCGTCCTCCAGGTTCAGCTTCATCTGAAGCAGAACCTGCTGGATGGCCAGCGTCTCGCGCAGCATCCGCTTGGCCTCGTTGACCGAAATCTTGCCGTCGGAAATGGCGGCGTTGTATTCGCTCATCAGCATGGCGAACCGCTGCGCCAGGGCGACGACATCCTGGTTCACGCCCTTTGATGTGGCATCGTTGCGTTCCGCGTCATAGCTGAGCGTGATGCCCTTCAGATCGGCCAGCGCGGCGGTCACATGCGGAAACCGCGCGGCCGTCTCCAACTGGGCCACGACATCGATCGGCATGAACCTGTCGTCATGTTCGTTGCTGTCGGAATAATACCGGCCCAGCGTCGCCTTGGACTTTCCGGTCAACTCGCAGGCCGCTTCGATCCCGACATCCTTGACCAGCGCTTCGGTGTGTTTCTTCAGATAGCTGGCAGTCGACATCCTGAACTCCGGGGCACCACCCCAAGGGTGGGGAAATCACTCATACTTTTCCCATTAATCGCCTGTTTGCAGAATGTCATTGATAAAGGTGTTCCGGGCAACCGGAACCGTAGCGAGTGGCCGGTGTCCCCAGCATCGGCATGGGTGGGGGTCCGTCGGGATTGCGCCCCGCAAGGGGTGGCGGCGAGAAACTCTCGTGTTGCGGCGGACCCGTCTAACAAGTTCGGCAGGCTGACCTGCCCTTGCCAGTGATCATCGGGTCCGCACGGCCCCCCGCCCCTGTTTTCCTGTCACTGTTGTCGCATGACGGCCAGCCTTGCCATCGGGCCCAGCCAAGGCTAGGCCATCGCCATGGCAAAGCTTTATTTCCACTATTCCACCATGAACGCGGGCAAGTCGACGCTGCTGTTGCAGGCGTCGCACAACTACCGTGAAGGCGGGATGCAAACCTATCTGATCACGGCACAATTCGACAATCGGGCCGGTCAGGGGCGGATCGGCAGCCGGATCGGCATCGGCGAGGCGGCCGATACCTTTGCCCCCGGCGAGGACATGTTCGCCAAGTTGAAGGCGCGGCTGGCGGCGGGCCCCGTGGCCTGCGTCTTCATCGACGAGGCGCAGTTCCTGTCAAAGGACCAGGTCTGGCAGCTGGCCCGCGCGGTCGATGACCTGAAGGTGCCGGTGATGTGCTATGGGCTGCGGGTGGATTTCCAGGGCAACCTGTTTCCCGGCAGCGCAGCCCTGCTGGCCTGGGCCGATGAAATGCGCGAGGTCCGCACCATCTGCCATTGCGGCAAAAAGGCCACGATGGTGGTGCGCAAGGGACCGGACGGCCAGGCGCTGAAGGACGGCGTGCAGGTGGTGATCGGTGGCAACGAGACCTATCAGAGCCTGTGCCGCAAGCACTGGCGCGAGGCCGTGGGCGAATAGGGCCGCGCGCCCCGCCCCGACAATCAGCGCCGGTCCCCGGCCTCGTCTGCGGGCTGCGGCTCTCCGGCCCTTGCCCGCAGGGCGATCAGCAGACCGGCGGCGACGATCAGCGCCATGCCGCCCCAGGCCAGCAGGGACAGGTGTTCGCCCCAGATCACCCAGGTCCAGAACGCCGAGGCGGGCAGGATGGCATATTCCAGCACCGAGACGCGGCCCGCATCGGCGATCTGATAGGCGCGGATCATGCAGCCGACCCCCAGAAGCGACCCCGCCGCCTGCACGAAGGTCCAGAGCAGGAAGCCGCCCGAAGGCCAGACCGGGCCACGCAAAAGGAAACCGTCGGCACCGTCGGGCACCGGCATCGGCATCGCCCATATGAGCATCACGCCGATGGCCCCGAACAGGCCAAGGGCAACGAAGAACCCGGCCAGCAGGGTTTCGGCGCTTTCCCCCGCACACCATTGCCGGGTCGCAATATTGCCCATGGCATACATCGCCCCCGCCGCCACCGGCAGCACCGCCGCAAGTGACGCCCCCGACAGCGCCGATGGCCCCAGCACCAGGATCACCCCCAGAAAGCCGATGCCCACGGCAAGGATGCGGAACGGCCCGATCCTCTGGCCATAGACTAGCCACGAGATCAGCAGAACGAAGATCGGCGCGGTAAACAGTCCCGCCGCCACAATGGCCACCGGCAGAAAGGCCAGCGCGCCGAAATAGATCAGCATCGCCGCGCCGTGGATGGCCGACCGCGCCCCCACCGCCCGCCAGGACCGGGGCCGCAGCCGCAACCCCAGGACCGGCACCGCCGCCGCCAGAAGTATCATCGCCATGGCGGATCGCGCGGCATGGAACTGCCAAAGCCCGTTGTCTGCCGCGATCATCTGCACGAAATTGTCGGTAAATCCGATCAGCGTGGCATAGATCAGGATCAGCCCCGCAGCGGCCAGCGTTCTTTCGGATTTCGCTATTGTCATCGTCCTGTCGCGTTCCGGCTTTCCCTGCCCATCAAGCCTGATAGGCTGTGTCTCGCGCGCCTGATTGCGACATTCTGCGGAGGGGTTTCATGGGCTGGTTGCCGGACGAGACTGGGCTGGAGAAATGCGATGCGAATTTCACGCCCCTGACGCCGCTGTCGCATCTGCGCCGCGCCTCCGACATCTTTGCGCAGCGCACGGCCGTGGTCTGGAAGGGCACCCGTCTCAGCTATGCCGACTATGCCCTGCGGGTGACGCTGCTGGCATCGGCGCTGGCGCAGCGCGGCATCCGGCCCGGCGACGTGGTGGCGACGCTGCTGCCGAACATCCCCGCCCAGGCTGAAGCGCATTTCGGCGTGCCCGCCTGCGGGGCGGTGCTGAACACGATCAACACCCGGCTCGATGCCGATACGGTGGCCTATTGCTTTGGTCATGCCGGGGCCAGGATCGTGCTGTGCGACAGCGCCTTTCTGCCGCTGGCCGAAGAAGCGATCCGTCGGATGGACGGCCCGGCTCCGCAGATCGTCGAAGTGGTGGATCATGGTTTCACCGCCTCGGGCCGCCATCTGACCTATGAGGCGTTGCTGGGCGAAGGCGACCCTGCCTTCCGGTGGCTGATGCCGCAGGACGAATGGGAAAGCCTGGCGATCAACTACACCTCTGGCACCACCGGGCGGCCCAAGGGCGTGGTCTATCACCATCGCGGCGCCTATCTGGCCACCACGGCCAATGCGCTGGCCTGGCGGATGCAGCTGTTTCCGGTGCTGCTGACCATCGTGCCGCTGTTTCACTGCAACGGCTGGTGTCAGGCCTGGATGGTGCCGATGCTGGGCGGCACGCTGGTCTGCTGCCGCGACGTGACGGCAAAGGCGATCTATGACGCCATCGCCGACGAAGGTGTGACGCATTTCGGCGGCGCGCCGATCGTGCTGAACACCATGGTCAATGCGAAACCCGAAGACCGCCGCGATTTTTCGCATGTGGTCGAGGTCTTTACCGCCGGGGCCCCGCCCCCCGCCGCGACTCTGGCCGCGTTCGAGCCGCTGGGCTTCAACGTCACGCAGGTCTACGGGCTGACCGAAACCTATGGCCCGGCAACGGAATGCCTGTGGCAGACCGAATGGAACGCGGCCACCGGCGATGACCGCGCCGCGCTGAAGGCCCGCACCGGCGTGGCGATGGCGATGCTGGACGGGGCCGAGGTACATGACCCGCAGGGCACGCCCGTGGCCCGCGATGCCGCGCATCTGGGCGAAATCGCCATGCGCGGCAACATGGTGATGAAGGGCTATTACCGGAATCCGCAAGCCACGCGCGAGGCGTTCCAGGGCGGCTGGTTCCGATCGGGCGACATCGCCTTCCAGCACCCGGACGGCTATCTGAAGATCACCGACCGCGCCAAGGACATCATCATTTCGGGTGGGGAAAACGTCTCCTCGGTCGAGGTGGAAGGCGTGCTGATGAAGCATCCCGCCGTCTCGCTTTGTGCCGTGGTGGCCAAGCCCGACGACAAATGGGGCGAGGTTCCTTGCGCCTTTGTCGAGCTGAAACCGGGGGCCGAGGTCAGCGAAAAGGATCTGATCGCGCATTGCCGCAGCCACTTGGCCGGGTTCAAGACCCCGAAGCATGTGGTCTTTGCCGATCTGCCGAAGACCAGCACCGGCAAGATCCAGAAGTTCGAACTGCGGGCGGTGGCCAAGCTGGTCTGAGCGCCGGCGGCGGTTGTGGCGCGCGCGCGGGGCGGCTAAGGTCGCGCCGGGGCAAGGAACCGCGAATGACGGCGCTGACGAAGTATTCAAGGCTGGAAAGCACCGGGCTGTGGCGCGAGACCGCCGATGGGCAGCGGCGCGAGGTGATCGTGCGGATGGGCGAGGCGACGCTGATGCTGGCCGATCCGCGGTCGGATCAGGTTCTCGGCCACTGGTCGCTGCCTGCGGTGACGCGGCTGAACCCCGGTCAGCGACCGGCGCTTTTTTCGCCGGGCGAAGATGCGCCGGAAGAGCTGGAAATCGCAGATGACGCGATGATCTCTGCCCTGAAGACGGTGCAGGCGGCGGTGCGCCATGCCACGCCAAGGCCCGGCCGCCTGCGCGGCGTGCTGACTTTGGGCCTGACCGCTGCCATTCTGGGCGTCGCGGTCTGGGTGCTGCCCGGTGTGCTGGTCCGGCATACGGCCTCGGTCGTACCGGCGGCGAAACGGGCCGAGATCGGACAGCGGGCGCTGGACGACATCACCCGGCTGACCGGCCAGCCCTGCAGCGGCGACATGGGCCTGCCCGCCCTGTTCCGCTTGTCAGAGCGCATCTTCGGCCCCGAGGATACGCCGATCCTCTATGTCCTGCCCGAAGGACTGCAGCGCCCCGCGCATCTGCCCGGCGGGGTGATCCTGCTGCCCCGCCTTCTGGCGGAAGCGGGCGAGGATGCACAGGCACTGGCCGGGGCCGCGCTGGCCGAAGACGTGGCGGCAAAAGCCCGCGACCCGATGCTGGACATCCTGGATCATGCCGGCCTGGTCAACACCTTCCGCCTGCTGACGACGGGAGACCTGCCGCCCGATGCGCTGGCCGGCTATGGCGAGGCTTTCCTCCGTGACACCCCCGCCGCACCACCGCAAGGCGCGCTGGTCGCCGCCTTCGAGACCGCACAGATCCCGCTGACCCCCTATGCACGGGCGCTGGAGGGGCTGGGACTGCCTGCCGCCGGGCTGGAGGCGGCAGACCCGTTCAAGGGGCTGATCCCCAGTCCGCTGCTTTCCGACAGCGATTGGGTCGCCCTGCAATCCGTCTGCAGCGGCTGACCCCGATTTCTTTCAAGAAATCGGGCCGGAATTTTTGAAAATTCCGGCGCGCCCTACTGGACGATCCGCGCATCGCCGAAGCCAAGGCCCCGCGCTGCCGACAGGGCCCGCTTCGCCTCGTCCGCCGAGGCAAACGGCCCGGCATAAACCACCGTCAGCGCCCCGCCTTTCAGCTTGCCGCGCGATACCGGCAGGCCCAGACCCTTCAGCCGCCCCGCAACGCCTTCGGCGTTGGCGGGCACGCCGAATGTGCCGACCTGCACCAGGAACCGGCCGGTGGCCGCAGGTTCGGCGGGTTTGCGGGCCTTGGCCGGAGCCGTCTTCGCCACCGCCTCGGGGGCCGCGGCCTTCGCCGATTTGGTGACCAGAACCTGCCCCGTGGCGGCCATCTGCACCACCTTCTGCCCGTCCTTGGACGACAGCACATAGCCGTCATGCGGCGTTTCGCTGCCATCGGCGTGGCGGACGATGATCTTCACCGGCTTGCGCCTGATCTTGCTGTCTTCGCGCAGTTCCGCAGGGGCCGTGCGGGTCCAGATCTCGTCCATGGCCAGAAAACCCTCGACCGTCTGCTTGCCCCGGTTGGGGTTCAGCCGGTCATCGTCCCAGGCCAGCTTGTAACCTGGCGGCGGCTCTGCCAGCGGATATTTCGCCGATGCGCCAGACTTTGCCGTCCTGACCACCGTCACATCCTGCGCCTCGGGATAGACCGGGGCCTCGGCCGGCACCGCAGCCCGTGCGGCGGCCTTTTCGGTGGCCGTCGCCGGCCGCGTCACTTTCGGCGCAACCTCGGCCATCGCCACTTTCGGCACGGTTTCAACTTCGGGCGCGGGTGTGACCTTCGGACTTTCGGCCACAGCGGTCGTTTCCGCGGCGGGTGCCTTCGCTTCGGGCACATCCGCGGCCACGGCAACCGCCCCGCCCGATGGCGGATAGCCGCAAAGCTGCTTGCGATCCCGGCTGACGCGCGGCACCCAAGTCACCTGGCCGCCATAGCCGCCACGCAGGAAGACACATCCCCTGCTGTCAACGTATTGTTGCCCCTTGTAGGACGATGGCGGCAGTTCTGCCGGACCAGACAGGTCTGCAAGGGCAGGCGATACAGCAAAAACACCGGCCAGAACGCTGGCCGACAGGACTTTTCCAAACATGACTACCCCCAAGTAGCTTGGAGGATTATTGGAACAAGAGTGTTTCCGAGTAAAGGGGCACCCCCCTTATTTCGTGCCGAACATGCGGTCGCCCGCATCCCCTAGTCCGGGCACGATATAGCCATGGTCGTTCAGATGGCTGTCGACCGCCGCCGTCACGATGGGCACATCGGGGTGCGCCTCTTGCATGCGGGCAATGCCTTCGGGGGCCGCCAGAAGGCAGAGAAAGCGGATTTCCTTTGCCCCCGATTGTTTCAGCAGCGACACCGCCGCCGCGCTGGAATTGCCGGTCGCCAGCATCGGATCGACCACGATGGCGATCCGGTCCTCCATCTGTTCCGGCAGCTTGCAGTAATATTGCACGGGTTGCAGCGTCTCGGGGTCTCGGTAAAGCCCGACGAACCCCACCCGCGCCGCCGGGATCAGCTCAAGAATCCCGTCCAGCAGACCATTGCCCGCCCGCAGGATGGAAATCAGCGCCAGCTTCTTGCCGTCGATGGTGGGCGCATCCATCGCCTCCAGCGGCGTCTCGATCCGCTTGGTGGTCATCGGCAGTTCGCGCGTGACCTCATAGGCCAACAGAAGAGAGATCTCGCGCAACAGCTTGCGGAAGCTGGCGGTCGAGGTGTCCTTCTCGCGCATCAGCGTCAGCTTGTGCTGGACCAGGGGGTGCGAAACGACGGTCAGGTGATCCAGCATTCAGGCCTCCAGCTTCTTGGCAATCCTTGCCTTCGTATCGGCATCGCAGAAGGCCGCGTCAAGCGACTGGCGCGCAATCCGCAGGAATTGCCCCTCGTCCCAGTCGAAGGCGCGGTGCAATTCTTCATATTCCCGCGTCATGGTGGTGTGAAAAAACGGCGGATCGTCGGTCGAGATCGTCACCTTCACCCCGCGCCGGTCCAGTTCGTTGATCGGATGGCTGCGAAAATCGGGATAGATCCCAAGCGCGACGTTGGAACCGGGGCAGACCTCCAGCACCACGCCCGTTTCGGCCAGCTCATCCACCAGCGCCAGATCGGTGATCGCCCGCACGCCGTGGCCGATGCGGTCGGCCTTCAGATGCGTCAGCGCATCACGCACCTCCTGCGGGCCATTCCATTCGGCGGCATGGACCTCCAGCTTCAGCCCTGCCTCGCGGGCGCAGTCGAAGGACCAGCGGAAATCCTCCAGCTTGCCGGCCTTTTCATCCCCGGCGATGCCGAAGCCGCGGATGAAGCGCCCGGCGGTCTCGGCCGCGCAATGCACGGTCTCGCGGGCCTTGTCGGGGCCGAAATGCCGGATGCAGGTGATGATGCCGCGCAGGGTGACGCCCAGCGTCTTTTCGCCCTCTTCCGCCGCCTCTTCGATGGCATGCAGATATTCGCGCCAGGCCGCCAGATCGCGGCCGCCGCAGAAATCGGGCGACAGGAAGGTTTCGCAATAGACCACACCCGAGGCCGCGCTTTCCTCCAGCACCGCCAGGGTCAGGCGGCGGAAATCCTCGGGGCTTTGCAGGGTTGTGCAGGCCGCTTCATAGACCTTCAGGAAATCCCAGAAATCCTTGTAGCGATACTGTCCCCGCGCATCGAAGATGCCCTGGATGTCGATGCTCTTTTCCTGCGCCAGCCCCCGGATGAAGGCAGGCGGTGCCGCCCCTTCCAGATGCAGATGCAATTCGACCTTCGGCAAATCCCGCAAGACACTCTCCTGATTTCACCTTTGCCCAAATACCCCACGCCGGTCCGTCACAGGAAACTTCGCCCCGGCCCTTGCGGCACCACCCCCAGATGCGCCGCCACACTTGCCCCCACATCGACAAAGCTCCGCAGGCCGATGGGCCGTGCCCCCAGCCCCCAGCCCACCACCGGCACCCGTTCGCGCGTGTGGTCGGTGCCGCGCCAGGTGGGATCGTTGCCATGATCGGCGGTGAAGATCGCCAGATCGCCGGGGCGCAGTTGCGCCAGGAACCGTGGAACCTGCGCGTCGAACCATTCCAGCGCGCGCGCATAGCCCGCCACGTCGCGGGGATGGCCATAAAGGCTGTCGAATTCGACAAAGTTGGCAAAGGTCAAGGAACCGTCCTCGGCCTCAGCCCCCAGCCGCACCAGATGTTCGAAAAGATCGGCATCCGACTTGCCCTTCCACAGCTTGCCGATGCCCCGCATCGAAAAGATGTCGCCGATCTTGCCCACGGCATGCGTGGCACGCCCCGCACCTGCCACCCAGTCCAGCAGCGTCGGCGATGGCGGGGCGATGGCAAAGTCACGCCGGTTGGCGGTGCGCCTGAAATCTCCTGGACCGCCGACAAAGGGCCGCGCAATCACCCGCCCCACCTTCATCGCATGCAGGTAGGGGGCCAGATCGGCGCAAAGCTTCAGCAGACGATCCAGTCCGAACGTCTCTTCATGCGCGGCGATCTGAAAGACGGAATCGGCCGAGGTATAGCAGATCGGCCAGCCGGTCCGCAGATGCTCGGCGCAATGCGCCTCGATGATCGGCACGCCCGAGGCGTGGCAATTGCCCAGGATGCCGTCCGTTCCGGCCAGACGACAGACCTCGGCCACCAGATCGGGCGGAAAGGCAGGCACGGTATCGGGGAAATAGGTCCAGTCCCAGGGGACCGGCACGCCCGCCAGCTCCCAATGCCCCGAAGGCGTGTCCTTGCCGCGCGACACCTCTTGCGCCGCGCCCCACAGGCCCTGCGGCCGCGCCGCGAACCCCGGCATCGCCGCGCCGGAGGCCAGACGCACGGCTTCGCCCAAGCCCAGCGCATCAAGGTTGGGCATCCTCAGCAGGCCGGACCGCCCGGTCTCCGCCCGGCCCGCCGCGCATTCTGCGGCGATATGGCCAAGCGTATTCGCCCCGGTATCGCCGAACTCTCCGGCATCGGGGGCACCGCCCGCCCCCACGGAATCCATCACGATCAGAAACGCGCGCGCCATCTCAGGCGATCCTCTTCAACACAAGATCCGCCTCGTCGGGGGCCGATGTCCCGATCCGGTAGGCCGCCTGCACCGCCCTGACCGCCGCTTCGGCGGCCTCGGTCGTGGCGGCATGAACCATGGCCAGCGGCACCCCTGCCCCGGCTTCCTCGCCCAGGCCCGCCAGATCGGACAGGCCGACCGAAGGGTTCACCCGCTCGCCGTCGCGCAGGCGGCCGCCACCCAGATGCACCACGGCATGACCCAGTGCTTCCCCGTCGATGGCCCAGACATAGCCGTCGTCCAGCGCAGGCACCTCCAGCACCACGGGGGCGGCGGGCAGGCGGTCGGGCCAGCGGTCGACGAAATCCATCGGCCCGCCCTGCGCGGCAACCATTTCGCCGAACCGTTCGGCCGCAGCACCGGATTCCAGCGCCTGAATGATGCGGCCTTCGCCATCCTCGGCATCCGCCGCCAGGCCCACCAGCGCCAGTGCCTCGCCGCCCAAAGCCACCGTCAGATCCCACAGCGCGGAATTGACCGAGGTGCCGGTCAGGGTTTCCATCACCTCGATCACCTCCAGCGCATTGCCCGCGGCGGTGGCCAGGGGTTGCGTCATGTCGGTGATCAGCGCCGTCGTCATGCAGCCCGCCCCTTGGGCGGTGGCAACCAGCGCCCGCGCAAGGGCTTCGGCCCGCTCCGGCGTCTTCATGAAGGCACCCGAGCCGCATTTGACATCCAGAACCAGCGCCTCAAGCCCCGCCGCCAGTTTCTTCGACAGGATCGAGGCGGTGATCAGGTCGATCGATTCCACCGTGCCCGTCACATCGCGGATCGCATAAAGCCGCTTGTCCGCCGGGGCCAGATCGGCGCTGGCCGCAACGATGGCGCAGCCCAGATCGGCCACCTGATCACGGAAAGCCTGTTCAGTAAGACCGGTGCGGAAACCGGGGATCGCCTCCAGCTTGTCCAATGTGCCGCCGGTATGGCCAAGACCGCGGCCCGAGATCATCGGGACATAGGCCCCGCAGACCGCGAGCGCCGGGGCCAGGAGGAGCGAGATGCAATCGCCGATCCCGCCGGTGGAGTGCTTGTCCACCACCGGGCCGGGCAGGTCCCATTGCATCACCCGGCCGGAATCGCGCATGGCACGGGTCAGCGCAACCCGGCCCTCGTCCCCCAGCCCTTTCAGCAGCACGGCCATGGCAAAGGCCCCGGCCTGCGCATCCGTCACCGCACCCGAGGCCAGCCCGCCGGCGAACCAGCCCAGTTGCTCGGCGGTGGGCTGGCCACCATCCCGGATGCGGGCAATGATCTGGCGCGCGTCCATCCGGTCCCTATGCCCTGTCCATATGGGCGGCGGTGAAGACGCCGGGCAACAGTTCGGCCACGGTCAGCGTCTTCCGTTTGCCGTCGACGGTGGCCAGCGTGACCACCACCCCGGCATCGGCGAATTCGGCAATCTTCTGGCGGCAGCCGCCGCAGCAGGGCACGGGTTCGGGGCTATCGGCGATGACGGCGATCTCGGCGATGCGGGCATCGCCGCCCGCGACCATGGCGGCGATGGCCCCCGCCTCGGCGCAGGTGCCTTCGGGATAGGCGACATTCTCGACATTGCAGCCCTGATAGACCGCGCCGCTGGTGGTGCGGACCGCCGCCCCGACCTTGAACCGCGAATAGGGCGCATAGGCACGTTCCCGCACCTCTGCCGCTGCCGCCACCAGATCCATCGCCGCCTCCGCTTTCCTGACCACACGGTCAGGATGCAGCCGGAACGGGCGGCCCGCAAGCTATAGAATATCGGTCGGCGGGTTGCCGGGCAGCGAGACTTCCAGCAGTTCCAGATCCGCCGATGGATCGGAATAGCGCGTCGCCATGCCGGGCGGGATGACGAAGGCATCGCCGGGCGACAGGCGGAACGGGTCTTTCCCCTCGCCCTCCAGCAGTATCGAGCCGCGCATGACGAAGGTGAAGAGGATGTCGCCCTGATGCCGGGTCCAGGGGGCCGGGCCTTTGGGACGCGCAACCATCACCGAGGCAACGCCCTTGGTCGCCGCATGGATCGTGGTGTCGCGCGCTTCGAACCCCGGAATGCGGAACGGCGCAAAGGTGCCATCGGCCCCGATGTTGTGAACAAAGCGTTGACCATCCCATTCCCGGTCCGGGCGGAAATGCGGGGTCGGCAGTTTCATCTCATGGTCGATCTCGGTCACATGCTCGGCCGGGACGCCGATTTCCACCACCTGCACCCCTTCGGAATGCAGCACCTTGTGGCGGATGGTCGGCGGCTGGATGAAGCAATCACCGGCATGGATGCGGCGGATGTCGCCCTGATCTTCATAGAGGACATCGACCCAGCCTGCGACGCAGAAGATCAGCTGAAACCCGACCTTGTGGAAATGCACCATATCCGGCACCGGGCCATCGGGCACGCGGATATGGCTGGCGATCATCGCGCCGCCCAGTCGGCTGGGGATCAGGTCGCGGTATTCCATCCCGGCCCGCCCGATCACCCAAGGGGCCTGATCCGCCAGGCGGCGCACGACAAAGGCATGTTCGGTGGCCGGGGTGACGACCGGCGGGTTCAGCTCATCCACCTCGATCCGGGTGCCGTTGGGCGCAGTCAGCAGCTTTTGCCCGCCCGCAAAGCCGGGATCGTCGGTCAGGATGCGCAGGGTTCCGGGGGCTTCGGACGCGCCCTTCTCGATCCTGATCCGCAGCCCGTGGCCGGACAGGACCGCGACCTGCGGGTCATCGGCGGGAAAGATCATGTCCAGCCGGAAGCCCAGCTGCCGGGTGTAGAACGGCAGATCGCTGCGCAACTCTGCCGTCGGCAGGCGGATTTCGGCGCGGATTTCGGGGCGGTCATCTGATCGGGGCGTCGTCATGTCTGTCTCCGGTCTGGGCGGGTGGCGGGGGTGGCGATGTGGCAGGCATGGGCCTCTTCGGCCTGAAAGACAAAGTGCAGCATACGGTCGGCGGCAGCGGTGGCATCGCCGCGCTCGAAAGCGGCCAGCAGCGCCGCAAGGCCCTGCGCGATGGTCGCGCGCGCAGCGGTATCCGTCATGGTGGCAAAGCGCACCGACTGCACCTGCGCCGAATAGCGCTGGATTGCACCGCGCAATTCGCCATTGGGCACCGCCATCAGCCAGCCGTTGCGAAACCGTTCGGCCGCGCGATGAAAGGCCACGACATCGCCCTGCCGTCCGGCTTCGGTCAGCGCTGCCAGGGACTGCCGCAAATCGGCAAGCCGATCGGGGCTGCACGCCTGTGCCGCCAGCGCCGCCGCCTGCGGCTCCAGGAGCTTGCGCAGGGCGAATATCTCGGCGATCCGGTCGGGCGACAGCTCGGGCAGGGCAAATCCCCGGCTGGTGCCCTGCAGATAGCCTTCGCTTGCAAGCTGCATCAGCGCCTCGCGCACCGGCATCCGCGAAACCCCCATTTCGGCGGCAATCGCATGGTCGATCAGCCGGTCGTCCGGCCCGATCTCGCCCCGCAACAGGCGAAGACGGATCGCATCATGAATGCGAAGGCGGTGGCTGGTGCGGATCATCCGGTGGTCCTGTTCCGGGACAAAAGTATACTTTTATAACGGAACGTCAATAGATTCATTCTTCATCTTGCACTCAGATAGCCTTCATCTGCGCAATATCTCTAAGTCATGAGTAGAATAAGTATATAGTTGACTTCCATCTCTGCGGAAACCCCTTGGCCCGGCCCGACGGACGTGATCAGTATGATCGCAAGCGGGATTTTCCGGCTTCGCCGAAAGCAGTTGCCGCAAAGCCTTGTCTTTGCCGATGCGGTAAAATGGTTTAACGGTGAACCATCTTGAGGAGGATGAGATGGCAGAAGATCGGCAGGATGGCAGGCAGGATGAGGCGAAGCAGGCCACGCGGCAGGCGGCCCTGGACTATCACGAGTTTCCGAAACCCGGAAAACTGGAGATCCGCGCCACCAAGCCCCTGGCCAACGGCCGCGATCTGAGCCGTGCCTACAGCCCCGGTGTCGCCGAGGCCTGCCTTGAAATCAAGACCGATCCCGCCACCGCCAGCCGCTATACCAGCCGTGGCAACCTTGTCGCCGTGGTGTCGAACGGCACCGCCGTTCTGGGCCTTGGCAACATCGGCGCGCTGGCATCGAAGCCGGTGATGGAAGGCAAGGCGGTTCTCTTCAAGAAATTCGCCAACATCGACTGCTTCGACATCGAAGTGAATGAAACCGACCCGGAAAAACTGGCCGACATCGTCTGCGCGCTGGAGCCGACTTTCGGCGCCATCAACCTTGAAGACATCAAGGCGCCCGATTGTTTCATCGTTGAACAATTGTGCCGCGAGCGGATGAACATCCCGGTTTTCCACGACGACCAGCACGGCACCGCCATCGTTGTCGGCGCGGCGGCGACCAATGCGCTGCATGTGACGGGCAAGGCGTTCGACAAGATCAAGGTGGTGTCGACCGGCGGCGGGGCGGCCGGGATCGCCTGTCTGGAAATGCTGGTGAAGCTGGGTGTCCGGCGCGAGAATGTCTGGCTGTGTGATCTGGACGGGCTGGTCTACAAGGGCCGCACCACCCAGATGACCCCACAGAAAGAGGCATTTGCCCAAGGCACCGCGCCCGCAACGCTGGCCGATGTGATCGGCGGGGCCGATCTGTTCCTGGGCCTGTCGGGCCCCGGCGTGCTGACACCGGCGATGGTGGCGCAGATGGCCAAGGACCCCATCGTCTTTGCCTTGGCCAACCCCACCCCGGAAATTCTGCCCGACGAGGTGCGCGCCGTCGCTCCCGGTGCGATCATCGCCACCGGCCGCAGCGACTTTCCCAATCAGGTCAACAACGTGCTGTGCTTCCCCTTCATCTTCCGGGGGGCGCTGGATGTCGGGGCCACGACGATCAATCTGGAAATGGAACTGGCCTGCATCGAGGGCATCGCTGCCCTGGCCCGCGCCACCACCAGCGCCGAGGCCGCCGCCGCCTATCGCAGCGAAACCCTGTCCTTCGGGGCCGATTACCTGATCCCCAAGCCGTTCGACCCGCGGCTGATCGGTGTCGTCGCCAGCGCGGTGGCGCGCGCAGCAATGGAAACCGGCGTGGCCACGCGGCCGATTGCCGATCTGGACGCCTATCGGCACAAGCTGGACGGATCGGTATTCAAATCCGCCCTGATCATGCGCCCGGTGTTCGAGGCGTCGAAACTGGCCGACCGCCGCATCGTCTTTGCCGAGGGCGAGGACGAGCGGGTGCTGCGCGCCGCCAATGCGATGCTGGAAGAGACCACCGACAAGCCAATCCTGATCGGCCGCCCGGATGTGATCGCGCGGCGGGCGGAGCGGGCGGGCCTGCCGATCCGGCCCGAGCGCGACTTTGAAATCGTCAACCCCGAGAACGACCCGCGCTATCGCGATTACTGGGAAACCTATCATCAGCTGATGGAGCGAAGGGGGATCACGCCCGACGTGGCCCGCGCGGTGATGCGCACCAACAGCACGGCGATTGCCGCGGTGGCCGTGCATCGCGGCGATGCCGACAGCATGATCTGCGGCACCTTCGGGCAATATCTCTGGCATCTGGAATATGTGAGGCAGGTGCTGGGGCGCGGGGGCCTGCGGCCGCATGGCTCTCTATCCCTGATGATCCAGGAGGACGGGCCGCTGTTCGTCGCCGACACCCATGTGAATGCGGTGCCGACGCCCGAGCAGATCGCCGAAACCGCCTGCGGAGCGGTGCGTCACGCCCGCCGCTTTGGCGTGACGCCCAAGGTTGCCCTGTGCAGCCATTCCAATTTCGGCAACCTCGACAGCGATTCCGGCCGGAGGATGCGCGCAGCCCTGGACATTCTGGAAAGCCGCGAGGCCGCCTTTGAATATGAAGGAGAGATGAGCGTGGATGCCGCGCTTGACCCCGAGTTGCGCAGCCGGATCTTCCCCAATTCACGGCTTGAGGGTGCGGCGAATATCCTTGTCTTCGCCTATACCGATGCCGCGAACACGGCGCGGAACGTACTGAAGATGAGGGCCGGGGGTCTGGAAGTCGGCCCGATCCTGATGGGCATGGGCAACAAGGCGCATATCGTGACGCCGTCGATAACCGCGCGGGGCCTTTTGAACATGTCGGCCATCGCGGGCACGCCGGTGTCGCATTACAGCTGACGGGATTGTTGTCTGGCCGCCCTGCGCCCGCCGCGCGGGGTGTATTCAGAAGGGGAAGCCGCAGGGGTGGAGAATCACCCCCTGCGGTGTTTGCGTTTCATCGCGCAGAATTTGCAAATTCGGCCCGGAGATGAGAGGAACTTCCCATTGGCCGGTGGTTTGCAAAACTTTGCGCCCTGCTACGGCAAAATTCTGCAAATTCTGCGCATAGTGGCGCGACTGTTGCCGGTAACAGCGTTGCGTCACGCCGGTGACGTGCCGTAACACGGGGCCGGGACCGAGGAGGAGGATTGCAGCATGGGTTACGCCGATCTCTATGCACGCTGGAAGGCCGATCCCGAGGGTTTCTGGCTGGATGCCGCCGGGGCGATCGACTGGGTCGCGCGGCCGACGACCGCGCTGAATGCCAGCCGCGCGCCGATCTATGAATGGTTCGCCGACGGCATGGCGAACACCTGCTGGAATGCGGTGGACCGGCATGTTCTGGCCGGGCGCGGCGATCAGCTGGCAATCCTGCATGACAGCCCGGTGACGCATTCGAAGAAGGGCATCACCTATCGCGAATTGCAGGCCCGCGTCGCCTCGCTGGCGGGGGCCTTGCGGGCCAAGGGCGTGAAAAAGGGCGACCGGGTGATCATCTACATGCCGATGATCCCCGAGGCGCTGGAGGCGATGCTGGCCTGTGCCCGGCTGGGGGCGATCCATTCGGTCGTCTTCGGCGGATTTGCGGCCAGCGAACTGGCCGTCCGCATCGACGATTGCACCCCCAAGGCCATCATCGCGGCCAGTTGCGGGATCGAGCCGAACCGCGTGGTTCATTACAAACCGCTTCTGGATGCCGCCATAGACATGGCGACCCACAAGCCGGACTTCTGCGTCATCTTCCAGCGCGAGCAGGAAGTGGCAAGGCTGATCGAGGGCCGCGATGTCGCCTGGCACAGTTTTCAGCATGGGGTGGAACCGGCCGATTGCGTGCCGGTCGAGGGCAATCATCCGGCCTATATCCTTTACACCAGCGGCACCACCGGGGCGCCGAAAGGCGTGATCCGCCCCACCGGCGGCCATATGGTCGCGCTGATGTGGACGATGCGCGCGATCTATGACTGCGGGCCGGGCGATGTGTTCTGGGCGGCGTCGGATGTCGGCTGGGTCGTCGGGCACAGCTACATCTGCTATGGCCCGCTGCTGGCGGGCTGCACCACGGTGGTTTATGAAGGCAAGCCGGTTGGCACCCCCGATGCCGGGGCGTTCTGGCGGGTGATTTCCGAAAACAAGGTCAAGGTCCTGTTCACCGCACCCACCGCGCTGCGGGCGATCAAGCGGGATGATCCGCAGGGTGAATTGATTGCCGATTACAACATGAAGACGCTGAAGACGTTGTATCTGGCGGGCGAACGGGCCGACCCCGACACGATCCAATGGGCGCAGCGGCATCTGAAGGTGCCGGTCATCGACCATTGGTGGCAGACCGAAACCGGCTGGGCGATTGCCGCCAACCCGATGGGGATCGAACCGCTGCCGGTCAGGATCGGCAGCCCCTCGGTTGCCATGCCGGGCTATGACGTGCAGGTGCTGGACGAAGGCGGGCATCCGGTGGCGCCGGGCACCCTGGGCGCGATTGCGGTCAAGCTGCCGTTGCCGCCCGGCACCCTGCCGGGGCTTTGGAATGCCGAAGCCCGGTTCCGAAAAAGCTATCTCGATCATTTCCCCGGCTATTACGAAACCGGGGATGCGGGCTATGTCGATGCGGATGGCTATCTCTACATCATGGCGCGCACCGATGACGTGATCAACGTCGCCGGGCACCGGCTGTCGACCGGCGCGATGGAAGAGGTGCTGGCGGGCCACAAGGATGTGGCCGAATGCGCGGTGATCGGCGTGGCCGATGATCTGAAGGGCCAGTCGCCGCTGGGCTTTCTGTGCCTGAACCGGGGATCGGATCGCGACCCCGCCGAAGTGGTGGCCGAATGCGTCAGGCTGATGCGCGACAAGATCGGCCCGGTGGCGGATTTCAAGCGCGCCGTGGTGGTGAACCGGCTGCCGAAGACCCGGTCCGGCAAGATCCTGCGCGGCACCATGGTCAAGATCGCCGACGGCCTGGACTGGAAGATGCCCGCCACCATCGACGATCCGGCCATTCTGGATGAAATCACCCTCGCCCTGCGCAGCCTGGGTCTGGCGAAGGCCTGAGACGGCCGCCTGCCGGTCCGGGATCCATCAGTTGCCCTAAGCCGACGAAGAGGCGCGGCGCACAGGCTGGACTTGGCGGCCCCTGCCGTGGCATCCCTTGGCGGGATCGGGAAAGGGATGCCATGGCAGCGCAGGATCAGGAACGGATCCAGGAGAGTCGGCTTGACCGGCTCCTGGCGCTGGCCGGTCCGGCGGGTGCGGCAGAGCTGCTGGAACGGCTGGCCACGGATCTGGCACGGGTGGACGGGGCCCTGACCGCCGCCGTGGCGGCAGAAGACCGCGCGGCGGTGCGCTCCGAAACCCATGTGCTGATTTCGGTCGCCGGGGCCGCAGGGGCACTTGGCCTGGCCGAAGATGCCCGGCGGCTGAACACGGCCGCGCATGACGACAAGGCGCCCCTGCCCCCGGCGCTGATGCAGGACATCACCCGCGACCTGCGCGCCTTGCAGGGCCTGATCGCCGCCCGTGCAGCCCGCCGCACCAGCAGCGAGGGTGGCTGATGGCCGACGCGCGCGCGCCGATCCTTGTCGTCGAGGATACGCCCTCGTTGCAGACCGTCTACCGGTCGGTGCTGGGCGCGGCGGGTTATCCGGTCGTCCTGGCCGGCACCGCCGCCGAAGGGCTTGCGGCCTTTCGGCGGCATCTGCCCAAGGTTATGCTGCTGGATCTGGTCTTGCCCGACCGCGACGGCATGACCCTGATGCGCGATGTGCTGGCCGAGGCCCCGGCTCTGCGCGTCATCGTGATGACGGCAAACAGCACCGTACCGCGCGCGGTCGAGGCGATGCGCGCCGGGGCCTGGGATTTTCTGGTCAAGCCTTTCGAAGAGGATCGCTTTCTTCTGGCGGTGAAAGCCGCCTGTGATGATGAGGCTGGCCCCCCCGCGCGCCAGTCTCCCGGCCGACGCAAACCCGAGGCCGAGCCGGTCGGCGGCTCGGTCTTCATCGGATCCTCCGCCCCGATGGCGGCCATCCACCGCACCATCGGATCGGTGGCGCGGTCGATGGCCACGGTCTTTGTCACCGGAGAAAGCGGCACCGGCAAGGAACTGGCGGCGCTGGCCGTCCATGCCCGCTCGAACCGGGCAACGGGGCCGTTCATCGCGCTGAACTGCGGGGCGATCCCGCCCGATCTTCTGGAATCCGAAGTCTTCGGCCATATGAAGGGCAGTTTCACCGGGGCGATCTCTGACAAGCCGGGCGCGGCAGCGGCGGCGGATGGCGGCACGCTGTTTCTGGATGAAATCTGCGAAATGGCCTTGCCCTTGCAGACCAAGCTGCTGCGGTTCCTGCAAACCTCGACGATCCAGCCCGTAGGGTCCACCAAGCCGCGCAAGGTGAATGTGCGGATCATCTGCGCCACCAACCGCGATCCGATGCAACATGTCCGTCAGGGCCTGTTCCGCGAGGATCTGTTCTACCGGCTCTATGTGGTGCCGATCCATATGCCGCCCCTGCGCGACCGGGGCGGGGACGTGGTTGAGATTGCCGAAGCCGCCTTGCTGCGGTTCTCGGCCGAAGAGGGCAAGGAGTTTACCGGGCTCAACGCTGCGACGCGGGATTTTCTGCTGGCGCAGAGTTGGCCGGGCAATGTGCGCCAGCTTCTGAACGTGATCCGCAACGTGGTGGTGCTGAACGACGGCGGAGAGGTGACACCCGCGATGCTGCCTGCGGGCCTGGCAACCGAAACGCTGCCGCCGGGGGCCACGGGGGCCCTGTCCGCCGCCGAAGGCTTTGCGCCGGGACGGACACTGGCCGAGATCGAGCGGCAGGCCATCGAGGCCGCGATCCGGCGGCAGGGCGGGTCGGTTCCCCTTGCGGCGAAGGAACTGGATGTGTCGCCCTCGACGCTTTACCGCAAGCTGGAAGCCTGGCACGGCAAGCGTCGCTAGGGCGCGCCAAATTTCTTGAGAAAGAAATTTGTCAAAATCCTTGTTCAAGGATTTTGCAGCCCTTCAGATGAACTGTTCGCCGATCAGGCGCTCCTCCAGCCCGTGACCGGGGTCGAACAGCAGCCGGTGGGTCACGTCGGGAACCGAATGTACCTCGACAAAGGCCACGTCGCGCACCGAAGACCGGCTGTCGGCATCGGCCATCACCGGGCGCTTCTGCGGCTCCAGCACCTCCAGCCGGACGGTGGCCGATTTCGGCAGCACCGCACCGCGCCAGCGCCGGGGGCGAAAGGGGGCCATCGCTGTCAGCGCCAGCACATTGGACCCGATGGGCAGGATCGGCCCATGCGCCGAATAGTTGTAGGCGGTGGATCCGGCGGGCGTCGCCACCAGCGCCCCGTCGCAGACCAGTTCTTCCAGCCGCTCGCGCCCGTCGATCAACACCCGCAGCTTGGCCGCCTGCGGGCCTTGCCGCAGCACCGAAACCTCGTTGATCGCCAGCGCCTTGGTCACGCGGCCCTTCACGGTCTCGGCCCGCATCGACAGCGGGTTGATCAGCGTCTCTTCGGCCGCCACCAGGCGTTCGGGCAGGCCATCCTCGGCATAGGCATTCATCATGAAGCCGATGGTGCCGCAGTTCATGCCATAGACCGGCAGGTCGCGGCCTGCCGGGCTGTGCAGGGTTTCCAGCATGAAACCGTCCCCCCCCAGCGCCACGATCACATCGGCGCGCCGGGCCTCGGTCTGGCCATGGCGGGCGGTCAGCACAGCCAGCGCCTCAAGGGCAGCGGGCGCGCGGCTGGCGGTGAATCTGATCTTCTGGCGCATGGCTTTCCCCTTGGCGCGACCTTGGCCGGGGCGGGGCCCAAACTCAAGCCCCCGGTTTCCGATCGGCGACAGATGGTGCCGCAGGGGGAAAGGTTTCGCAGCCGCAGTGCATCGGGTCGCTTTCCGCCCTTTCCCGGCCTGCGACCATGGCCTAAATAGCGCCAACCCGTTTCTGCCCCGAAAGGACCTTACCGATGTCATCCACTGGCTTTTTCACCGGCTCGCTGTCCTT
>DAIOGH010000012.1:0-101708 GCA_036745335.1 Paracoccaceae bacterium
CTCGGTTGGGCCAGAGTCTAACTCAAACTGGATTAGTCGCAGGGGGCAACGTCACCACCCCCGACCGACGCGTTCGGGCCATTGCGGACGGTTGCCTCATCTCCGATGCGTCACCTGAGCCCTCCCCCAATCCGGACGATCAACTGTGGCACTACACACCAGTCCACTTGATAGATACCTTCAAGCTACGAACTCGGATGGATCACCGCTCACGCCGCTGATACTGTCGCTTAAATTGCATAGGGGGCTAATGTGAACAGCGGCCACTACGTTTCTTTGTCACGGCGTTTCGTCGAAATTCATTCGGTGGACTTTGACGATGAGCCGGATAGCATTTGGGCTTCTCTCGCGACCCGTGAAACGGGGAAAACGTGGGAAGAAGTTCTTGCGAACGATATTTCTGTTCTCCTTGGCACCGCCGGGTCGGGCAAAACAACTGAAATTCGTCAGCATGTCAATCGCCTTGTTGAGGATGGGCAAGACGCATTCCTGATGCGCTTGGAAGCGCTACAAGACGGATCTTTGGTGGACTCATTTGATTTCCAACTGGATGACCAACGCGACCGATTTGAAAAATGGAAACGATCAAGAAAAGGTGGGTATCTGTTTCTTGACGCGCTAGACGAGGCGCGCCTGCCGTCTTCACGCAATGAGAGTGCGCTAGAAAAAGCCCTTGACACTGTCTCACGTGAAGTTGGGCGACGACGGGGGCCGCTGCACGTTCTAGTCACAAGTCGCCCAAGCGAGTGGCTTGGGGAGGGCGATGTAAGGCGCCTAACTCGTTTCATAAAACGGACACGCGATGCAAAACAGGACTCGGGAAGAGACGATCCGACACACAAGATTTATCGCCTAGCGCCCCTGGCGAGTGGTGACATTGAGAAACTTGCTACTTCTCGCGACGTGGATCCCACGCACTTCATAAACGCCGTGAACACCCATCTTTCAACCGCTTTAATCCAGCAACCGCTGGACGCGCACTTATTCTTAGATGTTTGGGAAAAGGCCATTGATGAAGGCCGCTCTCCCCATGACGTCTTCACATCAAGACTTCAAGTCATGCGCGAGTTGGTAGGATGGCGGCTATTCGGGCGATCTGAAAGCCGAGATCGCTTGAACATTGACATTCACCGGGCACGCCGGGCCGCAGCAAAACTTGCAGCTTTCGTAGTTTTGTCAGGCAAACAGGATCTTTCTGTCCAGCCGTTGGCGGCAGGTCATGCCATGAATGCAGCAAATATCCTGTCTAGCGATGTGGACGCTTGGACCGCTACAGAGGTTCGTCAGCTTCTCGCCTGCGGGCTATTTCAGCCATCTGTTGGGGGTCGAATCAGGTTTGCGCATCGGGAGATACGAGACTTCCTTGCAGCTGAGCATTTCGACGCAATTTTGCGAGCAAGAGCACATTCCGAAGCAACAATCGCGCCACTTCTTGCCGAGGGTCTTGGGCGTCAGTCGATCCCACAGTCCACAGAGCACGTCATGGGCTGGTTGGCGGCCTTGAATAGCTCTGCAAAGGCGGTTGTAGCGAGGGTGAGGCCGGCACTGCTTATCGAGACTGGAGATCCAAAGTCACTTTCTGTAGGCGACAAGGAGATCGCGCTACGCAGTCAAGCTCGTCTGTATGACGACCTTCGATACAGAGGCGAGTGGTTCAATCATGATGACGTAAAGCGTTTCACGCACCCTGACTTGTGGCCCGTAGTCAACGAGCTTCTGGACAAATCCAGTTCTCCTGAATTGACTGAATTTTTAATCGAGCTCGCTCGGTTCGGAAAGATGGGTCCGCTTGCTGCCAAACTGGCAGGCTATGTCGGAAATTCAGGTATTGGCTATCGTATCAAAGCGGAAGCGTGTGCTGCCCTCGATGAAATTGGAGATTACTCATTTCGCCCAGATGTGCTGTCAGAAGCCCTGACAACTACGCCGCCGGCCGCCGAGGATACGGATTCTGCTCCGAACTGGAATATGTTCCTGTTGAAAGCGTTGAATTACAGCTTTGGTGAAGCCAACTTGCTCGACGGGATCGCCATTCTTTCGAGAATTCACCGAGAACGTTCAAACTATTCATCCGCAACGTCCCGGTACTTGATCGAAATACTCGAAGGCCTGCCTGGGCACCAAAAGCAGACTTGGCTGTCAATATTGCTGCGATTTGCGTTTACTGGCCGTTCCGAGGAACGGTACCGAATGCCCAAAGCATCGGCCCGGTACAGAAGGTTTTTGCCTGCCATCATCTATCTGGCATCGAAACTGTTGCTTGAGAAGGATTTGCCCCCTGACGACGATGACTTGCTTGATGCCATTGAAATGGCGATGGGCAAGGATGACAGGATAGACGTATTCGGTCGCAAGGCACCGACGCAGCAACTGGCCGACGGCCTACGGGCACGTCCCGACGTCAAACAAGCTCTGGTTCAGCGAAGGGTGGATCTTTTCTCTGATCACGTTCAGAAGAACCGAGTCCCGTTCGGGGTGATCTACCCCCTAGAATTTGATGAAAAAAAGGAGCACGGAGGGGTCTTCGATTACTCCGATGTGTCCCACTACTGCGAGCTTGCTTCAGAAACCATCGAGCGGTCCGAGCAGGCATTCCTACTCGGCTTAGCCCACACGATACTGGTCAATCTCCGGGGCGCAGATCATAACAATGCGTTGCATGTGTTCAGGAGGTATCTGAAGAAATACGGAGACGACGATCAACGGCGGCAGTTCGGCGTCCGCGGTTGGTTCCTTCGAACAAGATCTCGTTTCCAAAATCAATATCGATATGACGCGCAAAGGTGGGTTCGGGAGAAGAAGGAAGCTGTTCAGTCATGGAGATCCGCCCGGAAAAATCGAAGGTTCATCACGAGTAACCGCAAGGCGATTTTCGCTGGTGAGTTCGACAACAGCAATGCCATTTGGCTCTTTGAACGAGCCCCAGATGACCTTGGAAATGGAACGATCCGCGCGATCAATGAGGAATATGGGTCGGAAATCGCCCAGCTTTTCAGCGATGGCCTACGGCAATACTGGAAGGCCAATGATACAAGCTACGCTGAAAGACGAACATACCTCGGCCACATTGGCCTGGCTGGCATCAATTTGGATTACTCACTTGGAGAGATGCCCAGCGATGCAGACCTTGCTCGCAAGGCTTTCCGCTACGCGTTTCACGAGTTGAACGGCTTTCCTGAATGGGTTGGCGAGCTAGCGCAGGATTTTCCAAGCCAATTTTGCTCTGAGATCAAAGCCGCATTGCTGGCAGACTTCAACACTGAGCGAGGTGACGATGACCACCATGTGTCTGATTGCGTGAGTAAAATTTCCTACTCTGATGTTGGTACTAGAAACCTAGTGGCACCGATGCTCCTGCGGATGATGATGCGTGATCTTCCAAAGAATCGCCGCGATAGAATGCTCTGTCTAGACATCGTGGCAGGCGCCCCTGCTGTCGAGCAGAACCGCCTTTCTAGGTTTCTTGTCTCAGGCTATCGATCGGCGCTGGCCCGGTTTGATTTCAGAGAGGCGTGGGTTTGGCTTGATGGTCTGATGAACGCAAACTCAAACGCCGCTAGAAGCGTGTTGGTCTCGACCTTTGGTGATCTCCAAAGCGCCGGGCAGAGGGCGCTGTTTTTCGAATACTTGGGGCGCGAGGGAAATACGCCTGCTCTAGAGGAAGGATCGGACCCTGTGCGAGTTGAGTATAAGCAAGATCCAATGATTCTAGAGTGGTTGGTTCAAGCGTCTTACTTGGCATGGCCTCCCGAGAATGATGTGAAGCATGAAACTGTGTACTCGCCGGGCAAAGCAGACCACGCAGAAAGCAACAGGCGAAACTACACAAACATGTTGGCGGCCTTTCAAACACCCGGCGTTGTCAGCGCATTTGAAAGATTGGCCAAGTCAAGGACGCTTACGGGCTACCGGGATACCTTTCTGTACCAGATCGAGCTGATGAAGAGAGGGGCAGGAAGAAGGCCCGAATTTTCACCTGATGAAGCGATTCGGTTTCTCAATGATCAGTCCAAGGCACCCGCGACTGTGGAAGAATTCAGGACGCTTTGCCAATCGCATATAGCGACCCTCCTTGAACGGCTGCATACCTCCGATGATGATGAAAGCGCGTTCTTCAGACGTGGCAAAGCGTTAGAAGCTGATTTGAGAAACTGGCTCGCCGCCCGGCTTAGAGAGGTAGGGGAGCGCTATTACACGGTCATCCGGGAGCAAGAAGTCGCGGGTGAGAAGCGGCCCGATCTCAGGCTGCACTCGAGGGTAGACGCCTTGGGGAAAGTGTCAGTGGAAATCAAGCTTGCCGATATGGCGCATTGGTCAGGAGATCAGTTGGTCAACACTCCTGATGAGCAGCTCTCAAAACAGTATTTGTTCGAAGACTCCTCTCACACTGGCATATATGTTCTTGTTAATGCGTCCCTCCCAAGGGCAGACGTGACGGACAATAAGACAAAAGCTGTCAAAAGAAGCGCTTTCCGTAAGACGATTGCGGGAGACGAAGTGAACTTCGCAAGACTCGCTGAACTCGTGGAAGCGAAGTGTGCGGCAGTAAATGAAGGTCTCGCTGACAGTAAGATGGTGATAGCAGTTGCGCGCGACATCTCAGAGAAACCGTCCGACACGATGTAAACGGGCCCCTGTGAACCAAACGGCCGCTTTGCAGGTCTACCCTTTAAAGGCTGCGATCGCAGCGAAGGTCGGCTCTCCGCCCTTAGCCGCCTGCCACGACTGTTTCGATCACACCGGGTTCCAGAGAGCGCCTCACTTCCTGTCCCTCAGGTCTTTCTCCCACCAGTCTGGCCATTTGACCTTGTGCGGCGTCCGCGTCGCGGCCAGGACGGTCTGCTGCTCCTTCCGGGCGAGTTTGCGATCGCCGAGCCGCTCGAGCGCGACCTCCACGATCCAGGGCTCAAGCATCATCCGGGCCGACGGACGGTACGGGTCGAGTTTCCGGGCGATGCGCAGGGGCTCGAGTGCCGGGTTCACGCTGCCAGGCGTGACCGTGGCGTGGATGATCGTCCGTGGCAGCATCGCCTCTGCCACTTTCTGGCTGCTGGCCTCCTCGATCGTCGCCATCAACGCCCGCCCGGCGGACCCGTCGCCCTCAAGGCCCCGCTTGGCCAGGTGAAGCATGAAGGCCTCGGCCGCGGACATCCGCTTTTCCACGGCGCCATCGCGGATGGTCACCATCTGGCCAAGGACAGCCTCATAGGGTGCCATGCGGTGCCGCCCCCGTGGCCTGCCCTTCGGGTTGCCGCTCTGGCCCTTCGCAAAGCGGCTTCCCGTCGGCGGGCGCTTGTGACCAACCGTGACGGGAGCACCTTCCAGCGGGGTGTCGTCTTCGCTCACCCCGGATTGCCTCCCGGCCAGCGAAGCGACGCGGCCTCTCGCGTGCAGCGCAGGATATCGGCGCGCTCTTCATGCGTCAGTGGCGTGGCAGAGCGCCGCCGGTCCAGGGCCACCTGCACCGCCCAGGGTTCAAGCAGGGCACGCCTGTACGGTTCATTGGGCCCATACTTTGAGGTATCGTCATCCCGCGTGGCAATGCCGAGGATCAGCAGGGCATCGAGAGCGTTCATCGGGTCATCGGAGGAAAGGATCTCGATTCTTCTGTTGGTCTTTCCGGTCTGGCGCTCCGCGATCCAGGCCTCGCGCTTCCTGATCCACTTCAGCACTTCGCGCTGCGCCATCCGTTTGCCCGCGATGGCATCCTGATAGGTGCGATGCTGGAGCGCTTCTTCCATCGTCACCTCCCGCGCCTGGCCGTTGCGAGTGATGGTCAAGGTCCGGTCGATGACGACATCGAAAGCCGAGCCCCGCGCCTCGACCGCCTTCTTCGGTCGCCCCTTCGGATTGCCGCTCTTGCCCGTCTTGAACCGCCCTTTGGACGAGGACCCGATCTCGCTCACGCCGTCCCGTCCTCCCGAACGGGCTCGCGGCCTGCGAGCGCGGCCCAGCGGTCGATGGCCACATCGACATAGGCCGGATCGAGATCGAGGCCGCGGAAGCGCCGGCCACTGCGTTCGGCGGCGATCAGCGTGGTGCCGGAGCCGAGGAAGGTGTCGAGTACAAGGTCGTTGTGGCGCGTGACATCCTTGATCGCATCGGCGACGAGCCCCGTCGGCTTCACGGTCGGGTGGAGGGCGAGATCCTCCCGCCGGCTGCCCTGGAACGAATTGACCGAAGCATAGTCCCAGACATTGGTCCGATTGCGGCCGTGGCGCCCAAGCTCGACCATGTTCAGATGGCCTTCCGCGCCCACCCGGTAGACGAAGATCAACTCATGCTTCGAGCGGTAGAGCGAGCCCATACCGGCATTCGACTTGTTCCAGATGCAAAGGTTCAGGAAGGCATCATAGACCTCGCGCCCCACCACGGACACATCCTCCATGTGCCGCCAGTCCATGCAGACAAAATGGACAGCCCCGCTGCGGGACACGGCGGCCGCGGCTCCGAGGGTCGCCTTGAGAAAGCCCCGGAACTCGGCCTCCGTCATCTCCCCTGAGGCCATGGCGAATTCCCGGTGCCGTCCCTTGGCATTGGCGTGACCGCTGATCCGGACATTGTAGGGCGGATCGAGGAAGGCCGCGTCCACCAACACGCCTTCGCCGACCACACGGGACAGGAAGGCCGCGTCCCGGCTGTCGCCGCAGCCGATCCGATGGGGGCCGCAAATCCAGATGTCGCCGGGTCTTGTGCGAGGCATGACAGGCACGGCCGGAATGACGTCGTCGTCAGGATCATCCGCCCCCTTGAGGATCACGTCGATCTCGCCCGTGGTGAAGCCGGTGAGGAGCGGATCGATGCCGATGTCGATGGTGGTGAGTTCGGCCAGTTCAGCCTGCAGGATCTCGATGTCCCAGCCCGCATTAAGCGCGATCTTGTTGTCGGCAAGTCGCAAGGCCCGGATCTGGGCGTCGGAAAGGCCGTCGAGTTCGATCACGGGCACGGTCGACAGCCCCATCGCCTTGGCGGCAAGAAGCCGGCCGTGACCAGCGATCACGTTGCCGGCAGGGTCGGCCAGGATCGGATTGGTGAAGCCGAATTCGGCGATAGAGGCCTTGATCTGCTCGATCTGGCGCTTGGGATGGGTGCGGGCGTTTTGAGGCGAAGGGATCAGATCGGAAACCGGGCGCGCGCGCACGGACAGGTCCCGGGATGGAATGGTTGCTCCGCCCAACACGAACTCCTCTGGCCACTGCTCGGATCAGGATACCATGCTTGCGGAACATGTCGAGAACTTGCGCTATTTTGCGGGCTGGGACTGGACTTAGCCGCGCAACAGAGCGTTGCTCTCGTCACGCCCGGCTGTCCCGGGCTTGCCTCGGTACGGGCGAATGGTTCGCCCGCGAACCGGAGGACAGCATGACGAAGAACGCTCCCAAGACGCAGATCACCGACACCGAGCCCGCTGCGGGCGCGACTGAAGCCAAAGGGGTCGACCCGGTTGGCTCCGAAGACAAAGTTGCCAAGGGGCGCACCCGGCGCGGCGGCAATCCGACGCCGGATCAGGCCGTCGCCGGTCTGACGCAGAACAGTTTGAGCCGGGACGCGGACAATCCTGCCGAAAGCGCTACCGCATTCGAAGCGGCGCCGGCCAAGGCAGCATCGAAGCTGGATCACCTCGTGGCCCTGCTCGGCACGCCCCATGGCGCCACCCTGGCCGAGCTTGCCAGCGCGACCGGCTGGCAGGTGCATTCCGTGCGCGGTGCCATGGCAGGCGCCCTGCGCAAGAAGGGCCATGTCATCCTCTCCGAGAAGCCCGAGGGTGGGCTGCGCCGCTACCGCATCGGGAAGGCCTCGTGATGCGGCGCGCGCCTGCAAAACCCGTCACGGAGGCGGAGATCGAAACCCTCGCAGGGCTCGATCTCGCCGCGCTTCGATCCCTCTGGCAGGACAGGATCGGCCCCCCGACGAAACTGCGCTCGCCCGAGTTGCTGCGTCACCTCCTCGCCTGGCACCTGCAGGTCGAAGCCTTTGGCGATCTCGATCGGGAGACCAGGCGACGGCTGGCCGCCCGCGGCCCGGTCGAGGCCGAAGGCCGCCAGTTCGGCATCGGCGCCATCCTTCGGCGTGACTGGCAGGGTCAGCGGATCGAGGTCGTGGTCGAGACCGACGGCTTCCGCTGGGAGGGAAGGATCTTCGCCAGCCTGTCCGCGATCGCCGAAGCCGCGACTGGCACCCGCTGGAACGGACCGCGCTTCTTCGGCCTGCGCAGCGATGGGGCGGCAGCATGAAGCCGGACCCGCGCCACTGCGCGCTCTACACCCGAAAGAGTTCCGACGAGGGGTTGGACCAGGCGTTCAATTCGCTCGATGCGCAGCGCGAGGCCTGTGCGGCCTATGTGAAGAGCCAGGCCGGCGAAGGCTGGAAAGTCCTGCCAACCGTCTATGACGATGGCGGCTATTCCGGCGGCACGATGGAGCGCCCGGCCCTGCGCCAGCTTCTTGCCGACGTCGAGGCCGGACGCATCGACATCATCATCGTCTACAAGATCGACCGCCTGACCCGCTCGCTTGCCGACTTCGCCCGCATGGTCGAAATCTTTGACCGTCATGGGGTCAGCTTCGTCTCGGTGACCCAGGCCTTCAACACGACGACCAGCATGGGACGGCTGACCTTGAACGTCCTCCTGTCCTTCGCCCAGTTCGAACGCGAAGTCACCGGTGAGCGGATCCGCGACAAGATCGCGGCGTCCAAGGCCAAGGGCATGTGGATGGGCGGTCCGATTCCTATCGGCTACGACAAGCCGGTTGGTGGAAATCGCGCACTTGTCGTCAACGAGGCCGAGGCGGCGCTCGTCCGGCGCATCTATGCCCTCTATCTCGATCTGGGCTCGGTCCATGCGCTGGAGCAGGTATTGCAGAGCGAAGGCATCGTCTCGAAGGCGCATGTCAGCGGCACGGGGAAGATGAGAGGTGGCCAGCCCTACAGTCGCGGGGCCCTGTTCCATCTCCTGCGCAATCGCCTCTATCTCGGCGAGATCCGGCATGGCGACATCCATCACCCGGGCCTACATCCCGCCATTCTGGACCAGGAACTCTTTGACGCCGTTCAGCAGCGGCTGGACAGCCATGCCCGCAAACGCAAGAGCGCGCGCGAGACCGTCGCGCACTCCGCGCTGACTGGCCGCATCTACGATGCCGATGGCCATCCGATGTCGCCGACCTTTGCCTATGGCAAGGGCCGTCGGCTCTACCGCTACTACGTCTCGGCGCCCTTGCAGCAGGGCGCGCGGCGCCGCGCAGATGAACTTCTGCCCTGCCGCGTCTCGGGCCCGGCGCTGGAGGAGGCACTCGCCACGGCACTGCGCCGCCTTCTGCCGGAAGACTCCGAAATGGACCAAGATCCCTTTGCCCGCATCCTGCGGATCGAAGTTCTGGCTGAGGGCCTTGAGTTCACTCTGCCCATCGTCCTGTTGCGACGACTGGAGGATCGGCTGGCCAGAGGGGAAGAAGCCGTCCTGGATCCAGCGAACCCCGCTGTTCTGCGTCTCAAGCTTCCGCTTCGGCTCACGACACGCCGCGGGAGAACGGAAGTGCTGGCGGCATCGCCGCAACCGCGCAAGGCAGACCCGGTCCTGGTCGCAGCGCTGCGCGCGGCGCACAAGATGCTCACCCGCGACAGCCGTGGCAGGCCGTGCCTCGACGCCGCGCCTTTGACATCGCATCGCCGTCGCCTTGTCCGACTGGCCTTTCTCGCACCCGACCTCCAGCGCGCCATCCTGGCAGGTGACCAACCGGCAGGCTTTACGCTCGCAAGATTCCTCGAAAGTGATCTGCCGCTAAGCTGGCCTGCCCAAAGACAGATGTTCAAGGCGATCGCGTCCGAGCGCCAGTACCGGCAGGAGTGACGTCCGGCACGGACATCGCGACACAGATCGCCGGTCCGCGCCTCCCTGGCAGTCGAGCGAACCGCCACCTGTTATTCTGTCGAAATACCCCGATAACAGGACAGAACAGGGCCTGTTACCGCGCTTGAATCGCCTGTTCCGGGGGTAAAACAGAAAACTGCGCTTGGGCCTCACAACCCACGGAAATTACGGCACTATCTGGCAGATAGACCCGCAATTCCCGGATTCAGGCCTGTTTTAACCCCCCAATCGCGAAAAACTCCCTGTTCCACGCAAACTCCACCTCCTTTTGGGCAGCCGGAGACTGGGCCACGCGAAGGGCCAATATACGCGGAAACAGGCGCCGCCTTCTCGAGGCGCCGAACGGTTCGTCGCTGGAAATCGCCCCTGTTACGGGCGCTTACCGGCGCGCGCGGGCAACTGAGACCGGTTCTGGGGGTGGATGGCGGAGTGGAAGGGATTCGAACCCTCGAGACGGTTCCCCGCCTGCACCCTTAGCAGGGGTGTGCCTTCGACCACTCGGCCACCACTCCGCTGGCGGGTCTATCAGGGGAAGCCAAGCGTTTACAAGGGCCTTTATGTATGGATCTGGCAACACCCGAAGAAGGCAGACAAATACCCGATCATGCACAAATTGGCATGGTCTTGAACCGATCTTGCTGGCAGAAATCCGGCAGCCGACCACGGGCCGATCCTGATCCGGGATCTTGGCTGACGGGGAATGTCAGCCTGCGGTGATCCGGCGCTGGACCCGCATCTTGCGCAGAAAGGCGATCAGGAACAGGGCGGTCAGCACCAGCACCACGGTGGGGGCAGGGGCCGAGTCGAGGAAGAAGCTGGCATAGACCCCGCCCAGCATCGCCAACAGGCAGACCAGAACCGACACCGCCAGCATCCGGCCGAAGCTGCGGGTGACAAGGAATGCAATCGCCCCCGGCGCGATCAGCAGGCCGACGGCAAGGATCAGGCCGGTCGCCGTCATGGTGGCGACGATAGTCAGCGACAGAACCGTCAGCAGCCCATAGTGCAACATCCCGACCGGCAGGCCCGAAACCCTTGCCTGGGCCGGGTCGAAGGCATGCAGCATCAGGTCCTTCCATTTCATCAGCAGAACGCCGGTGACTGCCAGCCCGATCAGTCCGGTCGTCCAAAGATCCTCGGGGCCAATCCCCAGCATGTTGCCGAACAGGATGTGGTCCAGATGCGCGTCCGAGGTGATCGAGGTGTAAAGCACGATTCCAAGGCCGAACATGCCCGAGAACACCACGCCCATCACGGTATCCTGCTTCACCCGGCTGTTTCCGGCCAGATAACCGGTGGCGACAGCGGTGATGAGGCCGGCGGCAAAGGCGCCAAGGATCAGCGGAAAGCCGAAGATATAGGCCAGCACGATACCGGGCAGCACCGCATGGCTGACCGCATCGCCCATCAGCGCCCAGCCCTTCAGCACCAGAAAGCATGACAGAAGAGCCGTCGGCACCGCGACCAGGGCGGCGATCAGGAAGGCGTCCCGCATGAAGGCGAACTGGAAGGGCAGCAGGAGATGGTCGATCATGGCAGGGCCTTGCCCCCGGTCGCATCCTCGCGCAGCGCGGCGCGGGCCTTGGCGCGGGCGGCAAGCAGCCCGTGTTTCGGTGCCCAGACAAAGGCGGCCAGGAAGATCAGCGTCTGCAGGCAGACGATGATGCCGCCGGTGGCGCCATCCAGAAAATACGACAGATAGGCCCCGACAAAGCTGGTCGCCGTGCCGATGGCGACCGACAGCGCGATCAGGCGCGGAAAGCGGTCGCAGAGAAGATAGGCCGTGGCCCCCGGCGTCACCACCATGGCGATGACAAGAAAGGCCCCCACCGTCTGCATCGCCGCCACCACGCAGGCCGACAAGAGAACGAAGAACACCGCCTTCAACAGCCCCGGCCGCAGCCCGATCGACCGCGCATGGCTTTCATCGAAGAAGACCACCATCAGATCCTTCCATTTCAGCAGCAATACCGCCAGCGAGACGAAGCCGATGATCGCCAGTTGCAGCGTATCCTCCGGCGTGATGGCAAGGATGTTGCCCATGGTGATGGTCTGCACCGAAACCGCCATCGGATTGATCGAGACCATGAACAGCCCAAGCCCGAAAAAGCTGGTGAAGATCAGCCCGATAACCACATCGGCCTTCAGCCCCGACCGGTCCGACAGGAACAGCATCGCCGCCGCCGCCAGCCCGCCCGACAGGAACGCCCCCAGGGCGAAGGGCAGGCCCAGCATCCAGGCCCCCGCCACGCCTGGCACCACGGAATGCGACAGCGCATCCCCGATCAGCGACCAGCCCTTGAGCATGAGGTAAGCCGACAGAAAGGCGCAGACCCCGCCGACAAGGGCCGAAACCCACATCGCATTGGTCATGTAGCCATAGGAAAACGGTTCCAGCAGCAGGTTCATTCCCCGCCCCCCGTGCCGGCGTGATCGCCTGCCGCAGCGACCTGCGGGTTCCGGGTATGGGTGCGATCGCCATATCGGACCAGCGGCCGTTCGTCATCGGTCAGGATCGAGACATGACGCGGGTCGTCGTCATCGTGCAGCACATCGCCGCCCAGGGTGATCCGCCGCAAGACGCCGCCGAAGGCGGCTTCAAGGTTGTCATGGGTAAAGGTCGTCTCGGTCGGGCCATGCGCCAGAACGGTGCCCTTGACCAGAACCACCCGGTCGCAGAATTCCGGCACCGAGCCGAGGTTGTGCGTGGACACCAGCATCACGCGGCCTTCGTCGCGCAACTCGCGCAGCAGGGCGATGATCTGCTCTTCGGTCTTCACATCAACGCCGGTGAAGGGTTCGTCCAGCAGGATCACCCTACCATCCTGCGCCAGCGCACGGGCTAGGAAGACGCGCTTCTTCTGGCCGCCTGACAGCTCTCCGATCTGGCGGTGGCGGTAATCCTGCATGTTCACCCGCGCCAGCGCGACGCTGACCGCCTGATGATCCGCCGCCGACGGGCGGCGCAGAAACCCCATATGGCCATAGCGCCCCATCATCACCACATCTTCCACCAGCACCGGGAAGGACCAGTCCACCTCTTCGGCCTGCGGCACATAGGCGACAAGGTTGCGCTTCAGCGCCTCTTTCACCGGCAGGCCCAGAAGACGGATGTCTCCCCCGGCGACGGGCACGAAGCCCATGATCGCCTTGAACAGCGTCGATTTGCCCGACCCGTTCACACCGACCAGAGCCGTCACCGTGCCTTTGGGGATCGCGAAACTGGCATGGCGCAGCGCGGTCAGGCCGTTGCGGTAGGTTACGGTCACATCACGGGCGGTGATGCCGCCGCCGGGATCGGCTGCACCGGTTTCCCCTGTCATCGGCCCGCTGTCATCCTGCATCTTCATTCGCTTTCTGCCGGAACGGGACGGCGGCCCTGCCTGACGAAATCCTGCCGCAGCCGGGGCGCGACCGGAAGGGACAGCAGTTCAGTCTGCCGCAGCACCCAGCCCCTTTGCCACGGTTTCCGTCGTGACCCGCAGCAGATCCAGATAGGTCGGCACCGGGCCATCCGGTTCCGACAGGCTGTCGACGTAGAGGACGCCGCCATAGGCGGCCCCGGTCTCTCGTGCGACCTGTTCGGCCGGGGCGGTGTTCACCGTGCTTTCGCAAAAGACCACCGGGATGTCATGCTCCCTGACCCCGTCGATCACCTTGCGCACCTGTTTCGGCGTGCCCATCTGATCCGAGTTCATCGGCCACAGATACAGTTCCTGCAGGCCCAGATCGCGCGCCAGATAGGGGAAAGCGCCTTCGCAAGTGACCAGCCAGCGCCGCGCCTGCGGGATATTGGCGATCTCGGCCTTCAGGGGGGCCAGCGTCGCGCTCAGCTTCGCCTTGTAGGCGGTGGCATTCGCGGCATAGGTTGCCGCATTGTCCGGGTCTTGCGCCGCAAGGGCGGCGGCGATGGCATCGACATAGATCAGCGCATTTTCCAGCCCCATCCAGGCATGGGGATTGGGCTTGCCCTCATAGGCCCCGGCGGCGATCGGGATCGGGTCGATCCCGTCCGTCAGCGTGACCGAAGGGATATCGCCAAGGTTCGACAGGAACTGCTGGAACCACAGCTCAAGGTTCATGCCGTTCCACAGGATCAGATCGGCATCCTGCGCGGCCACGATATCCTGAGGCGTCGGTTCATAGCCGTGGATCTCGGCCCCCGGCTTGGTGATCGAGACCACCTCGGCCGCGTCGCCCGCCACATTCTGCGCCATGTCGGCGATGACGGTAAATGTGGTCACGACCTTCAACCTGTCTTCGGCAAGGCCGGGCCCGGCCATAAGGGCCGTTGCGGCCATGGCTGCAAGCAACTGCGAGACTGTCGAAGACATGGGAAGTTCCTTCCTGCGGTTCAGCGTCCGGCCCGTCACGGCATCCTCACGTCAGTTGCGAACGAGTCGCAATATGAATAGCGGCTGCCGGGATTTATGCAACTGCAAATCATTCTCAATATGTTGCGCCACCCGCTTTCCCGCAAGGCCGCCGATGACAAGGGCTTGGCCTGCGCGGGGTTCAGGGTATGAAGGGGATACCCGGAACGAAAGCCCAGTATGAAACCCGACATCGCGCCGCTGCCCCGGATCATGGTTGCCCCGAACGGGGCCTGGAAGACGCGGGCCGATCACCCGGCCTTGCCGATGACGATTGCCGAACTGTCCGATTGCGCCGCGGCCTGTCAGGCCGCCGGGGCAGGGGGCATTCATGCCCATCTGCGCGACACCGCTGGCGCGCATCTGCTGGATGCGGGGGGCTACCGCGAATTGTTGGCGGAACTGGCCCTGAAGGCCCCCGGTCTGGCGGTGCAGATCACCACCGAAGCCGCCGGACGCTATGCCCCCGCCCAGCAGCGCGCGCTTGTCCGCAATGTTCTGGCGATGGACTGCCCGCCCGCCGTCTCGATCGCCTTGCGGGAAATCCTTGCGGATGGCGAAGAGGCCGAGGCCGCCCGGCTTTTCGCCGATTGCGATGCGGCGGGGATGGCGGTGCAGCACATCCTGTTCGCGGCCGACGAGGTTGACCGGCTGGCCGCCCTTGTGGCTGCCGGAACGGTCCCGGCACGGGGTTTGCAGGTGCTGCATGTGCTGGGCCGCTACAGCGCGGGCCAGCGGTCATTGTCGGCCGATCTGGATGCGCCGCTGGCCCGGCAGGCCGCGGCGGGGCTGGCGGCGGATTGGGCGGTCTGTGCCTTCGGTCCTGCGGAAACCGCCTGTCTGGCCGAAGCCGCGCGGCGGGGCGGCAAGGTGCGCGTCGGGTTCGAGAACAGCCTTCACATGGCCGATGGCAGCCTTGCCCGCGACAATGCCGCGCGGGTGGCCGAAGTGGTGGCGGCGCTCAGCTGAGGTAATGCGCCACCGGGGCCAGCGGTGGCGGCGGCTCCTCGCCCAGATGCGGCGCAAGGCTGATCTCGGCTGCCCGGCAGATCGCATCCAGCGCGATGCCGTTCGGGCTGGCGGCAAAGGGATGGCTCAACTCTTCGGTCACTTCGGCCAGACCAAGGAACATATAGGCCACCACTGCCACGAAGACCGGGGTCATCCACCCGGTCGAGGCCGTCAGCGCCAGCGGCAGCATCAGGCAGTAAAGATAGGTCGTTCGATAGATCAGCAGCGAATAGACAAAGGGCAGCGGGCTGTTGGCGATCCGCTCGCACCCGGCCTGCTGTGCGGCGATATTGCCCAGCCGTGCCGACAGCGCCCTGGCCCCGAACCCGTCGACGGCCCCTGACCGATGCGCGGTGGCCACCACGGCATTCACCCCGTCCAGCGCGGCACAGGGCGGATGGCTGGCCCCTGCCACGCTTTCCTGACCGGGAACGGCGGGGGACAACCGCCGCAGGTTGATGCGGTGGGCGTGCAGGAACACCAGCGCCGCGCGCAGCATCCGGTGCCGGATGTCCTGATCGGGTATGAAAACCTCGGCCTCGCGCGCAAGGCTGCGCATGTCGGCCAGAAGACCGCCCCACAGCCGACGCGCCTCCCACCAGCGGTCATAGGCCGCATTGTTGCGAAAGCCCAGGAACAGCGACAGCCCGATCCCAAACACCGCAAAGGTGGATCCGTCCAGCCGGGGCAGGGCACCCGTCCAGTGATCCAGCGCCACCATGCCCGCCGCGGCGGCTGCCAGCAGCAGAACAGGGGCGACGATGCGCGGCACGATCGACCCGCGCAGCGCAGTCAGCAGATCCCAGACATCCGGTTTGTCCCTGACGATCATTCCATGCCCCTTGGTGGCCTCATAGCATGCCAAGCCGGGCCGGACAGCGCAAAGCCGCCACGATTTCGGGGGATTGCGTCCTGCGGTCCGATCCAATAATGTTATGATATAACATTTATGGAGCCTCCCGTGCCCGTCCCCAGCCTTCACGGCACCCGCCTTCCCGTCACGGTCCTTTCCGGCTTTCTCGGAGCCGGAAAGACCACGCTGATGAACCATGTGCTGAACAACCGCGACGGCCGCCGCGTGGCCGTGATCGTCAATGACATGAGCGAGGTGAACATCGACGCCGATCTGATCCGCGACGGGGCGGACCTGTCGCGGACCGAGGAAAAGCTGGTCGAGATGACCAACGGCTGTATCTGCTGCACCCTGCGCGACGACCTGCTGACCGAGGTGCGCCGTCTGGCGGCCGAGGGGCGCTTTGACTATCTGCTGATCGAATCCACCGGCATTGCCGAGCCTCTGCCGGTGGCCGCCACCTTCGATTTCCGTGATGAACGGGGCGTCAGCCTGTCGGATGTGGCGCGTCTGGACACGATGGTCACGGTCGTCGACGCGGTGAACCTGCTGCGTGATTTTTCAAGCCACGATGCCCTTGCCGACCGGGGCGAAAGCCTGGGTGCCGGGGATGGCCGATCGCTGGTCAATCTGTTGACGGACCAGATCGAATTTGCCGATGTCATCGTTCTGAACAAGGTTTCGGATGCAACCCCGGCGCAGGTCGATGCCGCCCGCAAGATCATCCGGGCACTCAATCCCGTTGCCCGGCTGGTCGAGACGGACCGCTCCTGCGTCGATCCCGGCCAGATCTTCGACACCGGGCTGTTCGACTTCGACCGCGCCCATGAACATCCGCTCTGGGCGAAGGAGCTTTACGGCTTTGCCAATCACACGCCCGAGACCGAGGAATACGGCATTTCCTCATTCGTCTACCGTGCCCGTGCGCCTTTTCACCCGGCCCGCCTGCATCAGGTGCTGACCGGCGAACTGCCCGGCGTGATCCGCGCCAAGGGGCATTTCTGGCTGGCGACCCGTCCCGACTGGGCGGCGGAATTCTCGCTGGCCGGGGCGATGTCTTCGGTCACGCCGCTTGGCCGCTGGTGGGCCGGCCTGCCGCCCGACCGCCTTCCCGCCCACCCCGAGGCACGGGCGGAAATCGCCCGGCACTGGGCCGAACCCTGGGGCGACCGGCGGCAGGAGATCGTCTTCATCGGTGCGGCGATGGACCGCGAGGCGATCTGCGCCGCGCTGAACGCAGCCCTGCATCCGGCGCAGGATTATACGCCGGAGCTGTGGGCCAGGCTTCCCGATCCCTTCCCGCAATGGGGGCGCAGCGCGGCATGACGAACCTGTCATCGCCCCGCGCCCGCTGGCGGCGGAACAATCCGATGCGCGATCATGATGCGCTGCCCGATCCGCTGCGCCGATGGGCGACGCAGGCCGCATTGCCCTGGAGTGCGCGGTCCTTGCACCGGGCCTGGACGCGGGCGCTGGCGGCCACCGGGTGCCCCGAAGCCGCGCTTTCCCGGATTGCCGGGGCCGAGGCGGCGACCCTTGCGCGCGAGGCCGCGCGGGTCTGGGGGCCGCAGCACCCGGCCTGCGGCCCCGTCAGGCCGCCAGCCCCATGATCAGGGACTGATGCGTCCCGGCGGCCGCCATCACCCCGGCGGCCGCTGCCATCGTCGCATTGGCCATCGGGGCCGCCAGATCGCCCGCAGCATAGACCCCGCGCACCGAGGTTGCCTTGCGTTCGTCCACCACGACAAAGGGGCCGGTCGGTCCTTCGGCAAAGGCACAGCCCAGTTGTGCCGCCAGATCGCTGGCGGGTTCGGTGCGCGGTGCGATGAAAAGTCCGGCCAGTGCCACCTGCCGCCCATCGGCCAGCAGGACCGATGCCCCGTCGCCCTGCAAGGCCACCACGGGCACCGGTTCGACCGTCACCCCCCGCGCGGCAAGGGAGGCGCTTTGCGCGGCATCGGGTTGGAACGTCTCTTGCAGGAACAACGTGACCGGCCCCCAATCCGGCACCAGCAGGGCGTGATGCATCGACATCGGGCCCGCGGCCAGAACGCCGATCGGCCCCTGATCCAGTTCATAGCCGTGGCAATAGGGACAATGCAGCACGGTCTTGCCCCAGCGGTCGGCCAGCCCCGGCAGATCCGGCAAGAGATCGCGCTGCCCTGTGGCCAGGATCAGCCGCCGGGCCTGCAAGCTGCTGCCATCCTCCAGCCCCAGCCGGAAACCACCATCTTCGGCCACGACCGTCACCGCCCGGTCGGCCTGCTGCCTGACCGTGCCATAGGCCGTCAGTTGCGCCCGTGCCGTTGCCATGATGTCGGACGGTGCCCTGCCATCCTGCCCCAGAAAGGCATGCGATGCCGTGGCAAAGCGATTGCGCGGCTGGCCGGCGTCCAGCAGGACCACCCGCCGCCGGGCGCGCCCCAGCATCAGCGCCGCCGCCTGACCGGCGAAACTGCCCCCGATGATCACCACATCTTCCACTTCAATACTCCTTTTCATGTATCAATCAAAGTTACTAATTTGACCCTCCAGAGTCAACTCTCATAACTCTGATTGTTGCGATGACTGTGCCGTGCTATGCCCGAAAGGAAACAGCCCGAGGTTCCGATGCCCCGCGACAGCCGAATGTCCCGCATGCTGCATGTGCTGATTCACATGGATCGCCATCTTGGCCGCGCCACATCCGAAACGCTGGCGGGGATGCTGGGCACCAATCCCGTCGTTGTGCGCCGGATGATGGCGGGGCTGCGGGATCAGGGGCTGGTGGCATCAGAGAAGGGCCATGGCGGCGGTTGGCAACTGGCGCGGGGGCTGGAGGGGATCAGCCTGCTGGATGTCTACCGGGCCATCGGCGCGCCGCCGCTGTTCAACATCGGGCCGGGCGGCGAATCCCCCGATTGTCTGGTGGAAAAGGCGGTGGATGCCCGTCTGGCCAAGGCCATGGACGAAGCGGCCGCGCTGCTGATGGAGCGGTTCGCCGGGTTGACGCTGGACCGGATCGCCGCCGATTTCGACAGCCGGATGAAGGCGCGCGGGCTGGACCCGGCACAACCCTGCGGGCATCCTGCGGCCAAAGGTCCCTGACAGCGGGGCGGGGCGGAAGGGGGCAGGCATGGCGGTCGGAGACTGGGGCAGGGTGCAGCCGGGGATGGCCCGTCTGGTCAGCATTTCCGACGGGGCTGCCTGCCGCGCCAGCCTTTGCGACTTCGGCGCGCGGCTGGTGACGTTGTGGACCCCCGACCGCAGCGGCAGGTCCGCAGACATCGTTCTTGGCCATGACACGCCCGCCGACTATGAAACCGCCGCCAGCCGCTACACCGGGGCCACCTGCGGCCGCCATGCCAACCGCATCGCGGGCGGTGCCTTCGCGCTGGACGGCAAGCCTGTTCAACTGGACCGGAACGAGCGGGGGAACCACCTGCATGGCGGGCGCGGGGGATTCGATGCGCGGCTATGGGCGATCGACGCGGCCGATGCATCCTCGGTGCGGTTTTCGCTGGTCTCGCCCGATGGCGACATGGGCTATCCCGGCACGCTGCGCGCAAGCGCAAGCTATGCCTTCACGGCCCCGGCGCGACTTGAGATCACCATGACCGCCCGCGTGTCGGATGCGCCGACCGTGGTGAACATGGTCAACCACGCCTATTTCAACCTTGCCGGACAGGGCACAGGCCCGATTGACGATCAGCAGTTGCAGATCCTGGCCGGGCATTACCTGCCCGTCGACGATCAACTGATCCCGACCGGAGAGCCTGTGCCCGTCGATAGCACCGTCTTCGACTTCCGCCGTCCGCGCGCCCTGGGCGCTTTGAAACCGCCCGGCGGTTTTGACCACAACTTCTGTCTTGCGGCCAGTGACCTGCCGCAGATCATCGCCCGCGATCCGGCATCCGGGCGCGGTTTCACGCTGTGGGCCGATCAGCCCGGCGTGCAGCTTTACACCGCCGCGCATATCCCCGACGGATTGCCCGGCAAAGAGGGCGCACGCCTTGGCCCCCGCGCCGGGTTCACGCTGGAAACCCAATGCTGGCCCGACAGCCCCAACCGCCCGGCCTTCCCGCCGTCCCGGCTGGATGTCGGGCAGGTGTATCTGCACCGGATGGTGTTCGACCTGACACCGGCCTGACCTCCGACCCGCCGCCGTCACGCAAGTTTCACACCGCTGAGCGGCAGCTGTCACATCCCGCGCCTAGGACCTGCGGCAAGCAAAGCCGGGGGTTTGCCGATGCTGGAAGTCAGGGGCGTGACGCGGATGTTCGGGCAGAAGGCTGCCGTGGATCGCATCAGCTTTGCCGTCGACGGCCCGGCCTTTGTTGGCATCATCGGCCGGTCCGGCGCGGGCAAGTCCACCTTTCTGCGCATGATGAACCGGCTTCTGGATGCCTCCTCCGGCGAGATTCTGGTTGATGGCCGCAATGTCCTTGCCCTGCGCGGGGCACAGGCGCGCGGCTGGCAAAGCCAATGCGCGATGATCTTCCAGCAGTTCAACCTGGTGCCGCGGATGGATGTGGCGTCGAACGTGCTGCACGGCATCCTGAACCGTCGCTCGACGATGCAGACGATGTTCAACCTCTGGCCCCGCGCCGACATCCTGCGCGCGCTGGACATCCTTGACCGGCTGGGCATCGCCGAACAGGCACCCAAGCGGGCCGAGGCCCTGTCGGGCGGCCAGCAGCAGCGCGTCGCCATTGCGCGGGCCCTGATGCAGGACCCCAAGGTCATTCTGGCAGACGAGCCCATCGCCAGCCTTGATCCGATGAATGCGCAGGTCGTCATGGATGCGCTGAAGCGGATTAACACCGAAGACGGCCGCATGGTCATCGCCAACCTGCACACGCTGGATACCGCGCGGCGCTATTGCGACCGGGTGATCGGGATGCGCGACGGCCGCATCGTCTTTGACGGCACCCCCGACCAGCTTTCCACCGGCGTCGCCCGTGACATCTACGGTGCCGACGACAGTTTCAACGAGGCCGCCACTTCGACCTCGATCCCCACCGATACCGGCGCGGACCGGTCCTATGCCGATCTGATGCTGTCCTGACCTTCAACCCGGAGACGACGAATGAAAACGCTGCTGACCACCCTGACCCTGACCACCGCGCTGGCCACCTCGGCCCATGCGCAGGACATCACGGGCTTCAACATCGGCATCCTTGGCGGCGAGAACGCGCAGGATCGCATGACCTCGAACGAATGCTTCCGCGCGGCGGTGGAAAAGGAACTGGGCGTTCCGGTCAAGGTCTTTACCCCGGCCGATTATGACGGCGTGATCCAAGGCCTTCTGGGCGGGTCGCTCGACTATGCCTGGCTGGGGGCCTCGGGCTATGCCAAGATCTACCTGACCGACCCTGAAGCGGTCGAGGTCAAGCTGACCAAGCAGAACATGGATGGCTCGACCGGCTATTATTCCATCGGCTTCGCCCGTGCCGACTCGGGTATCACCTCGATCGAGGATGCCAAGGGCAAGGTCTTTGCCTTTGCCGAGCCGAACTCGACCTCGGGCTATCTGGTGCCGGGGGCCGAGCTGCTGGAAACCTATGGCAAGCTGGAAGACTACTTCGGCGAAGTGAAGATGTCGGGCGGGCATGAGCAATCCATCGTCGGCGTCGCCAATGGCGACTTCGATGCCGCCGTGGCCTGGGCCGACGGTCTGGGCAATTGGGAAGACGGCTACAATTCGGGGGCCTTCCGCAAGGCTGCCGATGCCGGTCTGGTCGACATGAACACGCTGGTCGAGATCTGGCGCTCGAAGCTGATCCCCGAAGGCCCGATGGTGGTGCGCAAGGCCCTGCCGGTTGACGTGAAGGACAAGGTCACGAAGCTGACCGCCGATCTGTGGGAAACCGATCCCGAATGCGCCTATGGCGTCGCCGCCGGCGAGGCCAAGGATTTCGTCCCGGTCAGCCATGACGAATATCTGGGCATCGTCGCCGCGCGCAAGCTTCAGGAAGGCATGTAAGCCATTTCATGACGTGACGCCGGGCCCCATCGCGGGGCCCGGCTTTTTCCTGCGGGGGGTTCATGGTCGATATCGCCTTCGGGCCGGAACAGGGCCGCCGCCCCAACCCGGCGGACAATCGTGACAGCTATCTGGACATGATCCGCCGCAAGCGCATGTATGGCGGCATCCTGCTGGTGATCTTCATCGCGCTGATGTCCTCGGGCTGGTGGCTGGCGGATGAGCGCAACGCCGGCGGCTTCTGGGGCGGGCTGCACCAGATCGGCGATTTCCCCTCCGAGGTGCTGTCGGAAGCCTGGGAGAAGCGCGCGGCGCTGCCCCGGCTGTTTGTCGCCCATGTTCCAGCCCTGATCGAGACGCTGAACATCGCCGCCGTCGCCACGCTGATCGGTGCGCTGATGGCGATGGCGCTGTCCCTTCTGGCCACCCGCGGCCTTGCCCGCTGGCCCCGGCTGATCCCGCTGTTCCGCCGCAGCATGGATGCCTTGCGTGCCATCCCCGAAATCGTCATCGCGCTGGTGCTGATCTATATCCTTGGCGGCGGGCCGGTCCCGGCCGTCATCGCCATCGCGCTGCATACCGGCGGCGCCCTGGGCAAGCTTTTTTCGGAAGTCGCCGAGAACGCCGATCCGAAACCGGTCGAAGGGCTGGCCTCGGTCGGGGCCATCTGGTCGCAGCGGATGATGCTGGGGGTGTTGCCGCAGGTGGCGCCGAACTGGCTGTCCTATGCGTTATTGCGCTTTGAAATCAACGTCCGCGCCAGCGCGATCCTTGGCTTCGTGGGCGAGGGCGGCATCGGCCATGACCTGAAGCTGGCGATGCAATGGGGGCAGGGGCGTTATGATCAGGTCGTGGCGATCTTCCTTCTGCTTTTCCTGGCCATCGTGGTGATCGACCGGGTGTCGGATCACTTCCGGCACAGACTGGTGAAAGGGCACTGAACCATGACCGCAACCGCCCTTTCCCCCCTGCTGGCCGACACCGTCACCCGCAGCTTCGACCGCAAGCGCCGCATCGCCTTTGCCGTCCCGGCGCTGATCCTTGCCTATCTGGCCTATGCCGCGATCAGCTTCGATCTGGCGGGGCTGGTGCAGCGGGCGCGTTTTGATAATGCCGCGATCCTGCTGTCGGACTTCTGGTCGCACAAGACCCATGTCACCCGCGACAACCGCAGCGATGCAGTCACCGTCGCCATCGAGGGCGAAGCCAAGGGCACCTATCCGCCCGGACTGCTGCCCGACTGGGTGGCCATCGCGGGCGATGTCACCACCATCGACCTGGGTCAGGGGCATGTCGTGACCTATGATGCGGCGGGCGCGCGTTATGTCGTGCCCGGCTACGGCACCATCGACATCCGCCCGGTGGACGGAAAACCGGTGCTGACCGCGCCCGAACCGATCCCGGACTGGATTTCCCCCGGCGAAAACAAGGTTTCAGTCACCACTGATGCCGGGCGTTTCAGCTACAGCCGGTCCAAGGTGGAAACCTTCAGATACGAAGCGGGGTGGGAGCTGTGGTTCTTCACCCTGGACAGCCCCTTTTACGGCAAGGGGATCGGGGAACTGGCGGCCCTTGTGCTGTGGGGCGACAGGCTGGACCCCACGCGGACGAACCTTGGTTCCATGGCGTCCGAATTCTGGACCAACAAGATGTGGCGACATGGCGATGTGGCCTGGGCGATCTTCGAAACCATCCTGATGGCCTTTCTTGGCACCATGACCGCCGCCATCATCGCGCTGCCGCTGTCCTTCCTTGCCGCACGCAACTTCATGCCGCTGGGGCCGCTGCGCTTTGCCGCGCGTCGGGTCTTCGATTTCATCCGCGGGGTGGACGGGCTGATCTGGACCATCATCCTTTCCCGCGCCTTCGGGCCGGGGCCGATGACCGGGGCCATCGCCATCGCCCTGACCGACACCGGCACCTTCGGCAAGACCTTCTCGGAGGCACTGGAGAACATCGACGAAAAGCAGGTCGAGGGCATCCGCTCGACCGGGGCCAATGCGGTGCAGCGGGCGCGGTTCGGGGTGATCCCGCAGATCGTGCCGGTGTTGCTGAGCCAGGTCCTCTACTATCTGGAATCGAATACCCGGTCGGCCACGGTGATCGGGGCCATCGTCGGCGGCGGTATTGGTCTTTTGCTGACACAGGCGATCATCACCCAGAAGGACTGGGAAGAGGTGGCCTATTACATGGTGCTGATCGTGCTGATGGTGATGCTGATGGACAGCCTGTCGGGCTGGTTGCGCAAGCGGCTGATCCGCGGCGACCAGACGACGGCGGAGGGCTGACCCGATGTCCTCAGCCACCCTGATCGCCGAAACCCGGATCACCCGCCTTTCGCCCGATGGCCCGTTGATCCATCCCGGCGCCATCACCGTGAACTCGGTGTTCGGGGGCTGGACCGAGATTGGCACCGGGTCTCGGGTGATCAACTCGGATTTCGCGGCCTATGCCTATTGCGACCGGATGGCTGACATCGCCAACACCACCGTCGGCCGCTTTGCCAATATCGCGGCGATGACGCGGATCGGCCCGACCGACCATCCCTTTGCCCATGCCGCGCAGCACCATTTCCTTTACCGATCCAGCTATTACTGGGACGATACCGGGGATGATCCTGCGTTCTTTGCCGCCCGCGCCGCCCGCCGCACCACGCTGGGCGCGGATTGCTGGATCGGCCATGGGGTCATCGTCAAGCCCGAACTCACCGTTGGCATCGGGGCCATCGTCGCCGCAGGTGCGGTGGTCACGAAGGATGTCGCGCCCTTCACCATCGTCGCCGGATGCCCGGCCATCCCGCTGCGCACGCGCTTTCCTGCCACCGTGATCGACCGGCTGCTGGCGCTGGCCTGGTGGGACTGGGACCATGACCGCCTGCGCGCGGCGCTGGAGGATTTCCGCCGGTTGCAGGCCGAAGCCTTTCTTGACCGCTATGAAAGCTGATCCTCGCCCACCGTCAGTTCGACCCGGTCGCCTGCGAACCATGTGGTGCCGAATTCCACCGGAACACCGGCGGCATCGACATTGATCGCCTCGCTGCGCAGCACCGGCGCACCCGGCCTGATCTGCAAGGCCAGGGCCAGCACCGGATCGGCCAGTCTGGCCATCAGCCTGGTCTGGGCGCGGGTGTAGTCTCCGACGCCGCAGGCGGTCAGCGCGGCGGTGACGCCGGGATGGCTGCCCAGCGCTGCGGGCAGTCCGGGAAGGCGTTCTGCCGGAAAGATTGACCGCGCCGCGGCGATCACCTGCCCATCCGCCATCGAGATGCCTTCGACCAGATGCACCGGCGCGCCGGGTCTGATCTTCAGCGCGGCGGCTTCCTCCTCGGCCGCGGGCCGGGTTTCGATCCGGGTGATCCGGCGCGACGGCATACGACCCGAGGCGAGCAGGTTCTGGTGGAACCGGACCCGCCGCCCCAGCGGATAGGCCATCGGCCGTGCGGTGACGAAAACGCCCGAGCCGCGCCGGGACTGCACCAGATCCTCGGCGGCCAACGCGGCGAGAGCCTGCCGCACCGTATGGCGGTTGACGCCGAAACGTGCGGCCAGCGCGGCTTCGGTCGGCAGTTTCGTGCCGGGGGCATAAAGGCCCCTGGCGATTTCATCCCGCAGGGTGGCGGCAATCGCGCTCCAGATCGTGTCGCGGGGCAAGGACGGTCTCCGTTACCAAAAATTCACAACTCTGCGGTTGGCGCTGGGGCTTTGGCAGGCTATGATTTGTCTAGTTGTATAGAATACTGGACAACTTGCCAAGATGTCGGGAAACAGGATGACAGAAGCGGCGCAAAGCGCGCGCAGGGAATGGATGGCGGTGCTGGCCAAGGCCCCGCACATGCGGCTTGCGGCGCTGATGCCGGACCTGCCCGCGCATGACACGCTGCGCGCGCCCGAGGTGGGGGCGGTGATGGTGCGGGGGCGGACGGGCGGCACCGGTGCCCCGTTCAACCTGGGTGAAATGACGGTCACGCGCTGTTCGGTCCGCCTGGGCTGCGGCGCGGTCGGTCATGCCTGGGTGCAGGGGCGCGACAAGGATCACGCCCGCCGGGCGGCGGTCGCCGATGCGTTGATGCAGACTGCGGCGGCCGATGACCTGCGCGCGGCGGTCCTGGCCCCCCTGATGGCCGAAGCGGACGCGGCGCGGGCCGAACGGGCCGCAAAGGCGGCGGCGACGCGGGTGGAATTCTTCACTCTGGTCCGGGGAGAGGATCAATGAGCTTCGATGGTCTTGCGGGCGGCTTCAGCGATGCCCCTCTGCAATCGGCGGCGGCGTTCCGGCAGGTGATGCAGGCCATGGCGCGGCCGGGCAGCATCCGCCGCGTCTCGGGTGCTGTGCCTCCGGCCCCGCTGTCGCTGGCAGCGGGGGTGCTGCTGCTGGTGCTGGCGGATGGCACCACACCGCTGCACCTTGCCGGGGCGGCGGACAGTCCCGCCCTGCGCGACTGGATCGCCTTTCACATCGGCGCGCCGCTTGTGGCGGCGGAAGAGGCCGCCTTTGCCGTGGGACGCTGGCAGGACTTGCAGCCCGTGACCCGGTTCCGCCCCGGCCTGCCGGATTATCCCGACCGGTCTGCCACGCTGATCGTCGAATGCGATGTGCTGACGGCGCATGGGGCCTGCCTGACCGGGCCGGGGATCGAAACCGCGGCCTGGCTGAACCTGCCGGAAACGGCGGCGTTCCGTGCCAACCGGGCGCGGTTCCCGCTGGGGTTCGACACCATCCTGACCGCAGGCGACCGTCTGGCCGCCTTGCCCCGGTCCACCCGCGTGGAGGCGATCTGATGTATGTGGCAGTGAAGGGCGGCGAACGGGCGATCGACAATGCCCATGCCTGGCTGGCCGAAGAGCGGCGCGGCGATCCGGCGGTGCCGGAATTGTCGGTGGCGCAGATCCGCGCGCAGATGGCGCTGGCGGTGAACCGAGTGATGGCCGAGGGTTCGCTTTACGATCCCGATCTGGCCGCGCTGGCGATCAAGCAGGCGCGCGGCGATCTGATCGAGGCGGTGTTCCTGATCCGCGCCTATCGCACCACCTTGCCCCGGCTGGCGGGGTCGCGTGCGGTAGATACGGCGGCGATGGCGGTGGACCGGCGGATCAGCGCCACCTTCAAGGATCTGCCGGGCGGGCAGGTGCTGGGGCCGACCTTCGACTATACCCACCGCCTGCTGGATTTCCGGCTTGCGGCCGAGGGCGGGGTGTCCCCGGCCTCCAGTGTTCCGCCCGCAGGCGATGCGGTGCCGCATGTGATGGATATCCTGGACCGTGACGGGCTGATCGAAGCGGCGGGCAGCCCCGAGGGCGAACCGCGCGATCTGACGCGCGAGCCGCTGGAACTGCCCGCCGACCGTGCGCTGCGGTTGCAGGCGCTGGCGCGGGGAGATGAAGGATTTCTCCTGTCGCTGGCCTATTCCACCCAGCGCGGCTATGGCCGCACCCATGCCTTTGTCGGCGAATTGCGCATCGGCCGGGTGGCGGTTTCGGTCGACATTCCCGAACTGGGCCTTGCCGTCGAGATCGGCGAGATCGAGCTGACCGAATGCGAGACGGTCAACCAGTTCAAGGGCAGCCGGACCGAACCGCCGCAGTTCACCCGCGGATACGGGCTGGTGTTCGGGCAGTCCGAGCGCAAGGCGATCTCGATGTCACTGGTGGACCGGGCGCTGCGCTGGGAGGAACTGGGCGAGGATTTCGCAGGCGCCCCGGCGCAGGATCAGGAATTCGTATTGTCGCATTGCGACAACATCCAGGCCACCGGCTTTCTGGAGCATATCAAGCTGCCGCATTACGTCGATTTCCAGGCCGAGCTGGAACTGGTCCGGCACCTGCGGGCCGAAGCCGTGGCGCAGCGGGAGGCGGCGGAATGACTCCGGCCTATTTTGAAGACGGCACGCCGCGGCTCGGGTTCGACCGCGCGACGGTGCGGGCTTTTCCAAGTGTGACGCCCTGGTTCGGCAGATGTCTGTCGCGGCGGAACACGATCCAGGCGGCTATGCCGATGATGCCCGCCACCCCTGCAGCAAGGCAGGAAAAGCCCCAAATCACCCATTCCATGCTGATCCCTTCGGGAGTGTGCCGTGTCTGACTACAACTTTGCATATCTGGACGAGCAGACCAAGCGGATGATCCGGCGCGCGATCCTGAAGGCGCTGGCGGTGCCCGGCTATCAGGTGCCTTTCGCCAGTCGCGAAATGCCGATGCCCTATGGCTGGGGCACCGGCGGGGTGCAGGTGACGGCGGCCTGTCTCGTGCCCGAGGACCGGCTGAAGGTGATCGACCAAGGGGCCGATGACACGACGAATGCGGTCAGCATCCGCAAGTTCTTTGAGCGCACGGCAGGCGTGGCCACCACCGGACGCACCACCGAAGCGACGATGATCCAGACCCGCCACCGCATCCCCGAAGCGCCGCTGACCGGGGATCAGATACTGGTCTATCAGGTGCCGATCCCGGAACCCCTGCGCTTTCTGGAACCGCGCGAAACCGAGACGCGCAAGATGCATGAGCTGGAGGAATACGGGCTGATGCAGGTGAAGCTTTACGAAGACATCGCCCGCCACGGCCAGATCGCCACCGCCTATGCCTATCCGGTCAAGGTCGAGGGGCGCTATGTGATGGACCCGTCACCGATTCCGAAATTCGACAATCCGAAGCTGGGCAACTGCCCGGCGGTGCAGCTGTTCGGCGCGGGGCGCGAGGCGCGGATCCACGCGCTGCCGCCCTGGACCCAGGTGGAAAGTCTGGATTTCGACGACCATCCCTTCACCGCCAGCAAGGCCCCGCATGAGTGTGATCTGTGCGGGACAAGGGACAGCTATCTGGACGAGGTGATCACCGACGACCGGGGCGGGCGGATGTTCGTCTGCTCCGACACCGATTTCTGCGAGACCCGCCGCGCGGCGGGGCATCGCGGCAGGCTGGGGGCAGGGCAATGACGGTGCAACTGCGTGAGGGGCACGAATTTTCGACGAAAATTCGGGGCGACGATCTGCCGGTGTTGCAGGTCGAGGGGCTGACGAAGCGCTATGGCGCGCGGATCGGCTGTGCCGATGTGTCCTTCGATCTGTTTCCCGGTGAAGTGCTGGGGATCGTGGGCGAAAGCGGCTCGGGCAAGTCGACGCTGCTGTCCTGTCTGGCGGGGCATCAGCGGCCCGATCTGGGCCACATCGCCTATGCTGGCCGCGACGTGCTGGCGATGGCGGAAAGCGAGCGGCGGCGACTGGGGCGCACCGATTGGGCCTATGTCCACCAGAATCCGCGGGACGGGCTGCGGATGGAGGTTTCGGCGGGCGGCAATGTCGGAGAGCGGCTGATGGCCGTCGGCGCGCGGCATTACGGCGACATCCGGGCGCAGGCGGTGGACTGGCTGGGCCGGGTCGAGATTGCCGCCGACCGGATCGACGACCGCCCCCGTGCCTTTTCCGGCGGGATGCAGCAACGGTTGCAGATCGCCCGCAATCTGGTGACGGGGCCACGGCTGGTTTTCATGGATGAACCGACAGGGGGCCTTGATGTCTCGGTTCAGGCGCGGCTTCTGGATCTCTTGCGCGGGCTGGTGCGCGATCTGGGCCTGTCGGTGATCATCGTCACGCATGATCTGGCGGTGGTGCGGCTGCTGGCGCATCGGCTGATGGTGATGAAATCGGGCCGCGTGGTGGAACAGGGGCTGACCGATCAGGTGCTGGATGATCCGCAGCATGCCTATACGCAACTTCTCGTCTCTTCCGTCCTGCAAGTGTAACATCATGATCCGTATAGAAAACCTGTCGAAATCCTTCACCCTGCACAATCAGGGCGGTGCTGTGATCCCGGTGATGACGGGCGCCTCTCTGACCGTGGCCCCCGGCGAATGTGTCGGGCTGACGGGGCAGTCGGGGGCCGGGAAATCAACGCTGATGCGGATGATCCACGGCAATTATCTGGCAGCGGGCGGCAGCATCCATGTCGGCCCGCTGGACGTGGCCCGCGCCGCGCCGCGCGACATCATCGCGCTGCGCCGCGAGGTGCTGGGCTATGTCAGCCAGTTTCTGCGGGTGGTGCCGCGCGTGCCCACGATCGACGTGGTGGCCGAACCGCTGCTGGCGCTGGGCGTTGCGGCAGGTGTGGCGCGCGACCGGGCGGCCGGGCTTCTGGCGCGGCTGAACATCCCCGAGCGGCTGTGGTCGCTGTCGCCCACCACCTTTTCCGGCGGCGAACAGCAGCGGGTGAACATCGCGCGGGGCTTTGCGCATGGCTATCCGGCGCTGTTGCTGGATGAGCCGACAGCCAGCCTGGACGCCACCAACCGAGAGGTCGTGCTGCACCTGATCGAAGAGGCCAAGGCGCGCGGCGCGGCCATTCTGGGCATCTTCCATGACGAGGCGGCGCGGGAACGGGTCTGCGACCGGCTGGTCGATGTGACCGGCTTCACGCCGCCGGGCCACAGGCCGGGGGCGGCGGCATGATCTTTGCCATCGTCGGCCCCTCGGGCGCGGGAAAGGATACGCTGATCGCGGGGGCGCTGGCGGCGCGGCCCGATCTGCGCCGGGTGCGGCGGGTGATCACCCGGACCGAAGTTGCCGGGGACGAGCCGTTCGAAGGTGTCTCCGTGGCCGAATTCGCCGCGCGCAAGGCAGGTGGAGAATTCGCGCTGGATTGGCAGGCGCATGGCCTTTGCTATGGCATTCCGCGGGCTGCGGTCGGAGGTCCGGGCGATGTGATCTTCAACGGCAGCCGCGGGGCGCTGGGCCCGGCGCTGCGGGTCTTTCCGGGCCTGCGCGTGGTGCTGGTGACGGCACCGCCAGAGGTGCTGGCGGCAAGGTTGGCCGCGCGCGGGCGTGAGGCTGCCGGGGATATTCTGGCGCGGCTGGACCGTGCCGGGTTTGTCCTGCCGCCGATGATCTCGCCGCGTGTCGTGATGAACGATGCCAGCCTGGAAGAAGGCGTTGCGCGGCTGCTGGCGGTGCTTCAGCCGGACAGGGGATAGCGATGCAGCAGATGGAACCGGCCCGCGGCATCTTCGCCGAACAGGCACAGATCCTCGATCACGAAGGGGTGCGGCAGGACGGGGGCAAAATGTGCCGCCAGCGCGGCCATGACCGGCGCAGCTTCGTCTTCGGGCAGGCGGTCGGTCAGGGTCAGGTGAAAGCGGAATTCCTCCATCACGAAGGGATAGCCCCAACGCTCCATCAGCGCGCGCTGACGCTGGGTCAGGCGCTCGGGTCGGCGGCGGGCGATTTCGGCCGTGCTCAGGGCAGCGCGCAGATCATCGGTGCCTTCGACCACCGCCGCGCCAAGGGCAAGCAGCGCCGCCTCGCAGCCCACCGGGGTCAGCGCCAGAAAGCCGTGCAGGTTCTCCAGCCGCAACCCGTCGCAGGTGACGGGCGACAGCCGGGCGGCAAGGCTGGCCACGCGGTCGGCGATGATCCTGGCGGATTGCGCGGGTGCCGGACGGAAAGGCGCGCGGATCGTGCCGTGAAAGCCATAGCGACGCGGATCGGTGGTGATCGCGGCAGCCGGGCGCGGCAGGCCGGGCAATGCAGGCTGTGGCAGCGCAACGCCCAGCCATCCGGCGGCGGTGTCGGCAAAGGCACCGGGCCGGGGCGCGTAATAGACGGCAAAGCGGGTCATCTGGTCCATGGCCGGGGCCTATCCTTCGTCTGTCACATCGGTGTGACAGGGACATGGCATTGCAGCGCCTCCACCGCGGCGGCGCAAGACAGGAAGACGAGATGACGGAAGAAACCATCCTTGCCAATGCGACACTGGTGCTGCCCAATGGCCTGCTGCACGGGCAGGTGCGGCTGGCCGGGGGCCGGATCGCCGATATCGCCGGGGGCGCGGACGTGCCTGCGGGGGCGGTGGACTGCGGCGGCGATCTGGTGATGCCGGGGCTGATCGAACTGCATACCGACAATCTGGAGCGCCATATCGAGCCGCGGCCCAAAGTCAGCTGGCCCCATGCCAGCGCCATCATCGCCCATGATGCCGAAATGGCCAGCGTCGGCATCACGACGGTGTTCGATGCGCTGCGGGTCGGGTCGGTGGTGTCGCGCGCAAAGGCGAATTACGGCGAATATGCCCGTGCCCTGGCCGACGAGATTCTGGGCCTGCGTGCGGCGGGGGCGCTGCGGGTCAGCCATTTCCTGCATCTGCGGGCCGAGGTCTGTTCGGAAACCCTGATCGAGGAACTGGACAAGTTCGGAGCAGAGGACCGGATCGGCATTGTCAGCCTGATGGATCACACGCCGGGCGAACGGCAGTTCCGCGACATCGGGCAGTTGCAGAACTATGTCTGCGGCAAGCACGGCATCTCGGCCGAGGATTTCGCGGATCACGTCGCATCCCAACGCGCGCTGACGGCGCGGCTGGGGGCGGCGCATGAAGCGGCGGCCGTGGCGGCGGCCCGGCGCTATGGCGCGGTGCTGGCCAGCCATGATGATACCGAGACCGCGCATGTGGCCCGCTCGGCCGGGCACGGGGCGCATTTCGCCGAATTCCCCACCACCGAAGAGGCGGCGCGTGCCTGCCATGATCATGGCATCAAGGTGATGATGGGCGCGCCCAACCTGATCCGCGGCGGCAGCCATTCCGGCAATGTTGCGGCGCAGGCGCTGGCCGAGTCGGATCTGCTTGACATCGTATCGTCGGACTATGTGCCGTCGTCGCTGTTGTCCTCGGCGCTGATGCTGGGGGATCTGTGGGGCGACATGGCGCGCGGCATCGCCACGGTGACACAGGCCCCGGCGGATGCCGCCGGGTTGTCCGATCGCGGGCGGCTGGTGCCGGGGGCGCGGGCCGATGTGATCCGGGTCGCGCGGCTGGGGCAGGCGGGTGCGGTGCGCGGGACCTGGGTGCAGGGGCGGCGGGTGGGCTAACTTCGCAGCTTCATCAGCCTGAACAGCACCGGTGCGCCCATGATCACCAGCAGGATGCGGGTCAGGTGGTGGACGATGACAAAGCCGAGATCGGCCCCGGTGATGATCGCCAGCATCGACATTTCCGCCTGACCGCCGGGGGTAAAGGCCAGGAAGCCCTCGACCGGCGGCCCAAGGCCCGAGACATAGACGATCTCGGTCATCATGGCGGCGATCACGGCAAGGATCAGCACGAAGGCCGCCCCGCCCGCCACCGTGTCACGCAATTCGCGCAAGGTGACGCCGACATAGCTGACGCCGATCCCCATGCCGATCAGGAACTGCGCCGCCAGCAGCGCCTCGCGCGGGGGGCGCAGATGCAGGATGCCGGTCAGTGACAGGATCATCGCCACGATCATCGGGCCAAGGATCGCCGCGCCGAACAGGCCGACCCGCTCGCCCCCTTTCCAGCCGACCAGACCTGCGGCGATCATGATGGCGATTTCGGTCAGGGGGATTTCGCTGGCGGGCTGGCCGACCGGATGGGTCAGCGTGACGCCATAGACATGCACCAGCACGATCGGGGCCACGATCATGATCACCAGCAGCCGGGTGGCATGGACCAGCGACAATTGCCGGACATTGGCCCCGGCTTCCTGGCCGAAGATGGTCATGTCGGCGGCCCCGCCCGGCATGGCGGCGTAAAACGCCGTCACCGGGTCGAACCGGCAGACGCGGCGGAAGAAGGGGATGCCGACGGCGGCGATCAGCGCGATATAGACCGGCACCAGCGCGACCGAGGCCAGCATGGTCGGCACCTTGGCCAGCAGCGCCGGCGTGACCGAGGCGCCGATGGCCACCCCCAGCACCGCACGCGCGCCGACCGAAACCTGCCCCAGCCCGGCCAGTCTTGCCCCCAGCAGCGCCGCCACCAATGACGCGGCCATAGGTCCGAACAGGAACGGCAGGGGCAGCGACAGGAAATGGAACACCGCCACCCCGGCGGCCGAGATGGCGACTGTCATCGCCTGACGGCCAAGCTGCGCCATCATCGGCACGGCCCCCTTGCGGCGGATCGGCTGGCGGGGAGCATGGCCGCTGTCCTATTCGGCGTCCGGCGCTTCGACGATCTTGCGGCTGCGGCGCCAGTTCAGCAGGGCCGGGACAATCACGATCAGCGCGGCAATCGTCATCAGCGTGGCGGACAAGGGCGTGCCGACAAGCGCCATGATGTCGCCCTGCTTGGCCTGAAGCGCGCGGCGCAACTGCACCTCGGCCATCGGGCCAAGGATCAGGCCGATCAGCACCGGGGCGATGGGGAAATCATAGACCCGCATCATATAGCCCAGCAGGCCCACCGCGAACATGATCGCCAGATCGACCCACGAGTTCGACACCCCCCAGATGCCGACCAGCGAGAAGATCAGGATGCCCGCGTAAAGATAGGGGCGCGGCACGAAGAGAAGCCGCACCCACAGTCCCGCAAGCGGCAGGTTCAGGACCAGCAGCATCAGGTTGCCTATGTAAAGCGAGGCAATCAGGCCCCAGACCAGATCGCCCGAGTTGATGAAGAGATTCGGCCCCGGTTGCAGGCCATAATTCTGGAACGCCGCCAGCAGGATGGCGGCCGTGGCCGATGTCGGCAGGCCCAGCGTCAACAGTGGCACCAGCACGCCCGCCGCCGCAGCATTGTTCGCGGCCTCCGGTCCGGCAACGCCCTCGATGGCGCCATGGCCGAACTCTTCGGGGTGCTTGGTCAGCTTGCGCTCGACGGTGTAAGACAGGAAGGTCGGAATCTCGGCCCCACCTGCGGGCAGGGCGCCGATCGGAAAGCCGAAGCCCGCGCCGCGCAGCCAGGGCTTCCACGACCGTTTCCAGTCTTCCCTGGTCATCCAGATGCCGCCCGCCAGCGGGTTCAGGTTCGGGGTCTGCTTGCCGTAGCGGCTGGCGACATACATCAGCTCGCCAATCGCGAACAGCGAGACCAGCACCACCGTCATCTCGACCCCGTCCATCAGGTCGGGCACGCCGAAGGTGACGCGCTGCATCCCGCCCGCCTTGTCGATGCCGATGATGCCCAGCGACAGGCCGAAGAACAGCGCGATGAAGCCGCGCACCTTGGATGTGCCCATGACGACCGAGACCGACAGGAAGGCCAGCAGCATCAGCGCAAAGTAATCCGGCGGCTTGAAGTAGAAGGCCAGTTCCGCAATCGGCGGGGCAAGGAAGGTCAGCAGAACCGTGCCGATGGTGCCCGCGACGAAAGACCCGATGGCCGCCGTGCAAAGGGCTGCCGCCCCGCGCCCCTTGCGGGCCATCCGGTTGCCTTCCAGCGCGGTCATCATCGACCCGGATTCCCCCGGCGTGTTCAGCAGGATCGAGGTGGTCGACCCGCCATACATCGCGCCATAGAAGATGCCCGCGAACATGATGAAGGCCGCGGTCGGCTCGATATAGACCGTGACGGGCAACAGAAGCGCAATGGTCAGCGCCGGGCCAAGGCCGGGCAGCACGCCGATGGCGGTGCCCATGAAGGTGCCCAGAAAGCACCACATCAGATTCTGCGGTTGCAGGGCCACGGAAAAGCCGTGCAGGAGGCCGGTCCAGGATTCCATCTTGGCTATACTCCTGCCAGGGGCAGGAAGCTGCCCAGTTGAACGCCCAGCTTGCGGAACATCCACCAGCACAACAGCGCGAAGGCAAAGCCTATGCCCGCGTTCAGAACATGGCTGCGCGACCGGAAGGCCGCCGCCACCAGCACGAAACAGCCGGTGCAGGTCAGCACGAAGCCCAGCGGCTTCATCGTCAGCATCGGCAGGGCGCAGGCGGCGGCGGCGATGGCCAGCGCGCCATAATTGACGCTGTGGCTGTCGCCGACATCCTCGGCCAGTTGTTCTTCGAACCGAACGCCCGCGCGGATTTGCAGCGCCAGCATCGCGCCCAGAAGGACCAGAACCGCGCCGACGATGGTGGGGAACATCCCCGGTCCAATACCGGCATATTGGTCGAACTGGGGCAATTCAGCAGCTTTCCACAGCACGATGGCACCCCATCCCGCCGTGCCCGCCGCAATCCACCAGGGGCGTTCGGTCATGTCTTTGTCCTTTCGGAAAAGGGACTTACTGGATCAGACCCAGATCCTTGAGGACGGCGGCAGTCCGCTCTTTCTCGGTGCCGAGGAAGGCGACGAAATCGTCACCCGCCAGGAAGGCGTCTTCCCAGCCCTGCTTGGCCAGAATGTCCTTCCAGGCCTGGCCGTCATGCATCTTGGTGAAGCGGTCCAGCCACATCGCCTTGCCCGCGTCCGACATGCCCGGCGCGCCGACGATGCCGCGCCAGTTGCCGACCACGATGGGCAGGCCGGCTTCGGTCAGGCTGGGGGCGTCGATCCCGTCGACCCGGCCTTCGGACGTGACGGCGATGATCTTGATCCGGCCCGCATCGGCCATCGGCTTGAATTCCGAAACGCCCGAGACGGCGACCATCACCGCACCGCCGCCGACGGCCGTCACGCTTTCGGCACCGCTGTCATAGGGGATGTAGTTGATCTTCGACGGGTCAAGGCCGATTTCCTTGGCCAGCAGCGCCATGACGATATGATCCACGCCCCCGGCCGACCCGCCCGAGATCGAGACCGCGCCGACATCGGCCTTCATCGCGGCAACCAGATCGTCGATCGACTGGATGCTGCTGTCCGGGGCCACGGCGATGACGCCGGTGTCGTTGGTCAGCCGCACCAGCGGCGTTACATCGTCCAGTGTCACGGCCGAGGAATTCAGCAGGATGCCGCCCACCATGATGACGCCCATCGACATCACCGCATTGTCGTTGCCCTGGTTGGCGCCGACGAATTCGGTCAGGCCGATGGTGCCGCCCGCGCCGCCCTTGTTGGTGAAGGTCGCGCCATCGCTGAAGATGCCGTCGGCGGCCATCGCCTCGAACGGCAGGCGCGCGGTGGCGTCATAGCCGCCGCCGGCACCGCCGGGGGCCATCACGACCGCCGGATCTGCCCAGGCCGCAAGGCCCGACAGCGAAACAGCGGCTGCCGCCGCGAAGATAGTTCTGATCATGGTCTTCCTCCCATTCGGTGCGGGCCATTCGCCCAACTGCGGGGCCAGCGGCCACCGGAACGCCCCGCTTGCCTGCGGGTGCCGTGGGACAAGTGATACCCAAACCGGCCCCTCTGGCAACCGGTGAATTGCGGCCGGGAGAAGATGCCCGATCTTTGGGCGAATCCATGAATTGTAAGTGATATTGGATGGTTGGCGAGAGTTTTCGGCGAGTTCCCCCGCAATGCCGAAACTGCCGCGATCCGATGGCGGAGCGGCGGTCGCGGGCTGGCGGGCCTGCGTTGGATCAGGGGTGTGCGCGCAGCCCGTCGCGCGAATCACTCGATCTGCATTTCCTCCAGCAGGCAGGCCCATCCAGCCCCGTGCATGTCGCGGTCGGCCCGCGTGCCCTGCACCTGCGGGCGCGGGAACGAGATCTTCACCACGTTCAGATCGGTGATGTCGAACCGTTTCATCAACTGCCGGTCGATGCCGTAAAGCCGCGCGACGGCATCGTCCTTCAGCCCGCGCCGCACCCGGTCGAAGGCCGCGCTGTCGGCGCAGAAGATGTCGATGGTCAGCCAGAACGGCCCGGCATTCTTGGACCGCACCTTCTGCGCGATCTGTCCCAGTTCAGGCATGACCCACCTCATGCACATCCAGCCGGAAGGCGGCCATCGGATCGTCCAGTTCCATGACGTGATTCAGGCAGAATTCATACAGCGCCCCGCGCTGCATCTCGGCGGGCGAGAACGGGAAGGCAAAGGTCGGCATCGGTTCGTCCTCGGTCAGCGGATGGTGCAACAGATAGGGGTTCAGGATCTTGGCCGCCTCGGCCGCCTGTTCCGCCGTTGGGCAGGTCAGGATGCCCAGCACACCGACTTCGACCGGCAGGTCATGGCGGTTCTCGATGCCGCCCAGCGTGGCATCCACCCCGATTAGCCGCAGTTCCACCGCAAAGGCATCGGGGGCAAGGCCCATCCGTGTCTCGATCTTGGCGCGGACCTGCTGTTCGATGTCGGTGGCCCAGGCGCGGGCGTGGCGCACATAATGCCGGTCGCGGATCACCGCCAGGCCAACCGACTGATAGCCGACCACCCGCGCGCCTTCCAGCTTCACAGTATAGCGGCCGGGCACCCATTTCGACCCCTCGACCCGCACCCGCCGCCCGTCCAGCGCGCGGTAATCCGAGCCGGTCACATCCAGATGCCCGCCGGGTTCATAAAGGATGTAGGGATCGGAGTTTTCATACAGCATATGGGCGGACACGGTGTAAGGCGTGGCCGCTGCCGCCTGTGCCATCGGCTCGATGGTGAAGCCGTCGGCGTCGAAGTCGATCTGGATCACGCCGGAATTCGGCTGCGTCGTCGCCAGCGCGCCGCATTCGCCGACCTTGGCCCCATGCCAGGCCGCACCGGCATTGTCGCCCCGCGTGATCGGCAGGGCGGCGATGATGGCGGTGTCGGTGGTGCGTCCGGCGATCACGATATCGGCCCCGGTGGCCAGCGCCGCCGCGATCTGTTCGGCCCCGGCCAGCGCCACGATGTTGGTGCAGCTGTCCAGCAGCTCGGCTGAAATTTCGGGGGCGGCGGGCAGGGCGCGGATCCGTCCGTCGGCCAGCGCCGATTTCACCGTTGCGGCCTGCTGCCCCGATCGCAGGGTGGCGACCCGCAGGCTCATCCCGTCTTCTGCGGCAATCTCTCGGGTGATGTCGAACAGCCAGTCCACCGCCGCATCGGCGCCGCAGGTGCCCGCCGTGCCGATCACCAGCGGCACCCCGGCCTGTGCGCGGGCCCGCATCAGCTCGCGCCATTCCATCTTGGTCGAGGCGCGGGCGTATTTCGACACCCCCCGCCCCAGATAGGATGGCCCGGAATCGGTGGACCCGCCGTCCACCGCGATGATGTCGGGGCGGTTGGCGATGCCGCGCTCCAGCGCCGCCCTGTCATAGCCCAGGCCGAGGGCCCCGGTGGGGATCAATACGCGCGTGGTCATCCTGTCCTCCCTGTCATTCCAAGGCCGCGATCACCCGGTCGGTGAAGGCGGCGGTTCCCAAAGGTCCGCCCAGATCGGCGGTGCGGCTGGCCGGATCGGCCAGAACGGTCTCGACGGCAGCCACAATCCGCTGTCCGGCCTGCGCCAGATGCGGCGCGGCGTGGCGGCTGGCCATCCAGTCCAGCAGCATCGCGGCCGACAGGATCAGCGAGGTCGGGTTGGCCCGGTCCTGCCCGGCGATGTCGGGGGCCGATCCGTGCTGGGCCTGCGCCACGCACAGATCATCGCCCCGGTTGACCGACCCGCCAAGCCCAAGGCTGCCCGACAGTTCCGCCGCCTCGTCCGACAGGATATCGCCGAACATGTTGGTCGTGACGATCACGTCAAAGGCATCGGGCCGCCGGATCAGATGCGCGGCGGCGGCATCGACGATCAGTTCCTCCAGCTGCACATCGGGATAGTCGGCCGCCACCTTGCGCACTTCGCGCAGGAACAGCCCGTCCGACAGCTTCAGCACATTGGCCTTGTGAACCGCCGTCACCTTGCGCCGCCTTCCGCGGGCAAGGTCGAAGGCCACCCGCGCCACCCGTGCGCTGGCCTTTGCCGTGACCTTGCGCACCGACAGGGCCATGTCCTGATCCGGCATGAATTCGCCCGATCCGGCGAACATGTTTCGGTCGGAATAGAAGCCTTCGGTATTCTCGCGCACGATGATCAGATCCATCGGCCTGCGCAGGATCGACAGCCCGACGCGCGACCGGTTGGGCCGGATGTTGGCGTAAAGCTCCAGCTTCACCCGCAATTCGGACGACGGGTTGATGCCGCCCCTGTCGCGCGGCGGATAATCCAGATGCGATACCGGGCCAAGGATCACCCCCTGCGCCTGCGGAATGCGCGCCATCACCGCATCGGGCAAGGTGCTGCCCTGATCGGCCAGCGCCTTCAGCCCGATGTCGGCGGTGTCCACCGTCAGCCCAAGGTCCAGCGCGGCCAGCACCCGCAGCGTGGCGGTGGTGATCTCGGGTCCGATTCCGTCACCGGGCAGGGCAAGAAGGCGCATGGTCCGATTCTTTGGCATTTTGACGATATGAAATGCCGATACGCCCCTGATCGGTTCTTTGCAAGCGCAAAGTGCCAAAGTCTTGGCTTTGCCGCCCCTTTGTGCCAGTCTGCGTCCCGGAGAAAAGATGCCGCAGATCGCCAGCACCCTTGCGCATGAGATTGCCCGGCTGATCGGGCAGGGCCTGCTGCCCGAAGGCGAGGCGCTGACCGAACGCGCCCTTGCGGCCCGGTTCCATGTCTCGCGCTCGCCCGTCCGGGTGGCCTTGCAGGAATTGCGCGCCGCGGGGGTTCTGGCTCCGGGGCTGCGCGGGGCGCTGGTGGTGGCCGATGCCGCGGCGGCGGGCGCGCTGGCAGAAGACCCGGCCGCAGATGACGAGGAAACTCACTATCTGGCGATTGCCCGCGACCGGCTGGCGGGCGACATCCCCGACCGGATCAGCGAGAACGAGTTGATCCGCCGCTATGGCACCACCCGCGCGCGGATGCAGGCGCTGCTGCGCCGGATGGCCGAGGAAGGCTGGGCCGAGCGGCTGCCCGGCAACGGCTGGCGGTTCCTGCCGGTGCTGACCTCGATGCAGACCTATCGGCAAAGCTATTCCTTCCGGCAGGCCATCGAGCCCGCCGCCCTGCGCGACCCCGGCTTTCACGCCGATGTGCCGGAACTGGAACGGCAGCTTGAAATCCAGCGACGGCTGGTCGCGGGCGAGGTGCTGACGATCTCGGCCGTCAGCCTGTTTCAGGTGAACAGCGCCCTGCACGAGGCGATCACCGAATGCAGCGGCAATGCGTTTTTCATCGACGCCCTGCGCCGGGTGAACCGGCTGCGCCGATTGATCGAATACCGCCAGACCGTCGACCGCGAACAGGCCCGGTTGCGCTGTGCCGAACATGTGCGGATGCTGGAGTTGATCCTTGCGGATCAGCGCGAGGCGGCGGCCGATCTGATGCACCGCCATCTGGCTGCGCTGGGGCCGATCAAGGCACCGGGCGGTGCCGCAGCGCCGCCGCCCGCTTCGTCCTGACCGGCGGCCGGGTCAATTTGCTGCGAGATGGCTTTCCCCGCAGATTCAGGTCAGTATCATCGACGGAAATCTGCAAGCTGACCGTTCAACCCATCGGCAACGACAGGAAGGAAGCCCGCCCGCATGAGGATCATCCCGCAGCTTCTGCTGGTCGCGGTGCTGGGGGCCGTGGCCCTGCCGTTGGCCGCGCGCTTTCTGCCGGCCAGTCATGGCCTGCTGGACCGGATGGGTCTTCTGCAACCGATGGCCTCCATCGGCCTGGTGCCTGCGGCCGAAGCCACGGCCGCGCCCCAGGGCGGACGGGGGGCAGGCAAGGGCGGCGTTCCCGTGGTGGCGGCGCAGGCGGAAACCCAGGCCCTGCGCGACGTGATCACCGCCATCGGATCGGCCCGCGGCGTGCAATCGCTGGCCCTGTCGCCTGACATATCGGGCCGGGTGGTGGCGCTGATGGCCCTGCCGGGGGATGCAGTCCGGGCAGGTGATCCGGTTGCGAAACTGGATTCCGGTGCGGCGGAACTGGCGCTGCAACGCGCCGAACTGGTTCTGGCCGATGCCCGCGCCACGCTGGAGCGCATCGACCGGCTGGCGGGCAGCGGCACGGCAACCTCGCTGCAACGTCAGGATGCCGAACTGGCGCTGCGTACGGCCGAGTTGGCCGAGCAATCCGCCCGCCGCGATCTGGCCGAGCATGATCTGACATCGCCCCTGACCGGCATCGTCGGGCTGATCGAGGTGCAGGTTGGCGACATGATCACCCCGCAGACCGTGGTGACGCGGATCGAGGACCGCAGCGCGCTGATCATCGACTTTCGCGTGCCGGAACGGGTGGCCGCGCTGATCCGGCCCGGAGACCGGGTCGAGGTGAATGCCGTCTCGGCACCGGGGCGGGCGATCGAGGGCCGGATCACCGGCATCGACAACCATGTCGACGAAACCAGCCGCACCCTGCGGGTGCAGGCGCAGATCGGCAATTCCGATGATGCGCTGCGCGCGGGCATGGCGTTCCGCGTGGCGCTGGAATTCACCGGCGCGGATTATCCCGCCGTTGATCCCTTGGCGATCCAATGGGGGGCCGAGGGGGCCTTTGTCTGGATCGTGCGGGCGGGCAAGGCCATGCAACTGCCGATCCGCATCCTGCAACGCAATGCCGCCGATGTGCTGGTCGAGGCCGCGCTGGAACCGGGCGATCTGGTCGTGACCGAAGGTGTGCAGGCGCTGCGTGCGGGGGCCGAGGTGGCAGTCACCCCGCCGCGCGAGGGCAGTTGACCATGTCGCTGCCCGACGATCCCCAGGCCGCCGCCGCCAGCAGCAAGGCGGCGCAGCGCACCGAACTGTTCGTGCGTCGCCCGATCCTGGCCTTCGTGCTGAATGCGCTGATCGTGCTGGCGGGGCTTGCGGGCCTTCTGGGCGCGGATGTGCGTGAATTGCCGGATGTCGACCGGCCCGTGGTGTCGATCTCGACCTCATATTCCGGGGCGTCGCCGGAAACCATCGACCGAGAGCTGACTTCGGTGATCGAAGGGGCGGCGGGCCGGGTGGCGGGGGTGAAATCCATTTCGTCCTCGTCCCGCTTCGGATCGTCGCGGGTGACGGTGGAGTTCCGCGACGATGTCGATCTGGATGTGGCGGCCACCGATCTGCGCGATGCGGTGGCGCGGGTGGCGAACCGCCTGCCCGACGGGGCCGACGATCCGCGCGTGGTCAAGGCCGATGCCGATTCCGATGCGGTGCTGCGCATCGCCGTCACCTCGTCCCGCCGCAGCGCCGAGGAACTGACCACCCTCGTCACCGACCTGGCCGAGACCCGGCTTCTGGCAGCCCCCGGTGTGGCCGATCTGCAGATATTCGGCAACCGGGTGCTGGTGTTCCGCGTCGATGTCGACATGATGCAACTGGCCGCGCGCGGGCTGACGCTGGCCGACCTGCGCAGCACGCTGGGCAATGTCGCCTTCGATTCCCCTGCCGGGGCGCTGTCGTCCGACCGGCAAAGCCTGATGGTGCGCACCACCGCCGCCATCAGCACCGCCGAGCAGATCGAGGCGCTGACCGTCGGCGGCGACATCCGGCTGGGCGATGTGGCGCAGGTGACGCTGGGGCCTGAGCCGGGGGCGTCGGTCCTGCGCTCGAACGGCGAAACCGGGATCGGGCTTGGCATCATCCGGCAGGCCAATGGCAACACGCTGGCGATTTCCGAGGCGGTGCGGCAGGTGGTGGCCGATCTGCAACCGATCCTGCCGCCGGATGTGCGGATGTTCGTCACCTCGGACAGCGCCGATTTCATCAACGGCGCGATACATGAGGTGGAAATCGCGCTTGGTCTGTCGGTGTTGGTCGTGACGGCGGTGATTTTCCTGTTCCTGCGCGATGCACGGGCCACGCTGATCCCGCTGATGGCGATGCCGGTGGCGCTGATCGGCACGCTGGCGGCGATCTGGCTGGCGGGGTTTTCCATCAACATCCTGACGCTCTTGGCGCTGGTGCTGGCCACCGGGATCGTGGTCGACGATGCCATCGTGGTGCTGGAAAACATCGTCCGTCGCAGGTCCGAAGGCATGGGTGCGCGCGCCGCCGCCGTTCTGGGCACGGGCCAGGTGTTCTTTGCCGTCCTGGCCACCACCACCACCCTGGCCGCCGTCTTCGTGCCGCTGTCGTTCCTGCCGGGCCAGACCGGCGGCCTCTTCCGTGAATTTGGCTTCACGCTGGCGATTGCGGTGCTGCTGTCGTCGATCACAGCACTGACGCTGACACCGGTTCTGGCCGCCCGCTTCCTGCGTCCGCATGCCGAAAGTCATGGGCCGGTGGCGCGGCTTGGCACTTTTCTGACGCGGTTCTATGCCGCCACCCTGCGGCTGTGCCTGAACGCGCCGCTCGTCTCGGTCTTCGTCGCGGGCCTGTTCGCCGCTGCCGCCGTCGCCAGCTTTTCCCTGCTGAAACAGGAACTGACCCCGCCCGAAGACCGCGCCGCCGTGCTGTTTTCGGTTCAGGCCCCGCAGGGCGTCTCGCTGGAATACACCAACCAGAAGATGCGCCAGATCGAGGAACTGGTCGAACCGCTGCGCGCCAGCGGCGAGGTGACAAGCATCTTTTCGATCACCGGGCAGGGCGGGTCCGACAACCGCGGCTTCATCGTGGTGACGCTGGCCGACTGGGCCCTGCGCGACCGCAGCCAGCAGGAGATCGCGGATGACTTGCAGGTGGGCCTGCGCGATGTGATCGGCGTGCGGGCCTTTGCCATGCAACCGAATTCGCTGGGCATTCGCGGGGCCGGGCAAGGCCTGTCCTTTGCGCTGGTCGGCGATGATTACGGGCGTCTGGCCGATGCGGCAAAGGCGCTGGTGGCGCAGATGGAATCCGATCCGCGCTTTGGTCAGGTGCGGCTGGGTTACGACACCACGCAACCGCAGCTGTTCGTCGAGATCGACCGCACCCGTGCCGAGGATCTTGGCGTCAACATCGCCGGGATGGGCGAGGCGCTTCAGGCCGTTCTGGATGGCAGCACGGTGGGCACGCTGTTTCTGGACGACGACAGTTTCGACATCCGGCTGGTGTCGACCAGCGATCCGGTGAACGACCCCGGCGATCTGGAGCGCATCTTCGTGCCGTCGCGCGATGGCCAGATGGTGCCGATTTCCAGCTTTGTCACCCTGACCGAACGCGCTGTCGCCCCGCAGCTGGAGCGCGAGGCGCAGATGCGGGCTGTGCCCGTCAGCGCGGGCCTGGGCGACGATCTGGCGCTGGGCGATGCGCTGGCCGAGGTGCAGGTCCTGGCCGCGCCACTGCTGTCGGCCGACATGCGGATCGTGCCGCTGGCCGAGGCGGCGACCCTGGGCGAAACCTCGTCGGGCATGATGGTGACGTTCGGCATCGCGCTGGCGGTGGTCTTCCTTGTGCTGGCCGCACAGTTCGAAAGTTTCGTCTCGGCGGTGATCGTGATGGCGACCGTGCCGCTGGGGCTGGCCTGCGCGGTCTTTGCCCTGCTGGCCACGGGGGGCAGCCTGAATGTCTATTCGCAGATCGGGCTGGTGCTGCTGGTGGGGATCATGGCCAAGAACGGCATCCTGATCGTGGAATTCGCCGATCAGCTACGCGAACAGGGCGCGAGCGTGCGGCAGGCGATCGAGCGCGCCGCCACCCTGCGCCTGCGACCGGTGATGATGACCATGGTCGCCACGGTTCTGGGCGGCCTGCCACTGGTGCTGGCCCAGGGCGCCGGGGCCGAGGCGCGCGAGGTTCTGGGCTGGATCATCGTCGGCGGGCTGGGGCTGGCGACGGTGGCGACGCTGTATATCACCCCGGTCGCCTATCTTCTGCTGGCGGGGCTGGCGCGTCCGCGCAGCCATGAACAGGCCCTGCTGGCGCAGGAGATGCGGGCGGCGCAGAACCCGGCAGAATGATCAGCCGATGGTCCGGTCCAGCAGACGCAGCCAGTTGCCATGCGCCAGCTTGTCCAGAAGCGGCCGGTCATAGCCATGATCGGCCAGCGCCTGCACCAGACGGGGCAGGCCGGTGACATCGCCGATCACCTCCGGCGTGGTGCAGCCGTCGTAATCCGACCCGAAGCCGACATGATCCTCGCCCAGCATCGAAAGCAGGTGATCCATGTGGCGCAGCACCGGGTCCCAGCCGGTTTCGGCAATCCGCCGCCCGTCGTCGCGCAGGAAGGACACCGAGAAGTTCAGCCCAACCATGCCGCCTGTCTCGCGCACCATTGCCAGTTGCCGGTCGGTCAGGTTGCGGGATGACGGGGTTACGGTATGGGCATTGGAATGGGTGGCGACCAGCGGCGCATCCGACAGCGCCGCGACATCGTTGAACCCGGCCTCGTTCAGGTGGCTCAGATCCAGCATGATCCGCAGCGCGTTGCAGGCGCGGACCAGCCGCTTGCCCGCCTCGGTCAGCCCCGGCCCCGTATCGGGGCTGGAGGGGAAGGCAAAGGGCACGCCATGGCCAAAGGCCGTGGGACGCGACCACACCGGGCCGATCGACCGCAGGCCGATGGCATGGAAGAGGTGCAGCATGTCCAGGCCCTCGTCGATGGCCTCGGCCCCCTCCATATGCAGAATGGCGGCCACTTGCCCCGCCGCCATGCAGGCGCGGATGTCATCGGTGCGGCGGCAGATGCGGAACGCACCCTTGCTGGCCCGCTCCATCCACAGAAGATGCCCGGCAAGAGTGCTGGCCGTGCCGATGGCATCGGCAAAGGGGATCGGGTCGGGCAGCGGTAGGCAATAGGGCGGGTTTTCCATCTGCGCCTGATAGTCCAGATCGTCATGCGACACCGGAGAGGGCAGGTAGATGGCGAAGAACCCGCCCGCAAAGCCGCTGGCCTGCATACGGGGCAGATCCAGATGACCCTTACCTTCGCCGGTCAGGAAGATCTCGTCCCGCCGCTGCGGCGCGTCCAGCAGGCGATAGAGCAGGTCATTGTGGCCGTCGAACACCGGAATCATGCCGCGTCTCCGGCGGGGGCAAGCATCCGGTCGGCGCTGGCCTCGAACAGGCTGCGGGCATAGTCGGTGGTCATCCGCGCCCCGGCCAGATCCTCGCGGCTCATCTCCTCGACCGCGCGGCCGTGCTGCATCACCAGCACCCGGTCGCACATGTGGTCCACCACGGCAAGGTCATGGCTGACCATCAGGAAGGTCAGCCCGCGTTCGTCGCGCAGGCGGTTCAGCAGGTTCAGCACCTCGGCCTGGACGCTGGCATCCAGTGCGCTGGTGGGTTCGTCCAGCAACAGGATCGACGGTTCCAGCATCAGCGCCCGCGCGATGGCAACACGCTGGCGCTGGCCGCCCGACAGTTGATGCGGATAGCGGAAGCGGAAGCTGGTCGGCAGTCCGACATCGGTCAGCGCCTGCACCACCCTGGCATCCGATCCGGGCAGGCCATGGATTGCCAGCGGCTCCGACAGGGTGCGGTCGATGGTGTGGCGGGGGTGCAGGCTGGCATAGGGGTCCTGGAACACCATCTGCACCTTGCGGCTGAAGGCCGGGCCGCGCGGCATTTTCAGCACCTCGCCGCCGATGCGGATCGTGCCGCCGCTGACGGGGGCCATGCCGCAGATCGCCCGCAGGATGGTGGACTTGCCCGATCCCGATTCGCCGACCAGACCAAAGCTCTCACGCTCGCCGACCGTCAGGCTGACCTCCTGCACGGCGCGCACATCGCGGCCCTTGGCGCGGAAGGTGACGGACAGGTTCTCGATCTCGATCAAAGCCATCGGGCAGCCTTTCGCGCTGGCGAATTCTTTGAAGAATTCGCGCCGGAGCCTTCACAGGCTCCGGCCCGGAGTTTTTGAAAACTCCGGGGTCGGGTCTCGGGAGGCAGGGTCATGCTGCTCCCTCCTGCGCCCAGTCGCCGCTGCGGTCCAGCCCCGGCAGGGGGCCGCGCGCGCCGCCGATCCGCGGCAGGCAGTTCAGCAACCCTTGCGTATAGGGGTGCCGCGCCTGCATCAGGTTCTTCGCCTCCAACTCCTCGACCACCTTGCCCTTGTACATCACCAGCACCCGGTCGCAGAACCGGCCGACCAGCCGCAGGTCGTGGCTGATGAAGATCAGCCCCATGCCCCGGTCGCGCACCAGCCGGTCAAGGATCGACAGCACCTCGGCCTGCACGGTGACATCCAGCGCGCTGGTCGGCTCATCCGCGATCAGCAGGTCGGGTTCCGGGATCAGCATCATGGCGATCATCACCCGCTGGCCCATGCCGCCCGACAGTTCATGCGGAAAGGCAGCCATCACGCGCTCGGGGTCGCGGATCTGCACCGCCTCAAGCGCGGCAATCGCCTTGGCGCGGGCGTCGGTCCGGCCCAGCCCGTCGCGCCGCCGCAACCCTTCGGTCAGTTGCTCGCCGACATTCATCACCGGGTTCAGGCTGTATTTCGGATCCTGCATCACCATGCCGATCCGCTTGCCGCGCAGGGCGCGCATGTCGCGTTCGCTGGCGCGCATCAGGTCCTGGCCGTCGAATTCCATCCGGTCCGCCTCGATCCGCCCCGGCGGCCGGATCAGGCGCAGCACGGAGCGTCCGGTCATCGTCTTGCCCGATCCCGACTCGCCCACGATCCCCAGCCGCTCGCGCCCCAGCGCAAACGACACCCCGCGCACGGCATGGACCGGGCCGGTTTCCGTGTCGAAGGTGACGCGCAGGTTCTGCACCTCAAGCAGGCTCATTTCCCGGCACTCCTTGGATCCAGCACGTCGCGCAGGCCGTCGCCCAAGAGGTTGAAACCCAGCGAGACGATGAAGATGGCAAGGCCGGGCATGGTGGCGACCCACCACTGCTCGAACAGGAACTTGCGGCCGGAGCTGATCATCAGCCCCCATTCCGGCAGCGGCGGCTGCACGCCAAGGCCAAGAAAGCCCAGGCCCGCGGCGATCAGGATCACCCCGGCCATGTCCAGCGTGACCCGGATGATGACGGATGGCAGGCACATCGGCACCACATGGCCCCAGATGATGCGGGTGGCCCCGGCCCCTTGCAGCCGCACGGCGGCGATGTAGTCGGAATTGCGCACGGTCAGCGTCTCGGCCCGCGCGACGCGGGCATAGGGCGGCCAGGCCGTCAGCGCGATGGCCAGAACGGCGTTCTCGATGCCCGGCCCCATCACTGCCACCAGCGCCAGCGCCAGGATCAGCCGCGGGAAGGCCAGGAAGATGTCGGTGATCCGCATCAGGACGGCATCGACCCAGCCGCCGAAATAGCCCGCGACGGTGCCGATCAGCAGGCCCAGCACCGGGGCCGTCACCGCGACCAGTCCGATGATGTAAAGCGTGATGCGGCTGCCGTGGATGATGCGGCTCAGGATGTCGCGGCCGAAATCGTCCGTGCCCAGCCAGTTGCCCGGTGTGCCCGGCGGCAGCAGCCGCCGCGACAGATCCTGCACCAGCGGATCATGCGGCGCGATCCAGGGGGCCAGGGCCGCCACCAGCAGCAAAAGCCCGACGATCACCATTCCGGCCATGGCCAGCCGGTTGCGGCGGATGCGCAGCCAGGCCAGCCAGGCCTGTCCCAGCCGGGCCTGACGGCGCGACGACGGGTTGGGATCGGTCAGCCAGAGGTAAAGCGCGCTCATTCCCGTGCCCTCGGGTCGACCAGCCGATAAAGGATATCGGACAGCATGTTCAGCGTGACGAAGACCACGCCCACCACCACCGTGCCGCCCAGAACGGCGGGCATGTCGGCGGCGAACAGGGCATCGGTGATATAGCTGCCCAAGCCCGGCCAGGCAAAGATCGTCTCGGTCAGGACCGAGCCTTCCAGAAGATAGGCGTAGCTGAGCGCAATCACCGTGATCAGCGGCACCAACACGTTGCGCATGGCATGGACCCAGATCACCCGCCATTCCGGCATGCCCTTGACCCGCGCCGTGGTGATGTATTCCTGCCCCAGTTCATTCATCATGAAGCTGCGGGTCATCCGGCTGATATAGGCCATCGAGACATAGCCCAGCAGCGCGGCCGGCAGCACGATATGGCTGATCGCGTTGCGGAACATGTCCCAGGCCCCGTTCAGCACGGAATCGATCAGGATCATGCCGGTATACTGGGTCATCTTGAATTCCAGCATCATCTGGTAGCTGGCATCCAGTCGCCCCGGCCCGGCCACCCAGTCCAGTTTGCCATAGAACACCAGAAGGCCGATCAGTCCCAGCCAGAACACCGGCATGGAATAGCCCATCAGCCCGACGACGCGGACGATCTGGTCGGCGATGCTGCCGGGGCGGGTTGCGGCCAGAACCCCTGCCGGAACACCGGTGATCACCCCGAACAGGGTGCCCAGCGTCGCCAGTTCCAGCGTGGCGGGGAAATAGCGGGCGACCTCTGACAGAACCGGCTCTCGCGTGCGGATCGAGGTGCCCAGATCGCCATGCAGCGCATCCCAGAGATACATGCCGAACTGCTTCCACATCGGCTCGTCCAGGCCAAAGGCTTCGCGCGCTGCGGCATATTGTTCGGCCGTGGCGCGTTCGCCCAGAATCGACAGCAGCGGGTCGATCGGCACCACCCTTGCGATGATGAAGGTGACGAACATCAGGCCCAGCAAGGTCAGGACCAATGTCAGAAGGCCGCCACCCAGCCCGATCACGAGGGGGCGCAGCCGCGAGGGGCGGGGCACAGAGGATGCGTCTGTCATCAGGGGAAGGCCCGCGCGGCAGGGGATGCCGCGCGGGCCGGGTCCTTACTTCGTGACCAGCCAGTAGGACGCGGAATCGACCGCCCCGCCGGTGTAGAAGCCTTCCACATTGGCGCGTGCGCCGGTCTGCTGCAATTGGCCGAACATCAGCACGAAGGCCGAATCGTCGCGGTGCCGGGCCTGGATGTCCTTGTACATCGCGGCGCGCTTTTCACCGTCCATCTCGGCCACGGCGGCCTCGACCTCGGCCCCCATCGCACCCGGATCCCAGGCGGTGCGCCAGGCCAGATAGCCGGTCGCCTTGGCCTCGTCGCTGTTGTCGGGGTTCATCGCGAAGGTCGATGCGTTGGTATGCGGGTCGGGATAGTCCGGCCCCCAGGTTTGCAGGGTGATGTCGTGCTGGCGGGCGCGATACTTGTCCAGCACGGTGGCCCCGTCACCCACGTCCAGCGTCAGTTCGATCCCGGCCTGGGCAAAGGTGTTCTGGATCGACTGGGCGATGTCCATCCGTTCCTGATTGTTGCGCACGGTCAGGCTGACCTTCAGCGGCAGCGCGACACCGGATTCCGCCAGCAGGGCCTTGGCCTTTTCGATGTCCAGCGAATAGGGCGTGTCGTCCAGCGCACCCAGGAAACCCGAGGGCAGGAAAGCCTGATGCACCGCCCATTGCCCTTTCAGGATGGTGTCGGCCATGCCCTGATAATCCACCGCCCAGCGCATCGCATCCAGCACCAGCGGGTTGGCCAGCGCCTCGTTCTTCTGGTTCATCGCCAGATAATAGATCTGGCCGCCGTCGTCGGTGGTGATCTTCACATCGGCATTGCCAGACAGCCCCTCGACATCGGTGGGCGTCAAGGCGCGGGCGACGTCGATGTCCCCTTTCTCCAGCAGCAGCCGTTCGGTCGCGCCTTCGGGAACGTGCTGCATGAAGACGTTCTTCATGATCGCATCGCCGCGCCAATGCCCGGCGCGCGCCTCAAGGATATAGCCTTCGTTCGCCTTGAAGCTGAGCAGCACATAGGCGCCGGTGCCGGCCGAATTGGCCTTCAGCCATTCGTTGCCCATGTCGCCGTTCGCCTCATGCTCCATCACCGTCTTCATGTCGACGATATCGGCCACGCCCGCGGTCAGGCAGTTGTAGAAGAAGGTCGGCGCATAGACCTTGTCGGTCTTGATGGTGACGGTGTCGCCCTCGGCGGTGATCATCTGGTCGACGTTCTCGGGGGTAAAGCCGAACTGCGTCAGGATGAAGGCCGGGGTCTTGTTCAGCTTGACCACGCGGCGCAGCGATCCGGCGGCATCCTCGGCCGTCAGCGGGTTGCCGCTGGAAAAGGTGATGCCCGACTTGATCTTGAACGTATAGGTCATGCCGTCTTCGCCGACCGACCAGCTTTCGGCCAGACCGGGGACCAGCTCGCCCGGCTTGGTCGGATCCAGTTCGATCAGTGTGTCGTAAAGGTTGTTGGTCAGGTCGAGGCCCGAGAATTCAAAGGCCTCATGCGGGTCGATCGACACGATGTCGTCGATCGCATCCGCCAGAACCAGCGTGTCTGCCGGGGTTTCGGCAAACAGCGCCGCCGGGGCCACGCCCGCCATCAGCGCCGCAAGCGCCGCCGCACGGTAAAAGCCATGCTTCATTTGCATCTTGAACTCCCTGTGATTTTCGTTGGGGACTCAGGCCGCAGCGGCCGGTTCCTTTGACCGATTGGACAAATGCGGCGGCCAACTGTCAATGACATTCGATCAAATCGCCGGGCCGCGGCCGGGACAGCCGAAAAAACAAAGCCCCGCCGGGGGCGGGGCGTTCAGGTCATGGATTTTTGGTGGAGCCGAGGGGAATCGAACCCCTGACCTCTTGAATGCCATTCAAGCGCTCTCCCAACTGAGCTACGGCCCCGCCTTGGGCGCGGCGTTTCCGCCGCGGTGCCGGGTATCTAGTAGAGCGCGCGGGGGGGTGCAAGAGGGAAAATGCACCGTCGGAAAACCGCCACGCCGCGCGCCCCGAGGCAATCAGCCTTCTTCTTCGTCGCCCGCGACATCCGCCAGTTCGTCCAGCGAGACATTGTCGTCGGCGTCGTCTTCCAGCAGGCCATCGTCCATCTCGGCTTCGTCCGAGACGGCGGTTTCCATCAGGTCGTCATCGGCTTCCAGATCGTCGACCAGAACTTCGTCGTCCTTCTCGGGCGAGACGCGGGCGATGACCGAAGCGGCCAGCTTGCGGCGGGCGGATTCGATGTCGACCACTTCGCCGGTATAGGGGCTGACCACCGGGCTGCGGCCCAGGTCGTAGAAACGCTTGCCGGTCGTCGGGCAGATGCGCTTGGTGCCCCATTCTGCTTTGGGCATGGGTAGTCCCTTCACTGGGTGTTCGGAAAGCCGCCCCTTGCCACAGGTGCCGGGCGGTGTCAAAGGCTTTCGCCAGACCGGGGAAATGGCCCCGGCGGGCCGCAGGATCAAGGGGGAAAAGCGCCGCGATGCCAGTTCTGCCGGGCAATCCTCCGGTCGAGGTCCATCTGCGCCGGTCGGCCCGCGCGCGGCGATTCTCGCTGCGGGTGTCACGGCTGGACGGCAAGGTGACGCTGTCGCTGCCGGTCCGCGCCCGCGAGGCCGAGGCGCTGGCCTTTCTGGCAACGCAAGAGGGCTGGCTGCGCCGGACGCTGGCCCGGATGCCCGAGGCGCTGGGCCTGCCCGTGGCCATCGGCACCGACCTGCCGGTCGAGGGGCGGCTCCTGCGGCTGGAACAGGGGCCGGGCCGCGCGATCAAGGCCGACGGCGACCGGCTGCTGGTGCCCGGCGATCCGGCGCAGGCAGGGCCACGGGTTGCGGCCTGGCTGAAGGCGCTGGCGCGCGACCGGCTGGCGCAGGCCAGCACGCATTATGCCGGGCTGGTCGGCCGCGGCTATTCCCGGCTGGTGCTGCGCGATACCCGGTCGCGCTGGGGGTCGTGCAGCCATGACGGCACGCTGATGTATTCCTGGCGGCTGATCCTGGCCCCGCCGTCGGTGCTGGATTACGTCGCCGCGCATGAGGTGGCGCATCTGGTCGAGATGAACCATTCGCCGGCCTATTGGGCGGTCGTCACCCGGATCTGCCCGCAGTGGGAACGCCAGCGGGCCTGGCTGCACGATCAGGGCGGCGGGCTGCACCGCTTTCGCTTCGCCCCCGGCGGGCCCGGCGAGGGGGACGGCTATTGACCGCCCCGCCGCCCGGTGCTTCCCTTGGCCCCATGATCGCCCCGCGCCCGCCAGACCCCAATGCCGCCGCGCATGAGCGGGTGTATCGCTCCTTACGTCAGCAGGTGCTGCATGGCGAGCTGGCCCCCGGCCAGGCGCTGACCTTGCGCGGCATCGGCCGGCAGTTCGGCGTCTCGATGACGCCGGCGCGTGAGGCGGTGCGGCGGCTGGTCGCCGAAGGCGCGCTGACGCTGTCCTCCTCGGGCCGGGTGACGACGCCGGAACTTTCGCCGGAGCGGATCGAGGAACTGGCGGCGATCCGTGCGATGCTGGAGCCGGAGATGGCCGCCCGTGCCCTGCCGCGCGCCCATTTTGCGCTGATCGAGCGGCTGGCCACCATCAACGCACTGAATGCCGAAGCCGCGCTGAAGGGCGATGCGGTGGCCTATGTGCGCACCAATCTGGAATTCCACCGCAGCCTGTACCTGCGGGCCCAGACCCCGGCCATGCTGGCGCTGTGCGAGACGGTCTGGTTGCAACTGGGGCCGACGATGCGGGCGGTTTATGCCCGGGTGCTGCGCCGCGAACCGCCGCAGCACCACCGGATGATCCTGGCCGCATTGAAGGCGGGGGACGAGCCGGGGCTGCGGCTGGCCGTCCGCACCGATGTGACGCAAGGGTTGCGCCATCTGGCGGGGTAGTGTCCACGGTGGACGAGCGGGGATGCGGTCAGGAAATCAAGGGGTTGGTCGTGGGCGTTCGGGGTTTGTCAGGGAATTTCACGGCCAACTTTCGTTGCGGTGAGAATTCATGAGTAAGTCGTCTGCCAGCAGGAAAATTGAAAAAGAAGCTTCAACGATGACGCTGGAGCAACTCAATGCCACTATTTCGCGCATGAGGCACGGCTGGGAAACTGGAGGGAGTTCGCAAGGAAGGCGCGCTTTCTTCAAGGAGCTTGTTAAGCTTGAGGCATTGCGTGAAGTGCGTTTCCAGATCGAAGCACCGAAGCGAAGGTACAGTCGGTAGCACAGGCTGCGCAATCTTGCCCGGAATCAAGGGCGAAGCCCGCCGGGCAGCGCCCGACCGCCCCCTCGGGCGGGCGCTTTTCGACGGTGCCAGCAGAACTGCGGGGGAGGCGCTTGGAACCATAAAGTGCCCCAAACATCCGTTGGTCGCCCACCCGGCGGCCAGGCGCTGCCCTATGTCCCCATCTCCCTGTGCGTTCCTGCACAATCGACCCCCGCATTTGCGTCTTTGCGCAGCGGGCGCATGGCCCCATCTTCTCCCCAACCGCAATTCAGGAGAGACCCCATGTCCATCCGTCCCGTGATCGAAACCCGCCGCGCGCAGCCGCATGTCGAAGGTGCGGGCGTCAACCTGCATCGGGCCTTCGGCTTTCAGGACCCGACCGAGGCCGATCCTTTTCTGCTGTTCGACGATTTCCGAGGCGATCATCCGCGCGATTATGCGGCCGGCTTTCCCTGGCATCCGCACCGGGGGATCGAGACCATCACCTATGTTCTGGCCGGAACGGTGGAGCATGGCGACAGCCTTGGCAACAAGGGCGTGCTGGGACCGGGGTCGTTGCAATTGATGACCGCAGGCCGCGGCATCCTGCATCAGGAGATGCCCAAGGGCGACGATCAGGGCCGGATGCACGGGTTCCAGCTGTGGGGCAATCTACCGGCTGCGCTGAAGATGACTGCGCCGCGCTATCAGGACATTGCGGGTGTGGATCTGCCCGAGCGGCACGAGGATGACGGCACCTCGATCCGCGTGGTGATCGGCGACTGGCGCGGCGTGAAAAGTCCGGTCGACGGCATTGCCGCCAATCCGCAATATCTGGATGTCTTCGTGCCCGCCGGAAAGCGCAAGGTGTTCCGTGTCGACACCCGCCGCCGCGCCTTTGCCTATATCTTCGAAGGGGCGGGGCGGTTCCGCGATGCGGCCCGGCCCGAAGGCGTATTGCTGGAAAAGGAAGTGGCCGGGCAGGAGGTCAACATCCGTGACCTGTCGGGCAACCGCACGCTGGTGCGGTTCGGCGCGGGCGACGAGGTGGTGGTGACGGCGGGGCCCGAGGGAGTGCGCTTCCTGCTGATCTCGGGCGCGCCGATCGAAGAGCCGGTGGCCTGGGCCGGGCCGATCGTGATGAACTCGGAAGCCGAGCTGCGGCAAGCCTTTGCCGAGTTGCGCAATGGAACCTTCATCCGACCGGCGCATTGAGCTGCGTCGGAAAACAGGGGCGGGGGCCGCATTGTGGCCCCCGTTCCGTGCGACGGAATGGCGGAGCCGGGTCGTGAAAGCGGCAAAGGAGACCGAGATGCCCCTGACCGTTCTTGACCGCCGCAGCCTTCTGAAGGCGCTGTCGCTGGCCCCGGCCTTTGCCGTGACCGTTCCCCGCCGGGCGCGGGCCGAGGCCGAGGCGGCGGGGCTGATCACCCCGGATGTCTGCCTGCTGCAGCCCGAAGTGACCGAAGGCCCCTATTACATTGACCCCGGCCTGGTCCGTCAGGACATTGCCGAAGGCCGCCCCGGCCTGCCCGTGGTGCTGCGCTTTCAGGTGGTGATGGCCGATTGCAAGCCGGTCGAAGGCGCGCGGGTGGATGTCTGGCATTGCGACGCGGCGGGGGATTATTCCGGCGTTCAGGGCGATGCCGGCACCTTCCTGCGCGGCACCCAGCCCACCGATGCCGATGGCGTGGCCGAGTTCCGCAGCATCTTTCCCGGCTGGTATCCGGGCCGCGTGACCCATGTGCATTACAAGGTGTTCCTGGACGAACGCACGGTGCTGACCGGCCAGATGTTCTTTGACGACCGTCTGGCCAATGCAATCCACGCCGATCATCCGGCCTATGAAGGGCGCGGCGCGCAGGATACCGCGCTGGCCGCCGATGGCATCGCCCGGCAGGCGGGCGCAGGCGCCGTGGCGCGGCTGGACCTGGATGCCCCGGATGGCGAAGCGATTGCCGCGCTGGTGGTCGGGGTCGACAGGGACCGTGCCTCGGGCAGCCTGCTGGAGCGGCTGTTCGGCCGGGGATAGGCTGCACGTCCTCTGCGCATCCCGTCTGCGGGGTCTTCACCCTGGGGGCGTTATCCGGGACCGGAGCCAGACCGGAGACCCCGATGCGCCTGACCCTGCTGAACCCGCCCCACACCGCCATCGGCAGCCGTGTGCCGAAGGAACATCTGCCCCCCTTGGGCCATTTGGCCATCGGCGGCCCGCTGATTGACGCGGGTCATCAGGTCACGCTGCTGAATGCCGATCCCGCGCCGATGGACGACCCGCAGATCATTGCGGCGCTTGTGTCGCAGGCCCCGCAGGCGGTGCTGATCGGCCATTCTGGGTCGACCTCGGCCCATCCCGCCGTGCTGCGTCTGGCGCGGCTGATCCGGGCCGCGCTGCCACGGGTGCAGATCGTCTATGGCGGAGTCTATCCCAGCTATCACTGGCGTGAGGTGCTGGAGGAAAACCCCGCCATCGACGTGATCGTCCGGGGCGAAGGCGAAGTGACCGCCCCGCGCCTGATCGCGGCGCTGGAGGCGGGCGAAGATCTGGCCGCCATTCCCGGCATCGCCTTTCGCCGGGGCGGGCAGCCCCATGCCACGCCGCCCGCGCCGATGCTGCGCGATCTGGAGTCGGCGCGCATCGGCTGGGAGCTGGTGGACCTGACGCGGCATTCCTATTGGGGCGGCAAGCGGGCGGTGGTGATGCAGTTCTCGCGCGGCTGCCCACATCTTTGCACCTATTGCGGCCAGCGCGGATTCTGGACGCAATGGCGCCACCGCGACCCGGTGCGCTTTGCCGCCGAGATCGCCTGGCTGGTGCGCACGCATGGGGTGGAACTGGTCAATCTGGCTGATGAGAACCCGACATCCTCGCGCAAGGCCTGGACGGCGTTCCTTGAGGCGCTGATCGCCGAAGACGTGAAGGTGCAGATCATCGGATCGACCCGCGCCGATGACATCGTGCGCGATGCCGACATCCTGCATCTGTACAAGCGGGCGGGCTGCCTGCGCTTCCTTCTGGGGCTGGAGGGCACCGACGAGGCAACCCTTGCCACGGTGAAGAAGGGTGGCAGCCGCGCCAAGGACCGGCAGGCGATCCGGCTGCTGCGGCAGCACGGCATGATCGGGCTTTGCACCTTTGCCGTCGGGTTCGAGGAAGAGACCGATGCCGATTACTGGCGGCTCTTACGGCATCTCCTGGCCTATGACCCGGACCAGATCATGTCGGTCTTTGCCACCCCGCACCGCTGGACGCCGTTCTTCGCGGCATCTGCGCATCGCCGGGTGCTGGTGCCGGACCTGCGCTACTGGGATTACAAGCATCAGGTGCTGGAAACCCCGCATGTCCCGGCCTGGCGGGTATTTCTCTGGGTCAAGCTGATCGAGGCCACGCTGCAACTGCGGCCGAAGGCGCTGGCGCGGGTGTTCCTGCAAAAGGACCCTGATCTGCGCCATGCGCAGCGCTGGTACACGCGGATGGGACGCGGCGTCTGGTTGCGCGAATGGGCCGATTTCCTGACCCGCCGCCCGCGCCCCGGCGCGACCGTGGCCGAGGTGCTGGGCGCGGCACCGCTGCCGGAAGAGGCGCTGGCGCGCGCACGAAGACTGGCCGCCGGATGAAGGCCCCGGTCCGACGACACGCCGAAGGCGCAGGAGGAGGGGACGTTACAAGCGGCGTTACAGGGCCGCAACATTGCGGCATCGGCCGCCGGTTGCCGCCGCCCCGGCACCCGCCTAACCTGCTGCCCCGCAGGACAGGAACACAGCATGACAAAGACCATCCTCATCCTTGGCGGCAGTTCGGGCACCGGCCTGCATCTTGCCCGTCACTATGTCGCCGAAGGCCATCGCGTCTGCATCACCGGCCGTCGGGCACCCGATCTGCCGGGAGCGCTGTTTCACCCCTTGGATGTCACGGCCGATGTCGGCGTTCTGGGCCGCGATCTGGACGGATTGGTTGCGGCGGTTCCCGGTGTCCAGACCCTGATCAATGCAGCGGGTTATCTGCAACGCGGACCGATCGAAAGGCTGGACGACAGCGCCTTGCAGACCATGACGAATCTTGGCCTGCTGGCCCCGATGATGCTGGCGGCCCGGCTGAAACCCCGTGCGCCGACACCGCTGAAGCTGATGCTGATCACCTCCAGCTCGGCCTATACGCCGCGCCCGATGGAGCCCGCCTATGCCGCCACCAAGGCCGGACTGGCCATGCTGGGGGCCTCGCTTGCGCGCGATCCCGGTATCGGCAAGGTGCTGGTCGTGGCCCCGTCGGGTATCGCCACGCCGTTCTGGGCCGGGACGGACGAGGATACCACGACCATGCTGGACCCGGCATGGGTGGCGGGGCGGATCGTCGATCTGTCTTCGGGGGCGTTCAAGTATCGCCACGCCAGGCTGCTGCGGAATCCGGCGCGGGTGGAGGTGCTGGAGACGCTGGACGACAGGTTCCGGCCGGTCGATCAGCCAGGCTAGACGTCGGCGCGCGGTGCGGGCCTGTCCCGGCCGCTGCGGGCATCCATCCTATCCCTCCACCCCGAATTCCCCCACCAGCGGCAGGTGATCCGAGGCGCGGGCGGCATCGGCGCTGCGATGCACCGACAGCGACAGAGGCATGAGACCGGGGCTGACGGCCATCCGGTCCAGCGCAAAGATCGGCTTGCGCGCATGCCAGGTCGGGCCGCCCGACAGGATGCGGAACTGCCGCGACAGCCGTCCCAGCCCGACTTGCATCGACCTTTCGTTGAAATCCCCGGCGATCAGCGTCGGCATATGTGAACCCTCTGCCAGAAAGCCCAGCACCGCCGACAGCTGGCTGCGGCGCGAGGCGCGCAACAGACCCAGATGCACCCCCAGCACACGCAGCCGAATGCCGTCCCGCAGCAGAACGGCCTCGATACAGCCGCGCGGCTCCAGCCCCGGCAGATCGTGCAGGGCGACATGTTCAACCCCGATGCCGGGGTCGGTCAGCAGCATGTTGCCGTGCCAACCCGCACTGACCCGGCCATGGCCCGGATCGACCGCCACAAGCCCGGTCGCCGCGCGGATGGCCGCCGGGTCCAGCACCGGACGGCGCGGCGGCAGGCGCAGGTCGGCCTCTTGCAGCAGCACGATCTCGGCTGCGGTTTCTGCGATCACCCGCAGGATGCGGGCCGGGTCGCGCCTGCGGTCGGTGCCCACCGCCTTGCGGATGTTGTAGCTGGTGATGCGCAGGGGGTTGGTCACAACAGCGGTGCCCCCAGCCGGAACACCCCTTCGGCCAGCCGCCGCAGATTGCCGACCGGCACCAGACCTTCGTCGCAGCCGGGCAGCAGGGCGGCAATCCGCGTCTCGACCCCGGTCACGGTGGCGGCGTCATGCGCGACGACCATCATCTCGAAATTCAGCAGCATCGACCGCACGTCGAAATTGGCCGATCCGGCCAGCGCGATGCCGTCGATCAGCAGCGCCTTGGTGTGCAGCATTCCGTCGCGCTGGTGGAAGATGCGCCCGCCCGCCCGTGCCGCCCCCCGCAGATAGGCCCCCCGCGCCAGATCGGCGGTCCACTGGTTCGACCGCGCCGGCACGATGATCCGCACGTCCAGCCCGCGTCGCGCCGCCGTGCAGACCGCCAGCGACAGCGCCTCGGACGGCACGTAATAGGGGGTGACGATCCAGACCCGGCGGTCCGCGCGGTGGATCGCGGCCACCAGCCCGTCATGCAACTGATCGTCCAGATCGTCCGGCCCGGCCGTCACCAGTTGCAGCATGGCCGCGCCATCGGCCGTCGTCACCGCTTCGGTCCATCCGGCATCGCCGCCGGTTTCGTGCCAGTCCGACCGGAAGACGGCGGCGAAATCGGCGACCAGAGGCCCCGTCACCGTAAAACTGAGATCGCGCCACACACCGGAGGGTGAGGCCAGATAATCGTCGCCGATGTTGCGCCCCCCCGCCCAGACCACCCGCGCATCCGCCATCACCATCTTGCGATGGTTGCGAAGGTTCACCCGGTTCTTGCCGAAAAGCGCCGGAAAGGGCGAGAAGACATGCAATTCGCCGCCTGCCGCGACCAGTTCGGCCAGTTCCCGCCGCGGCCTTCGCAACGATCCCAGCCAGTCCAGGATCACCCGCACCTGCACACCCCTTTGTGCCAGCGCCGTCAGACGGCGGATGAAGTCGCGGCCGCTGTCGTCGGCGGCCAGCACATACAGCATGACATCCACCCGGTCTTGCGCGCCATCCAGCAGATGCCAAAGTGCGCTGGCCGCCTCGGTCGGCGTGTCGTGAAAGGTGATCCGGTTGCCCGGTTTCGGCAGCGGGCAGGTCAGGGCGGTGAAGACCGCGCCCGGCCCGTCCTGCCGTCCTGCCGCATCTGCGGCGGACTCGCGCGTGGGGCGCGGCAAAAGATGGCGACGCGACACCTTGCGAAAGCCCAGGGCGATGAACAGCGGCACCGCAAGATAAGGCACAAGGATGATGAACAGGATCCAGGCGGCCGAGGATTGCGGACTGCGCGATCGTTGCAGGGCCAGCACGACCGAAAGCGCCACCGCAAGGACGCCAAGCACCACCAGAGCATGTTCGAACAGCAGCAACATCGGGCGATCCCTGCCGGATGGGCCAGAGCGGCCAATCCCGGACCGCCAGCCTAGAGCGTGTCCGACAAAAGTGGAAACCGGTTTTGGCGAAAGACGCGCGACCACGAAGACGCTAGCGGCACCGCCCGCCTATTTTCACCGCAGCAACAGTTTTCTGCCGCGCCACGGTTGAATGCCATCCCCTCACGTCCTAGTTACCACCGGAACTCGGTTTAAAAACAGCACCGGGACGGGGACAGTCATGGAAATTTTCACTTACGCGGGCTTCATGGCCCTATTGCAGGTCATCGGCATCGACCTTGTTCTTGCCGGCGACAATGCCATCGTCATCGGCCTTGCCGCTGCCGGGCTGCCGAAGGAGCAGCGCGGAAAGGCGATCCTGGTCGGCATCATCGCCGCCACCATCATGCGGATCGGCTTCGCGCTTGTGACGACCCAGCTTCTGGCCATCGTGGGGCTTCTCTTGGCCGGGGGCATCCTGCTGCTGTGGGTCTGCTGGAAGATGTGGCGCGAACTGCGCGAAGGCGGGCATGAGCAGCACCATGAGGCGACCGAGGCGTTGACGGCCGAGGATCTTGACAAGGACGGCGATGTCGCCGGCAATGCGCCGCGCAAGACCTTTGCCCAGGCCGCCACGCAGATCGTCATCGCCGACGTGTCGATGAGTCTGGACAACGTGCTGGCCGTGGCGGGCGCGGCGAATGGCCACCCGACCGTGCTGATCATCGGGCTGATCCTGTCGGTCGCGCTGATGGGCTTTGCCGCGACCTTCATCGCGCGTCTGCTGAACAAGCACCGCTGGATCGCTTATGTCGGTCTTCTGATCATCCTCTATGTCGCACTGAAGATGATGTGGGATGGCGGCTGCGACATCGACTGGAAGATGAACCAGGCCTTCGACTACATGCCGGCCGGGTATTGCAAGGTCCATGAATAGGCTGCGGCCCTGACCTTGTGCCATGGGCCCGCCCGGTTCTCCGGGCGGGCTTTTCCTTTGGCTTGCGCGTCTTAGAACCGGCCGGGCAACACCGGGGCAAGGTCGACATGCGGCGCGCGTCCGGCCAGAAGATCGGCCACGATCCGCGCCGTCACCGGGGCCATGGTGACGCCCAGATGTCCGTGCCCATAGGCATGGATCACCTCGGCCCCGCCCTGCGACGGCCCGATCACCGGCAGGCTGTCGGGCAGGCTGGGGCGAAAACCCATCCAGTCGCGGTCGGGTGTTTCGGGCAGATCGGGGAAAAGGCTGCGTGCGCCTTCGACCAGCCTGGCCACCCGATGCGGCGAGGGCAGCGCCGTCAGCCCGCCCAGTTCCACCGTCCCCGCCACCCGCAACCGGCCCGCCATCGGGCACAGATAGAACCCCCGCGCCGTGGGGCAGGACGGGCGGGTCAGGCGCGGCGCAGGCATGTCCCATTCGACGTGATAGCCGCGCTCGGTCTCCAGTGGCACCCGGTCGCCCGCCTGAAGGGCCAGAGTGCGGCTGTGCGCCCCCGCCGCGATCACCACCCGCCGGGCGCGCAGGGCCAGCCCCGGCCCTTCGATGGTGATACCATCCGGCCCCCGAAGCAGCCTTTCGGCCCGCAGGGGCAGATGCGCGGCCCGGCGCAGCACCTGCGCCGCCACCAGCCCCATCATCCGGCCCGGATCGTTCAGGAACACCGCCTGCGGGAAATAGGCGGCGCCCGCCATCGGCGGCAGGCCCGGCTCCAGCACCGCCAGGTCCGCCGCGTCCAGCAGATCGAACTTGACCCCCAGCGCGCGCCGCCCGGCCATCTCGGCTCCGGCGGCGCGCAGGGCGGCGGCGGATTGGTAAAGATATAGGCAGCCGCGATGCTGCAGGATGTCTTCCCCCGCGACGCGCTGCGCGAGTTCGGCCCACATCGGCCCGGCTCCCTGCAACAGTGCCGCAATCGCGCGGGCATTGCGGGCGGCGGCGGCGGGCAGCGACTGGCGGGCAAAGCGCAACAGCCAGGGTGCCAGCGCGGGCAGCGCGGCGCGGCGGATGGACAGGGGCGAGTTGCGGTCGAAAAGCAGCGATGGCAGGTTGCGCAGCACGTCCGGGGTGCCGACCGGGGCCACCGCATAATCCGCGATGGTCCCGGCATTGCCATAGCTGCACCCCATGCCGGGCGTGCCGGGTTCGATCAGCGTGACCTCGCGCCCCTCGGCCAGCAGCCGCTCGGCGATGGCAAGGCCGATCACCCCGGCCCCGATTACGGCGATTTCGGTGGAGAGGGTCCGCGTCATTCCACATCGCTCCTCGTGCGCCTCCGGCTTCTCGTCGCGGGGGCGAGGACAAGCCGAAGGCGCTGGACGAGCCTGCCCTACAGGCAGGCCTCATAGAGTTTGCGGGTGTTCTTCTTCGTCATCTTCACCGGGTTGCCACCGCAGGACGGATCCTCCAGCGCCATTTCGGTCAGCATGTCCAGATCGGGGTTCTTGACGCCCAGTTTCGTCAGGTTTTCCGGGATTGCCAGTTCCGCCCGCAGATCCATGATCCGCGACCGGAAGCCCTTGAACCCGCCCTTGATGCCGCAATAGGCCGCCGCCGCCGCCAGCCGGTCCTTGATGGCCTTGCGGTTGAAATCCAGCACCATCGGCATCACCACAGCATTCGTCGTGCCATGATGGGTGCCGTAGACCGCGCCGATCGGATGGCTGAGGGAATGGATCGCCCCCAGACCCTTCTGGAACGCCACCGCCCCCATTGCGGCCGCCGACATCATATGCGCGCGCGCCTCAAGGTTCTCGGGCTTGGCATAGGCCAGGGGCAGGTTCTCGAACACCAGCCGCATGCCTTCCAGCGCGATGCCTTGGCTCATCGGGTGATAGAACGGGCTGCAATAGGCCTCAAGGCAATGTGCCAGCGCATCCATGCCGGTGCCGGCGGTGATGAATTTCGGCATCCCCACCGTCAGGGCCGGGTCGCAGATCGTCACCTTCGGCATCAGCGCGGGGTGGAAGATGATTTTCTTCTTGTGGGTCGCGCTGTTGGTCAGCACCCCGGCACGGCCCACTTCGGATCCCGTGCCCGCCGTGGTCGGCACCGCGATGATCGGCGCGATCTTCGCGGCATCGGCGCGGGTATACCAGTCGTCGACGTCTTCCAGATCCCAGACCGACAGGCCCTTTTTCTGCCCGGCCATCAGCGCGATCATCTTGCCAAGGTCGAGGGCCGAGCCGCCGCCGAAGCAGATCACCCCGTCATGCCCGCCCGCCTTGTAGACGGCGATGCCGTCTTCCATGTTCTTCTCGTTCGGGTTCGGGTCCACGTCCGAAAACACCGCCCGGCCAAGGCCCGCCTTTTCCAGCACATCCAGCGCGGCGGCGGTGATCGGCAGTGCGGCCAGCGCCTTGTCCGTGACCAGCAGGGGTTTTTTCAGCCCCGCACCGGCCGCATGGTCGGCCAGTTCGCCAATCCGGCCGACGCCGAACTTGATCGCGGTGGGGTAGGACCAGTTCCGGTTGGGAACATCGTGGGACATGTCACACCTTCTTGAGATGATAGGATTTCGGGCGGGTCACGGAATGGAAGCCCAGATAGGACAGGCTGCCGCCGCGCCCGGTATCCTTGCAGCCGGTCCAGCACAAGGCCGGGTCAAGGTAGTCGGCGCGGTTCATGAAGACGGTGCCGGTTTCGATCCTGTCGCCGATCCCGGCGGCGGTGTCGTAATCCTCGGTCCAGACCGAGGCGGTCAGGCCATAGGGGCTGTCGTTCATCAGCCTCAGCGCCTCGTCATCGCCCGAAACCTTCATGATGCCGACAACGGGGCCAAAGGATTCCTCGGTCATCACCCGCATCGAATGGTCGACATTCACCAAGATTTGCGGCGCAAGATAGGCGCCACCGTCATCGGCGGGAAAGTTGGCGGAGTCGATCAGCGGTTTTGCCCCGACCTTCACGGCATCGGCGATCTGGTCGCGCACCACACGGGCAAAGCGCACATTGGCCATCGGGCCCAGCGTGGTTTCGGGGTCCATCGGATTGCCCAGCTTCAGCCCGTTGACCCAGGCCACCGCCTTTTCGACGAAGGCGTCATACAGGCTTTCGTGGACATAGATCCGCTCGATCCCGCAGCAGCACTGGCCACTGTTGAACATCGCGCCGTCCATCAGCGTATCGACCGCCGCATCCAGATTGGCATCGGCCCGCACATAGCCGGGGTCCTTGCCGCCGAGTTCAAGGCCCAAGGGCGTGAAGGTGCCCGCCGCCGCGCGCTCGATCGCCTGTCCCCCGCCGACCGATCCGGTGAAATTGACGAAATCGAAGGCCCGCGCGCCGATCAGCCGTTCGGTTGTGGCATGGTCAAGGACGACGTTCTGGAACACATCCTCGGGCACTCCGGCTTCATGGAAGGCCTGCGCCAGACGTTCGCCCACCAGCAGGGTCTGACTGGCATGTTTCAGGACAACCGTGTTCCCGGCGATCAGCGCCGGGGCAAGCGTGTTGATCGTGGTCAGATAGGGATAGTTCCATGGCGCGATGATGAAGACCACGCCCAAGGGTGCCCGCGCCAGATAGCGGCGGAAGGCGTTCGAATCCTCGATCATCTTCGGGGCCAGCGTCTCGGCGGCGATGTCGGACATATAGTCGGTGCGCGCGTTCACCCCGCCCATCTCGCCCTGACCATAGCGGATCGGGCGGCCCATCTGCCGCGCCAGTTCTTCCGCGACGGTCTCTTTCATCGCGGTCAGCTTCGCCACACCGGCCTTGACCAGCGCAATCCGCTCCTCCAGCGACCGCGCGGCCCAGGCGGGTTGCGCGGCGCGGGCACGGGCCACGACCGCATCCGCGGCCTCGGCCCCCAATGGCACCCGTTCGGCATAGACCGAGCCATCCACCGGGGAAATCAGTTGAACAGGTTTCATTTCGTCCTTCCTTTCGGGCCGCTTGCCCGCGTCAACAGGCAAGGGCCATGACATGACCCTTCGCCGCATAGTCCAGTATCTTGCGGTCGCGCGTGACCAATCGCAGCCCGTATTCCCGCGCCGTGGCGATGATGATCCGGTCGGCGGGGTCGCCGTGAGGTTCCCCAGGCAGGTTGGACGAAGCCAGCAGCACCTCGACGGGCATATCCGCCCAGGCCAGCCCGGAGCGCGACAAGACCCGATCCAGCCAGGCGCGTGGTGGCATCGGCATCGGCAGGCGGCCCTTGGCGGCTAGCATGCCAACCTCCCAGGCCGACATGGGTGAGACATAGACCGACGCACCGCTGTCACGCGCCTCGTTCAGTGCTGTCTCGACCGGGCCAAGGTGATCGCCTTCGGCAAAAGCGGCGATCCACAGCAGCGCGCAAGTGTCTATCAGAAGCGGCCCGCTCATTTCCGGCGTCCCAGCAGGCGGTCGAACTTCTCAAGCAGCTGGTCGGGCCAGTCGGGTGCAGTCGGCTCGGTCAGGTCGGTACCGGGAGCGATGATCACGGTCCCCGCCATGCATCCGATCAGCGGGTGGCGGCCGTTTGGCCCCGCAGGCACCTCAACGGGTGCCGCAGGTGGAGGGTCAATGGCGTTCAGCCTGGCAAAGACCAGCTTTTCACCTTCCAGATCCACCTGTTCCGACTGATACCCTGCATCGAGCCAAGCCTTTGTCATCACCGAATTCGAAGGGTTATTGCTCCACCATGCGCGATGTTTGCGCGCCGAATTGGGCAGCGGGAACCCAAGCAATTGCTCTAGCTCGCCAAAGCGCATGGGAATGCGGGCAAGATTGAGTGCGGCAAGGTGATGGGTCAGTGGATCGTATTTGCTCATGACGATTTTCCGGTGGGGCCTTCCTTTGCCCAATATGCACAGGGAGACTTACCAGATCAACAGAAACACTTATAAGTGTTATCAGTAACTATTTATGCCCGTTCCAGCAGCCTTTGCAGCTCGAAGTCAGTCACCACGCGGTCGGTCTCAAGGATCTCCCATTGCGCGGCGTGGTGATAGTGGTCCACCACATCGTCGCCGAACGCCTTGCGCAGCATGGCGCTGCCCCGCAGCGCCGCCGCCGCGTCGCGCAGGTTGTGCGGGATCTCGCGGGCTTCCTTGGCCGAATAGACATCGCCTGAAAATTCGGGTTCCAGCTCCAGTTTCTGTTCGATGCCGTCCAACCCCGCCGCCAGAAGGGCAGCACAGGCCAGATAGGGGTTCACGTCGGAACCGGGGATGCGACATTCGACCCGGATCGCCTTGGAATGCAGCCCGCAGATGCGGAATCCGGCGGTGCGGTTGTCGGCGCTCCAGACTGCTTTCGTGGGCGCGAAAAGCCCGATGCAGAACCGTTTGTAGCTGTTGACGTAAGGTGCCAGGAAAGCGGTGATTTCGGTGGCATGGGCCAGTTGACCGGCCAGGAAATGCTTCATCGTGGCGGACATGCCGTGCGGGTCGTCATGGTCGGCAAAGGCGGGCTTGCCGTCCTTTGTCCACAGGCTCTGGTGGACATGGCTGGATGACCCCGCCTTGCGGTGGTCATACTTGGCCATGAAGGTGACGGACTTGCCCGCCGCATGGGCGATTTCCTTCACCGCCTGCTTGACGATCACATGGTTGTCGGCGGTGTCCAGCGCGTCGGAATATTTGTAGTTCACCTCGTGCTGGCCGGCGTCCGCCTCGCCCTTGGTGTTCTCGACCGGGATCCCGGCGGCATGAAGGCCGTTGCGCACGGCCCGCATCAGCCCCTCTTCCTTGGTGGTCTGGAAGATGTGGTAATCCTCGTTATAGCCCGAGATCGGCTTCAGCGCCGAAAGCCCGCCGTCGCGCAAGCCGTCATAGCTGTTCTCGAAGATGTAGAACTCAAGTTCCGTCGCCATCATCGGCTCGAACCCCATGGCGCGGGCGCGGGCGACCTGCTTCTTCAGGATCGCGCGGGGGGAAACCGCCACCGGCGTCGCCCCGTCATGTTCCAGGAAATCGGCCAGCACCAGCACCGTGCCCGGCAGCCAGGGCAGGGCGCGCATGGTGGAAAGGTCCGGCTTCATCATGTAGTCGCCGTAGCCTTTTTCCCAGCTGCTGGTCTTGTAACCGGGGACGGTGGTCATCTCCATGTCCACGGCCAGCAGGTAATTGCAGCAATGGGTTTCCTTGTGGCCGCCATCCACGAAGAAGGCGGCGTGAAAGCGTTTGCCCATCAGGCGGCCCTGCATGTCGGGGGCGGCGACCAATACGGTGTCGATCTCTCCGCTGGCGACAAGTTTCTTCAGGGCGTCAAGGGTCAGGGTTCCGGGCATCTTTGCCTCATGTATTCAACGGTTTCGGAAGGCCCGCCAGGGGCGGCGGGGGCTGCGGTCATCAGGCCCGCGCCCCGGCACCTCCGAATTCGGGTTTGCGCGGCCAGCAATCGGGCGCGGCAGGATGGTGCATCCGTCTTCCTCCCTCAGGTCGGGCCGGGCACCGAAGCACCCGGCCCCTTGCCGATCAGCCGTAGCGGTAGGGCCGCCCGGCCTTGGACATCACGTCGTTGTATTGCTTGATGATGGCCACCACCTTGGCCTTCACCTCGGATTCCGCGGCGATCTCGTCCCAGAAGGTCGCGGCGGCCTGTTCCACGGTGGCCCATTCGGCATCGGGGATCGAGGTCAGTTGCAGCTTCGGCCCGTTGACGCGCAGGTCGGCCTCGCCGCCCCAATACCACCACTGGCGGTAGTAGTGCGACTGCTCGAAGCAGACTTTCATCAGGGTCTGGAGGTGTTCCGGCACCTCGTTCCAGCGTGCCTGATTGGCGAAGAAATGCCCGATCCAGGCCCCCGAGATGTTGTTGGTCAGGAAATACTTGGTCACATCGGCCCAGCCCACCGTGTAGTCCTCGGTGATGCCCGACCAGGCGATGCCGTCCAGTTCCCCGGTTTGCAGCGCGACCTGGATGTCCTCCCACGGCAGCTGCATCGGCACCACGCCGAATTGCGCGAGGAACCGGCCCGCGGTCGGAAAGGTGAAGACCCGCTTGCCCTGCAGGTCGGCCAAGCTGTTGATCGGGTCCTTGGTGGCGAAATGGCAGGGGTCCCAAGACCCGGCCGAGATGTGCTGCACGCCTGCCTTGGCGTATTCTTCCTTCCAGATCGCATCCAGCCCGTATTGGTTGAACAGCACCGGCACATCCAGGCTGTAGCGCAGCGCCAGCGGGAAGTAGCCGCCGAACACCGTCACCTCGGTCGGGGATTGCATGGAATCGTCATCGGACTGCACGGCGTCGATGGTGCCCGATTGCATGGCGCGGAACAGCTCGGACGTCGGGACCAACTGATCGGCATAGTAAAGCTCGATTTCCATCTGGCCGGCGGCAATCTTGTTGAAGGCGTCGATGGCGGGCTTGGTCACATGCTCGCCCAGGGCGGCCCCGGCATAGGTCTGCATCCGCCATTTGATCGGCGCGGATTGCGCCCGAACGGCAGGGGCGGCAAGAGCGGCGGCCCCGGCAAGGGCGCCGGTGCTCAGGAATTTCCGTCTGGTCGTCGTCATTGTTACCTCCGTGGTTGATGGGTCTTGATGCGGCGGGTCTCTTGCCCGCCTTGGGTCTAGGGGGCGCCGTAAACCTGATGCGGCAGCCAGAGCGCGATGTCGGGGAAGACCATGACGATCACCAGCGTCAGCAGCATCAGCGCCACGATCGGCACGATCGAGCGGTAGATGTCGGCCAGCGTGACGTGATCCGGCGCCATGGCCCGCATCAGGAACAGGTTATAGCCGAAGGGCGGCGTGATATAGGCGATCTGGCAGGTGATGGTGTAAAGCACCCCATACCAGATCAGCGCATCCGACGGGTGCATGCCAAGGTCCAGCTTGGCCACCAGCGGGATGTAAAGCGGCGCCACGATCACCAGCATCGCGGTATCGTCAAGGAACATGCCCATGACCAGGAAGGACACCTGCATCAGGATCAGGATGGTCCAGGGCGACAGGCCCATGTCGCGCAGGAACAGATCCTCGATGGCGCTGACTGCGCCCAGCCCGTCGAAGACCGCGCCAAAGGCCAGCGCGGCCAGGATGATCCACATGAACATGCAGCTGACGCCCAGCGTCTGCACCATGCAGCTGTCGAATACCTTCCGTGTCATCCGCCCGCGCAGAACCGCCGCCAGGGTGGCGATCGAGGCTCCGATCACCGAGGCTTCGACAAGGCTGGCCCAGCCATAGATGAAGGGGCCCATCATTGCGGCGAAGATCACCAGCGGCAGAAGACCCGCCAGGACCAGCCGCCCGACCTCTTCGGCCGACACATGGCGCTCCTCTTTCGGCAGGGCAGGGCCCAGCTTCGGATTCGCGGCGGTGCGCAGGACGATGTAGAGGATGAAGACCCCGGCCATCATCAGCCCCGGAAACACGCCCGCCAGCCAAAGCTGCCCGACCGGCTGCCGCGCGATCATGGCATAAAGCACCAGTACCACCGATGGCGGGATCAGGATGCCAAGGCTGGACCCGCCCTGAATGACGCCGGTGATCATCACCTTGTCATAGCCACGTTTCAGCATCTCGGGCAGGGCGATGGTGGCCCCGATGGCAAGGCCGGCAACCGACAGCCCGTTCATCGCGGAAATCAGCACCATCAGGAAGATCGTTCCGATGGCCAGCCCGCCCGGCACCGGGCCGAACAGCAAATGGAACATCCGGTAAAGATCGTCGGCCATGCGGGTTTCCGACATGACGTAGCCCATCCAGACGAACATCGGCAGGGTCAGCATCGGATACCAGTTCATCAGCTTGATCGCGCTGGTGAAGGGAATGGCCGATCCGCCGGTGCCCCAAAGCAGCAGCCCGGCCAGCGCGCCCACGAAACCGATGACGGCAAAGACCCGCTGGCCGGTCAAGAGCATGATGACCATGCCGCCGAACATGACGATGGCGATATATTCGTTCGGCATCAGATTTCCTTGCCGCGCAGCCGCGCGATGTCGCGGATCAGGAAGGCGATGGATTGCAGGATCATCATCAGCACACCCACGCAGATGATGATCTTGATCGGTGCCATATAGGGCCGCCAGACCGTGCGCGATCGCTCGCCGATCTCAAGCGCATAGATCGTGCTGTCGATGCCGCCATAAAGAACGACGCCCAGAAAGAAGATCATCGCAAAGACGGTGACGGCATCGACCGCAGCCCGCGCCTTGAGAGACCAGCGGCCATACAGCAGGTCCATCCGCACATTCGCGCCCAGTTGCAACGAATAGGCACCGCCAAGGACGAAATAGCTGACCATGGCGAACTGCGCCATTTCCTGCGTCCACAGCGGCGGGCGGCCAAAGGCCTTGGCGATGATCGACCACAGAAGTACGCCCGCCAGTACGAAAAGCAGATACATCGCCATGCGCCCGATGCGATGGTTCACCGCTTCGACGATGCGGACAAAGGCAAGGGCGGCATGGGGCATCAGTGCGCCCCCGCCTTGCAGGGGAAGCAAACGCCCAGGCCCAGGGGCACCGCGTCAGTGCAGGCCATCATCGAGTCGACTCCCCGTTTTTCTTTCAGCGTTCCCTGACGGCCCGGTATCTGTCAAGATTTTTCCAAAAGCCGATTCTCTGTTACATTTGTTTCTGGCGGGAACAGGAAAGCGCGGACGATGGACCACCCCGACCCGAGGCTGACCATTGAAGAGCGGATGCGCGCCGCGCTGCCCGATCTGACACGGGCCGAACGGCAGGCGGCCAGCCATATCCTGTCGCATTTCCCGATGTCGGCGCTTGGCTCGATCACCGCGCTGGCGCGGGCGGCGGATGTATCCTCGCCCACCATCGTGCGGCTGGTGCAGAAGCTGAGCTTTCGCGGCTATACAGACTATCAGGCCGCGCTGCGGGCCGAGGTGGGGCGGCTGCTGACCGCGCCGCTGACCCTGCCCGAAGGCGGGCGCGAGGCGGCGGCGCATCCCTTGCAGGGCTTTGCGGCGCAGGTTGTGGCGAATATCGACGCGACCATTGCCCAGATCCCCGCGCGCGAATTCCTGACCGTGGCGGAGTTGCTGGCCGATACCGCACGCCGGGTCATCGTGATGGGCGGACGGCTGACCCATGCCCATGGCGACTATTTCGCCACTTTGTTGCGGGTCATGCGCGGCGATGTCTCGTACCTGGCCGATGTGCTGACCGACTGGCAACAGGCGCTGCTGGATCTGCGGGCCGGAGATGTGGTGGTGGTCTTCGATATTCGCCGATATGAACAGAACGTGGTGCATTTCGCCGAAATGGCGGCGGGGCAGGGGGCGGATGTCGTCTTGATCACCGACCGCTGGCTGTCGCCTGCCGCCAGCCATGCCCGTCATGTGCTGGCCTGCGCGGTCGAGGTTCCGGCGGCCTGGGATTCGACCGCTTCGCTTCTGGTGGTGATCGAGGCGCTTCTGGCCCAGGTGCAGGGGCGGCTGGCCGATCAGGTGCAGAACCGGCTGAACCGGCTGGAGGATCTGTTCGCCCGCACCAAGGTGTTCCGCGCCCCCAAGGTGGGCGGGCGCGGGTAGAGCCTGCCGACAAAAGTGGAATCCGGTTTTGGCGAAAGACGCGGGACCACGAAGAATCTAGAGTCTGTTTGGCGCTTCTATCCGCGTCGGACAGACTCTAGGACGCCGTTTCAGACGGCGGCTTCGCGCCGACGTGCCCCCGCCATCGCGTTTAGCGCCACGGCAACCAGAACCACGGCCCCCCCGGCGAAGGTGGCGGCACTTGCCGTCTCGCCCAGAAACAGCCAGACCCAGACCGGGGCCAGCATCACCTCGACCAGGCACAGGAGCGTTGCCTCGGCTGCGGGCAGGGCCCGGCTGCCGCGGGTATAAAGGATCATCCCGACCCCCAGCACCGCGGCCCCCATGGCCGCCGAGATCACGATGTCGGTCAGTGGCGGGAAGGGGGTGCGGCCCGTCACGCCCAACACAAGCAGCGCCGCGATGGCGGAGAACAGGCTGCCCAGCAGGCTGACCGGCAGCATGTCGGACAATCGCCCGTGGCGCAGCGCGACGGTGAAGGTGGCAAAGCCCAGGGCTGAGACCAGCGCCGCGATGTTGCCCGACAGCGCGCCCGCCGCCAGCCCTTCGCGCACCATGACGAACATGCCAACCCCGGCCAGTGCAATGGCGGCCCAGGTCGCGGGCCGCACCCGTTCGCGCAACAGCGCCGCGCCCAGGATGGCGGCCAGGAAGGGCGATGCCGAGAACAGGAACACGGCATTGGCCACGGTGGTGGACTGGATGGCGAAGATTGCGCCAGCAAAGGCCCCGACCAGCGCCAGCCCGCCGATCACCCCGGCCCAGCCGGTGTCGCGGATGCGCCCGATGGACCGTCTGCCCGCACGGACCCCCAGCCAGCCGCCCAGCACCGCCACCGCCCCGAGCGATCGCCACAGCAGCACCTGCCAGGTGTCGGCGCTTTCGATCAGGCGGATGAACAGGCCCATCAGCGACCAGAGCGCCGCCGCAAGAACCACAAGAAGGGCACCGGTTCGATAGGACATGCCCGGCAGGCTAGGGGCATGTCCGGCGCGGTCTTGTCCGCCAGCGACATTCAGGGCGGGGAAAGCCGCCCTGAATGGGGTTATGCTCAGGCGGGTTCGGCGATCATGGTCTGGAAGTCATCCAGCATCACATCGCCAAGATCGGTTCCCAGCAGACGGAACAGCAACTGGCCGTCCTGCATCACATGCACATCCGCGCCAAAGGCCGTCAGCGTGATCGGCCCATGTGCCGGGGGAACCCCGTCCAGCGGATAAAGCAGGTTGAAATACTGATCCTCGCCCGGCGTGTAATCCAGCACATCCAGACTGCTGTCGCTGTAGATCGCGTCGCTGCCGTCGCCGCTGGTGACTTCACTCACCGAACCGTCGAGGAAGGTGATGGTGTCATTGCCTTCACCGCCGAAGACCGAGGCATTCCCCCAGACGACCTGAATCCGGTCATCGCCCTCACCGCCGAACAATTCGCCTTCGTCCTCGGGATACCAGGCATCCCAGTTCAAGGTATCATTGCCTTCGCCGCCCACCAGCGTCGAATTGCCGTTGCGCGCATAAAGCACATCGTCGCCGGTGCCGCCGTCCAGCAGGTTGTCGCCGGCGTCGTCGTGCAGCACGTCATTGCCAGCGCCGCCGAACAGCATGTCGTTGCCGCCGAGGCCGGTCAGGCTGTCATCGCCGTCCTCGCCCTCCAGCCGGTCGTCGAAATTGTCGTCGGTGCCGATCCCGGTCGTCACGCTTGCGCCCGTGATCGTGTCATTGCCCGCGCCGCCGCGAACGGCGTCATGCTGGGGCAGGGCCGAAAGATCGTCATCGCCCGCCCCGCCTTGCAGGATGCCGTCTTCGTCCACCGGAGGCTCTTCGGTTGGCGGCTCCTCGATCGGGGGTTCTTCGATCGGAGGCTCTTCGATGGGGGGTTCTTCTTCTTCGCTGTTTGTCTCGTCCGAACCAAAAGCGATCAGCCCCCCCACCAACAGGAAGGGCATGACCATCAGCAACATTTCCATCGTGGCAACCTTTCAAAGTCAATGCCATCCGAAGATGACAGCCTTTGCCCCCAGTTCCCGGAATGGACTTCGCCTGCGATTCGCCGGATATGTCAACAGGTTGGGGGGATTTTGGATGCCCGGAGTGGCCCAATCCCTCGGATTTTTCTTCCTGTGGTTGTCTGTGGCGTGTCACGCGATGCCGCTGCGTGTGCATTCACTGTCAGGTGAAAGCGCCCCCCGACATCCGCTCATGCAGGATGCGAGACAGACATAAGGCACGATTGACAGAAGGTCCGTGACTCTTGATCCGCGCCCCGGCCAGACTCCGCCGCATTCTGTTCCGCCCCTGAGAGAGACCGGCCAGACCGCCTCAATATCCCCGCTGCCGGTCCACCAGATGCAGCAGCGGTTCCCCGGCCTCGCCGCGCCGGATGTTCTCGGCAATGACGCGGGCGGCGGAAAACGGCCGGGTATCGGCGGCGATGTGCGGGGTGACGGTCACGTTCGGATGTGCCCAGAACGGGTGATCCTGCGGCAGCGGCTCTTGCCGGAAGACATCCAGCGTTGCCTGTCCGATCTGGCCCGATGCAAGTGCGGCCAGCAGCGCCGCATCGTCGATCAGCGGTCCGCGTCCGGGGTTCAGCACCGCCGCCCCGCGCGCGGTCAGCGCAAGCGTCCGGGCGTTCAGGATATTCTCGGTCTCGGGCGTCTTCGGCAGAAGGGTGACGACAATATCCGCCCCCGCCAGCGCCCGCGCCAGACCTTCAGGCCCATGCTCGGTATCGATCCCGTCAATCTTCTTTGCCGTCCGGCTCCATCCTGTCACGCGGAAATTCAGCGCCAGCAAGGCGCGCGCCGAAGCCAGCCCCAGCGCGCCCAGACCCAACATCGCCACCTTGCGTTCACGCGCCAGCGGCGGGCAGGTGGGATCCCAGAGGCGATCGGGGTTCACGATATGCCGGTCTATCCCCAGATGATGCCGCAGCGCATGGCCGACCACCCATTCCACCATGCCCTCGGTCAGCCAGGGATCGACCATGCGGCACAAGGGCTGGGTCAGGGTGGGGTTGCCCACGATCCGTTCGACCCCTGCCCAAAGCGACAGCACGGCCCTGGTGTTTGTGTAGGGGGTAAAATCCTGCAATGGGGCGGACGGCGCATAGATGATATAGTCTACCTCTGCCGGGTCGGCATCGGTCACGATACGGGCGGTGATCCCGGCCTCGGACAGTGCGGCGGGCAGGGGATCGCGGTATTCGTCCCACAGGGCGGGCGCGGCGAACAGGATCAGCGGCATGGCAGGGCCTTTCTCTGGGATGACCCAGTCCTAGAGCGTGTCCGACAAAAGTGGACTCCGGTTTTGGCGAAAGACGCGCGACCACGAAGAAGCCAGAGTCGGTCCGGCGCTTCTATCCGCGCCGGACAGACTCTAGGGGTGAATGGCGGCCATCGCAATCCGGCATCCCGGCCCTCGATTGTGCCCCACACAAACCTGCACTGGCCCTGACCCGCCGCTGCCCGCTATGCAGGGCCATGGCGCTGCGAACCATCTCTCTTGACGAGGCCCGGCTGCTGCCCCGCTGGCGCGGGCCCGAGACGCTGCTTTATCTGATGGCTGCCGCCATGCCGCTGGCCTTTGCCACCTGGTCGGCGCTTTTGAACAACTATGTCTATGAGGTTGCCTCCTTTACCGGGCGCGAGATCGGCTGGCTGCATACGGTGCGCGAAATTCCGGGGTTCCTTGCCATCGGGGTGATCGTCCTCTTGCTGGTCTTCCGCGAACAGGTGCTGGCTGTGGTGGCGCTGGCGCTTTTGGGCGTGGCCTCGGCGGTGACGGCGTGGTTTCCGTCCTTCACCGGGCTTCTGGTCACGACGCTGCTGTCGTCGATCGGGTTTCACTATTTCGAGACGGTCTATCAGTCGCTGCAACTGCAATGGATCGACAAGGGCCGCGCGCCGCTGGTCATCGGGCGCATCGTCGCCGTCGGCTCTGCCGCCTCGCTGGCCGCCTATGGCGTGATCGTCGCCCTGTGGGAGGCGCTCCAGCTGTCCTACAACACCGTCTATATGGCCTCGGGCGGGCTGACGCTGGTTCTGGCGCTGGCGGCGGCGCTGCTTTGGCCGCAGATCGAAAGCCCGCATCCGCAGCATCGCCACATGGTGCTGCGCCGCCGCTACTGGCTGTATTATGCGCTGCAATTCATGTCGGGCGCGCGTCGGCAGATCTTCGTCGTCTTCGCCGGTTTCATGATGGTCGAGCGGTTCGGCATGAAGGTCTCGGAGATGACGCTGCTTTTGCTGGTCAACTATCTGTTGAACATGCTGGTCGCCCCTGCGATGGGCCGCGTCCTGGGCCGGTGGGGAGAGCGGCGGGTGATGGGGTTCGAATATATCGGCCTGACGCTGGTGTTCCTGGCCTATGGCGGGCTGTACTGGTTCGGCTGGGGCATCGTCGTCGCCGGGGCGCTGTATATCCTGGACCAGCTGTTCTTTGCGCTGTCCTTCGCGTTGCGCACCTATTTCCAGAAGATCGCCGATCCGCGCGACATTGCCCCCACGCAGGCGGTGGCCTTCACAATCAACCATATCGCCGCCGTCTTCCTGCCCGCGGCACTGGGCTATCTCTGGGCGGCCGCGCCGGATTACGTCTTTCTTCTGGGGGCCGGGATGGCGCTGGTGGCGGTGGGGCTGATCTGCCTGATCCCGCGCCACCCCGAACCGGGGCACGAAACCGTGTTCTCGCGCGGCCTGCGCCAGCCCGCCGGATGACTTTTGCGCCCTGACGCCCTATATCCGGCGCAGGATCACAGGGAGACCGAGATGTTCTTCACCGACCGCCGCAAGATGGAGATGGTGCGCCCCGAAGAGGCCCTGCCCGGCCGCCCCGATCCGCTGCCCACCGCCGAGACGCATTTCCTCAGCGGCCTGCCGCTGAAATCCCCGGTGCCCGCCGGGATGGAACAGGCGATGTTCGGCATGGGCTGTTTCTGGGGGGTGGAGCGGAAGTTCTGGTCCGTTCCGGGGGTCTGGCTTACCATGGTGGGCTATGCCGGGGGCTATACGCCGAACCCGACCTACCGCGAGACCTGCACCCAGCTGACCGGGCATAACGAGGTGGTGCGGGTGATCTATGACCCCGCGCAGGTGTCCTATGAGCAGCTGTTGAAGCTGTTCTGGGAAAACCACGATCCCACGCAGGGCATGCGGCAGGGCAATGACATCGGGTCCACCTATCGCAGCGGCATCTATACCTATGGCCCCGCGCAGGAGGCGGCGGCAAAGGCCTCGCTGGCCACCTATCAGGCGGCGCTGACGGCGGCGGGGCGGGGGCGGATCACCACCGAGATCCTGCCCGCGCCGGTGTTCTATTTCGCGGAAGATTACCATCAGCAGTATCTGGAGAAGAACCCCGACGGTTATTGCGGGATCGGCGGCACCGGCGTGACCTGCCCGATCGGCACTGGGGTCGCGGCGCGATAGCCGCGCGTCGTCGCATGTCATGCGCTCCTCGCGTCGGGTTGTCGCCGCGAGGAGGGACAAGGTCCCCGACGCACCCCGCCTTGCCATACCCACGTCTTGCGCCTAAAGCCGCCGCAGCCGAAGGAGCAGCCCGATGTCCACATTCACCGCCCTGACCACCCTTGACGGCGAAGACGCCGCCCGCGCGCTGGCCGAGGCGCTGGAGCGGATGGACCCGGAGCCCTATGGCGTCGGCATCTTCGACATCGAGGACGGATCGGGCCGCTGGGAAGTCGGCGCCTATTTCCACGAGGAACCCGACGCGATCATCCTGGAAATCCTGGCCACCGCCTTCGGTGCCAATGCCTTTGCCGTCTCGGATGTGCCCGAGGTGGACTGGGTGGCGCGGGTGCAGCGCGAATTGCATCCCGTCGATGCCGGGCGCTTCTTTGTCTATGGCAGTCATGACCGCCACCGCCTGCCCGAAGGCCGCGTCGCGCTGGAGATCGAGGCCGCGATGGCCTTTGGCACCGGCCATCACAACACCACGCTTGGCTGTCTTCTGGCCTTCGACCGTCTCTTTGATGCGGGCCTGCGTCCGGCGAATGTCGCGGATATCGGGGCCGGAACGGCGGTTCTGGCCATGGCGGCGGCCAAGGTGCTGCCTGGGGCCCGCGTTCTGGCCAGCGACATCGACCCGGTGGCGGTTCAGGTCTCGCAGGCCAATCTGGCGGTGAACGGACTGTCGGATGGGGTGGTCTGCGTCGAGGCGGCGGGATTCGACCATGTGACGATCCGCAAGGCCGCGCCGTTCGATCTGGTGTTCGCCAACATCCTGAAGGGCCCGCTGATCGAACTGGCCCCCGACATGGCGCGTCATGTCGCACCGGGGGGGCTGGTGATTCTCTCGGGTCTGCTGGCGGTGCAGGCGGAACAGGTGATTGAAAATTACGTAGCGTCAGATTTCGGTTTTCAATCTCGCGACGATCTTGGGGAATGGAGCGTATTGGTTCTGCGTCGCAATTAAATAGCTGCTTTTAAACGGGAAAATCTGAAAAGTGTTTGCCTTTTCCTGACGGCTGCCCAATTTTCGCCGCAATGTGACCTCATGAATTCCTTAAGGCGGGGGCGTCGACTATGGTGAAGCAGATGTGGGCTGATCCCAACCTGAACGAGTTTTATGGCCGCGTTGCGCGGATCGAGAAAGCCCATGCCAAAGGCTATGGCTTTGAAGCAAGCGGCACCCTCGGCCGGTCCTCCACCTGGAAACGCGACCGTTCGGTCTGGCGACTTGTCAAGCCGCTGATCGTCGTGCTGGCGATGGGCCTTGGCCTGAAGGGTATGATCCACCATTATGTCGGGGCCGAGTTGTATCAACAGCGCGTCGATGCGCTGATGGCCGGGGAAGGGTTCGACCGCGTGGGCGGCACGCTGATGCAGGCCGATATGGCCACGCTGGCAATCTCGGCCATGCTGGGCGAAGTCTTTCCGCAGTAGCGGCAGCCACGGGATCGGATGAAGACGCAGGGGCCCTGAGGGGGCCCTTTGATTTGGCCCAAGGCAGTGGTAGGCGCGCGGCCCCAGAATGGGAAAAGCCGCCCCCGGACGGTTCCGGGTGGCGGCTTACCTCTGTCTGACGGACCTCGCGCTGGCAGCGCGGGTCAACGCCTGGCGTTCGGCTTGGGCTCAGCGGCCCATCATCTCGATGTCGCCCCGGCACAGGCCGATATCGTCCAGCTCGCGATCCGAGAGCTTGGACAGGGCCTTGCGGGTGACGCGGGCGTCATTCCAGGCGCCGAATGCGGCAAAGACATTCGACAGGGTGATGACGGCGCGATACGTCGTGATGGCGCCGAACGGTGCCGGGCGGCTCGTTTCGATGGCGGCCATGGTGTGTTCCTTTTCAGTTCTGTTTGTTTTTCAAGCGGTGTGCTTCGATGACAGCCAAATAATCTTGCTGCATGTGCAAAGCAAGCTGCGCCCAAGCAAGGCCGACTTGCAGCCGTTGCATGACTGCGGACACAATTTTGCCAAGATTCTTAAGGGGTCGGAAAGGTTTCTGTGCCTTCTGGTCGCTTTTGCGGCCTGCCCCGTCGTATTCTGCATGTGCATAATCGTGGCGCGTCCCGCTTGCAAGTCTGAAACGGCAGGCCACGGTCGCCGCAGCCAGAGGCAAACTTCATCATTGGCGGATGTTCCCTGTTCGTGCTAATCCTGCCAAAACAACAGGCAAAGGGGCAGGGATGCGGGTGATCGGGATCGACCCAGGCTTGCGGAATCTCGGCTGGGGGGTGATCGACGTTGCGGGCGCGCGACTGACCCATGTCGCCAATGGCATCTGCCATTCCGACGGCGCGACCGAGGATCTGGCACGCCGCCTGTGCAGCCTGCATGCCCAGCTGACCGAAGTTTTCCGCGCCCATGCGCCCGATACGGCCGCGGTGGAGCATACCTTCGTCAACAAGGATGCGGTCGCCACGCTGAAGCTGGGGCAGGCGCGCGGGATCGCCCTGCTGGTGCCGGCGCAGTTCGGGCTGGAGGTGGGGGAATATGCCCCCAATGCGGTGAAGAAGACGGTGGTCGGCGTCGGCCATGCGGCCAAGCAGCAGGTCGATCACATGGTGCGGTTGCACCTGCCGGGGGTGAAGATCGCCGGGCCGGATGCCGCCGATGCGCTGGCCATCGCCATCTGCCACGCCCATCACAGCCAATCCGCCGGGCGCTTGCAGGCGGCGCTGCAAAGGGCCGCAGGATGATCGGCAAGATTTCGGGACGGCTGGACTGGAAGGGCATGGATCAGGTGCTGATCGACTGCCGGGGCGTGGGCTATCTGGTTCATGTCAGTGACCGCACCCTTGCCGCCCTGCCGCCCGAGGGTGAGTTCTGCGCGCTCTACACCGATCTTCTGGTGCGCGAGGATCTGCTGCAACTTTTCGGCTTTCCGACGATGCTGGAAAAGGAATGGCACAAGCTTCTGATGACGGTGCAGGGGGTGGGGGCCAAGGCTTCGATGGCGATCCTTGGCACATTGGGGGCCGAAGGCGTGGCGCGTGCGATCAGCCTTGGCGATGCCCGTGCGGTGCAGGCCGCGCCTGGGGCGGGGCCGAAACTGGCGCAGCGGGTGATCCTGGAACTGAAGGCCAAGGCACCGGGCCTGATGGCGGCGGGGGCAAGGCTGGCGGGCAGGGCCGATGCCGGGGATATGGTGATCGAACCGGCCGAGACGGGGGGGCCGAAACGCGCCGCGAGGGCGGATGACGGGGCGGCCCGCCGTGCCGGCCATACCGCCGATGCGCTGTCGGCACTGGTGAACCTGGGCTATTCGCAGGGCGATGCGGCGCAGGCGGTGGCCACGGTGGCAGGCGAAGCGCCCGAGGCCGAAACCGCCGCCCTGATCCGCGCCGCGCTGAAGCTGTTGCAGCCGAGGTAAACGATGAGTTCTGATCCCGCCCTTCGCCCCGAAAGACTGCCCGAGGATGCGGACCGGGCCCTGCGGCCGCAGGTGCTGGAGGAGTTCATCGGCCAGCACGAGGCCCGCGCCAACCTGCGGGTTTTTGTCGAATCCGCGAAGATGCGGGGCGAGGCGATGGACCACACGCTGTTCCACGGCCCGCCCGGTCTGGGAAAGACCACGCTGGCGCAGATCATCGCGCGGGAACTGGGGGTGGGGTTCCGCATGACATCCGGCCCGGTGCTGGCGCGACCCGGCGATCTGGCGGCGATCCTGACCAATCTTGAGCCGCGTGACGTGCTGTTCATCGACGAGATTCACCGCCTGTCCCCGGTGGTGGAGGAAGTGCTGTATCCCGCAATGGAGGATTTCGCGCTGGATCTGGTGATCGGCGAAGGTCCGGCGGCGCGGACGGTGCGGATCGACCTGCAACCCTTCACCCTTGTCGGGGCGACCACGCGGCTGGGCCTTCTGACAACGCCGCTGCGCGACCGCTTCGGCATCCCGACCCGGCTGCAATTCTACACCGAGGACGAGTTGAACGAGATCGTCACCCGCGGCGCGCGCCTTCTGGGGGTGGAGGCCGAGCCCGAGGGCTGCCGCGAGATCGCCCGCCGGGCGCGGGGCACGCCGCGCATCGCCGGGCGGCTGTTGCGCCGGGTGGTGGATTTCGCGCTGGTCGAAGCCGGGGGCGTCGTCAGCCGCACGCTGGCCGACCGGGCGCTGACGCGGCTGGGGGTGGACAATCTTGGCCTTGACGGGGCCGACCGCCGCTATCTGACGCTTCTGGCCGAGAATTACGGCGGCGGCCCGGTGGGGGTGGAGACGATTGCGGCGGCGCTGTCGGAACCGCGCGATGCCATCGAAGAGGTGATCGAGCCCTATCTTCTGCAGCAGGGCCTGATCCAGCGCACCCCGCGCGGGCGGATGCTGGGGGGCAAGGCGTGGCGGCATCTCGGACTTGAAGCGCCGAAGGTGCCGGGGCAGTCTGATCTTTTCGGGCAGGCCTGAGAAGGAAACCCATGCGGAAGGTACTGACGGCACTTGCCCTTTGCGGGCTGGCGGGCGCGGCATCGGCGCAGGAACTGGCGCGGATCGACACGCCTTCGGGGCCCGCCGTGATTGTGCGGGAAGACACTTATCCCGTTGTCAGCGTGGGCGGACAGGTGTTCCGGTTCGAAGACATGACCTCTGGCTGGTTCGGCGACAGGCTGGGGGATGTGGTTCTGGTCGGGTTGTCGACGGGGGGCACCGCCTGTCCGGCGATGTTTGCCTGGCTGGACACCCGCCCCGGCATGATCCGCATCACCGAGGTCTTCGGCACCTGTTCCGACCTGCCGAAGGTGACATGGGATGCCGAGACTGTCACCGTCTCGATGCCTTCGCTGGTGCCGGGCGAGGGGCAGGTGGATTTCATCTGGGACGGCAAGACCGCCGCCGTGCAGGAAGTGGTGCGCGGGCCGCAGCCGTCGGGCCTGCCGCCCGGCGGGCCGGTGATGGCCTGGGAGGGACGTTTCGGCCTGGAACTGCTGGAGGCCGCCGACTGGGCACCGGTGCTGGTGCCGCTGATGGGCGAGGTTGCGCTGAAGGATGCGCAGCGCATCGTGGTGGTGGGGCATCCCTTCGCGGTGCAGGGCGACTGGCTGGTCTCGACCGGTTGCCAGCCGCATATGTGCGACATCACGATGGGGGCCGTGGCGCTGCGCCTGTCGGACGGCGCGCTGCTGGTCGCGCTGTGGGAAGACGGCATCGGCCCCCGCGCCTGGGGCGATCTCAGCCGTGGCATGCCGCCCGGCGTGGCCGAGGTGATGGCCGGGCGGTAATGCGATGCGTGATCCGGCCGGGGCGGGGGGCCAGCCCCCCGCACCCCCCAGGGATATTTGCGGAAGGGAAAGCATGCAGATCGAAGAAGCGCAGCGCATCGCGGCCGAGGTCGGTGCGCTTTATGCCCAGCGGTTCGGCATTGACCGCGATGCGGCCTTTCACCTGGGCAAGTTGACCGAAGAGCTGGGAGAGTTGCAATCCGCCTGGCTGAAGCTGAACGGCCGGGCGCGGGGGCAGGGCAGCCGGGCCGCACTGGAGGACGAGGCGGCGGATGTGCTGGGCTTTCTGCTGCTTTTTGCCGACTGGCAGGGCATCGACCTTGCCGCGGCCTTCCGCCGCAAATGGGCCGGGCATCTTGGGCCGGACGAGGGGCTGCAAGCGCCCCCTTGACCCGGCTGCCGCCCTGCGGGAAACCCGCGCCATGACGCCCGACCAGATCACCGCGCTTTTCACCCGCCGCGACGGCGATTTTCTTTGCGCCCGCTGGGGCCGCCCGATCGTGCCGGTGGTCTTCGGGGTGGAGGATGCCACGCTGGCCACCGTCAAGGGGGCGATCGAGGCGGTGATCGCCCATGCCGGGCACCGGATGTCGGAGACCGATGTGGAACTGGGGGCCAATCTGATGGTCTTCTTCTTCCGCGACTGGGCCGAACTGCCGCAGGTTCCCAACCTTGACCGGCTGATCCCTGATCTGGCCCCGCTTTGCGACCGGCTGGCGGCGCAGGGGGCGAACCAGTACCGCGCCTTTCGCTATGATGCCGAAGGCACGATCCGCGCGGCCTTTGTCTTCCTGCGGATGGACCGGCATCTTCAGGCGCTGCCCGCCGCCGATCTGGCGCTGGCGCAGGCGGCGCAGGTCATGCTGTCCTGGGGGGAAGATGCCTTTGCCGCCGTTTCGCCTCTGGCCCGCGACGGCGACAGGGTGATCCTGCGGCCGGCCATCGCCAGCCTGATCCGCGCGGCCTATGACCCGGTTCTGCCGCCGGTGGCGCGGGATGCCACCCATGCGCTGAGGCTGCTGGCGCGGCTGGACCAGGGCTGAGGCGCACTTGTTCCGGCCGGAACACCGGCGTGTCACATCGCGGGGTCGTTTTCGGGAAAGGCCGGTTCCGGCCGTCCCGAAACGCGAGAAACCCCCATGTTCCCGCGATCTCGGCAAGAGCGGCGCATCCAGGCCGCAAGCTTTGAAATCTGAGGCTGTCGGGCCGTGTTGCCAGTGCCCGGCCGTAGGACATGCGTCCTGCGGACGCCGGCGTGACATCGACGTTCAGAAGTTCTTCAGAACATGCGCGATAGGCTGGTGCCGCGACAGGATCAGGGGGCGGCAGATGCTGGATCAGGCGGGTGTGGATGAGGCGATCTACAGTATCATCGGCCGAATGGACGGTTTTCTTTACCGATGCCGGAACGACCGGGACTATTCGATGATCTACATGGCGGGCGCGGTCGACCGGTTGACCGGCCGCCCCGCACTGGCCTTTACCGGGTCTGAACGCCGGTCCTATACCGCGCAGACCCACCCCGAGGATCTGGCGGCGGTCTATGCGGCCGTTGATGCCGCCCTGGCGTCGCGCGGCAACTGGAGCGTGGATTACCGGATCCTGCGACCCGACGGAACCGATGTCTGGGTGCGCGAGATCGGCGGCGGCGTGTTTCAGGGCGATGAACTGGTGTATCTTGAAGGCGTGGTCGTCGACAGCGACCGCAGCCGCCGGGCGGAACTGCACAATATCGAGATGCTGGAGGCGATTTCCGACAAGTCGCGGCTTTTGCTGAAAAGCACGGTGCCCATCGTCAATGTGCTGCGCACCCTGCGCATCCTGGCGATCAATGCCCGGCTGGAGGCGGGGCGGGCCGGGCCGATGGGGGCCAGTTTCGGCTTTGTCGCCAATGAAGTCTCGCGCCTGTCCGAAGAGACCGCCGTGCTGGCCGAAACCATCGCGACGATCACCGGCGATCTGAACGCGCTGGTGTCGACGGGTTGACACTTGGCAGCGGCAGCCTGCGGCGGCTAATGTGCCGCCATGTCCGGTCCCGCGCACAGCCTGCCCGTCAGGGTCTATTACGAAGACACCGATCTTGCGGGCATCGTCTATTATGCCAACTATCTGAAATTCATCGAACGTGGCCGCAGTGAATGGATCGCGGCCCTGGGCATCGACCAGATGGACCTGCGGGCGCGGCTGGGCGTGGTCTTCGCCGTGCGCCGGGTCGAGGCGGATTACCTGCGCCCGGCCCGCTTTGCCGAGGATCTGGTGGTGGAAACCCGGCTTTCCGCCGTCGGCGGCGCGCGGATCGTGCTGGATCAGGCCGTGGTGCGGGCGGGCGAGCGGATCTTTCAGGCCGAGGTGACGCTGGTCTGCCTGTCCGAGGATGGCCACGCCCACCGGCTGCCGCCCGAAGTGCGGGCGCGGTTGTCGGTGCAACTGCATTAATCGGCGATGCGCCGACGGCCCCGCCGCAGGTCGGCGGGGGGTTGCCGCTAACCAAGTTGTGTTGGCTTTCCCCCTGTAACCTTGCTAGAATCACCGCTAACGGAGCCACAAAGGCCCGACCGAACAAGAGCAGGCGTAATGGAAACAGAAACTCTCGCATTGGCGCAGGAGATTGATTTCTCCTTGCTCGCCCTATTCGCACGCGCCACCTTTACGGTGAAGATCGTCATGCTGATGCTGATGACGATGTCGTTCTGGTCCTGGGCGATCATCATCCAGAAACACATCATGTTCCGTGCCGCGCGCAAGGAGGCGTCGATCTTCGACCGCGCCTTCTGGTCGGGCGAGCCGCTGGATGAGCTGTTCGAAAAGATCGGACCCGAGCCGCAGGGGGCCTCGGAAAAGGTGTTCTCGGCCGGGATGCTGGAATGGCGGCGCAGCCACAAGCAGGACGGCGCGCTGATTGCCGGCGCGCAGGCCCGGATCGACCGGGCGATGGATGTCGCCATCGCGCGCGAATCCGAACGGCTGAACAAGGGGCTGTCGTTCCTGGCCACCACCGGATCGACCGCGCCCTTCATCGGGCTGTTCGGTACGGTCTGGGGCATCAAGCACAGCTTCGAGCAGATCGCCATCAGCCAGAACACCAACCTGGCCGTCGTGGCCCCCGGCATCGCCGAGGCCCTGTTGGCAACCGCCGTGGGTCTGGTCGCGGCCATTCCGGCCGTGGTGTTCTACAACAAGCTGAATTCGGACAGCGAGCATATCCAGGGCGGATATGAGAGCTTTGCCGACGAATTTGCGACGATCCTGTCGCGCCAGCTGGATTCCTGATCCATGGGCGCCGGGGTGATGAAAAAGGGCGGATCGGGCGGGCATCGCCGCCGCCGCCGGGGCACCGCTGCCGCGATGAGCGACATCAACGTCACGCCCTTTGTCGACGTGATGCTGGTGTTGCTGATCATCTTCATGGTGGCGGCACCGATGTTGCAGGTCGGCGTGCCGGTGAAGCTGCCCGAGACGGCGGCGAACGCGCTGCCGACCGAACAGGAAGATCCGCTGACCATCACCATCACCGCCGAGGGCGATCTGATGCTGATGACGACCGAAGTGCCCGAGGATGAGCTGATCACCCGGCTGACAGCCATCGCGGCCGAGCGGACATCGAAAAAGGTGTTCCTGCGCGCCGATGGCCGCATTCCCTATGAGCGGGTGGCACAGGTGATGGGTGCGCTGAGCGCGGGCGGATTCAGCGAAATCGGGCTGGTCACGGATGGCCAGGGGCCGAAGATGGACGGGGGCTGAGGCGCGTTGACCGACTGGGGGCAGGATACCGGCCTGTCGAAGGGCACGCTCTATTCGGGGATCGGCCATGCGGGCCTGATCCTCTGGGTGGTCGTGGGCGAGTTCCTGTTTCCCCATTCCGAACCCGAGGCGATCGAGGTGATGACCGTCTCGACCATCAGCTCGGCCGAGTTCGATGCCATGCAATCGACCTCGCCCGCCCCGCCCGCGCCCGATGCGCCGGAACAGACCGATGTGGCCGAGCCGGAAGCGGCCCCGCCGACGCCTGCCGCGGAACCCGAGGTGCAGCCCGACCCGGCCCCCGCGCCGCAGCCGGAACCCGAACCGTTGACGGAAACGCTGCCCGAGCCGGAGCCCGCGCCCGAACCGCCCGAGCCCGATCCGCTGCCGCCGGTGGCCGATCCGGCCCCCGATGATGTGGTGCTGGCCCCGGAAGAGCAGCCGATCCCGACGATGGAAACCAGCCTGCGGCCGAAGCCGAAGCCCGCGCCCGTGGTCGCCCCCGACCCGGTGTCAACGCCGGATGAGACGGTGACGGCCGAGACGCCGACCGAGGCGACCAGCGAAGAACCCGCCGAAACGCCGCCTGAGGTGATCGAGGAGCCGCAGCCCGATACCGCGCCGGAAGACACCGGCGACGTGATCGAGACCGAAGCGACCGAAGCGCAGGAAGACCCCCTGGGCATGGCCAGTTCGCCGCGCCCGAAGTCGCGGCCCAGCCGTCCGGCCCCGGCGCCCGAACCCGCGACCGAGACGGCAGAGACCCCGGCCAGCGAAGCGACTGACGACGCCGCCGCCGAGGATGCCATTGCTGCGGCGCTTGCCGAGGCCGAGGCCGAAGCCGCCGCCGAGGCCGAACGTGCCGCCGCCGCAGCCGCAGCGGCTTCCGACACCCTGGCCCCGGCAGGCCCACCGCTTTCTGCGGGCGAGATCGGCGATGTGCGATCGGCCATCGGCGGCAAGTGGAGCCTTGGGGCCGTATCGACCGACACGATGCGCACCACCATCGTGGTCAGGGTCAGCTTCGATCCCACCGGCAAGCCCACGGACATCAAGTTGCTGGAAAGCGACGGCCCGTCGCAGGCCGCCACCGACACCGCATTCAGCGCCGCCCGCAGCGCCATCATCCGCGCCGCCCGCGAAGGCGGCATCCCCTTCCCGCCCGACAAATACGAAACCTGGAAAGTGGTGGATTTCGTGTTCGACCCCAACGGGATGAGGTTCAGATGATGTGGTGCCCCGCCTGTTCCTGCGGCCTTCCGGCGGCATCTGCCGACCTGGCTGAACGGGCCCCGCAAGGCCGGGCCGGATACGGTTTACGCTCTGCGCCCGAAAGGGGGCGGATGACGACAGCACACCTCCGGTCGGCAAGCTGCCGCTTGGCCGCCGGATTTCCCCGCAATTTCATGTGCCCTTTGGGCTAAGGTAACAAGAAACGGAGTACGAGGCAGATGAAACCGTTCTTCCGCATCCTTCCTGCGCTGCTTGCACTGGCGGTTGCCCCGCTGGCCGCGCCGGTTCTGGCGCAGGACCCGCCGCGCATCACCATCACAGATGGCGTGATCGACCCGATGCCGATTGCCGTCCCCACCTTCGTGGACGAAGGCGGCGCGGGCGATCTGGCGCGCAATCTCAGCCGGGTCGTGGTCTCTGACCTTGCCGGAAGCGGACTGTTCCGCGAGATCCCGGAAGAGGCGCATATCAGCCGGATCGGCAGCTTTGACAGCGGCGTGGCCTTTGACGACTGGCGCGCGGTCAATGCGCGGGTGCTGATCACCGGGGCCGTCACGGCCTCGGGCGACCGGATCACGGTGAAATTCCGCGCCTATGATGTGGTGAACGGGTCCGCCATCGAAGGCGCGGCCCTGCAATTCGCGGGCACCAAGGCCGGATGGCGGCGGATGGCGCACAAGGTGGCCGATGTGGTCTATTCCAAGATCACCGGCGAGGGCGGCTATTTCGACAGCCGCGTGGTCTTTGTCAGCGAAAGCGGGCCGAAGAATGCGCGCGCCAAACGGCTGGCGGTGATGGATTACGACGGCGCGAATGTGCAGTATCTGACCGACAGTTCGGCCATCGTGCTGGCCCCGCGCTTTTCGCCCGCAGGCGACCGCATCCTTTACACCAGCTATGAAACCGGCTTTCCCCGCATCACCCTGATGGATGTCGGCAGTCTCAGCCGCCAGACCCTTGGCGAACAGCCGGGCACCATGACCTTTGCGCCGCGCTTCTCGCCCGATGGCAGCCGGGTGGCCTTCAGTCTGGAACGCGGCGGCAATACCGACATCTATCTGATGGATCTGCGCGGTGGCGGGCTGACCCAGCTGACCAACGCGCCCTCGATCGAGACCGCGCCCTCGTTCAGCCCTGATGGCAGCCAGATCGTCTTTGAAAGCGACCGGTCGGGCGCACCGCAGATCTATGTCATGCCTGTCTCGGGCGGCGAAGGGCGGCGGATTTCCGGTGGCGAGGGGCGCTATGGCACCCCGGTCTGGAGCCCGCGCGGCGACCTGATCGCCTTTACCAAGCAGAACAAGGGCCGGTTCCACATCGGCGTCATGCGCACCGACGGCAGCGAAGAGCGGCTGCTCACGGCCTCGTTCCTTGACGAAGGCCCGACCTGGGCCCCGAATGGCCGCGTGATCATGTTCACCCGCGAAACCAGCGGCGCGGGCGGTCAGGCGCAATTGTGGTCGGTGGACATCTCGGGCCGGAATGCGCGGCAGATCCCGACCGAAGGCCCGGCCAGCGACCCGGCATGGTCGCCCTTGCTGCCGTAATCCGCCGCGCCCGATTCCCTTGGGCGAGCAAAGCTGTTAGAGTTGGAAACAATGCCCGGTTCGGGCCAAGGATCGTGCCAGATAGGCCAACAAGAAGGACAGACCAGATGATGTTTTCCCCCAAGGCCCTGCTGTTCATGGCCGCGCTGACCCTGGCTGCCTGCCAGAACCCCGACCGCTATGGTGCGGGCGGTGCCGACGGGGGCGCGGGCGGAACCGGCGGCTATGTCGACACCACCGGCCTGGGCGACCCGAATGATCCGCGGTCGATCGCCTATTTCAACCAGACGGTCGGCGACCGCGTGCTGTTCGCGGTGGATCAGTCCACCCTGTCGCCCGAAGGCCGCACGATCCTGACCGGGCAGGCCAACTGGCTGAACCAGAACCCCGGCTATGCGATCATCATCGAAGGCCATGCCGACGAACAGGGCACGCGCGAATACAACCTTGCGCTTGGCGCGCGCCGGGCCGCCGCCGTGCAACAGTTCCTGATCAGCCAGGGCGTTTCGGGCAGCCGGATGAAGACCATTTCCTACGGCAAGGAACGCCCGATCGAAGTATGCTCGGACGAAAGCTGCTATTCGCGCAACCGCCGCGCCGTGACGGTGCTGTCGGCCGGTTCGGGGGTGTAAGGTGATCCGGCTGCGACTGATCCTGCCGCTTCTGGCGCTGCCCCTGGCAACGCCGCTTGCGGCACCCGCAGGGGCCGAGACGCTGGCCGATATCCGGGTGGAACTGGGCCAGCTGGCGGCCGACTTCAATTCCCTGAAGGCCGAACTGACCACCACCGGCAACGTGGCTTCGGTCGGCGGCGGCGATGCCTTGCAGCGGATGGATGCCATCGAGGCCGAACTGGCCCGCCTGACGGCCCGCGCCGAGGAAATCGAACTGCGGCTGAACCGCGTGGTCAGCGACGGCACCAACCGCATCGGCGATATCGAGTTCCGCCTGTGCGAGGCGACGCCCGGCTGCGACCCGATGAACATGCCCGCCACCGCCCCGCTGGGGGGCGACAGTTCCACCGCGGCGGCGACGCCTGCCCCCGCAACCCCCACCGCGCCGTCTGGCGGGCCCGAGCTTGCCATCGGCGAACAGGCGGATTTCGACCGGGCCAAGGAGGTGCTCGGTCAGGGTGACTTTCGCCGTGCTGCAGAGCTCTTTGCGACCTTTACCCAATCCTATCCTGGCGGACCGCTGAACCAGGAGGCACATTATCTGCGCGGCGAGGCCTACAGCAAGCTGGGCGAAACCGCCAATGCCGCCCGCGCCTATCTGGAGGCCTATTCCGGCGACCCGCAAGGCACGTTCGCGGCGGATTCCCTGTTGCGGCTGGGGCAGGCTCTGGGCGATCTGGGCCAGACGCCCGAAGCCTGCGTGACACTGGGCGAGGTGACGACCCAGTATCCGGGCACCACGGCGGCGACTCAGGCCCCGATCGCCATGCAGGGGCTGGGGTGTTCGTAAACCTGCGGGATCGGCTGGATCTTCTGGCCGGTCACAGCATCGGCGTGGCCTTGTCGGGCGGCGGAGATTCCGTCGCCCTTCTGCATCTGTTGCGGCAGGGCGGGTGCAATGTCTGCGCCGCGACGGTCGATCATGGCCTGCGCCCCGACAGCGGGGCCGAGGCGACACGGGTCGCCGGTTGGTGCCGTGACTGGGGCGTGCCGCATCAGGTGCTGGTCTGGCGGCACGGGGGTGATGTGCCGAAGGGAAACCTGATGGATGCGGCGCGACGCGCCCGGCGGGATCTGCTGGTCCGCTGGGCTGTGGCGCAGGGCGTCGATACCGTCGCCCTGGGCCATACCGCGGATGATCAGGCCGAGACGCTGCTGATGGGGCTGTCGCGCGCGGCGGGGATCGACGGCCTGTGCGGATTGCGGCCCGACTGGCAGGTTGGTCCGGTCCGGTTCATCCGCCCGATGCTGCGCCTGACGCGCGCGGAATTGCGCGATTGGCTGCGGGGGCAGGGCCTGCCCTGGGTCGAGGATCCGACCAATTCCAACCCCAGATTCCTGCGGGCACGGCTGCGCCGGGCTTTGGCGGATCTGGGGCCGTTGGGCCTGACACCCGCGCGGCTGGCCGAAAGTGCGGCGCATCTGGCACAGGCGCGCCGGGCGCTGGACGCGGCCACGGCCGAAGCCGCGCCGCAAGTGCTGCACGAGGCGGCCGGGGCCTTGCAGGTTGATGCCGCGCGGCTGGCGGCCCTGCCGCCGGAACTGGCGCGCAGGCTGGTGCAGGCGGCGGTGCTGTGGATTTCCGGGGCGGATTATCCGCCCCGCGCCGCCGATCTGGCCCGGTTCTGCGCGGCGATGATGCAGGGGCGGGCGGCCACGCTGGCGGGGTGCCGGTTCAAGGCGGGCTGGATTGCCGCCGAACTGCGCAGCGCCACCATGGCGCGTTGGACGCTGGCGGCCGGGGGGGCGGTCCGGCCGCTGGGTCCCGAAGGGCTGCGGCAATGCCCCGACTGGCGGGCCACGGGTCTGCCCCGGCATGTGCTGGAGGTGACGCCGGGCCTGTGGAACGGCGACCGGCTGGCCGCCGCGCCGCTGGCCGGACATGGGCAGGGACCTGCGACCTGTGCGCCTTCGTTCCGCGATACGCTGTTATCGCATTGAACCCGCGCCGCAGATGACTATCTTGGGATCAAAGCCGCGCCGTGTGAGGCGGGTCGCGGCAGAAACGGGAGTCTCTTCGTGAACAATGCACGAAACATCGCCTTCTGGGTCGTCCTGCTGCTGCTGATCCTGGCGCTTTTCAACCTGTTCTCCGGCGGACAATCTGCGAATTCGGCGCGTGCGCTGTCCTATTCCGACTTCGTGACGCAGGTCGAACAGGACAAGGTGGCCGAAGTCACGCTGGATGGCGAACGGGTCGTGGTCAAGACCAAGGACGGCAACACCTATACCACCATCAAGCCCGAGGGCGAGGTTGTCACCGACCGGCTGATCGCCAGGGGCGTGAAGGTGCAGGCGACGCCGCAGGAAGATTCGGGCTTCATGTCGGTGCTGTCGCTGTGGCTGCCCTTCCTTCTGCTGATCGGCATCTGGATCTTCTTCATGAACCGGATGCAGGGCGGCGGGCGCGGCGGCGCGATGGGGTTCGGCAAGTCGAAGGCCAAACTGCTGACCGAAAAGAACGGCCGCGTGACCTTTGACGACGTGGCCGGGATCGACGAGGCCAAGGAAGAGCTGGAAGAGATCGTCGAATTCCTGCGCAATCCCCAGAAATTCAGCCGACTTGGCGGCAAGATCCCGAAAGGTGCGCTGCTGGTCGGCCCGCCCGGCACCGGGAAAACCCTGCTGGCCCGCGCGATTGCCGGTGAGGCGGGCGTGCCGTTCTTCACGATCTCGGGCTCTGACTTCGTGGAAATGTTCGTTGGCGTCGGCGCGTCCCGCGTGCGCGACATGTTCGAGCAGGCCAAGAAGAACGCGCCCTGCATCGTCTTCATCGACGAGATCGACGCCGTGGGCCGCGCCCGTGGCGTGGGCATCGGCGGCGGCAATGACGAACGCGAACAGACGCTGAACCAGCTGCTTGTCGAGATGGACGGGTTCGAGGCGAACGAGGGCGTGATCATCATCGCCGCCACCAACCGCAAGGATGTGCTGGACCCCGCGCTGTTGCGTCCGGGCCGGTTCGACCGCCAGATCCATGTGTCGAACCCCGACATCAAGGGCCGCGAGAAGATTCTCTCCGTCCACGCCCGCAAGGTGCCGCTGGGACCGGATGTCGATCTGCGCACCATCGCGCGCGGCTCTCCCGGTTTTTCCGGGGCCGATCTGATGAACCTTGTGAACGAGGCCGCCCTGATGGCCGCCCGTGCGGGCCGCCGCTTTGTCGCCATGGTCGATTTCGAGAATGCCAAGGACAAGGTGATGATGGGCGCGCAGCGCCGGTCGATGGTGCTGACCGCCGACCAGAAGGAAAAGACCGCCTATCACGAGGCCGGTCATGCCATCGTCGGCATGGCGCTGCCGAAATGCGATCCGGTCTACAAGGCGACCATCATCCCGCGCGGCGGCGCGCTGGGCATGGTGGTCAGCCTGCCCGAGATCGACCGGCTTCAGATGCACAAGGACGAAGCCAAACAGCGCATCGCCATGACCATGGCGGGCAAGGCGGCCGAGATCATCAAATATGGCGAGGATGGCGTGTCTTCGGGCCCGGTGGGTGACATCCAGCAGGCGTCCGGTCTGGCGCGGGCGATGGTGATGCGCTGGGGCATGTCGGATGCCATCGGCAACATCGACTATGCCGAGGCGCATGAGGGCTATTCCGGGTCGACCGGCGGCTTCTCGGTCTCGGCCGAGACCAAGCGGCTGATCGAGGCGGAAGTGAAATCGCTGATCGACGACGGCTATGAAGAGGCCCGCCGCATCCTGATCGAGAAGTCCGATGAGTTCGAGCGTCTGGCCAAGGGCCTGCTGGAATATGAAACCCTGACCGGAGACGAAATCCGCAAGGTCATCGCGGGCGAGAAGCTGGGTGGGGACGAGGATCCGGGCACACCGTCGACTCCCGCCGATGGTGGCACGGCCTCGGTGGTGTCGATCCCCAAGACGCGCAAGCCGCGGACGACGAAGCCCAAGCCGGATGTCGAACCTTCGCCGCTGTAGCAGGCCGCGACAGACCGGAAGGCCCCGCGCCCCGCGCGGGGCCTTTTGCTTTGCGGCCCATGACGCTAGGGTTCGCGCGCAGGGCAAGAGGTTGCGCGATGATCACGGTCTATCGGCAGAGCGAGGGGCGGTTGCGGGCTGCGGGCAGCACGCTGGAGCCGCTGGATGATGTGGTCTGGATCGACCTTGACTCCCCCGATGCCACCGAAGAGGCCGCCGTCGAAACCGCGCTGGGGCTGGGCATTCCGACGCGCGATGACATGCAGGAAATCGAATCCTCCTCGCGTGCCTATGCCGAAAAGGGGGCGATGTATCTGACGGCGCAGGTTCTGGCCTCGCCCACCGGGAAAGACCCCGAGATCGGCCCCGTGACATTCGTGGTGACGGGATCAAGGCTGGTTTCGATCCGCTATCATTCTCCCGGCTCGATCACGTTTTTCGCGGCGCGGGCGGCGGGGCATCCGCTGGGATGCACCGGCGGGCTGACCACCTTTCTGGCGCTGATGGAAACCATCGTCGACCGGCTGGCCGACATTCTGGAGGGCGAGCAGCGCAAGCTGGACGGCACCACGCGCGCCATTTTCGAGGCGCACCGCCCATCGGGCCGGATGCAGATGCTGGCGGCGCTGATGCAACGGATCGGCCGCGCCGAGGATCTGAACGGCAAGGTCGAGGAAAGCCTGACCACGCTGTTGCGGCTGGCCGGATTTCTGGCCCTGTCGGCAACGATGGAAAAGGGCACCGAGAAAGCGCGGCTGAAGACACTGGCGCGCGACATCCGGTCGTTGCAGGACATTGCCGCCAAGCAGGAACGCAAGATCACCTTTCAACTGGATGCCACGCTGGGGGTGATCAACATCCGGCAGGCTGACGTGATCAAGATCTTCTCGGTCGTGGCCTTCGTCTTCCTGCCGCCGACGCTGATCGCCAGCATCTACGGGATGAATTTCGACGTGATGCCGGAACTGCACTGGCGCTGGGGCTATCCGATGGCGCTGGCGGCAATGGCGGTGTCTGCGCTGGTGCCCTATCTGATCTTCCGGTGGAAGAAATGGCTGTAAGCGACTGGAACCCGACGGCCTATGCGGCCTTTCGCGGCCTGCGGCTGCGTCCCGCGCTGGACCTGTTGGCGCAGGTGCCCGACCTGCCGCCGGGCGATGTGGTGGACCTGGGCTGCGGCAATGGTGCTGCGGCCCCGGCGCTGGCGGCGCGCTTCGCGGGGCGAAGTCTGGTGGGGATCGACAGCTCTCCGGCCATGCTGGATCGGGCGACGGGCTATGATCTGCGACAGCGGGCCGACATTGCCGACTGGCAGCCGGACAGACCGCCTGCGCTGATCTTCTCCAATGCCGCACTGCAATGGCTGCCCGGTCATCCGGCACTGTTTCCCCGGCTGGCGGGGATGCTGGTGCCGGGCGGCACGCTGGCGGTGCAGATGCCGGTCAATCACATGGCCCCTTCGCATCGGTTCCTGCGCGACATTGCGCAGGCCATGTTTCCCGACCGGTTCGACAGCACCGGCTACCGCCCGCCGGTGGCCACCCCGGCCGAATACTGGGCGCTGTTGTCGCCGCTGGGGGCGCTGACGGTCTGGGAAACCGAATATCTGCAACCGCTTGGCCCCGAAGCCGCGGGCCATCCGGTGCGGGCCTTCACCGCATCCACGGCCATGCGCCCGTTCATCGACCGCATGTCGCCCGAGGAGGCGGGCCGCTTCACGGCCCGCTACGACGAGGCGCTGGACAGCGCCTATCCGCGCCTGACCGATGGCGGGGCGCTGTTCCCGTTCCGCCGCCTGTTCCTGATCCTGACGAGGTTCGCATGACCGTTCTTCAACCCACCGACCATTCCGCCCGTGTCACCTGGCTGGGGGTGCAGAAGATCCCCGTGGAAGATCTGGTCATCACCGGGTCGCCCGTCACCGAAATGCCGCTGACCTTTGCCGGATACGGGCCGGAAACCCATGCCGGGCTGACGCGGCCATCCTGTTCGCGCGTGCTGAAACAGCATCCGCGCGGCACTACGATCCGCAACACCCGCCAGCTGTGCGTCGTCTCGGCCGAGGAAATGGCCGAAGTGGCCGCTGATCTGGGGCTGGCGGCGGAATGGGATCACGCCTGGGTCGGGGCCTCGCTGGTGCTGGAAGGGATCCCGGATCTGACCCATCTGCCGCCGTCCAGCCGGTTGCAGGGGCCGGACGGGGTGACGCTGGTCGTCGACATGCTGAACGAGCCCTGCCAGGAACCTGCCGTCACCATCGCAAGGGCAACGGGCGGCCGGGGCAAGACCTTCAAGACCGCCGCGAAGGGCAAGCGCGGCGTCACCGCCTGGGTGGAACGCGAAGGCATCCTGCGGATCGGCGACGTGATGCGCCTGCATATCCCCGAGCAGCGCGCTTGGGCCCCGTTGTCGCGCGGATAGGCGGGCGGGGGGCGGCCTTCTCCCCGTCCTTGCCCGCGGATTTCCGATCGGAAACACAGGCTGGCGAATTTCGCGGAAATCACGTCGCAAACGGGGACTTTCGTGAAGGGTTCCCCCGGTATCACGTCGCTAATGGAATATCCGGCAAAGAAACCGGCAGCATCGACCCCGTGGGAGACACAGATGGCCTTCAAGACCGACATCGAGATTGCGCGCGAAGCAAAGAAGAAGCCGATCATGGAGATCGGTGCAAAGCTTGGCATCCCGGCCGAACATCTTCTGCCCTATGGCCATGACAAGGCGAAGGTCAGCCAGGAGTTCATCAAGTCTCTGGAGGGCAAGGAGGACGGCAAGCTGATCCTTGTCACCGCGATCAACCCGACGCCTGCGGGCGAAGGCAAGACCACCACCACCGTGGGCTTGGGCGACGGTCTGAACCGCATCGGCAAGAAAGCCGTGATCTGCATCCGCGAGGCCAGCCTTGGTCCGAACTTCGGCATGAAGGGTGGTGCGGCAGGTGGCGGCATGGCGCAGGTCGTGCCGATGGAGGAGATGAACCTTCACTTCACCGGCGACTTCCACGCCATCACCAGCGCCCATAACCTGCTGTCGGCGATGATCGACAACCACATCTACTGGGGCAACGATCTGCAGATCGACGCCCGCCGCATCGTCTGGCGTCGCGTCATGGACATGAACGACCGCGCGCTACGCGACATCGTGGTCAACCTGGGCGGCGTGTCGAACGGCTTTCCGCGCCAGACCGGGTTCGACATCACGGTGGCTTCGGAAGTCATGGCGATCCTCTGCCTGTCGAAGGATCTGGAGGATCTGCAAAAGCGGCTGGGTGACATCGTCGTCGCCTATACCCGCGAGAAAAAGCCGATCTATGCCCGCGACATCAAGGCCGACGGCGCGATGACCGTGCTCTTGAAGGATGCGATGCAGCCGAACCTGGTGCAGACGCTGGAAAACAACCCGGCCTTCGTCCACGGCGGCCCGTTTGCGAACATCGCGCACGGCTGCAACTCGGTCATCGCGACCAAAACCGCGCTGAAGCTGGGCGAATATGTCGTGACCGAAGCCGGCTTCGGGGCCGATCTGGGTGCCGAGAAGTTCTTTGACATCAAGTGCCGCAAGGCCGGGCTGAAACCGGCGGCGGCGGTGATCGTGGCCACGGTGCGCGCGATGAAGATGAACGGCGGCGTGGCGAAGGCCGATCTGGGGGCCGAGAATGTCGATGCGGTGAAGAAGGGCTGCCCGAACCTTGGGCGCCATATCGCCAACGTCAAATCCTTCGGCGTGCCGGTGGTGGTGGCGATCAACCACTTCTACAGCGATACCGATGCCGAAGTGGCCGCCGTGAAGGCCTATGTCGCCGAACAGGGCGCCGAGGCGGTGCTGTGCAAGCACTGGGCCAATGGCAGTGCAGGCGTAGAGGACCTGGCCCATGCCGTCGTCAAGCTGGCGGAATCGGGCGCGTCGAACTTTGCTCCGCTGTATCCCGACGAGATGCCGCTGTTCCAGAAGGTCGAGACCATCGCCAAGCGCATCTACCATGCCGACGAGGTGCTGGCCGACAAGTCGATCCGCGACCAGCTGAAGGCATGGGAGGCCGCGGGCTACGGCAACCTGCCGATCTGCATGGCGAAAACCCAATATTCCTTCACCACCGACCCGAACCTGCGCGGCGCACCCACCGGCCATTCGGTTCCAGTGCGCGAGGTGCGGCTTTCGGCCGGGGCCGGCTTCATCGTGGTGATCTGCGGCGAGATCATGACCATGCCGGGCCTGCCCAAGGTGCCGAGTGCGGAAGTGATCCGGCTGAACGATCTGGGCCAGGTCGAGGGCCTGTTCTGACCTTCGGGAAAGCGGGGGGCCAGCCCCCCAAGTCCATCGGTTTCTCGAACCGATGGCGAAATCGATGGACTACCCCTGGGGTATTTCGACAAAGATGAAGAGGCTTTCCGGGAGGGTGCGGCTGTTCTAAGGAGAGGCCGATCCTTTCAGGGGGCAGGAATGCTGAGACCCGAAGACTGCATGACCATGGCCGATATCCGGGCCGAGATCGACCGGCTGGATGATGACCTTGTCCGGCTGTTTGCCGAACGGGCGGGCTATATCGACCGGGCGGCCGAGATCAAGGCGGGGGTGGATCTGCCCGCAAGGATCGACGACCGGGTGGAACAGGTGGTGCAGAATGTCCGGGCCCATGCCGAGACCTACGGCCTGCCGCCCGATCTGGTGGAAAAGCTGTGGCGGCGACTGATCGACTGGTCCATCGCGCGGGAAGAGAGCCGCCTTGGGCCGGACAGCCTGCGGAAGGGATAAGGGAATGACGGCCAAGGTGATCGACGGCAAGGCCTTTGCGGCATCGGTGCGGGCAGAGGTGGCGGCCCATGTGGCGCGGCTGAAGGAAGAGAACGGCATACAGCCTGGACTGGCCGTGGTGCTGGTGGGCGAGGACCCGGCGTCGAAGGTCTATGTCAGGAACAAGCACGCCTCGACCGTCGAGGTCGGAATGACCTCTTTCGAACATCGGCTTCCGGCCGAGACCTCGGAGAAGGACCTGCTGGCGCTGATCGACCAGCTGAATGCCGATCCGAAAGTTCATGGCATTCTGGTGCAGTTGCCGCTGCCGTCTCATCTGAATTCCGAACTGGTGATCAACCGGATCGATCCGGCCAAGGATGTGGACGGATTCCATATTTCGAACGTCGGGCTGCTGGGAACGGGGCAGAAGTCGATGGTGCCCTGCACGCCCCTGGGCTGCCTGATGATGCTGCGGGATCATCATGGCAAGCTGGCCGGGCTGAATGCCGTGGTGGTGGGGCGGTCGAACATCGTCGGCAAGCCGATGGCGCAACTGCTGCTGGGTGACAGCTGCACGGTGACGATCGCGCATTCGCGGACGAAGGATCTGGCCGAGGTCTGCAAGCGGGCTGACATTCTGGTGGCGGCCGTTGGGCGGCCCGAGATGATCACCGGCGACATGGTGCGACCGGGGGCGACGGTGATCGACGTCGGCATCAACCGGATCGAACGCGACGGCAAGGCCAAGCTGGTGGGCGATGTGCATTACGAGAGCGCCGCCGCGGTTGCGGGCGCGATCACGCCGGTGCCGGGCGGGGTGGGGCCGATGACCATTGCCTGTCTCTTGGCCAATACGCTGACCGCCTGCTGCCGCGCCAATGGGTTGGCCGAGCCGGAAGGGCTGACCGCCTGAAGGGGTCAGGAAGGATGCGGCATCGGGATCGCCCGCGCCCTTGCCCCGGTCAGGATGGCCAGCGCACCCGGCTGCATCAGGCCCGCAAGGGTGGGGTGGTCGCACCACAGGCCGCCGGTGAAGATGCCATAGGCGGGCAGGATGATGCGGTGGCGATCCGCCAGAAAGCAGGTCCGCGCCTGTCCGGCAAGCCGGGCCTTTGGGTGGTAGTGACCTGATATGTCGAATGTTTCCGCCGGATCGGCGATGTGCCGGAAGGTCAGGGCACCGATGGTGGTTTGGGCGAGATGTGTGCCGCCCAGGGCCAGCGGGCCGGGATCGTGGTTGCCTTCGACCCAGATCCAGTGCCGCCCCGCCATCAGACGGATCAGCCAGAGCCGGTCGGATTCGTCCATCTGGTCCGGGGCGGCGAGATCGTCGAAACTGTCGCCAAGGCAGATCACGGTCGCCGGAGCGGTGGCGGCGATGTCGGCATCCAGCTTTTCCAGTGTGGCGCGGGTTTCATAGGGCGGCAACAGCGCCCCGCCGCGGCGGGCAAGACGGGCGGATTTGCCAAGGTGCAGATCGCTGACCGCCAGCAGATTGCGGGAGGGCCAGTGCAGGGCACCGGAGGGCAGGGCCTGCAGCGTCTCGGGGCCGAGGGTCAGGGCGTAATGCATGATTCAGACAAGCCCTGCGGCCTGCATGAGCGAATGCGCGGCCGTTTCTGCAAGCTTTTCGCGGCCCTGGCCCTGGATCGGCACCTTGCCCGGTTCTAGGAACAGCGGCGCGGCCAGCGGCGTGACCCGGTCGAGGCGGCGCAGGTCGATGCGGCCGGCGGTGCGGGCAAGCAGGGAGTCGATGCGGGAAAAGTCGATCAGGCCGCGAATCGCCTCGGCCCGTGTGATCTGCAAGAGCAGGTGATCGGGGTCGTGGCGGCGCAGGGTGTCGTAAAGGATGTCCGAGGAGAAGGTGGCCTGCCGTCCGGTCTTGCGGCGGCCCTGATGGCTGCGTTCGATCAGGCCGGAGATGACGGCAACGCTGCGGAAGGTGCGTTTCATCAGGGCATTGGACTGCAGCCAGGTTTCAAGCCCGCGGCGCAGGGTTTCCGGTGCGAACAGCGGGGCCGGATCGGTGACGGGGGAGAGCCCCCAGATCAGGGTGGCATAGTCGGTGGCGACAAAGCCGAGCGGGTCAAGTTCCTGATCCTCCATCTGTTTTGTCACCAGAAGGCCAAGGGTCTGCTGGGCATTGCGGCCCGCGAACCCATAGATGCAAAGATGTTCGCGGCCATCGTGGGGGAAGCTTTCGAGCAGCAGGGACTCGCGATCGGGCAGGCGGCTGACACGGGCCTGCAGCGCCAGCCAGTCGGCGGTGTGGGCGGGCAGGTCGGGCCAGTCCCCCTGCTGGAAGATTTGCAGAATCCGGTCGGCCAGCAGGGTGGAGGTGGCGAATTTGGTACCCGAGAACACGGCCACCTTCGGATCGCGGGCGGCGGCGGGGCTGACTTCGACGGTCAGTTCGTTCAGCCCTTCATAGCGCACGATCCGGCCGCCGATCAGGAACGTGTCGCCGGGCGTGAGAGAGGCGGCGAAGGATTCTTCAACCTCGCCAAGCGGTTGGCCGCGGCCGCGCAGGCGGACCTTCAGGGTTTCGGTGTCGATGATGGTGCCAAGGTTCTGGCGGATCAGCGCGGCGCTGCGCGGATCGCGCAGGTGCCAGCGGCCGCCGGTCTGCTTCAGCCGCTGCCATTTGTCATAGGCCCGCAGGGCGTAGCCGCCGGTTGCCGCAAAATCCAGTATCCTGTCGAATTCTGGCCGCGATATGTTGTGGTATGGGTCGGTGTTAGGCTCAGGACTCGTTCTCGTTTCATAGCCAGAAGATGACGGTGGCAGCGAGGG
>DAIOGH010000013.1:0-84184 GCA_036745335.1 Paracoccaceae bacterium
CTCGGTTGGGCCAGAGTCTAACTCAAACTGGATTAGTCGCAGGGGGCAACGTCACTTTCGTTATGCGTGAGGTAGACGACCTCATGCCCCTTCTGCGCCAGGTCAATGGCGACCGCCGAGCCCATGTAATAGGCGTCGTGGTCGATCACGACCACACGCTTGCCGACCGGCTTGCCATCGCGGACATACTGATCCGGGGTGACGATTTCGGGCTTGCCCGCATCCGCGCCGACGATGACATCATGGATCGGCGCACTCATCCCCGTGGTGTCCCAGGCCGAACCGGTGGCGAAGATGACGTGTTGCGCGCCGTAGGACAGGATGTCCTCCAGCGACAGGCGTGTGTTCAGCTCGATGCCGACGCGGGTGTGCAGCGCCAGTTGCGTCTTGCGCCAGTCGGACACCCGCTTCCAGTTGCCAAAGCCGGGCAGCCGCGTCACCCAGTTCAGATGCCCGCCAACGGCAGGCTGCGCATCGACCAGCTGCACGATCTCATAGCCGCGCTTGCCCAGCACCATGGCGCATTCCAGCCCCGCCGGTCCGGCCCCGACCACCATCACCGCCGGTTCGGCGTTGCGGGTCGGCGTGAAGATCTCGGGGTGCCAGCCGCGGCGGTATTCCTCGCCGGCCGTGGTGTTCTGGGTACACCAGATCGGTGGCCCGCCCTTTTCCCAGCGGCTGACGCAGACATTGCAGCCTATGCATTCGCGGATGTCCTCATAACGGCCGTCCCTGATCTTGTTGGGCAGGAACGGATCGGCAATCGAGAGGCGCGCCATGCCGATGATGTCGCATTGGCCCGAGGTGATCGCCTTGACCATGACGTCGGGGTCGGTGAAACGGCCGACATTGATTACCGGCTTTTTCGAAACGCGCTTGGCGTGGCGGGTGTATGGTGCCTCGTGGTTGGTCTCGAAGAACCGCGACGACCCGGCATCCTCGCCCCAGTTCAGCGTGCCGATGTTGATATCCCAGTAATCCACCAGATCGTCGAGCAGGGTGATGAACTTCACCCCCTCGTCTTCCGCCCTGGTCGCCATAGCCGAAGGGCATGTCCAGCGTGTCGATCGGAAAGTGGATACCGATGGCGCAATCCCTGATTTCGGCGCGCAGCATCCCCGCCATGATCGATAGTTCCGTGGATGACTGGATGCGCAATCCTCCGTCGCGCGCCCTGCAAGGCAGCTTCATTCTGGATCCGCTGCTTTATTCCGAATACAGCCGAAGCAGTCTTGACGTCTCCGAGGCTTTGCGGCCCTTCATGACCTCCTGGAACTTCAAGGGTTCGCATGACGATTGGGACCGCATGCATTCGATCTTTGGCGATTGCGCCATCGTGGTGTATGATCGGGCGGCAAAAGCCGAAGCCGCAGAACAGGCTGAGATCATTGCAGAATTGAAGATCCTCGCCGTTGCCTATTTCAACACTGCGGTGCAAAGGCCCAAGGCTGATCCATCCCCTGCGGGCAGATGACCCGCCCGGACGGCTGCGCTTCAGGGCGTCGAATGCAGGCTTCGGCGGCGTTCAAAGCATCGACGGTCTGGGGTATTCGGGCGACGATATCCGCCCCGCAAATCGTCACGATATGGCAAGCCATCGACGGGATTTCTTCCCGATGGGCTGGCCGGGCAGACAGGTCTCCGCTCCTTTGGCCGCGCCTGCCCTGAAATAGGGCGCTTTCATGCGCCAAGTCTGTCGAAGGGAACAACGGCGTGTCGGAAACAGCGCCATCCCGACCGGCAGGATCCGGCACCGGCCCGTAACGGCATGGCAACACGGCATCACTGCCAAGGGCGCGTCACCAGTTCAGGTTTGCCGACTGCTGTCTGCCGTGCGGGGCGCCGCGATACGGGCGCAGAAGCGGTCGCCCTTCTCCTTCAGATACCCCATCTGCCCCGTCATCACCGATCCCATTCAAGCCCTGAAAATGGCACCACCCCTTGCGCGCAAGGGGCATGTTTCACATCAACGGCTTGGGGTGTGATGGGGTGAGAGGCTGGACAACGACCCAAACGGATCTCGTTACGGCTGCTTCCTTCCGGACCTGACCGGGTTGGCGAGGCGCTCGCCCGCGCCAACCTCTCGGGGGTTCATATAGGTCCGCCGCGATGGAATGGCAAGCGGCCGGACCGCGGCCCGGTCAGATCAGCCCCGCCATCCGTGCGCCGGTCAGCAGATCGGGGGCAAGGTGATGCGCCCAGCGGCCCTTGGACGGGGCGATGTCGGGCACCTGCACCACCACGCAACCGGCGCGATGGGCGGATTCCGCCCCGGTCTCGCTGTCTTCGAACACCAGACAGCGGGCCGGGGGCACGCCCAGAAGGCGGGCGGCCAGCAGATAGGGGTCGGGGGCGGGCTTGGCCGATGTCACGTCGTTCAATGTCACCACATGGGCAAAGGCATCGGCGATCCCGGCGATGCCCAGCTTGCGATGCGCACCGTCGCGCCCCGAGGAGGTGACGAGGATGCGCGGCAGCGACGGCCCGGCCAGCAGTTCGGCGGCACCGGGCTTCAGCGGCAGGCCAAGGTTCACCCCGGCCTCGAATCCGTCACGCCAGGCCCGGCTGACGGCATCAAGATCGGCATCGGGCAGGGCGGTGCGGATGATCCTGGCCGCCGTTGGTTCGTCCTTGCCGATCAGGCTGTGCATGAAGGCAAGATCGACATGATGGCCATGGGCGGCAAAGGCGGCCAGACCGGTGGCGGCGGCGATCGATTCGGTGTCGATCAGCGTGCCATCGAGATCGAAGAACAGGGCGTCATACATGCCGGGTCCGGTGTTGGGGCCATGGGAGATGGCCGGAAGGGGGCGGAAACCGGACCTTCCTGCCACGCCCGGCACCGGGGGGAAAGGGGGGGCGGGCGGAAACGGCGACCGAACGCCCCGGCGCGCGGATCACAGATGCAGGCGGAAACGGTGAAATCCCTCTTCGGTCAAACCGACGATCTGCGGTGTCATCGGCGCGACATCGGCCATGTGCCGCATCGCGGCAGGGCCGGAATCGAACAGGACACTGGCCCCCGCCACCGGCAGCAGCGACCAGGTTTCCGACAGCGTCAGGGTCTCGGGCGCGATCCTACCGGTCTGCACAATGAAATCGCGCAACACGTCCGAGCAAAGGTCGCGGCGGTCCGCCAGCAGGTTGCCCGATGTCTGCGGTGGTGCCCCAAGCGCGAGGCTTGCGCGGAAACTGTTGGTGGCCAGCACAAAACGGGCTTCGGGATGCAGGGGCAGCCCGTTCCGGTGCAACCCGACGATCCGGCGGGCATCGGGACGGATCAGCCGTCCGCGCGCGTCATAGCGGGCAGGGCGGGTCAGATCGACCTGATAGGACAGCCCGTGGATGATATCGAATGCATAGGTCGGATAGGCCGCGTCGATCAGCATCTGGTCGGGCTGTCCGGGCAGGATCTGCCGATAGATCACGGCCGAACGTTCCAGCATTTCGACCAGTTGCGCATGGGTGACGACCGTGGCTGCAAGGCAGTTCGGAAACGGGTAGAGATCGAAGACATGCCGCACCGACAGCGGCCCCGCGGCAATGTCGGTATAGTTCAGCGGCCCACCACGGCCACCTGCCCGGTAGGGGGTTGTCACCGACAGCACCGGCAGGTCGGCATGTTCGGTGCCCGCCAGGCACCGGCGCACATGGTCGATCTTGGCCAGCGACAACAGCCGCACCGCGGGCACGTCGGCCACATGGGCAAAAGCGGTGGACATGGCCAGTTCCGTCTGTCCCAGGCTTCGGCGCGTCCAGGCCAGCGCGGCACGGTGATCGCCGCCCACGGCATGTCGCAAGGCTTCGGACTGGCGCAGGATTTCGACACCGCTCAGCCCCGCCACGAATTCCGAAACGCTGAGCGCCCGGACATCTGCCCCGGCGATGGACCAGCTTTCGCCGGTTCCATCTTCGGCCCGACCCTGCCGCAGCCGCAGGTCCATTACCCCCAGATGCGACCCCGAATGTCCCGGCTGCACGGCAGGCTTGCCCGCGACCGTGCCGGCGACCGGATCGACCCTTGGGTCCAGATGCAGGCTGCGGTTGGGAAAGACCAGATGGCTGTGCCCCAGAACCAGGGCGTCGATCCCCGGCACTTCGGCCAGATCGGCGGCCAGCGCATCGCTGCGGCAGATGCCCGGATGTTCGGCGATGCCTGTATGGGCCAGACAGACCACCAGATCGGCCCCGCGTCGCCGCATCTCGGGCACCCAGGCGGCCGCGGTCTCAAGCATCGGGCGGGTGGCCAGCCTGCCGTGCAGATGGGTGTGGTCCCAACGGGTGATTTCGGGCGGCGTCAGGCCCAGGATGCCCAGCCGCAGACAGTGCGCCTTGCCCTGGCTGTCGGCCAGCACCCGGTCAAGAATGACAAAGGGCGGCACAAGCGTTTCATCCAGAAGCGGCCCGCCCGCAGCGTGCTGCCGCAGCACATTGGCCGAGACGATCGGAAACCGCGCCTCGGCCAGCGCGCGGGCCAGCACGTCAAGCCCGTAATTGAATTCATGATTGCCCAGGGTGACGGCATCGTAGCCGATGGCGTTCATTGCGGCGATCACGGGATGGCCCCGGCGGCGGCCGCGCTGGGCGGCAAGATCGGCCAGCGCCGATCCCTGCAGGAAATCTCCATTGTCCAGAAGCAGGGCACCGGGCACTTCGGCCCGTGTGGCGGCGATCAGACTTGCCATCTGGGCAAGGCCCTGGCCGTTCAGGGGACGGTTGGCGGCATAGTCGTAGGACAGGATATTGGCGTGAAGATCGGTTGTGGCCAGCAGGCGCAGCGTGACCGTCGCGGAGGCGGGACGTGGCGGTCTTGACGGCCCCGGCCCTGCGCCTGCAACCCCGGCCTGTCCTGTCACCCCGTCGGGACCCGATGTCGCCATCTGGTTGGCGGGCCGGGCCGGCACGGTTCCGATCTGCTGCCTGGGAGACCGGTCCACCTGGCCCGTGATCTGCTGTCCGGCCGCTTGAAGTCGCAGAACCGTCGCGCCGGTTTCGGCAAGCATCCGTCCATCCTTCCGAAATATGCGCCGGATTTCCGGTTTCTGCGCAACACGCGGTTTGGCTTCGGTTTTCCCTGTCCAGGACAAGGCTGTCATGGAAACAGGCCTGGGGACAAGCATAGTCTGAATTATATTTGAAAAATGCAACGTCAGATTGTTTCCAGGATTCTGCCTGCTTCCGGCTGTTTCTTCGAAATTGAACGGATTTCCCGGATATGCCATGACAGGCCTGCTGCGGCGCGGCGTGGCTGCAATGCAACGCCCGGCACCGGCCGCAGAACCGGGGACAGGGAGGCGCGATGCGGCAGGCGGAACAGGTGACATTCGGCGGGGCGGGGCTGGATCGGTTGCAGGGCCTGCGCGGTGATCCGGCGGCGCTGGCCGCCGCCTGGGCGCGGGCGCTTGTGCTGCCGTTCTGGCGCGGCCAGCCGCTTGTCTCGGGCGAGGGCGAGGCCACGGCCCTGGTCTGGCTGGACAGCGGGCATCCGCTGGTCGCGGCGCTGGCCGAGCCGGTCCTGCTGGGCGAGGAAGCGGGGCGGCCCCGCTTTGCTGTCGATGTCTCGGCCAGCCTGACCGAACGGCACATGCCCCCCGCCGGGCCGTTCGACACCGCGCGGCAGGGTCATCCGGCTCTGCCCGCCGATCAGGGCTTTGCCGATCTGCGCAGCGTGATGGGCGGGTTGGCGCCGCGACAGGCGGAACTGGCGGTGACGGGCAAGGCGGTGCTGGAATGGCACCGGACACATGGGTTCTGTGCGGCCTGCGGGGCGCGCAGCACGATGGCCAAGGGCGGCTGGCAGCGCAACTGCCCGGCTTGCGGCACCCCGCATTTCCCGCGCACCGATCCCGTGGTGATCGTCCTTGTCACCTTTGGCAACCGCGTCCTTCTGGGCCGCAGCCCCGGCTGGCCCGAGGGGATGTATTCCCTTCTGGCCGGTTTCATGGAACCCGGCGAGACCGTCGAGGCCGCCTGCCGCCGCGAGGTTGCCGAAGAAACCGGCGTGCCGCTGGGGGCCGTCGGCTATCTTGCCAGCCAGCCCTGGCCCTTTCCGGCCAGCCTGATGATCGGCTGCCGGGCCGAGGCGCTGGCCGAGGCGATCACGCTTGATCCGGTCGAGCTGGAGGATGCGATCTGGGTCAGCCGCGAAGAGATGGCGCTGGCGATGACGGGGGGGCATCCGCGCATCCGGCCGTCCCGCCGGGGCAGCATCGCGCAATTTATCCTGTCCGCATGGCTTGCCGATTGTCTCGATTGAGACGACAGTAAAGCGACGGGGCGCTGGCCCAACCACAAGGCGAAAGGGCAGGCCGCGCAATGAAGTTGACCACCCGACAGGACATCGAGGCCCCGCTGGATTTCGTCTATGCGAAGCTGACGGATTTCGATCATTTCGAACGTATGGCGATGCGCCGCGGGGCCGAGGTCGAGCGGACGGACAAGCTGCGCAATCCGGGGGTGGGCATGACCTGGCGGCTGCGCTTCGTGTTCCGCAACCGTCCCCGCACGGTTCAGGCGCGCTTTGCCGAGGCCGAACCGGGATCCCATCTGGGTTGGGCCTTCGACAGCCCGATGATGGAGGGCGTCGCGCGGATCGACCTGGTTGCGCTGTCGCCCCGGCGTACCCGGATGACGATCGTGTCCGAGGTCAAGCCGAAGACGCTGGCGGCGCGGCTGGTGATCCAGTCGATGCGGCTGGCCAGGGGTCGGGTGCAGCGCAAGTTCGATCTGGCCGCGGGCAAACTGGCCCATCTGATCGAGGAACAGTCCCGCAGCGCCGCGCGGGCGTGACATCCGGTCCGGCCGGATCGAGAGCCATCATCGTGGGTCTCCGACCCTCATCGGTGAAGCAGGCCCGCGACGAGCGGTCGAAGACCGACGAGGAGCCGCCCTTACCCTCGCTTGCGATCCGCCGGATAGACGCCCAGCATGTTCACATGCGTGGTGAAGAAGCGCAGTTCCTCCAGCGCCCGGGCGACGGGCGGGTCTTCGGGGTGGCCCTCGATATCGGCATAGAATTCGGTTGCCGTGAACGATCCGCCGACCATGTAGCTTTCCAGCTTGGTCATGTTGACGCCATTGGTGGCAAAGCCGCCCATCGCCTTGTAAAGCGCCGCCGGAATGTTGCGCACGCGGAAGGTGAAGGTCGTCACCATCTCTTCGGCGCGGCGGCTGAAATCGGCCTCGCGCGACATCACCAGAAAGCGGGTGGTGTTGTTCTTGTGATCCTCGATATGGCGGGCCAGCACCTCCAGCCCGTAGATTTCGGCCGCCAGCTCGCTGGCCAGCGCGGCGCGGGCGGGGTCGCCCGCCTCGGCCACTTCGCGCGCGGCGCGGGCGTTGTCGCTGCTGACCACGCCCTTGATGCCGCGCGCCTTCAGGAAACTGGCGCATTGCGGCAGGATCACCACATGGCCATGCGCCTCGCGTACCTGATCGACCGCCGCGCCCTTGACGCCCAGCAGGTTGACATGGACCCGCACGAAGGCTTCGTCCACGATATGCAGCCCGGCCTTGGGCAGCAGGGAATGCACATCCGCAACCCGGCCATAGGTCGAATTCTCGACCGCCAGCATCCCCAGGTCGACCTCGCCGTGGCGGGTCATCTCGACCACATCCTCGAAGGTCTGGCAGGGGACAGGGGTGAATCCGGGCCGCGCCTGTGCGCAGGCCTGGTGCGAATAGGCCCCCAGCTCGCCCTGGAATGCGATGCGCCCTGCCATCATGCCGGCTCCCTCTGTCCGAAACCCCGCGAAAAGGGTCAATCGGTCGCGCTCCTACACCTTGCGCAGACCGGGGGGAAGCGGGTAGAACCGCCCCCAACCGACGACCAAGGGATGCGCGCGACATGTTCGACACGATGACGATGACCAAGGCGGTGGCGGGTGTCTGTGGCGCTCTGCTGATCTTCCTGCTGGGGAACTGGGCCGCGACAGCCCTTTATGCGGTGGGGGCAGGTGGCCACGGGGCCGAGGGCGAACATGCCCAGGCCTATACGATCGACACCGGGGCCAGCGAACCCGCGGCCGAGGCCGAGGCGCTGGATATTCCGGCCCTGCTGGCGACCGGCGATGCGGCCGCCGGGGAAAAGGTGTTCGGCAAGTGCAAGGCCTGCCACAAGCTTGATGGCTCGAACGGCACCGGCCCGCATCTGGATGGTGTCGTCGACCGGGCCAAGGCTTCGGTTCCGGGCTTTGCCTACAGCGCGGCCCTGACCGGCATGGCTTCGGAAAGCTGGACGCCCGAGAACCTGTTCCACTTCCTGCAAAGCCCCAAAGCCTATGCCCCTGGCACCAAGATGGCCTTTGGCGGGCTGCCCAAGCCCAAGGACATCGCCGATATCGTCGCCTTCCTGGCGACCAAGTAAGCCAGTCCTGCAAGCCGATCTTCAAGGCCGCCCCGAAGGGCGGCCTTTTGCATGCGGCTTCTGTCGCCGTTCTGCCCCCGTCTTGCCGGATCGCGGCGCTTCACAGTGTCGCGCGATGGCAATCCTGCCCTTTGCGCTTGGCAAAGGTCGCACTAGCATGGACAAAGGCGGGAAACAGACCGAAAGGATGACAAGATGGCCGAACGGGCAGCAGAGCGGATCGCAAACCGGCAAGCACAGCGCCTTCCTGCCCTTGGCCTTGGCGCACTGATCTGCGGCCTTGGCCTGGCGGCCGCCTTTGCCACCGCTGTCCGTGCCGAAGAGAAGGTGATCGTCGCGCATGGCATCTCGACCTTCGGCGATCTGGCGCTGTCGGCCGATTTCACCCATCTGCCCTATGTGAACCCCGATGCGCCCAAGGGGGGCGAGATCAGCGAATGGTCGCCGGGCAGTTTCGATTCCATGAACCCCTATTCCCTTCAGGGAACGGCAGGCGCGCTGTCGTCGATCTTCTATGAATCCATCCTGGCGGGGGCGGCCGACGATGTCAGCGCGGCCTACTGCCTGTTGTGCGAAACGATGGAATATCCCGAAGACCGGTCGTGGGTGATCTTCAACCTGCGCAAGGATGTGACATTCTCGGACGGCACCCCGATGACGGCCGAGGATGTGCTGTTCAGCTACGAATTGTTCCGCGACAAGGGCATTCCCGAATACCGCAGCGTTGCCAACGGGAAATACCAGTCGGTCGAGGTGCTGGACCCTTATCGCATCAAGTTCACCTTCACGCCCGGAGAGCCGTTCCGCGACATGCCCGCGCAGGCGGGCAGCGCGCCGGTCTTTTCCAAGGCGCATTACGAGGCCAACAACCGCGACCTTGAGAAATCCAGCTTCGAGCCCTTCCTGGGCACCGGGGCCTATGTTCTGGACAGCATGCGCCCCGGCCAGCAGATCATCTATAAAAGGGATCCGGATTACTGGGGCGAAAAGCATCCGCTGAACATCGGGCAGAACAATTTCGACCGTATCCGCATCGAATATTTCGGTGACGACAATGCCGCGATGGAGGCGTTCAAGGCCGGGGTCTACACCTTCCGCAACGAAAGCTCGGCAAAGATGTGGGCCACCTCCTATGACTTCCCGGCGGTGACGGCAGGTGATGTCGTCAAGGTCAAGCTGCCCTCGGGCGACATTGCGGGGGGCCAGGCCTTCATCTTCAACCTGCGCCGCGCCCAGTTCCAGGACCCGCGCGTGCGTGAGGCGCTTGGACTGATGTTCAACTTCGAATGGTCGAACAAGACGCTGTTCTTCGACGAATTCACCCGGATCAACTCGATCTGGGAAAACTCGGACATGGCGGCGACGGGCGTGGCCAGCCCGGCCGAGGTTGCCCTGTTGCAGCCCCTGGTGGACGAGGGTCTGCTTCCGGCCGGCATCCTGACAGACGAGGTGGTGATGGCGCCGGTGTCCTCGCTGGATAACGCGCTGGACCGCCGGAACCTGCGCAAGGCATCGGCGCTGCTGGACGAAGCGGGCTGGACCGTGGGCGAAGACGGCATGCGCCGCAATGCCAAGGGCGAGATGCTGCGCGTCGAGATGATCCACACCCGCACCGATCTGCAAGCCGTCTGCAATGCCTATGTCGAGAACCTGCGCGCGCTGGGTGTGGATGCCAGCTTCCAACTGATCGACAGTGCGCAGCTGAACGAACGCGCCAGCCCGCCCAGTTTTGACTTCGACGTGATCCCGACGACGGTGGTGAACGGCGGGCCAGAGCCGGGCGGTGTGTTGAAACAGGCCTGGGCCTCGGTCGCCAAGGACAATTCCAGCCGCAACCGCATGGGCTATGCCAATCCGGCGGTGGACAAGCTGCTGGATCTGGCCGAAGCCGCCGATACGCGGGAAGAGCTTGACGTGGTGATCCGTGCGCTGGATCGGGTGCTTCGGTCCGAATGGATTGTGGTGCCGCGCTATTACAAGAAGGATCATACGGTAGCTTACTACAACATGTATGAACACCCCGAGACCCTGCCCCCATATGCGCTGGGCGAGCTGTCGTTCTGGTGGTACAACGCCGAAAAAGCAGACGCGCTGAAAGCCAAGGGCGCGCTGAAATAACCAGGAACGGGCAGGATTTTGGGCGCTTACATTCTTCGCCGTCTGGCACTGGTGATCCCCACGCTGTTCGGCGTGATGCTGATCAACTTCGCGCTGACCCAGTTCGTGCCCGGCGGGCCGATCGACCAGATCCAGGCCAGGTTCGAAGGCGAAGGCGATGCGATCCAGAACCTGAGCGGCAGCGAAGGCGGCGGGGTCGAAGAGGCAGATAGCGGATATGCCGGTGCCCGCGGCCTGCCGCCCGAGTTTCTGGCCAAGCTTGAGGTGCAGTTCGGCTTTTCCCGCATCGTCTGCGACGAAGGATTTGCGGGTGTGCCCTCGCTCAAGGCCCCGGAATGCCGTAAGGAGCCGATCCCCGCGACCGAACGGTTCATGATCATGATGGGCAACTATCTGACGCTGAACCTTGGCGAAAGCTACTTCCGGTCGATCTCGGTCGTCGATCTGGTGATCGAGAAGATGCCGGTTTCCATCACGCTGGGCCTGTGGTCCACGCTGATCGCCTATCTGGTTTCGATTCCGCTGGGCATCCGCAAGGCGATGAAGGACGGCTCTTCCTTCGATACCTGGACCAGCGGCATCATCATCGCGGCCTATGCGATTCCGTCCTTTCTGTTCGCCATCCTTCTGATGGTGGTCTTTGCGGGCGGGTCCTATTTCCAGTGGTTCCCGCTGCGTGGCCTGACCTCCGAGAATTTCGACCAGCTGTCCCCGCTGGGCAAGGCGGCCGATTACCTGTGGCATATCGTGCTGCCGGTGACGGCGCAGCTGATCTCGGGCTTTGCCACGCTGACCCTGCTGACCAAGAACAGCTTTCTGGACGAGATCAAGAAGCAGTATGTCATGACGGCCCGCGCCAAGGGCCTGTCGGAACACCGCGTCCTTTATGGCCATGTGTTCCGCAATGCGATGCTGCTGGTGATCGCGGGCTTTCCGGCGGTCTTCCTTGGCGTCTTCTTCGGATCGGCCCTGCTGATCGAAACGATCTTTTCGCTGGATGGTCTGGGCCAGCTGTCGTTCAAGGCGGCGGTTGAACGCGATTATCCGGTCATGTTCGGCACGCTGTTCGTCTTTGGCCTGATCAGCCTTGTCGTCGGCATCCTGTCCGACCTGATGTATGTCTTTGTCGATCCCAGGATCGACTTTGACCGGCGCGAGGGCTGATCCATGGCGCTCTCTCCGCTGAACCAGCGCCGCTGGCGCAACTTCAAGGCCAATCGCCGGGCCTTCTGGTCGCTGATCATCCTTGTCATTCTTTATGGCCTGTCGCTCTGCGCCGAGGTTCTGGCCAACGACCGGCCGCTTCTGGTGCGCTATCAGGGCGAATGGCGCGCGCCCTTCCTGACCTTCTATTCCGAACAGTCCTTTGGCGGCGACCTGCGGACCGAGGCGAAATACACCCTGCCCGAAGTGCAGTGCCTGATCATGACCGGCGGGCTGCTGGACTGCTGGGACGATCCGGCGGGCCTGCTGGCCGAGGTGCGGGACAAGGGCACCGCGCTGGGCCAGCCGGTCGACAAGGGTTTCATGCTCTGGGCCCCGATCCCCTATAGCTACAACACCATCGTCAACACCGGCGGGGTGGCACCGGGGCCGATGACAGCGCAGAACTGGCTGGGCACCGACGATGCCAGCCGCGATGTGCTGGCCCGCGTGATCTATGGCTTCCGGCTGTCGATCACCTTTGCCCTGATCGTGACCGCGCTGTCGTCGGCGGTAGGTGTGGTGGCGGGGGCCTTGCAGGGCTATTTCGGCGGCCTGACCGACCTGATCTTTCAGCGGGTGATCGAGATCTGGACCTCGATCCCGTCGCTTTACGTCATCATCATCCTGTCGGCGATCTTTACCCGAAGCGTCGGGCTGATGGTCTTTCTGATGGTGCTGTTCGGCTGGACCGGGCTTGTCGGCGTGGTGCGGGCCGAATTCCTGCGGGCGCGCAACTTCGAATATGTCCGCGCCGCGCGCGCGCTGGGGATGGGCGATCTGCGCATCATGTTCCGCCATGTGTTGCCCAATGCCATGGTGGCCACGCTGACCTTCATGCCCTTCATCGTGGTCGGCACCATCTCGACCCTTGCGGGCCTGGATTACCTTGGCTTCGGGCTGCCCGCCTCGGCCCCATCGCTGGGCCAGCTGGCCCGCCAGGCGCAGCAGAACCTGCAAATGCCGTCGCTGGCCTTCGTGGCCTTCTTCACCTTTGCCACCATGCTGACGCTGATCGTCTTCATCTTCGAAGGTGTCCGCGATGCCTTTGATCCGCGGAAGACCTTTCGATGACCCTGCTGTCCGTTCGTGATCTTCGCGTCGGTTTCGCCCAGGACGGCCGGATCGTTCAGGCGGTCAAGGGCGTGTCCTTTGCCGTCGAGCGGGGCGAGACGGTGGCCCTGGTCGGGGAATCCGGGTCCGGCAAGTCCGTCACGGCGCTTTCGACCGTGGGCCTGTTGTCCGACAATGCCTCCACCTCCGGTTCGGTTCTCTGGAAGGGGACCGAGATGCTGGGCGCCCCGGAATGGGAATTGCGCAAGGTGCGCGGCAATGACATCAGCTTCATCTTCCAGGAGCCGATGACCAGCCTGAACCCGCTGCACACGATTGAACGCCAGCTGGCCGAAAGCCTGTCGCTGCATCAGGGCTTGACCGGCGCGGCGGCGCGCGCACGGATCATCGACCTGCTGACCAGGGTTGGCATCCGCGATCCCGAAAGCCGTCTTTCGGCCTATCCGCACCAATTGTCGGGCGGACAGCGGCAGCGGGTGATGATCGCCATGGCGCTGGCCAACGGCCCTGAACTGCTGATCGCGGATGAACCCACCACGGCGCTGGATGTCACCATCCAGGCGCAGATCCTTGACCTGCTGGCCGATCTGAAGCGTGCCGAGGGGCTGAGCCTTCTGTTCATCACCCATGACCTGACCATCGTGCGCCGCATCGCCGACCGGGTCTGCGTCATGCAGGGCGGCGAGATCGTCGAACAGGGGCCGACGCGGCAGATTTTCGCCGATCCGCAGCATCCCTATACGCAAAAGCTGCTGGCGGCCGAACCGTCGGGGCGCGCCGGGCCGGTCGATCCCGTCGCCCCGGTCGTCGTCGACACGCAGGACCTGCGCGTCTGGTTCCCGATCCAGAAAGGGCTGCTGAAAAAGACCGTCGGCTTCGTCAAGGCGGTGAACAATGCCACCCTGACCGTGCGCGCCGGGGAAACCCTTGGCATCGTCGGCGAAAGCGGCAGCGGCAAGACCACGCTGGCGCTGGGTCTGATGCGGCTGATCCAGTCCACCGGCGCGATCACCTTCCTTGGCCGCCGCATCGACGGCCTGCGCGGCAGCGCCCTGCGTGCCCTGCGGGCCGACATGCAGATCGTCTTTCAGGACCCCTACGGCAGCCTGTCGCCGCGCATGACGGTCGAAGAGATCGTGTCCGAAGGGCTGGGCGTCCATGGCACGCCGCCGGGGCAGGACCGCCGCGCCATGGTGCAGGACATCCTGACCGAGGTGGGGCTGGACCCCGCCACCATGCACCGTTATCCGCACGAATTTTCGGGCGGGCAGCGCCAGCGGATCGCCATCGCCCGCGCCATGATCCTGCGGCCGAAACTGGTGGTGCTGGACGAACCGACCAGCGCGCTGGACATGACGGTGCAGGTCCAGATCGTCGATCTGCTGCGCAGCCTGCAACACAAATGGGGGCTGGCCTATATCTTCATCAGTCATGACCTGCGGGTGATCCGCGCCATGTCGCACAAGGTCATGGTGATGAAGCAGGGCGATCTGGTCGAGGCGGGCAGCACCGAAGACCTGTTCACCGCCCCGAAGGAAGACTATACCCGCGCGCTTCTCGACGCTGCCTTTGCGGATCAGGACAGATGAAGATCCTGTTCGTCCACCAGAACTTTCCGGGCCAGTTCCTGCATCTGGCCCCGGCGCTTGTGGCCCGCGGCCATGATTGCCGCGCCCTGACCGATGACGCCAACAAGCGGAACTCACCGATCCCGACCTGGCGCTACAAACATGACGCGCCCAAGGTCGATCCGGCCGCCACCCGGCTTGGCCGCAACTATGTGACCATGTCGGACCGTGGCGTCACCGTCGCCCGCGCCGCCCGGCAGTTGAGGGAACGCGAAGGCTATGTCCCCGACGTGATCTTCGGCCATTCCGGCTGGGGCGAGACCCTGTTCCTGAAAGAGGTCTGGCCCGAGGCGAAGCTGCTGGTCTATGCTGAATTCTACTATCGCGGGCGCGGCGCGGATGTCGGCTTCGACCCCGAATTCTCACCACCGTCGTTCGATCAGGTGATGATCGCCCAGGGGCGGACGGCGCATCTCGGACAGGCCCTGACCCATGCCGACAAGGGCCTGTCGCCGACCTTCTGGCAGGCGTCCACCTATCCCGCACCGCTGCGGACGATGATCGAGGTGATCTTCGACGGCGTGAACACCGACCAACTGGTTCCCGATGCCGCCGCCAGCCTGACCCTGCCGTCCGGTCAGGTGCTGAAGGCCGGGGATGAGGTGCTGACCTTCGTCAACCGCAACCTTGAACCCTATCGAGGCTATCACATCTTCATGCGCGCGCTGCCCGCCGTACTGGCCGCGCGGCCGCAGGCGCAGGTGGCGATCGTCGGCGGAGACGAGGTGTCCTATGGCTCTCCGCCGCGTCAGGGGGGCACCTGGAAGGAACTTTTCCTGAGCGAGGTGCGCGACCGGCTGGACCTGAGCCGCGTGCATTTCCTTGGGAAGGTGCCATATCCGCAGTTCGTCTCGCTGTTGCAGGTGTCGCGGGTCCATGCCTATCTGACCTATCCCTTCGTCCTGTCGTGGTCGATGGTGGAGGCGATGGCGGCAGGTTGCCTTGTCGTCGGGTCCAGGGTGCCCCCGGTCGAAGAGGTGATCCGCGACGGGTTCAACGGTCGCCTGGTGGATTTCTTCGATGTGCCGGGCTGGGAAAAGGTGCTGGCCGAAAGCCTGGCCACGCCCGCCCGCTTTGACACCCTGCGCCGACAGGCCCGCAAGACGGTGGTCGAGCGGTATGACCTGACCAGGGTCTGCCTGCCGAAGATGATCGCGCTGGTGGAAGGAATGGCATAGGGCGCGGGCCCCTCAGATCGCCGCGGAATGCTGCGCCTTGCCGGGATCATAGGCATCGAAGACCCGCGCAACCATCCGTGTCAGCGGCCGCCCTCGTTCCGGGATCGACAGCACGCCGTCCTTCAGGCTGACCATCTCGCCGAACCCGTCCACGGCATGCATGAACACCCCGTCCACCCAATCCGCCGACACGCCGAAATCCCGCGTCAACTCGGCCCGGTCCACCCGGAAATCGCACATCAGCGCCTCGATGATGCGGCCGCGCACCAGATCGTCCCCTTTGAAGGCATGGCCGCGATGCGTGCTGAACCGGCCGGCGCGGATCGCCTTGGTATGCGCTGCGGTGGCCGAGGCGTTCTGTGCGAATCCCTGCGGAAACCGGCTGATCGACGATGCCCCAAGCCCGATCAGCGCCGCGGCCGTGTCATCGGTATAGCCCTGGAAGTTCCGCCGCAGCCGCCCGGCCTTCTGCGCCACGGCCAGCCCGTCTGCGGGACGGGCGAAATGGTCGATCCCGATTTCGTCATAGCCATCGGCCAGGAACAGCCGCCGCGCGGTTTCGAACAGGCCCAGCCGTTCTTCGGGCGTCGGCATGGCGTCCGAGGGGATCATCTGCTGCCGACGGCTCATCCATGGCACATGGGCATAGCCGTAAAGCGCCACCCGGTCGGGTGACAGCGTCAGCAACTTTTGCACCGAATCGCTGATGCGGGCCCCGGTCTGATGCGGCAGGCCATAGAGGATATCGGCATTCAGGCTGCGCACGCCGCGCGCGCGGATCGCTTCGGCCGCACGGCGGGTCAATTCATAGCTTTGTTCGCGGCCGATGGTCTTCTGGATCTCGGGGTCGAAATCCTGCACCCCGATTGACGCCCGGTTCATCCCGGCCGCCGCCAGCGCATCCAGCCGTGCATCATCCACTTCGTTGGGGTCGATCTCGACCGAAAACTCGCCACCCTCGGCCATCGGCGCAACCGCAAAGATCGCCTCGGCCAGGGCTGCGATCTCGTCCGGCGGCAGCAGCGTCGGCGTGCCGCCGCCCCAATGCAACCGGCTGAGACGCACACCGCGCGGCAGATGGCGGGCAAGCAGGGCGATTTCGGTCCGCAGGGTCCAGGAATAGGCCAGAACGGGATCAAGACTGGATGTCCCTTGGGTCCGGCAGGCGCAGAACCAGCACAGCCTGCGGCAGAACGGCACATGCAGGTATAGCGAAATCTCCGATCCTTCCGGGATCGCCTCGATCCAGGTGGTGAAATCGGCCGCCCCCACGCCCCCCGCGAACTGCGGTGCCGTCGGGTATGAGGTATAGCGGGGCACCCGCGCGTCAAAAAGACCGAGGCGCATGAGTTGCGTATCGATTGTCATGACACTACCCTTAGGCGATGTCAGGGGCAGCGATCCTTGATGCAGATCAAGGGCAAAGGAATGGCAATGGCATTGCAGGAAAGGACGGCACCTGCTCCGCATCTGCAATGCGGCGATTGCCCGATCCGGCATCGCGCCGTCTGCGCGCGCTGCGAGACGGACGAACTGGCCGCGCTGGAACAGATCAAATATTATCGGTCCTATCAGGCGGGGCAAAGCATCGTCTGGTCGGGCGACCGGATGGATTTCGTTGCCTCGGTCGTCACCGGCATCGCCACGCTGACGCAGACCATGGAGGATGGCCGGCGTCAGATGGTGGGACTTCTGCTGCCGTCGGATTTCGTCGGGCGGCCGGGCCGGGTGACGGCGGCCTTCGACGTCACGGCCACCACCGATGTGGTGATGTGCTGTTTCCGCAAGAAGCCCTTTGAAGACATGATGCGGAAAACCCCGCATATCGCCGAGCGCCTGCTGGAGATGACGCTGGACGAACTGGACGCGGCGCGGGAATGGATGCTGCTTCTGGGCCGCAAGACGGCGCGGGAAAAGATCGCCTCGCTGGTGGCGATCATCGCCCGGCGCGACGCTAGCCTGCATCTGAAACAGGCCAAGGGCGGCATGGCGGTGGACCTGCCGCTGACCCGAGAGGAAATGGCCGACTATCTGGGCCTGACGCTTGAAACCGTCAGCCGCCAGATCAGCGCGCTGAAGAGGGACGGCGTGATCAGTCTTGAAGGCAAGCGCCAGGTCACGATCCCGGATTTCGACCGTCTGCTGGAAGAGGCGGGCGACGACAGCGACGGTGGCATGCTGGTCTGAGCCGAGGGGAAGCCGCAGAATCGCGCGGCTGCCGCCGCAAGATCTTTGTCTCGTCGTCGGCCTGCGCCTCCTCCTCGGGGGATGAGGGGCCTTGCCCCTCAAACTCCCCAGGATATTTGCAGAAAGGAAAGCCGAGACACTTCACCTTTCCCTTCTGCAAATATCCCCGCCGAAGGCGAAATCGCCGAGCCGGTTGCGCGGAACGCGCAGAGGCGAGACAGAACAGCGCAGCCGCTTCATGCGGCTGCACCGTTTGATGACGGCAATGGCAGGCGCTGTCAGTGCGCCATGAAGACCGGCAGTTCGGCCTGTTCCAGCATGTTGCGCGTGGCCCCGCCCAGAATGGCCTCGCGGAACCGGGAATGGCCATAGGCCCCCATCACCAGCAGATCGGCATCCATGTCCCGGCAGGCCCGGTGCAGCACATCGGAAATCCGTGGCAGGGTGCGGGCAAGCACCGAGACTTCGGCCTTGACCCCGTGGCGCACGAGAAGCTGGCAGAGCAGCCCGCCGGGATCGGAGCGTTCCGGTCCATGCGTCGGCGGGTCGATCACGGTGATCGTCACCCGATCGGCCTGTTTCAGGAAGGGCAACGCGCGGCGGGCGGCCACCATCGCCTCACGTCCCTGGTTCCAGGCCAGGACGACATGCCGGGGTGCTGCGGTCTTCAGGCCGCTTTCCGGCACCACCAGCACCGGTGCCATGCCTTCGAACATCGCGGCCTCGATCACGGCCTCGGCCTCGGGTCCGGTATCCCCGGCATAGGGCTTGGGCAGCACCACCAGATCGGCATAGCGGGCGCGGGCGGCGACCAGTTCGGTCAGCGCGCCCATCTGGGTGACGAGGGTCTCGGTGGCGAAGCGCAGGCCCGGACCCTGGGCGGCCAGCGCCTCGTTCAGGGCCTTTTCGTTGGCCCGCGCCTCTTCCTCGGCCCGGTCCATTGCCAGTTGCAGCACGACCGCGCCCGAACCGACATAGGAATATCCCATCTGGGTTCTGTCGACGCCCAATGCCAGCGCGTCGAGATGGGCGTCCGATCTTTGGCAGATCTGCGCGGCGGCGGTGACGGCAGGGGTTGCCTGGCCGGGCGTGGTGACAAGGGTCAGCAGGGATTTATAGGCCATTGATGCCTCCTGAGGTTGAATCATCGCCAGTCATGCTAGGGTATCATGAGTCGCCGCACGTTGACCGAGGTCAAACCTGTCGCATGGTGCTGTTGATGCAGATCAAGGAAGAGTTGTTGCTGCGGCTGCACAAGCGGGTGTCAAGACTTCCGCGCCCGGAGCCGAGTCGCAGGGATTTCCTCTGCTGTCCGGGGCGGACAACAAGACGAAGGGACGCAAAATGTGGGACTATGCCAAATTGATCGCGCTTGGCGTGATCGCGGTTGTTGCCGCGATTGCCGCCAATTACGCGCGCGATCTGGCCTTCATGCTGAACGCGGTCGAGGTGATGGTGGTTGCGGCCATCGTCTTTCTGCTGGTGTTGCGGCGCGTGGGCGAGCCAAGGGTCGTCAACTATGGTGAATACAATGACGGGCTGATCCGCTGGGGGGTGTTCCTGACCGCCTTCTGGGGTGTGGTCGGGTTCCTGGTGGGGGTGGTCATCGCCGCCCAGCTGGCCTGGCCCTGGCTGAATTTCGAATTCCTTGAAGGGATCGGAAACTTCGGCCGCCTGCGCCCGCTGCATACCAGCGCGGTGATCTTCGCCTTCTGCGGCACCGCACTGATCACCTCGGCCTTCTATGTGGTGCAGCGCACCAGCGCGGTGCGGCTTTGGGGCGGCACGGCGCTGCCGAACTTCGTCTTCTGGGGCTGGCAGCTGGTGATCCTGCTGGCGGCGACCTCGTATCTTTTCGGCGGCAGCCAGGGCAAGGAATATGCCGAGCCTGCCTGGCATATCGACATCCTGATCACGGTCGTCTGGGTCGGTTTCCTGGCGGTCTTTGCCGGAACGATCATGCTGCGCAAGGAGCCGCATATCTATGTGGCGAACTGGTTCTATCTGTCCTTTATCATCACCATCGCCATGCTGCATCTGGTGAACAACATGGCGGTGCCGGTGTCGTTCCTGGGCAGCCAGTCGGTGCAGGTCACATCGGGCGTTCAGGATGCGATGATCCAGTGGTGGTATGGCCACAATGCGGTGGGCTTCTTCCTGACCGCGGGCTTTCTGGGCATGATGTATTACTTCGTGCCGAAACAGGCTGAACGCCCGGTGTTCAGCTACAAGCTGTCGATCATCCACTTCTGGGCGCTGATCTTCCTGTATATCTGGGCCGGTCCGCACCACCTGCACTATACCGCCCTGCCGGAATGGGCCTCGACCCTGGGCATGGTGTTCTCGGTCATCCTGTGGATGCCCTCGTGGGGCGGCATGATCAACGGGCTGATGACGTTGTCGGGGGCTTGGGACAAGCTGCGCACCGATCCGGTGATCCGCATGATGGTGGTTTCGGTCGGCTTCTACGGCATGTCCACCTTCGAAGGCCCGATGATGTCGATCAAGGCGGTGAACAGCCTGTCGCACTATACCGACTGGACCATCGGCCACGTCCATTCCGGCGCGCTTGGCTGGAACGGCATGATCACCTTCGGCGTCCTGTATTTCCTGACGCCGCGCCTGTGGAACCGCGAAGGGCTTTACAGCCTGAAGCTGGTGTCCTGGCACTTCTGGCTGGCGACCATCGGCATCGTGCTTTACGCCAGCGCGATGTGGGTCACGGGCATCATGGAAGGGCTGATGTGGCGTGAAGTGGATGCGAACGGGTTCCTGGTGAACGCCTTCGCCGACACGGTTGCCGCGAAATACCCGATGTATGTGGTGCGGACGCTGGGGGGGCTGATGTTCCTCTCGGGGGCTCTCATCATGGCCTACAACCTCTGGATGACGGTCAGGGCACAGCCGGCGAAAGCCGCCGTGAATGCCAATGACCTCGTGCCGGCCGAATAAGGGGAGGGGACAGGAATGGCTCTTCTTGACAAGCACAAGGCAATCGAAACCCATGCAACCCTTCTGATGGTGCTGGCCTTTCTGGTCGTCACCATCGGCGGTCTGGTCCAGATCGTGCCGCTGTTCTACATCGAGAACACGATCGAGGATGTGAAGGGCATGCGTCCCTATACGCCGCTGGAACTGGCCGGGCGCGACATCTACATCCGCGAAGGCTGCTACGTCTGCCACAGCCAGATGATCCGCCCGATGCGGGATGAGGTCGAACGCTATGGCCACTACTCGCTGGCGGCGGAGTCGAAATACGACCACCCGTTCCAGTGGGGGTCCAAGCGCACCGGGCCGGATCTGGCGCGTGTCGGTGGCCGCTATTCCGACGAATGGCATCAGGACCACTTCTTCGATGCCAAATCCGTGGTGCCGGAATCGGTGATGCCGCCCTATGGCTTTCTCTTCACCCGCAAGATCGACGGACAATACATCCGCGATTCGCTTGAGGCGAATGCCCTGGTCGGTGTGCCCTATACCGAAGATATGATCGCCAATGCGCAGGCGGACTTTGCCGCACAGGCCGATCCCAATGCGGATTCGGCCGGGTTGCAGGAACGCTATGGCGCGGCGGCCTTCGAAAGCGGCAAGGATGTCAACGTGCGCAACTTTGACGGTCAGGCAGACCTGACCGAAGCGGATGCGCTGATCGCCTATATCCAGGTGCTGGGCACGATGGTCGATTTCTCGACCTTCATCCCGGACCCGAACCGGTAAGCGGAGGACAAGATGGAAGAATATTCTTTCCTGCGCCACCTGGCGGACAGCTGGGGCCTGTTGGCGATGATGCTGGTGTTCGTCGGTATCTTTGTCTGGGCCTTTCGCCCAGGCAGCCGCCGCACGCATGACGAGATCGCCAATTCGATCTTTCGCAACGACAGCAAGCCTGCGGAAGCCCCGAAACCGGCCCGGCCCGAATCCAATCTGAAGGAGGCGTGACATGTGCGCCAAGAAAGTGACGAAGGCCCCGGTCGAGGTTCCGACCACGGGGCATGAATGGGACGGCATCCGCGAATTCGACAATCCGATGCCGCGCTGGTGGGTCTGGGTGTTCTACGCCACGATCGTCTGGGGCATCTGGTATGTGATCGCCTATCCGGCCTGGCCGCTGATCGAACGCGCGACCGACGGCTATCTCGGCTATGACATGCGCGAAGAGGTGGCCTCCGAGATCAAGCGTTTCGACGATGCCAATGCCGAGGTGAAGGCCAAGCTGGTCGCCGCCGACCTGAATGCCATCGGTGCCGATCCTGCGCTGGCGGGCTATGCCCAGGGGGCAGGGGCGGCGGTGTTCAAGACCAACTGCGCCCAGTGCCACGGCGCCGGGGCGGCCGGTGTGCAATCGCTGGGCTATCCGAACCTTCTGGATGACGACTGGCTTTGGGGCGGCACGATGGAGGATATCCACCTGACCGTCACCCATGGCATCCGCAACACCACCGACGCCGATGCCCGCTATTCCGAAATGCCGAAATGGGGTGTCGACGGCATGCTGGACGATGCCCAGATCGGCGACATCACGGAATATGTCCTGAAACTTTCGGGGCAGGACCATGACGCGGCCAAGGCCGAAGCTGGGATGCAGCCCTATGTCGACAACTGCGCCGCCTGCCATATGGAAGACGGCACCGGCGACCGGGCCCAGGGCGCCCCCGATCTGGCCGATGCGGTCTGGCTTTACGGCGGCACGCGCGAGGCGATCCACGAATCGATCTATTATGCGCGCTTCGGCGTGATGCCGGACTGGAGCAAACGGCTGAGCGAAGACCAGATCCGCGCCGTCGCCTATTATGTCCACAGCCTTGGGGGCGGCGAGTAACGCCCCCGGCAACCGAAATTCCCGGCGGTTTCCAACCACCGCCGGGAAGGCACCGGGGTCCCCGTCCTGTTCGCGCGTTTCCAGGGGGCGCCGGTGCCACTTTATCCGTCTGTGGGGCCATGGCAATGCCGCGGCCCCACAGGCTTTCCGCCCATGGCACGGGTGGGACCCTGCGGCAAAACCGCCCTGTGCGAAGCTGTCACGATGAAATCTTGCATCAGCGATGAGAGAATTGACGCAGGTCAAAGCCATCCGGCAGCCCCAGCCGCCATATCGCGGCACGTCAGCCCAGCCACCCGGAGCCTTCCGTGAGTACGCCAGATACCAACCCGCCCAGTCTCTATTCCGCCCGCGAGCCGATCTTTCCGCGCCGGGTGAAGGGAAATTTCCGCAGCCTGAAGTGGTGGATCATGGCGGTGACGCTGGGCATCTACTATCTGACGCCCTGGCTGCGCTGGGACCGAGGACCGAACCTGCCCGATCAGGCGGTGTTGATTGATCTGGCGCACCGGCGGTTCTTCTTCTTCATGATCGAGATCTGGCCGCATGAATTCTATTTCATTGCGGGTCTTCTGATCATGGCGGGTCTCGGGCTTTTCCTGTTCACCTCGGCCGCGGGCCGGGTCTGGTGCGGTTATGCCTGCCCGCAGACCGTGTGGACCGATCTGTTCATCCTGGTCGAACGCTGGGTCGAAGGCGACCGCAACGCCCGCATCCGGCTGCACCGGCAGAAATGGGATGCCGAGAAGATCCGCAAGCGGGTGGTGAAATGGTCGGCCTGGCTGCTGATCGGGCTGGCGACGGGCGGGGCCTGGGTGTTCTACTTTACCGATGCGCCGACGCTGCTGGTCGCGCTGCTGAACGGCACCGCGCATCCGGTGGCCTATACGACGATGTTCCTTCTGGCCGCGACGACCTTTGCCTTCGGCGGCTTCGCGCGGGAACAGATGTGCATCTATGCCTGCCCCTGGCCGCGCATCCAGGCCGCGATGATGGACGAGGATACCCTGACCATCGGCTATCGCGAATGGCGCGGAGAGCCGCGGGGCAAGGCGAATGTGGCGGGCAACGGCGATTGTATCGACTGCATGGCCTGCGTGAACGTCTGTCCGATGGGCATCGACATCCGCAACGGACAGCAACTGGCCTGCATCACCTGCGGCCTGTGCATCGACGCCTGCGACGACACGATGGACAAGATCGGCAAGCCGCGCGGACTGATCGGCTATCTGGCGCTGACCGACGAGGCGGCGGAACGTGCGGGCAAGCCGCCGAAATCGGTCTGGAAGCACATATTCCGGCCCCGGACCATCCTTTACACGGCGCTTTGGGCCAGCGTGGGCCTTGGCCTGGTGGTCGCCCTGTTCCTGCGCACGGAAATCGACGTGAACGTGACGCCGGTGCGCAACCCGACCTTTGTCACCCTGTCCGACGGGTCGATCCGCAACAGCTATGACCTGCGGTTGCGCAACAAGCATGGCGAGGATCACCGCTTTGCTCTTTCGGCCACCGCAGAGACCGATGTGTTCTTCCTGTCGCTGGAAGGCGAAACGGGCCTGGATGTGACCGTGCCCGCGAACGAGACCAAGGCGATCCGGCTTTATGTGACGGCCCCTGCCGGATCGGGCGCAGCCCTGATGCCGCGCACCGACCTGCGGCTCTGGGTTCAGGACATGGGGTCTGATACAGTGCCGGGCACCGACCGGGTGCATCACGACACGATCTTCAACGGCAAGGGAAACTGACATGGGCGAGATCACCGGACGGCAGGTTCTGATCTTCACCACCGGGGCCTTCGGAATCATCATCGCGGTGAATCTTGTGATGGCCTGGAAGGCGGTTTCCACCTTTCCGGGGCTGGAGGCGCAGAACACCTTTGTCGCCAGCCAGGAGTTCGACGCCCGCCGCGCGGCGCAAGAGGCACTGGGCTGGCATGTTGCCACCGCGCATGAGCGGGGCCGCGTGAAACTGTCGATCACCGACAGCGCAGGTGCGCCGGTTGAAGTGGCCACATTGGAGGTTCTGATCGGGCGCCCGACGTCGGCGCGCGATGACGTGCAGCCGGAGTTCGTCTTTGCCGACGGGATCTATCAGGCCGATGTCACGCTGGAGCCGGGCCAGTGGATGCTGAAACTTCTGGCCACGGCCAAGGACGGCACAAGGTTCGAGCAGCGGTTCGATCTGATGGTGGCGAGATAGGCGATGGCGCTTGCGGAACCTGATCTTGGCGGAATGACGGGCGGCCTGTCGGCCTGTCCTGCCTGCGTGGCGGCCCCTTCGGCAGAGCGCATCGCACAACTCTCGGCGCAGGGATCGGCGCGGATCATGCTGTCCCTGCCCGCGGCGCATTGTGCCGCCTGCATCTCGACCGTCGAAGGGATGCTGAACGCCTATCCGGGGGTGACATCCAGCCGACTGAACCTGACGCTGAAGCGCGCGCTGATCGAGGCCGAGCCGCAGGTGACGGTGGACGAGTTGATCGCGGCGCTGAAACGTGTCGGCTACGAGGCGCATGAACTGGACGCTGGCCTTCTGTCGGCGACCGAGGCCGACCGGACGGCGCGCGACCTCTTGATGCGGCTGGGAGTGGCGTTCTTCTCGATGATGAACGTGATGATCCTGTCCGTCGCCGTCTGGTCGGGGGCCGAAGGCGTGACCCGCGACCTGTTCCACTGGATTTCCGGGGCGATTGCGCTGCCGACCGTGGTCTTTGCCGGGCAGCCGTTCTTCAAATCCGCCTGGGCCAGCTTGCGCGCCGGGCGGCTGGGGATGGATGTGCCGATCAGCCTGGCGCTGATCCTGGCCTCGTCGATTTCCCTGTTCGAGACCATCCATTCCGGCCATCACGCCTATTTCGATGCCGCCGTGATGCTGTGCTTCTTCCTGCTGATCGGCCGCTATCTGGATTACCGCACGCGGGCGATTGCCCGGTCGGCCGCCGAGGAACTGGCCGCGCTGGAAGTGCCGCGCGCGACGGTGCTTGAAGATGGCACCGAGGTGGTGAAACCGATCTCGGCCATTGCGGCGGGGGATATCGTCCTGGTGCGCCCCGGCGGGCGGATGCCGGTGGATGGCGTGGTGATTGCGGGCGAATCCGAAGTGGACCGCAGCCTTCTGACCGGGGAAAGCTTGCCGGTCTTTGCCGGGGCCGACACCGTGGTTTCGGCGGGCGAGGTGAACCTGACCGGCCCCCTGACCCTGCGGGTGACGGCGGCCGGCAAGGACAGCAGCCTGCACCGCATCGCCGATCTGGTGGCGGTGGCCGAAGCGGCGAAGACCCGCTACACCAGCCTGGCCGAACGCGCCTCGCGGCTTTATTCGCCGCTGGTGCATATCCTGTCGTTCTCGGCCTTCGGGTTCTGGATGTGGCGGACGGGGGGCGACCTGCGCTATGCGGTCAATATCTCGGCCGCCGTGCTGATCATCACCTGCCCCTGTGCGCTGGGGCTGGCGGTGCCTGCGGTGGTGACGGCGGCCAGCGGCAAGCTGTTCCGCAAGGGCCTGTTGATCAAGCAGGGCACCGCGCTGGAGCGGCTGGCCGAAGTGGACACCGTGGTTTTCGACAAGACCGGCACGCTGACCCTTGGAACGCCCGAGCCGACCAATCTGGACGCGCATCCGCAGATCGCGGTCGAGGTGGTGATGGCGCTGGCCGGCGCATCCGGGCACCCCCTGGCCCGTGCGCTGTCCGAAGCGGCAAAGGCGCGCGGCCTGCGGCCCGCACGGGTGGAAGACCTGCGCGAAGTGCCGGGCTATGGCGTCGAAGGGCTGTGGAAAGGCCGCAGGGTGCGGCTGGGCCGGGCGGAATGGTGCGGTGCCACGGCACCGATGACCGAAACCGCCACCTGGCTTTGCACCGGAGAAGGCGAAGCCCCGCGTCCCTTCACCTTTACCGACCGCCCGCGCCCCGGCGCGGCCGAGGCGGTTGCCGCGTTGCAGGCGTCGGGCAAGCGGGTGATCCTGCTGTCGGGCGATACAGACGGGGCCGTTGCGGCCATGGCCGGGCGGCTGGGCATCGCGCAATGGGCGGCCGGGCAGTTGCCCGCCGAAAAGGCCGCCCGCGTGACCGGGCTGACGGCGGAGGGGGCCCGTGTTCTGATGGTCGGCGACGGGCTGAACGATACGGCGGCGCTGACGGCGGCGCATGTCTCGATTTCGCCTGCTTCGGCACTGGATGCGGCACGGGTGGCCTCGGACATCGTTCTCTTGGGGCAGGACATGGCCCCGATTGCCGATGCCGTGCGGATCAGCCAGCAGTCGGCCCGTCGGATCGTCGAGAATTTCCTGATCTCGGGCGGTTACAACGTGATCGCGGTGCCGCTGGCGCTGGTCGGCATGGCGACGCCGCTGGCGGCGGCGCTGGCGATGTCGCTGTCGTCGATCACGGTGTCTCTGAATGCGCTGAGGCTGAAATAATGGAAATCCTGGGTATCCTGATCCCGGTGTCGCTGTTCCTGGGCTTCATCGGGCTGGTGTTCTTCATCTGGGCGATGAAGGCACGGCAGTTCGAAGACCCGGAGGGTGACGCCAACCGGATCCTGACGAAGGATTGGGACGACAGGCCAAAGCCCTGAGGGCACGATCTTTCGACGAAAGATCGCCCGCGCCCCCGGTCAGGCGATGGTGACGGTGGCGGGTGTCAGCCCCTCGATCTCGATCCGGCAGGTGTCGCCGGGGCCAAAGGCCCCGACGCCTGCGGGGGTTCCGGTCATCACCAGATCGCCGGGTTCCAGCCGCACCAGACGCGACAGATGGGCCAGAATGCCGGGCACCGGCCAGATCATGTCGGACAGGCGGGCCTGCTGGCGCACCTCTCCGTTCACCAGACAGCGGATCGCGCCATCGCCGATCGGGCCGGGGCGGATCGGGCCGATCACGGCCGAGGCATCGAAGCCCTTGGCCATGTCCCAGGGGCGGCGGGCAGCCTTGGCCTCGGCCTGAAGATCGCGGCGGGTCAGGTCATTGCCGGCGGCATGGCCCCAGATCAGCGAGGCGGTTTCGTCTTCGGACAGCTGAAAGCCGCCGCGATGCAGGGCGACCACCAGTTCCGCCTCGTGGTGCAGATCGGATGTCAGGGGCGGATAGGGCAGGGTGGCCCCGCTGTCCACAACCGCATCGGCAGGCTTCAGAAAGAAGAACGGCAGTTCGCGGTCGGGATCATTGCCGAATTCGCGGGCATGTTCGGCATAGTTCCGCCCGACGCAGAAGATGCGGCGGACGGGAAAGCGGGCAGAGGTGCCTTCGACGGCGGCCGAGGGTTGCGGCGGGGCGGGGATGACCCAGGTCACTTATGGCCCCAGCGTTTCGCAGGCCACGCCGCGCGCCTTCAGCCGACGGCAGGCAAGCCCGGCCTGATCTTCGGTCAGGCCCATGAAATTGGCGTGATAGCTGCCGCCCTTCTCGCTGATCTTGCGCAGCCCTTCGTTCAGCGTGGCGCTTTCGACCAGCGCAACCTTCAAGAGTTCCCGTTCCGCCTGCGCGCGCGAGGTATAGTCGCCGACATTCACGCCCCAGTGCCTGCCGCCCGAAGTGGATTTGGCGACGACGACCAGCTCTTCGGCGGCAGCTTCGGCCGATGCCATCTCGACCGTCGGTTCGACCGTGTCGAAGATCGGGGCCTTGCGGGCGGGGGCGGTGTCCGCCGGTTCCGGCATCGGGGCCATGATCGCCGCGGCGACATTCTCGACATCCGTAACCGCAGGGGCGGTTTCGGCGGCGGCCAGAAGGGTTTCCTCCGGCAGGGTCTCGGGCATGTCCACGCTCTCGGCCAGCAAGGTCTCCTCGGGGGCCACGACTGGTTCAACCAAGGTTTCCAAGGTGGCGGGCATCTCTTCGACGTCCGCTACGGCGACGGGCGGTTCGGCCGCAGCTTCGGGGCGCGCCATTGGTCGCGCGGCGGCCAGCGTCGCATCCATCTCTGGCAGCGGTTCGTCCACGGCGGCGAACTGGGCGTCAAGCGCGCCTTCGGGCACCTCTTCGACCAGTTGGAACGGCAATTCGGCCGGGGCGGTGTTGGCAAGGGCCAGCGCCTGCGCGTCAAGCGTGCCTTCGGCCGGGGGCGGTTCGGCCGCGGCCAGTGCCGCGGCCACGGCTTCGGCCTCGGGGTCTGACGGATCGGTCACTGCCCCGGCATTGCCTTCGGCCAGCGCATAGGCCTGGGCCTCCAGCGTGCCCTCGGGCGGCGGTTCCGCCAGGGCTTCGCCCAGCGCATCGTCGATCCCCGCCGCAATGGCGACCGAAACCTCATCGGGCACCGCAACGGCATCGGGCCGGGCGCGGGGCCGGAGCGAGCGCGTCACCTCGCCCGAGACCCGGATGGTCTTGGCGGCCGAACCTTCGACATCGGGCACGTCCACCGGCGCGGGGGCCGAGGCGACCAGCGCCTCTTCGGGGATGGGCGCGGCCTCGGGCACCTTTTCGCGCACATTGTTGCGCGCGGCACCAAAGCCCAGATCCATCAGCTCTTTCATCTTGGCATTGCGCGCCGCGGTCGAAGTGCCGCCAAAGACAGTGGCGATGATGCGCTTCTTGCCACGCTGGGCCGATGCGGTCAGGTTGAATCCCGCCGCCACAGTATAGCCGGTCTTGATGCCGTCGGCTCCTTCATAGCCGTCCAGAAAGCGGCTGTTGGTGTTGTTCACCGTGGCAATCCCCGCATCGGCGCTGCGGCGCGAGAAGATGTTGTAATATTGCGGAAAATCATAGAACAGGTGCCGCCCCAGCGTGGTCATGTCGCGGGCGGTGGACAGGTGGCCGTCGGCGGTCAGGCCGTTGGCATTCTTGAAGGTGGTGTTCTTCATCCCCAGCGCGCGGGCGGTCTTGGTCATCCGCTTGGCAAAGGCCTCGGTCGAGCCGCCGATATGGTCGCCAAGGGCCGAAGCCGCATCATTGGCGGATTTCACCGCAGCGGCGCGGATCAGATAGCGCACGGCAATCTTCTGCCCGGCCTTCAGGCCCAGGCGCGAGGGCGGCTGCGCGGCGGCATTCTTCGATACCGTCACCTTGTCGTCCAGATGCAGGCGGCCCGCCTCGATTTCCTGAAAGACGATATACAGCGTCATCATCTTGGTCAGGGACGCCGGATGCAGCCGCGTATCGGCGTTCTTTTCGTACAGCACCTCGCCCGACCGGGCATCCATCACGATGGCCGCGAAGGGGGCCGCCTGTGCGGAATGGGCGATACCAAGCGACGAAAATGCCGCAAGAACGAAGATTGCGCGGAGAATCCGCCCGACAAGCGATGCCACGTCGCTGATCCCTTATGCCTGTAGTCGGGCCCCTTTGCGGGGCCTCATTTCTGCCAAAGAGAAGGCTAGCACAGGGTCCTCTGCCGGAAAACCAAAAAAATCCAATGGCTTTGCGGTCTTTCCTCACCTTGTGGCCTTGGTGCTGCACCGGGGTGATTCGCCGGGGAAGATGTAGCGGCACCGGCCGAGCCGGCCCCAAGCTATTGGGGCAGGCGCAAAGCCGCCACATGTCCGGGCAGGGCCGACAGATCGGGCAGGCTGGCATAGCGCGGATGTCCCTGCGGTTCGTCCGCGGCCTCCAGCGCCCAGGTCAACCCGGCGGGGACATAGGCCCCGAATCCCCCGGCGTCCAGCGCAGGAAGAACGTCTGATTTCAATGAATTGCCGACCATCAGCGCCTGATCCGCCCCGGTGCCGTGCCGCGCGAAAATGGCGCGATAGGTGGCGGCGGTCTTGTCCGACACGATCTCGACCGCATCGAACAGATCGCCCAGGCCCGATTGCGCCAGCTTGCGTTCCTGATGCAGGAGATCGCCCTTGGTGATCAGCACGATGCGATAATCGGGGGCCAGGGCTTCAACCGCCTCGCGGGCGTGGGGCAAAAGTTCCACCGGATGTTCCAGCATGGCGCGGCCGGACCCGAGAAGTTCCGAGATCACCGAGGCAGGCACCCGGCCCTCTGTCACCTCGATCGCGGTTTCGATCATCGACAGGGTAAAGCCTTTCACCCCAAAGCCATAGGCACCGATGTTGCGCCGTTCGGCCGCCAGCAGCCGGTCATGCAGATGTGTGGGGTCGGCATGGTCGCGCAGGAGATCGGCGAACCGTTCCTGCGTCAGCCGGAAATAGGCTTCGTTCTGCCAAAGCGTGTCGTCGGCATCGAATCCGATGGTGGTCAGCATGGCCCCCCCTTTGCCGCCAGATTGCATCTGTGTCGTATCCGCGCAATCCCGCCCCTTTTCGTTCGGGCAAAAAACGCTATATTCCCGGCACATCCCATCCTGACCGAGTCCTGTCCCGCCGGGGGCCGCACCCGGCACGCAAGGAGCCGCCGCTTGACGCTTCGTCCTGTCAGATCCTCCGATGACCGCACCCCGCCCGGCGGTGGCGCGCCGGGGCATGGGCAGGATACCTCGCTTCTGGCCAAGCCGAAGCCGAAGACCCAGCGCCCGCCGATGTACAAGGTGATGCTGCTGAACGACGATTACACGCCGATGGAATTCGTCGTGCATATTCTGGAACGGTTCTTCGGCCTGACCCATGCACAGGCGTTCGACATCATGCTGACGGTGCACAAGCGCGGGCTGGCCGTCGTTGGGGTGTTCAGCTTTGAAGTGGCCGAAACCAAGGTGGCGCAGGTGATGGATTTCGCCCGCCGCCACCAGCACCCGCTGCAATGCACGATGGAAAAGGAATAGGGCCGTCGCCCTTCCCAGGCTGACCCATGCGATCTGAACGGCTGGAACGGGCGCTGGAGGATGGCGCATGGGTGTTGCCCGCAACCGGGCGGATTGCGGTCTTCCGCCCGCGCATCGGCGATGACCTGTCGGCGCTGCCCAGGGACAGGGTGGTCGTGCTGACCGGCTTCCGCCCCGATCACGATCATTTCGCCGCGCAGGGCTATGCGACCGAACCCGCCGCACCCTATGCCGCCGCGCTGGTCTGCCTGCCGCGCGCCCGTGACCATGGCCGCGCCCTTCTGGCACAGGCGGCGGCCGAGGTGGTGCCCGGCGGGCCGGTCGCCGTGGACGGGCAGAAGACCGACGGGATCGAAACCGCGCTGAAGGATCTGCGCGGCCGGGTGATGCCGGGCGAGGCCGTGTCGAAGGCGCATGGCAAGCTGGCCGTCTTTCCGGCCGGGCCTGAACTGGCGGGTTGGGCCGCGCAGGAGACGCCGATCGGGGGCGGTTTCGTGACCCGGCCCGGTGTCTTTTCCGCCGATGCCCCTGATCGTGGATCGGTGCTGCTGGAAGGTCTGCTGCCGTCGAAACTGGGCCCCAAGGTGGCCGATCTGGGGGCGGGATGGGGTTATCTTGCGCATGCCGTCCTGGCCCGTGACGGGGTGAAACGGCTGGAGGTGGTCGAGGCCGAGGCCGATGCACTGGCCTGTGCCCGCGCCAATATCGACGACCCGCGCGCGCGGTTCCACTGGGCCGATGCCACGCGGTTCCGGCCGGAAAACCTGCTGGAATGCGTGGTGATGAACCCGCCGTTCCACACGGGGCGCGACGCCGATCCCGCGCTGGGGGCGGCCTTCATCAGTGCCGCGCACCGGATGTTGGCACCGGATGGCGTGCTGTATCTGGTTGCCAATCGCCACCTGCCCTATGATGAGGTATTGAACGCGGCCTTTCTGACGGTGGAGCAGATCGGCGGCGATGCCGTGTTTCGCGTGATCCGTGCCAACCGGCCGCGCCGGACCCGTCCCTAGCCTTCGGAGTTTCCATGTCCCTGTCCGTTTCCGGCAAGACCGCCATCGTCACCGGTGCCGCCAATGGCATCGGTCTCGCCATCGCCCGGCATCTGGTCGACAAGGGCGCGCGGGTGATGTTCGCCGATGTCGATGAGGCCCGGCTTGAATCCGAAGTCGGAGACGAGGCGCGGGCCGAGGGGCCGGTCCGGCTGTTCGCAGGCGACCTGACGCAAAAGCTGAGCATTGCCAATCTGTTGTCGGCCACGGTCGATGCCTTTGATCGGGTGGATATTCTGGTGAATGCCAGCCGCCGCTTTCTGCCGTCGGACCCGCTGCATGTCGAAAGCGATGCGGTCGAGACGCTGTTGCAGCAGAATCTGATGACCGCCTTGCGCACCAGCCAGATGACGGCAAAGCGGATGTTGCAAGCGGCTGAAAAGGCGGGGGTGGAGCCGGGAAGCCCGGTCGGGGCCATCATCAACCTGTCGTCGCTGGCGGGCAGCCGGACGCAACCGGGATTGCTGGGCTATTCCATCGCCTCGGCGGCGGTGGAACAGATGACGCGGTCGCTGGCGGTGGAACTGGCACCGCGCGGAATCCGGGTGAACGCGATTTCCTTCGCCTCGGTGATGAGCGCCAGCCTTCAGGGCGCGCTGAAGGAAAACCCGGACTGGCACGATCTTCTGTCCGAAGGCACCCCGATGGGCCGCATCGCCGGGCCGGATGAATTGTCGGAAACCGTGCAATATCTGGCATCGGACGCGGCGCGCTTTGTCACCGGGCAGGTGATCTGCATCGACGGCGGCCGGGGGCTGTGCGACAGGGTGTCGGCCCCGGCCTATTGATCATTCCGGGTATTGCGCCTTGCACTGGGCAATCACCGGTTCGGCCGCGCGCAGCTGTTCGCGGCGCTTCTGCTTCAGCTGTTCCAGCTTCTTCGCCTCAAGCTGAAGGTCGATCGTCTTCGGCACCGTATAGGTCCGCGTTTCGGTATCGGGGCACATCGCGCGGCGCGGGGGCTGGGCGGTGCCGTCGGGGGCCGGGGGCACGGGGATCAGGCAGGGCTCGAACGTTCGGTAACGTTCGGTCCGCTTTTCAAGGGCATAGCCGCGCTTGAGGTTGCCTTCGGTTTCCGTGATCAGCTGTTCCACCGTGCGCAGATCGCGGGTGTTGCGGGCGATGCACTGTTCCTGCGGGGTGCCGCAGGCGGCCAGAACGGCAAGAAGGGACAGCGGGAGAAGGCGTTTCATGGCGGGCGACTCGTTTGGAACCTGACCGCAGTCTAGCCCCCCATTCTGCCGGTGCCAAACGCCGCGTTGGCCTTGACACGCAGCGGTGATAGGAGGGCGGGCAGGAACAGGAGGGCGGCGATGACCGGGGATTTCGAGGATCGCAAGGTGCAGGCGGCAGAGTGGTTCCGCATCTTGCGCGACCGGATTGTGACGGCTTTTGAAGGGCTTGAGGCACAGGCCGCGGGCGATGCGCCGCCGGTCCGGTTCGAGGTGACGCCGACGACCGGGCCCGACGGCGGCGGCGGGCTGATGTCGGTGCTGCGCGGCGGGCGGGTGTTCGAGAAGGTGGGCGTCAACTGGTCGGCGGTGCATGGCACGCTGGGCGAGCGGGCACAAAAGGCGATGGCGGCGCGGGGGGTGCCGGGGATGGATAGTGACCCGCGGTTCTGGGCCAGCGGAATTTCCCTTGTCGCGCACATGCTTAACCCACACACGCCGGCGGTCCACATGAACACCCGGATGTTCTGGACACCGGGGGCATGGTGGTTCGGCGGCGGGGCGGATCTGAACCCCTGCATCGAATACCTCGAGGATACCGCGCATTTCCATACCGCGATGAAAGCGGCCTGCGATGCCCATGACGCCGGATTCTACCCGCGATTCAAACACTGGGCGGATGAGTATTTCTTCGTGCCGCACCGGGGCCGGGCCCGAGGGGTTGGGGGTATCTTCTATGACGACCACAACACCGGGGACTGGCAGGCCGATTTCGCCTTTACCCGCGCGGTGGGCGAGGCTTTCCTGCCCGCCTTCCTGCCGGTGACGGAACGGCGGCTGGGCACCCCCTGGGGAGAGGCGGAGCGCGAGGTGCAGCTGGTGCATCGCGGGCTTTATGCCGAATACAACCTTGTCTATGACCGGGGCACAAAATTCGGGCTGGAGACCGGCCATGACGCCAATGCGGTGCTGATGAGCCTGCCGCCGGTGGCGAAATGGCCGTGACGGGGTGTTGTGGGGCAAGGCACTGATTTTCGTCGAAAATCAGGGTATGCGGAACGTATGGACAACGTATGGCTAAGGTATGGCTTTGCGCCATACCCTGCGCGACAGGCAAGGGGCAGGGATGGCGGATATCGTGGTGAAGGCGGCCTATGGGTCGGCGGTCGAGGATGACGGGCTGCTGTTCGTCGGCTTTGCGGCCGGAGAGGAAGAGGACGAGCCCTATGTGCTGTTCCGCCAGCCGGTCGGTGGCGGGCCGGTCTGGCTGGAGGTGAATGACGAGACCTTCGGCGCCGAGGATGCGGTGGAGCGGGTCATCGCGGGACCGAAGGGGCTGGAGATCGTGGTGAGGCCGCAAAAGGCGGCGGCCTTCGGCTTTGCCACATCGGTGGCGGTGCGGATCGGGCCGGATTGCGAGGATGCCGAACCGGCGCTGGAGGCGCTGCGGGGCATGCTTGGCGACCGGATGACGGGGTAGGGGCAGCCTTTCGCGGCGGTCGCAGGGGTGAGGCCCCGCCCGTCGGCCGCCCCGGTGGCAGGCGGCACCGCGCCGCCTTGACATGGCGGGCGGCTCGCGGCAGCAGCAGGGCAGCGACCGGAGGCCCCGATGACCAAACTTCTGCTGCGTGCCCTGGCCGGGGAAACCCTGCCGACGCCCCCCGTCTGGATGATGCGGCAGGCGGGCCGCTACCTGCCGGAATACCGCGCCACCCGCGCGCAGGCGGGCGATTTCCTGTCGCTGTGCTACAATTCCGAGCTGGCCGCCGAAGTCACCCTGCAACCGATCCGCCGCTTTGGTTTCGATGCCGCGATCCTGTTCGCCGACATCCTGCTTCTGCCGCAGGCGCTGGGCCCGAAGCTGTGGTTCGAGACCGGCGAAGGCCCCCGGATGCAGACCACCACCACCGCCGCCGAAGTGGCCGCGCTGCGCCCGGCCGCGGCGATCCACGACACGCTGCATCCCGTCTACGAAACCCTGCGCATCCTGAAACGTGAACTGCCGCCGGACACCGCGCTGATCGGCTTTGCCGGTGCGCCCTGGACCGTGGCGACCTACATGATCGCCGAGCGCGGCAAGGACGATCAGGCCGGTGCCCATGCGCTGAAGGCCGGGGACCGCGCCACCTTTCAGGCCCTGATCGACCGCATCACCGAAGCGACGATCCTTTACCTGTCCGCCCAGATCGACGCCGGGGCCGAAGTGGTCAAGCTGTTCGACAGCTGGGCCGGGGCGCTGCGCGGCCAGGATTTCACCGATTTCGCCGTGGCCCCCGCCGCCCGCATCATCACGGCCCTCAAGGCCCGGCACCCCGGTATCCCGGTCATCGCCTTCCCGCGTGAGGCCGGGCCGGGCTATGTCGGCTTTGCCGCCGCCACCGGGGCCGATTGCGTGGCCGTCGACAATTCCGTCAGCCCCGAATGGGCCGCCGAACATGTGCAGCCCGGCGGCTGCGTGCAGGGCAATCTCGCGCCGCATCACATGGTCAGCGGCGGGCAGGCGCTGATCGACGACACCCGCCGCGTGCTGCGGGCTTTCCGCCACGGCCCGCATATCTTCAACCTTGGCCACGGCATCACCCCCGATGCCGACCCGGCCAATGTGCAGCTGATGATCGACACCATCCGCAAGGGGATCTGAGCCATGCGCCGCCTGCTTCTTCTGGCCGCGCTGGTCCTGATGGCGGGGGCTGCCGCGCTTTGGGCCACCGGGCTTGCCGGGCTGGCGCAGGCCTGGATCGCCATGCAGGGCCAGAGGGCGGAATGGCAGGACAAGGGGCTGTGGCTGCCGCGCTATGCCGCGGGGATAGACGCGCGCCCGATCGAGGGGCTGCCCGACAATGTCTCGGGCCTGACCTGGTCGACCGCCACAGGCACGCTCTTCACCGTGACCAACCGGCCGCCCGGCGTGGCGGAGCTTTCGCCCGAGGGCCGCCTGTTGCGGCAGATCCCACTGACCGGCACCGCCGATCCCGAAGGTATCACCCATGTTACCGGCGACCGGTTCATCATCGCCGACGAAGGCACGCACCGGCTGTCCTGGATCATCATCACCCCCGAAACCACCGCGCTGGACGTGGCCGAAAGCCCTGCGCTGACGCTTGATCTTGCGGCCGGTGACAACATGGGGTTCGAGGGCATTTCGTGGGACAGTGACGGCCACCGCCTGATCCTGGTGCAGGAGATGTGGCCGGTGCGGGTGCTGACGATGACCGGCATCGACCCCGCGCTGGCGGGCCAGCCGCCGAACCTTGGCATCCATGAGTGGAGCCCCTCGGCCGGGTCCGCCTTCCTTGCGGCCGACCTGTCCTCGGTCTCGCTGCACGAACCGACCGGCAACCTTCTTCTGCTCAGCCACCTGAACGCCGCGCTTTACGAATACGCCCCGTCGGGTGAAATCGTCAGCCTGCTGCCGCTCTGGGCAGGGCGGGGCGGGCTGGCCGAAGACATTCCCCAGGCCGAAGGCGTGGCCGTCGGGCCAGCGGGACAGATCTTCATCGTCTCGGAACCGAACCTGTTCTACCGGCTTGACCGTGACAGCCCGGCCCCCTGGGCCAGCGGCGGATGATTCCGCTCTGGGCGATGGCGGCGCTGGCGGCGGCGGCGGCGCAGACCGGACGCAACGCCACCCAGCGCGGGCTGACCGAGCGGCTGGGCACGCTGGGCGCCACCAATGTGCGCTTTCTCTATGGGCTGCCCTTTGCCTGCGTCTTCCTGGGGCTGGGTGCAGTGGCCACCGGCCAGGCCCCGCCCGCGCTGACGGCCACGGCGGCGGGCTGGACGGCGCTTGGCGCGCTGGCGCAGATCGGGGCTACGGCGCTGATGTTGCAGGTGATGCGCTCGCAATCCTTCGGGCTGACCACCGCCTGGCTCAAGGTAGAGCCGGTGCTGGTGGCGCTGGCCGGATGGGCGCTGTTGGGCGATCCGCTGACCTGGCCGATGCTGGGAGCCATCGCCGTCGCCGTGGCGGGCGTGCTGGTGCTGACGCTGAAGCCGGGCCTTGGCCGCGCCATGATCACCGGCCTTGGCCCTGCCGCGCTGGGCCTGCTGGCGGGCTTTGCCTTCGGCATTTCCGCCATCGGCTTTCGCGGCGGCATCACCGCCCTGCCCGAGGGCGGCTTTCTGATCCGGGCGCTGACCGTGCTTGTCCTGTCGCTGGTGATCCAGACCGCGCTTCTTGCGCTGTGGCTGGGGGTGCGCGACCGGGCTGCGCTGACCGGCAGCCTTGCCGCGTGGAAGCCGTCGCTTGCGGCAGGATTTCTGGGTGCGCTGGCTTCGGCCTTCTGGTTCATCGCCTTTTCGCTGACCCCGGCTGCCAATGTCCGCACACTGGCGCTGGTCGAGGTGATCTTTGCCCTGATCGTCGCCCGTATCGCCTTTGGCCAGCGCGCCACGGCGCGGCAGATGCTGGGGATCGGTATCCTGCTGGCCGGGGTGGTGCTGCTGTTGCGCGCATCGGGATGACGCGCCGGGGTGCAGCACAGACCATGACCGGCCGGGGTCTGTTGCACTTTCCGGTGCAAGGGCAGGGCGAAAGGTCACGGGCCCTGCGGGTGGCAGAAGGCTTGAACGGCGGGCGGCGCGGGCCTAACAGGGGGGCATGAGTCAGACCCTGCCTTCCCCCGCCCAACCGCTGAAGATCGGCACCCGTGGTTCGCCGCTTGCCCTGTGGCAGGCGCATGAGGTGCGGCGCTGCCTGATGGCGGCCTTTGCCCTGCCCGAGACGGCCTTTGAGGTGGTGGTGATCAAGGTCACGGGCGATGCGATCCAGGACAAGGCGCTGCGCGAGATCGGCGGCAAGGGTCTGTTCACCCGCGAGATCGAAGAGGCGCTGCTGGACGGCGGCATCGACATCGCGGTTCATTCGATGAAGGACATGCCGACCCTGCAACCCGAAGGGCTGGTGCTGGATTGCTATCTGGAACGCGCCGATGTGCGCGATGGCTTCGTTTCCCCCAGGGCGGCGCGGCTGATCGACTTGCCGCAGGGGGCGGTGGTCGGCTCGTCGTCGCTGCGGCGGCGGGCGCAGCTGAAGCTGCGGCGGCCCGACCTGCAGCTGGTGGAATTCCGCGGCAATGTGCAGACCCGGATGAAGAAGCTGGCCGACGGGGTGGCGGATGCCACCTTTCTGGCCATGGCGGGGCTGACCCGGCTGGGCATGGCGGATGTGGCGCGGTCGGCGATTGCGCCGGAAGAGATGCTGCCCGCCTGCGCGCAGGGTGCGATCGGGGTGGAACGGCGGGCGTCGGATGCCCGCGTGGCGGCGCTTTTGGCGGCGATCCACCACGGGCCGACCGGGCTGCGGGTGACGGCCGAGCGGGCCTTCCTGACCCGGCTGGATGGGTCCTGCGAGACGCCGATTGCCGGGTTGGCGGTGCTGGAGGGCGATGCGCTGTGGCTGCGGGGCGAAATCCTGCGCCCCGACGGCAGCGCCGCCATCGCCGGAGAGCGGCGCGGTGCGGCGACGGACGGGGCCGCGCTGGGCGTGGCGCTGGCCGACGATCTGCTGGGCCGGGCGGGGCCGGGCTTCTTTGACTGACCCCGATCTTGACCGCGCGCTGCGGGCCGCGCTGGCCGAACCCGAAACGCGGGTGCGCCCGGTCGACCTGCCCGACGGGCGGCGGTTCTGGCTTAAGCGGGTGGAACGGCTGGCGGGCCGGATGCGGCTGCAAAAGGGCGATCCCGCGCGCAGTTTCGCGGCCGAACGCGAAGGGATGCGCGATCTTCAGGCGCAGGGCCTGCCGGTGGCCGGGCTGGCGGCCGAGGGGCCGGGGTGGATCCTGCTGCCCGATGCCGGGCCGGTGCTGCCGCAGGTGGTGGCGGATGCGGGCGGCGACGCGGCCGGAAAGCTGCGCGCGATGGCGGCGGCGGGGCAGGCGCTGGCAGAACTGCACTGGGCCGGGATGGCGCATGGCCGCCCGGCGGTGCGCGACATCTGCTGGGACGGGTGCGCGGCGCGGTTCATTGATCTGGAACGGCTGCGCAGGGCCAGGCGCGGCGGCTGGTGGCAGGCGGTGGACCTGCTGGTTCTGGCGCAATCGGCCTTTACCCGCTGGCCCGAGGATGACCGCTGGCTGGCGGCCAGTTTCGCCGCCTATCGCGGCGCGGGGCCCGAAGGCGCGGTGCGCCGTGCGGTCTGGCTGGCACGCGGGCTGGCCCCGCTGGGATGGCTGGCGAAGGCGGTGTTGTGGCTGCGGCCCCGCAGCAAGGAACTGCGGGCCTTGGGGCTGGTGCTGCCCTGGCTGCGGCGGCAGGGGTAGGCGCCTCAGCCGAATCGTCTGTCGTGGTGAAGGCCATCGCCTTCGCCATGCGATACGGGTTCCCCTTGCCCGGCCTTTGTGGTTTCGCGCTGCCACCGTTTTCAGGTGAACCCATCCGCACGGGCGGGGGCGAGGCAATGCCTCGCCTTTTCCCGCCCGACCCCCCCCCGCCTACTCCTGCGCGCGCAGCACCTGTGCGGGCGGCACCGCCAGCGACCGGCCCGCAAAGGCAAGCCCCGCCAGCAGGGTGGCAAGGATGCCGCCCAGCACGATGCCAAGGGCAGAGAGGGGTTCAAAGACATAATCCCCCTCCATCACGAAGGTCAGGACGGCCCAGCCCGCGATGCCGCCTGCGACCACGGCCACCAGCCCCGCCGCCGCCCCCAGCAGCGCCGCACGCAGGGCAAAGCTGGCCAGGATGCGGGCGCGGGTGGCGCCCAGGGTCTTCAGGATCGCAGCCTCATAGATACGGGCGCGTTCCCCCGCCGCCGCCGCGCCGATCAGCACGATGAACCCGGTCAGCAGCGTGCCCGCCGCCGCCCAGGCGGTTGCGGTGGCGATGGCCGACAGCGCCTCGGCCACGCGGTCCACCGCCTCGCGGATGCGGATGGCGGTGATGTTGGGCCAGGTCTTCGTCACATCCTTCAGGATCGCGGCTTCGGCCTCGGGCGGGGCATAGACGGTGGCGATATGGGTGTGCGGGGCACCGGCCAGCGCCGAGGGGTTCAGCGTCATCACGAAACCGATCCCGGCGTTCGAGAAATCCACCTCGCGGAAGGATGTGATCGTGGCGGTGATGTCGCGGCCAAGGATGTTGGTGGTGATGCGGTCGCCCAGCTTCAGGCCCAGCTCTGCCCCCTCTTCGGCGGCAAAGCTGATCTGCGCATCGCCGCTGTAGTCTTCGGGCCAGAACTGCCCTTCGGTGATGCGGGTCTTTTCGCCGGGGGTGGCGGCATAAGTGATGCCGCGGTCGCCGCGCACCACCCAGTGATCGCCCGCCACCTCGCGCGCCGGTCGGCCGTTGATCCGGGTGATCACGCCGCGCAGCATGGGTGCGGTTTCGGTCTCGGTCACGGCGGGATCGGCGGTCATCCGGTCCAGGAAGGGGCCGATCTGGTCGGGCTGGATGTCGACGAAGAAGAAGGCGGGCGCGCGGGTCGGCAGGTCGGTGGCGATGGCGCGACGCAGGTTCCAGTCGATCTGGCCGACGGCGGCAAGGACCGAGAGGCCGAGGCCAAGGGAGAGGATGACCGGGATTGCATCCGATTGCGGCCCGCCGATGGCGGCGATGGCAGCGCGGAGCGCGGGGCGGCCGCGGGTGTGGCGGGCGAGACGGCGGGCAAGGGCGCGGAGGGCTGTGGCCGAGAGGGCGAGAACGGCGAGGGCGGCGAGGATGCCGCCTGCGGTGCCAAGCGCGAGTTCCGGGATGCCGGAGGCGAGGGTGGCGGTGACGATCAGCAGGGTGGCGAGCGCCGCGAGGGCCGCCAGCCAACGCTTGCGGGGCCAGCCGCGCGTGCCGGTGCCACCGCGATAGAGGGCGGCGGGGCGGATCGTTTCGGTGCGGGCCAGCGGGATCAGGGTGAAGATCAGGGCCGAGAGGGCGCCGTAGAAGGCGGCCTCGATCAGCGCCATGGGCGACAGGCGGATGTCGGCGGGGAAGGGGAGGGAGGATTCGATCAGCGGGGCGGCCAGGAGGGGGATGGCTGCGCCCAACGCGACGCCGATGGCGATGCCGAGGGCGGCGAGGATGGCGGTTTGCACGAGGTAGGTGCGGAAGATCAGGCCGCCGCTGGCCCCCAGCGTCTTCAGCGTGGCGATGGTGGCGGTCTTGCCGTCCAGATAGCTGCGGATCGCGGCCGAGATGCCGACGCCGCCCACCGCCAGCCCGGCCAGGCCGACCAGCACCAGAAAGCTGCCGATCTGGCCGACGAAGCGTTCGATCCCCGGTGCGGCGTTGCGGCTGTCGGTCCAGCGCATGCCCTTGTCACGGAATTTCGTCTCGGCCTCTGTCTCCAGCGCGGCAAGATCGGCGCCGGCGGGCAGGGTCATGCGGTAGCGGGTCTCGAACAGCGCGCCGGGGGCGAGCAGGCCGGAATTCGCCAGCGCCGAAGTCCGCACCACGCTGCGCGGCCCAAGGGTGAACCCGGCCGAGGCGCTGTCGGGTTCGCGGATCAGCGCGGCGGTCAGGCGGAAGTCCTGCGTGCCAAGGCGAAAGCTGTCGCCGACTGTCAGCCCCAGCCGTTCGATCAGCACCGGGTCCATGATCGCGCCGGGCAGGCCGCCGGTTTCGGCCAGAGCCTGCGCCACGGGGATGGCGGGCTCCAGCACCGCCGCGCCGGTCAGCGGCCAGGCGGCATCGACCGCCTTGACCTGGGTCAGCGTCTCGTCCCCGTCGATCACCGCCATCGAGCGGAAATCGTAAACCTCGGAATGCGTGGTGGAAATTGCGGCGATATGGGCCAGTTCGGTGGCATCGGCGGCGCGATAGGTAAAGCGCATCTCGGCATCGCCGCCCAGGATGATGGCCCCCTGATCGGCAAGGCCGGACTGGATGCCCGCGCGCAGGGTGCCGACCCCGGCGATGGCGGCCACGCCAAGGGCAAGACAGGCGAGAAACACCCGAAACCCGCGAATCCCGCCGCGCAGTTCACGGCGGGCGATGCGATACGCGAGGCTCATGCGAGTTTCCCGTCAGCGAGGCGGATCACGCGGTCGCACCGCTCGGCCAGTTCGGGGGCGTGGGTGACAAGGATCAGGGTCGCGCCGTGGCGGTCGCGGAGGCTGAACAGCAGATCCATGATCGCCTGACCGTTGACGCCGTCGAGGTTGCCGGTGGGTTCATCGGCCAGAAACAGCGCCGGGCGGGGGGCGGCGGCGCGAGCAAGGGCGACGCGCTGTTGTTCGCCGCCCGACAGCTGGCTGGGGTAATGGTCGGTGCGGTGGCCAAGGCCGACGGCCTGCAATTCGGCCTGCGCGCGGTCAAAGGCATCGGGCACGCCTGCCAGTTCCAGCGGGATCGCGACATTTTCCAGCGCGGTCATCGTCGGGATCAGGTGGAAAGACTGGAACACAACCCCCATGTTCTGACGGCGAAAGCGGGCAAGGCCGTCTTCGTCCATCGCGGTCAGGTCCTGCCCCAGCGCCAGAACCTGCCCGCCGGTGGCACGCTCCAGCCCGCCCATCAGCATCAGGAGAGACGATTTGCCCGACCCGGACGGACCCACCAGCCCCACGGTTTCCCCCCGGTTGACGGCAAGCGAGATGCCACGGAGGATGTCGACCGGCCCGGCATTGCCGGCAAGGGTCAGGCGGGCGTCGGTCAGGGAAAGGACGGGATCGGGCATGAGAGGCTTTCTGCGAAACGGTGTCAGACTGGCATATGGTGCAATCCGCGCAGCCTGCAATGCCACGATTGCGTTGATTTTTTCCGCCGCTGTGCTGCTGGCCGGGGCTGCGGCGGCCGGGCCGGTGACGGTGGTGGCGCTGGGCGACAGCCTGACGGCGGGCTACGGGCTGGCCCCGGAAGAGGGTCTGGTGCCGCAATTGCAGGGCTGGCTGGCGGCGTCAGGGGCCGATGTGGTGGTGCAGAATGCCGGGGTGTCGGGCGATACCACGGCGGGCGGGCTGGCGCGGATCGACTGGGCGCTGGGGCCGGAGGCGCAGGCGCTGATCGTCACCTTGGGCGGCAATGACATGATGCGCGGGCTGGCCGTGGCCGAGGTGCGGGCCAATCTGGAGGCGATCCTGACGGCGGCGGATGCGCGCGGCCTGCCGGTGCTGCTGGTGGCGATGAAGGCCCCGCCGAATTTCGGCCCCGCGTACAAGGCCGAATTCGATGCCATCTATCCCGAGCTTGCCGCTGCACATGGCACGCTGCTGATGCCGGATTTCTTTCAGGGCTTTGCCGATGCGGGCGGGGTGATGACCGATCCGGCCAGCTATGCCGGATGGATGCAGGCCGACGGTATCCACCCCAATGCCGAAGGGGTGAAGCTGGTGGTCGCGGCGCTGGGGCCGTATGTACTGGAGTTGCTGGCGAAGGCCGGGACATAGCGGCTCGTCGCGCATGTCATGCACTCCTCGCGCGGGGGCGACGACTGCACGCAAGTGCTGGAGGAGCGGCGGTCAGGGCAGCGGCACCGCGGCTTCGACCGAGGTGAATTCGGTCTCGATCTCGATCCTGACCTCGTCCCAGACGCCCATCGTCGTGCCGGGCGCGGGCAGGCCGAAGCCTAGGCCGAAGTCCGAGCGGTTGAGGCTGCCCGTGGCGGAAAAGCCGATGCGGGCCCCGGCCGGATCCATCGGCATCGCGCCCCAGCCGCCATTGTAGGTGACATGCAGCGTGACAGGCCGGGTGACGCCGTGCAGTGTCAGGTCGCCGGTCACGTCGGCGGTCTTCTCGCCGGTCAGGGCGATGGCGGTCGAGGTGAAGGTGATGGTCGGGAACTGCGCGGCATCGAGGAAATCCGGCCCGGTGATCAGCGCGTTGAAGTCCAGGTCTGGGTCCGGGTAGAGCGTTTCGACCGATGCGGTCTGGATCATGGCCTGCACCGCCATGGTTTCGGGCGCGTCAGGGTCGAATGTCAGGGTGGCGTCCACCGCGGTGAAGGGCGCGATATAGGTGGAAAAGCCCAGATGGTTGACCTTGAAGAGAACGCGGCTGTGCGCGCGTTCCAGCGTATAGGTGCCTGCGACGGGGGCGGGCAGGTCCTGTGCTGCGGCAGGCAGGGCTGCCAGGGCGAGGATCAGGGCGGCGGCGGGGCGGAGAGACATCGGGAGACCTTTCACTTAGTAATCTAGCTAAGTAATATCGGATGGACTGTGCTGTCAAGCCGCGCGACTGTGGCCGCAGGCCGGGGGCTTGCCCCCGGACCCCCAGGGTATTTCGGCAAAGATGAAGACGACTGCAGGAGGCGGGATGGGGCTTGTCGGGGATCTGATGTCGGTGGTCGGGGCCGGCCATGTGCTGCTGGGCGCAGATGCCGCGCGCTATGGCCGGGACTGGATGGGGAAATATCATGGCGCGCCCTTGGCCGTGGTGCGGCCGGGATCGGTGGCCGAGGTGGCGGCCTGCGTGAAACTGGCGGCGGCGGCCGGGGTGGCGGTGGTGCCGGTCGGTGGCAACACCGGGCTGGTGGGCGGCACCATGACAACGGACGGGCTGATGATCAGCCTGGAGCGGATGAACCGCATCCGCGAGTTGCGCGGACCGGCGCGGCTGGTGATTGCCGAGGCGGGCGTGGTGTTGCAGCGCATGCATGAGGCGGTCGAGGCGGAGGATCTGTATTTCCCGCTGTGGTTCGGGGCGCGTGGCTCTGCCATGCTGGGGGGTGCCCTGTCCACCAATGCCGGCGGGTCGAATGTGCTGCGCTATGGCAGCACGCGGGGCCTGTGCCTGGGGCTGGAGGTGGTGCTGGCCGACGGGCGGGTGCTGAACCTGATGAGCGAGTTGCACAAGGACAATTCGGGCTATGACCTGAAGCAGATGTTCATCGGGGCCGAGGGCACGCTGGGCATCATCACCGCGGCGGTGATGAAGCTGGTGCCGAAGCCCCTGGCCTATGCGACGGCCTCGGTCTCGGCGGCGTCGCTGCCGCAGGCGCTGGGTCTGCTGAACCGGATGCAGGAGGCAACGGGGGGGCGGGTCGAGGCGTTCGAATTCATGCCGCGCAGCTATTCCGAGCGGCTGGCGGTGGCGCGGCCGGATCTGGGGCAGCCCTTTGCGGTGGTGCCGGAGGTGACGGTGCTGATCGAAGCGGCAACCACGGTGGCCGAGGAGGCGGCGCCCGATGCCACGGGTGAGGTGCCGCTGGTGGCGCGGCTGGAGGCGGTGCTGGCCGCGATGCTGGAAGAGGGGCTGATCGCGGATGCCGTGGTGGCGCGGTCCGAGGCCCAGCGGCGGCGGATGTGGGAGCGGCGCGAGGCGGCGGCGGAAATCGCGGTGGGGCTGGAGCCGGTGGTGGATTGCGATGTCTGTGTGCCGGTGGACCGGGTGGCCGAGTTCCTGGCGCTGGCCGAGGCGCGGCTTGTCGCGCTGGATGCCGGGTTCCGCAGCCTGACCGTGGCCCATCTGGGCGACGGCAACCTGCATTACAGCGCCTTTCCGAGCCGCGACGATGCGGCCCTGAAGGAGGCGGTGATGGAGGTGGTGGAGGATGTGGTGCAGGACCTGGGCGGCAGTTTCAGCGCCGAGCATGGCATCGGCCTGTCCAAGCTGCCCTCGATGTGGCGCAGGAAGGACCCGGTGGCCTTGTCGGTGATGCGGGCGGTGAAGGCGGCGCTGGACCCGCAGGGCGTGATGAACCCGGGGAAGGTGGTGCCCTGAGGGTCTGCCCACTGTGGGCAGGGGTTCGGGTGTGAGGGATTTCAAGGGGTTGGGAGGGGTGTTTACCTTTGGTTAAGGGTTGGAGGCCGCAATGAAGGTGTTTGAGGGGGGGTGTCTCTGTGGGAACATCCGGTTTCGGGCCTCGGGCCCGCCGGGCTTTCCGCACAGCTGTTCGTGCCGGATGTGCCAGCGGCATACCGGGGCGCTGACGGCGGCCTGGGTCGAGTTTCCGCGCGAAGCGGTGGCCTGGACCGGGCCGGGCGGGGCACCTGCGGTCTGGCGATCTTCGGCCAAGTCGTCGCGGGCGTTCTGCCCGGTTTGCGGCAGCTCGATCGGCGCGGTGGATGATGCGCCGGTGGTGGCGTTGCTGACGGGGGGATTTGACAAGCCGCATTTGCAGGCGCTGCGGCCGGAGAGCCATTCCTATCGAGGGGGACGGGCGAAGTGGGGCTGGGGGGAGGGGGAAGAAAGATGACACATGCCGCGCTGCGGTCGGTTGCCCGTGACATCGCCGATTCCCTTTCGGGAGGTGTCAGTTTTCTGACCGGATCTTACTTCGACCTGACCCTGTACGAGGATGCGGCGCGGTCTGAGCACGGCCTGCTGAGCGTTGATCTTTTGATCGGCCACGTGATCACTGGTCAGCCTTCGGCAGATGTTGTCTCTGCGGTTCAACTGGTCCCCGCTGTGTTCGAGCGGCTTTGTCGGGCGAAAGGCGTTGCGCCCGAGACGTGTCGCGCGGCGTTGGTGCATTTCCGGGCAACGCCTACGGTGCGCGGCTTTACGCTGTTTATTGCAGATGCGGCAGGAAAGGTCACGGAGGCGGACTATCATGGCTCACCGGCGCGGCGTGTGCTGGCGATTGATCCTTTGGGGCGGGTTCGGAAGACGCCAATTCGTCGCCTTTGACATCTGGTGTGGCGGGGTGAACCCCGCCCTAGGGGTGAGGCCTGCGTTTGGTGCCCCATCCCCGACCGAAGATTGATGCACCGGCCGGGTTAACAGCGGCGCAAGCCGCCCCGGCCAGCGCCAGACCGCCCCATGGGCGGGCGCTTTTGTGCCACCTGTGCGTCGATCAGCCCGCGGGAGACTTGGCGCCATAAAGTGCGTTGAACAGCCGTTGGAGGCGCCCACCCGCGGTCGGGCGCTGGCCTGTGGTGCGAGGGGGTTACTGCCCGTCCAGCCAGTCGCGGAAGTGCTCCACCACCTCTGCGTTGCAGTCGACGAGGTGTTTTGGTTCGGGATAGGTGCCGGAGTGGACCTCGGTGGCGTAGGTGGTCATGGCGTCCACGCGCATCTGTTGCAGGCGGGCTTCTTCCGTTGCCAGATTAGCGTAGGTCTTGGCGTGGCGGGGGATTTTGCCGCGTGTCTGGCCCAGCACATCGTCGGAGAAGAGGTATTGGGCGTGGCCGGCGGGGCCGGCACCCATGGAGATGAGGAAGAGGCTGGTCCGCTCGGCTATCGCGGCGGTGATGGGGTGGGGGACGACCTCGATTTCGGCGGCGAAGGCGCCTGCCTGTTCCAGCGCCTTCACCTGTCGCCAGACCAGTTGCGCGCTGTCCAGCGTCTTGCCGACCGCCCTGAAGCCGCCGGTCCAGGTGCGTTTCGACGGGATCAGGCCGACATGTCCGCAGACCGGCAGGGCATGGTCGGCCATCGCGCGGATGGTTTGCAGCGCGCCCGAGCAATAGAAGCCATCGGCCCCGTGTTTGAACAGGGGAAAGGCCCAGCGGAGGAAATCCTGGGTGTCGCCGATTTCAAAGAAATTCTCGCCGGGGAAGGCAAAGCAATCGGGGGCCGCATCGCGGAAGCGGCTGTCCATGATCATCGCGGGCGGCACCGAGAGCAGTTCGACACCGGCACGGGCGGCGGCTTCGGCCTCGTCCAGGGTTTCCACCCGCAGCATGGCAAAGGCGTGATTGCCACGGGAATCCAGCAGGTCGCGGACGGTGGGCGGGGCCATCAGGACACCTGCACGAAGACCTGACCGTCTTCAACCCTGACGGGAAAGGTGCGCAGCGCGGTGCAGGCGGGTGTGCGTTTCGCTTCGCCGGTGCGATAGTCGAACTGGCCGTTGTGTTTCGGGCATTCGATCAGATGGCCCATGACCAGCCCGTCGCAGAGATGCACGTTTTCATGCGTGCAATGACCGGCGGTGGCGAAGAATTCGCCTTCGGGCGAATGATAAAGCGCGAAGGTCTGGCCGGCGTGATCCCAGCGGATCAGGTCTTCGGCGTCGATGTCGTCGGTGGCGCAGGCAAGGGTCCAGGTCATCGGGGCCTCATTCGGCTGGGGTGGCGGGGGCACTGGTGATGTCGGGCTGTCCGGGGGGCAGGCCGGGCGAGATGGCGTGAAATTCGTCGCGGTAGGGCCGGGCGGTGGGCGGCAGCTCGCGCTTCAGGAAGAAATCCTCATAGGCAAGCTGGCGGCGGAAGGCGGGCCACATCTCGCGGTAGCCGTCGAGGATGCTGCGGTTGGGGGCGGGCAGGTCGTGCCGGATGGTGGCGTGCAGCCGGGGCAGGGCGTGATAGGGCACCATCGGGAACATGTGATGTTCGACGTGATAATTCATGTTCCAGTAAATGAAGCGGCTGACCGGGTTCATCAGCACGGTGCGGGAATTCAGCCGGTGGTCGGTGACATTGTCGGCCAGCCCGCCGTGTTGCAGAAGGCCGGTCATCACATGATGCCAGGCGCCGTACAGCCGGGGCAGCCCGATCACCATCAAGGGCAGGATGGAGCCCATCCAGATCGCAAGCGCGATGGTGGCGGCATAGATCGCGGATGAAATCCGCGCGACCCGTGTCACCCTGGGCCATTCGCTTTCGGGGATGAAGCTGCGTTCTTCGGGCGTGGGGCCGGACAGGGCGTTGCGGATCATCCGGGGGAAGAAGGCGATCACATCGGGCAGGCCGACAAAGCTGGCCACGGCTTTCACCAGATCCGGCGGGCGCATCACGGCAATCTCGGGGTCTCGGCCGACGATATAGGTATCGGTGTGGTGGCGGGCATGGCTCCAGCGCCAGGTGGCGGAATTGCGCATGATCATGAAGCTGGCGATTTCATAGACCACGCGGTTCATCCACGGGGTCTTGAACGCGGTGCCATGGCTGCATTCGTGCCAGCGTGAATCGGAGGCCGAGCCGTACAACGTGCCGTAGACCAGCCAGAACGGCGCGGACCACCACGATGGCCAAAGCCAAATGCCGATCCCGGCGGTCAGGATCATCGTGCCATACAGGATCAGGGTGTCGCGGATCGCCGGGGCATCGCTGCGGGCCATCAGCTCTTTCATCTGCTTGCGCGGCACGTCGGAATGATACCATTCGGCGGCGGCAAGGCCGGTTTCCACGGCGCGGGCCCCGTCGGGGCCAAGCAGGCTGTAGTCGCGTTTCGGCATGGTGTCCTCCGACCTTGCCCGGAAAATAGAAGATTCGTTCCAGAACGGGCAGGGGTGGGATGGATGTTCGCATCATTTCTCGTCATCCTTGCCGCAGGTGAATGACGAAGATTCGTCAGGGGGCGGGATGGCGCGCAGACCGGGGATGCGGGATCTGGCCACGGCGGCGGGGTTGTCGCTGGCCACGGTGGACCGGGCGTTGAACGGGCGGCAGGCGGTCCGGCCCGAGACGCGGGCGCATCTGGCCGAAGTGGCGGCGCGGATCGGGCATCCGGCGGCGGCCCGGTTGCGCGGGGCGTCGGTGGCGCTGCCCGAAGTGACCTTCGGCGTCGTGCTGCACAAGCAGGGGCAGGACTTCTACCGTGCTTTTGCCGAGGAATTGCAGCGCGCGGTGACACTGGTTCCGGGGGTGCGCGGGCGGCTGGTGCTGGAATTCAGCGCAGGCCAGTCGCCTGGCGACATGGCGGGGCAGTTGCGGCGGATGGCGGGGCGCTGCGATGTGCTGGCGGCGACGGCGGTGAATCACCCCGAGGTGACGGCGGCGGTCGAGGATCTGCGGGCGCAGGGGCTGCGGGTGTTCTCGCTGCTGTCGGATTTCGCCCAAGGGGCGCGGGCCGGCTATCTGGGGCTGAACAACCTGAAGGTCGGGCGCACGGCGGGCTGGATGATCGGGCTGGCCGCAGGGGGGCCGGGCAAGGTGGCGGTCTTCGTCGGTGGCCATCGCTGGCACGGGCATGACCTGCGCGAGACCGGCTTTCGCAGCTATCTGCGCGAGTCGGCCCCCGACTTGCAGGTGCTGGAGCCGCTGGTGAACCTTGAGACCCGGCAACTGACCTATGAGGCGGTGCTGGCGCTGATCGCCCGCCACCCCGATCTGCGCGGCATCTATGTTGCGGGCGGCGGGATGGAGGGGGCGATTGCGGCGGTGCGCGAGGCGGGGCGGGGCGGTGAACTGGCGCTGGTGGTCAGCGCCCTGACCCCCGAATCCCGCGCCGGTCTGGCGGAAGGTGTGGTAACTTTGGTGACGGATACGCCGCTGGAAAAGCTGTGCCGCGAGATGTTCGCCCGGATGGCCGGGCTGGTGCTGGAGGGCGCGGGCGCGGCCGAGGGGGCGCAGCATTTCCTGCCGCCCGACCTGCATGTCCGCGAGTCACTGTGACGGTTTTGGAATTTTTCAGTTGCCTTGATCCAAAAATGGAATATGAATTCCATAACGGGCGCTGCAAGAGCGGCCGAATCTGTTGCCGATCCGGGGGGAATCGTGACGCTGCCCTTTGCCCTGAACCACATGACGGCCCCTTCCCTGGGCTGGGAGGCGTTTCTTGACCTTGCCAAGGGTCTGGGCTGCCTGGGCGTGGAATTCCGCAACGACCTGAAGACGCCGCTGTTCGGCGGTGCCGATCCGGCCACGGTCAGGGCGGCCGTCAAGGCGCGCGGCCTGCGGTTCCTGGCGCTGGCCGAAGTGAAGATGTTCAACGACTGGTCCGACACAAAGGCGGCCGAGGCCGAGGCGCTGATGCAGATCGCCGTGGCGGCGGGGGCCGAGGCGGTCAGCCTGATCCCCCGCAATGACGGGGTGGCGACGGACCGCGCCGACAGCCGCAGGGTGACGGAAACCGCGCTGCGGGAAATCCTGCCGATGCTGCGCGCGCATGGGCTGAAGGCGATGGTGGAGCCCTTGGGCTTTGCGGTCTGTTCGCTGCGCTACAAGGATGTGCTGGCCGATTGCATTGATGCGGTGGGCGGCGCGGGCACGTTCTGGATGGTGCATGACACCTTTCATCACGCGCTGGCCGGGTTCGGACCGATCTTCCCCGAGCTGACCGGGATCGTCCATGTCTCGGGCGTCAGGGATGCCATCTGGCTGGACGACATGCGCGACCCGCACCGGGTGCTGGTCGATGCCGACGACATCCTGGGCAATGTGGCGCAGATCCGGGCCTTGCGGGCGGCGGGTTATGCCGGGCCGGTGTCCTACGAACCCTTTGCGCCGTCCGTTCACGCCCTGGCCGATCCCGGCCCGGCGCTGCGGGCCAGCATGGATTTCATCCGCGCGGGCGTCGCTGCCTGAGCGGAGCGAATACCGCGCCGCGACAGGCGCGGTCCGGCAGGGAGAAGCGGCGCGCCGGACGCCGCATGGAGGAGGAGAAGACCATGAAGAAGATCATTCTTGCGGGGGCTGTCTCGCTGATGGGCACCACGGCCATGGCGGATGGCATCGGCGTGTCGATGGCGCTGTTCGACGACAACTTTCTGACCGTGCTGCGCAATGGCATCCAGTCCTATGCCGACGGCAACGGCGTTTCGGTGCAGATCGAGGATGCGCAGAACGACGTGGCCAAGCAGCTGGACCAGATCAACAATTTCATCGCCTCGGGCGTTGACGCCATCGTGGTGAACCCGGTCGATACATCGGCCACGCAGGCGATGTCGGATGCTGCTGCGGCGGCGGGCGTGCCGCTGGTCTATGTGAACCGCCAGCCGATCAACCTGGACAGCCTGCCCGACAACCAGGCCTTCGTCGCGTCGAACGAGGTGGATTCGGGCACGCTGGAGACGATCGCGCTGTGCGACAACTGGGCGGCCGAGGGCAAGACCGAGGTGAACGTCTATGTGTTGCAGGGCGAGTTGTCGAACCAGGCCGCCGTGCAGCGCACGCAGGACATCTATGACGTGATCGAGGCCGGCAAGTGCAAGGTCAAGATCAACGTGATCGACCAGCAGACCGCGAACTGGAGCCGCGATCAGGCGCAGAACCTGATGACGAACTGGCTGTCGACCGGCACCGCCTTTGACGGCGTCATCTCCAACAATGACGAGATGGCGATCGGTGCCATCCAGGCGATGAAGGCGGCGGGCATCGACATGGCGACGGTGCAGGTCGGCGGCGTGGATGCGACGCAGGATGCGCTGGCGGCGATGCAGGCGGGCGATCTGGATGTTACCGTGTTCCAGAATGCCAAGGCGCAGGGCGAAGGTGCGCTGAATGCCGCCGTGGCGCTGGCCAAGGGCGAGGCCGTGGACCAGACCGTCTGGGTGCCGTTCGAACTGGTGACGCCGGCGAACGTGGCCGAATACATGGCCAAGAACTGATCCTTCGGGAATAAGGCCAGGCTTTCGGGGCGGCGGCAGCCTGCCGCCCCGGTTTCGCCAAGGGCGGTGGCAGACCGCGCCCGGCGCAATCCGTGACATGTGAAGGGGGATGCAAGCATGAGTCAGTCAGCTCATGGCCTTGGCGGCCTAAAATACGACCCGGCCAAGCGCAACCGGGCACCGGAACTGAATGTGCTGGGCGCGTTGGTGCTGATCGTGCTGATCTTTGAACTGCTGAACCGGATGAACGGCACGTCCTTTCTGTTCAACATGCGCGACACCGGGGGCCTGTTCAATCAGGCGCGGCTGGACATCATGATCCTTCAGGTGGCGATCACCGGGATCATCGCCATCGGGGTGACGCAGGTGATCATCCTTGGGGGGATCGACCTGTCGTCCGGGTCGGTCGTCGGTGCGACAGCGATGATCGTGATGAGTTTCGCCCAGACCGCCATCGTGAACGGCAATCCCAACCCCAAGGCGATTTTCGGCGACTGGGCGATGGATCTGCCGGTGATCGTTCCCATCGCGGTGGGGCTGGCCTGCGGCCTCTTGGCCGGGCTGGTGAACGGGTTGCTGATCGCCTATACCCGCATTCCACCGTTCATCGCCACGCTGGGCATGATGGTGTCGGCCCGCGGCGTGGCGCGCTGGTGGTCGAACGGGCAGCCGATTTCCTTTCCGACCGAAAGCTATGGCAATCTGGCCAATGGCGACATTCTGGGCGGGGCGACCTTCGGGCTGCTCAGCTGGCCCGGCCAGAACCCGGCAGTGGTTTTCGTGATCCTGGCGGTGCTGTTCCAGGTGATCATGATCAAGACGCTGTACGGCAAGCGCAGCTATGCCATCGGGTCGAACGAGGCGGCGGCGCGGATGTCGGGGATCAACGTCGACCGGCACAAGGTGCTGGTCTATGCCATAGCGGGCGGGCTGACGGCGATTGCGGCGATCCTGCTGACATCCAAGAACCTGACGGCGCAGGCCGGCATGGGCGTGATGTATGAACTGGACGCCATCGCCATGGCGGTGATCGGCGGGGTGTCGCTGGCGGGCGGGCGCGGCTCCATCGTCGGCACCGTGCTGGGGGCGATGATCTTTTCCACCATCATCTCGGGCTTCACCTCGATCCGGCTGGACGCCTATTATCAGGACATGGTGAAGGGCGCGATCATCGTCGGCGCGGTGGTGCTGGATCAATGGCGGCAGCGCCGCACCATGAGGGGGTAGGGCGATGGCAAGGGTCATTCTGGAAACGCGCGGCCTGACCAAGCATTACGGCGGGGTGCACGCGCTGGAGGATGCCGATTTCATCCTGCACGAGGGCGAGCATGTCGCCGTGGTGGGCGACAACGGCGCGGGCAAGTCCACCTTTGTGCGGCAGGTCACGGCGGTCGAGCAGCGCACCAGCGGAGATGTGATCTTTGACGGCCAGCCGGTGCATTTCTCGGGCCCGCTGGAGGCGCGGCAGGCCGGGATCGAAACCGTGTTCCAGACTCTTGCGCTGGCCGACGATCTGGACGTGCCGTCGAACCTGTTCCTGGGGCGCGAGCTGTTCAAGTGGCGGCTGGGGCCGTTTTCCTGGCTGGACCGGAAGGCGATGCGCGACCGCACGCTGGAGGCGCTGAAGACGACGGCGGTGAAGATTCCGAATGTCGACAACCCGATCCGCAACATGTCGGGCGGGCAGCGGCAATGCGTGTCGATCGCGCGGACGGCGGCCTTTGCGTCGAAGCTGGTGATCATGGACGAACCCACGGCGGCGCTGGGGGTGCAGGAAACCGCGCAGGTGGAAAACATCATCCGCGGGCTGAAGGACCGCGGCATCCCGATGATCCTGATCAGCCACAACCTGCGGCAGGTGTTCGATCTGGTCGACCGGATCGTCGTCTTCCGCCGCGGCCGGATCGTGGCGTCGCTGCGCAAGGAAGAGACCGACGGCAATGACATCGTCTCCTATATCACCGGGGTGAAGGGGGGCGTGGCCGCCGATGCCTGATCATCGCGACACGGTGGCGGTGATCGCCGGGGGCACGCAGGGCCTGGGCCTTGCGATTGCCGAGCGGCTGATCGACGAAGGCTGCACCCGGATTGCCATCGCCGGACGCCGCGTGACCGAGGGCGAGGCGGCGGCCGAGGGCTTGCGCGCCAGGGGGGTGGAGGCGTGCTTCATTCCCGCCGATATGGGGGTGGTCGAAGAGGCGGTGGCGCTGATCGACCGGGCGGCCAGCCGCTTTGGCCGGGTGACGGCGCTGGTCAATGCGGCGGCGACGACGGAACGCGGGTCGATCCTCGATTGCAGCCCCGCCGATTTCGACAAGCATATGGCGATCAATGCGCGGGGGCCGTTCTTTGCGCTGCAACGCTTTGCCCAGCTGGCGGTGGCGGCGGGGTATCCGGCGCAGGCGGTGAACATCCTGTCGATGGTGGTGCATTGCGGGCAAAGTTACCTCGCGCCCTATTCGGCGTCGAAGGCGGCGCTGGCGAACATCACCAAGAACGCCGCCCAGGCGCTGCGCGGCCATCGCATCCGGGTGAACGGCATCAACTGCGGCTGGATGGACACGCCGGGGGAAGATGTGGTGCAGCGGCAGTTCCATGGCGCGCAGGATGGCTGGCTGGCGGCCGCCGAGGCGCGGGCCCCGATGGGGATGCTGGTCAAGCCCGCCCATGTGGCCGGGCTGGCCAGCTATCTGCTGTCTGATGCCTCGGGCGTGATGACCGGGGCGCTGGTGGATTTCGATCAGAACGTGGCCGGGGCCTACCCCGAGTAAAGGAGCGACATGACCATTCGTTTTGGCCTGCTGGGTGCGGGCCGCATCGGCAAGGTTCACGCAAAGGCGGTGACGGGCGATCCCGCGGCGCGGCTGGTGGCGGTGGCGGATGCCATGCCCGCGGCGGCCCAGGCGATTGCCGATCAGTATGGCTGCGAGGTGCGGTCCATCGAGGCGATCTGCGCGGCCAAGGACATCGACGCGGTGGTGATCTGCACGCCGACCGACACCCATGCCGATCTGATCGAACAATTCGTTAAGGCGGGCAAGGCGGTGTTCTGCGAAAAGCCGATCGACCTGAGCCTTGCGCGGGTGAAAGCCTGTCTTGAGGTGGTGCGTGCCAACAAGGGCACGCTGATGGTGGGGTTCAACCGCCGGTTCGATCCGCATTTCCGCGCCGTGCGGGCCGAGATCGACAAGGGCAGCATCGGCGATGTGGAAATGGTGGTGATCACCAGCCGCGATCCCGGCGCGCCTCCGGTGGATTATATCGCGCGGTCGGGCGGCATCTTCCGCGACATGACGATCCATGATTTCGACATGGCGCGGTTCCTTCTGGGTGAGGAGGTCGAGGAAGTGGTGGCCACGGCGGCGGTTCTGGTCGATCCGGCCATCGGCAAGGCCGGGGATTTCGATTCGGTGCAGGTGATGCTGCGCACGGCATCGGGCCGCCAGGCGGTGATTTCCAACAGCCGCCGCGCGACCTATGGCTATGACCAGCGGATCGAGGTGCATGGGTCGAAGGGCATGGCCGCGGCCGAAAACCAGCGCCCGGTGTCGATCGAGGTGGCGAACGGCAACGGCTATACCCGGCCGCCGCTGCATGATTTCTTCATGACCCGCTATACCGAAGCCTATGCCGCCGAAATCGCGACCTTCATCGCGGCGATGGGCGGCAAGGGCAGGGCGGAACCATCGGGCGAGGACGGGCTGATCGCGCTGGCGCTGGCCGATGCGGCGGTGAAATCGGTGTCTGAAAAGCGGGTGGTGAAGGTTGCCGAAGTGATGGGCTGACGGGATACTCGTCGTTCGACTTCGTCTCCTCCTCGTGAGAGGGCGGGCCGCTCGTCGTTCGACTTCGTCTCCTCCTCGCGCGACGCCCGAGGAGGGACGAAGTCACCGACGAGGATCAGTCTGCCGGGCGTGTCCGCACTTCCAGTTGCAGGATCATCGGCACCGGGCCGGTGCCTTCGGCGGCACCGCCCAGGGGCACCGCGCCGCGCGTGGTTTCGCCAAAGCCCGCCTCGGCCATCATGTCGGCAAAGCTGGGACCGGCGTCTTCGCCTGCCGTCACCTCGCGCGTCATGTCCAGCGCGTCCTGGGCCAGGAAGCTGAGATCCTCGACCGCCTTGTGCTTGCCATCCACGGGGGTGACGACCACGATCATCCGTTCCTGCCCCAGCATTTCGCCACCGATGGCGAAAAGGCCGCGCTTCAGTTCATCGCCCGGCATGACCCGTTCGGCGGCCCAATGGGTGATCGAATAATCCGCCCCGACATATAGGACGTTCACATCGACCGGCTGGTCGGTATTGTTGCGCGCCAGAACATGTACCTCGTCGGCGGGCAGCAGCACCGGGACGGGCGAGAAGGGCAGCGGCTTCAGCGCCGGGTTCTCGGCGTTCTTGGTCAGCATCTCGACCTCGACATCCAGCCCGGTGCCGTCACCCACCGCCGCGCCCAGCTTCATCAGGTTCAGCGCGCGGGCCATCATCGACAGCGTGTCGCCCAGGGTCAGCGCCAGAGCCTCGCCGCTCTTGTCGCCGGACGACACCGAGGGCGTGCTGGCCAGATCCTCGGCCAGGCCGGTGGCGGGCAGCACCCAGATCGCATCGGGGCGCGGGCTCTCGGGGATCACCGCCAGCCGCAGATCGGCCTCGGCCCCCGGTTCGACGAAGACCAGACGCGGGCCGACCACCTCTTGCAGCGTGGCCAGTTCGGCCAGAAGCGCATCGGCGGGGGCGGAACCGGCGGGGGGCAGCGCCACGGTCAGGGTGAAATCCACCCCCTGATCCAGCTTGCGCAGCGACAGGCCCTTGGGCAGTTCGGCGGGCAGGGCCTTGCCTTCATGCTCCACCGCTTCGGCGGTGGCCGAGAAGGTATCGGTCCTGGTGATCTTTACATAGCCAATCGCGGCCTCGGTCGGGTCGGCGGCCGTGGCCATCACGGCGAGGATATCGCCTTCGGACAGCCCGTGCAGTTCGCCGGCCGGAATGGTGAAGGCGGCCCCGTCCAGGGTGGCGGGCCATTGTGCCACCGGGTCCAGCGGATCGCCCGAGAACGCCGTGCGGTCCAGATCGCCTTCGAACAGCGGCGTCGATTTCGCAAGGTTCTTCACCGAATACTTGCGCAGCACCTCTTCGGCGATCTGGCCATAGGTGGCACCGGGATATTCGGCGATGGTCTCGAACAGCGTATAGGTGAAGACGCCATGCGGCTTGCGGTCGGGCTTGCCCTTGGGCAGCTTCTTCTCGGGCGTCACCTCGTTGGTCTGGGCGGCGTAGAAGGCGACGAAAGCCCCGCCGTCGCCGCCCGCGGCCACGTCGACCGGCGGTTCCTCGGCGGCGCGGGGGTCTTCCTCTCCGACGGAGCGGCTGACCACATCCTCCATCGCCTCGACATCCATTCCCAGGACCGACGGGTCAAGCTGGCGCATCCGCACGTCATCGTCACCGGTTTCCACCGCGCGGGTGGCGGTGCCGGAATGGCAGCTGTCGAAGACGATCCAGACATCGGCCCCCTTGGCGCGCAGGGCATCGACCATGGTGCCGATCTCGTCATCGACCAGGCTGTTCTCGACATGACCGACGCTGTTGTTCCACTTACCGATGTCGACGGGCAGGAACAGTTCATCCAGCCCGTCCAGTTCATTGGGGTCATTGGTGGCCGGTGCCTGGGTGCCGTGGCCCGAGAAATGCAGATAGATGAAATCGCCGGGCTGGGCCTTTTCCGTCAGATCGGCAAAGGCATCGCGGATCCCCTGAAGGGTGGCGCGTTCCACCCCTTCGACATTGTCGGTCAGCAGGGTGATGTTTTCGGGCGCAAAGACCACCGGCGCTTCGCTGACAAGATAGTCGCGCACCAGTTGCACGTCGTTGGCCGGGCCGTTCAGCCACCAGCGTTCGTCAAGATTGTCATACTGGTTGGCCCCGATCAGCAGCGCGTAATTCTCGCGGGCAAGGGCGGGGAAGGCGCAAAGCGCCAGGGCCGAGGAAAGCAGGAGTTTGCGGAACATCTTGGTCTCCGTTCTACGGATCAATTGGTCATCAGGGCATAGTCGGCGGGCAGGCTGCCCGCATTTTCAATCTTCACGGTGAAGTCACCATCGGCGGCCGGGGTCCAGCCGCAATAGGCGATATGGCTGCGGTCGCTGTCAGTGCAGACCACAAGGCCGCCTGCGTCAAGCACGGTCAGGTTGAGATCGGTGCCGGGGGTGCCCTCGACATAGATTTCGGCATATTCCCCACCGCGAAAGGGCATCGGGTTGCGGGTTTCGGTTTGCCCGGCGGCAAGGCCGGCAAGGTGATGCACGGGGCCCGAGGCGACGCCCTTGTCGGTTTCCGCCCGGATGTCGTCGATCAGGGCCAGAACCTCGGCATCGCCTGCCGCCAGGGTTTCGGCCTGCGCCAGAATCGCATCGGCCGACAGCGGCAGGCCGTTCAGCCCGGCATCCTTGCGCAGCCGGGCGGCCGTGGCCAGAATCAGCGGATCGCCCGCCGCCACGCCAGCGGCATGAACGCGGGCCGACAGTTCGGCCGCCTTCGGCGCGCTGACGCCTTCGGCCCCGGCGGGCAGGGCCGACAGGGCCAGCATGGCAATGATCCGGTTCAGGGCGAGCATGGTCCTACCTTGTCCTCTTGCGGTTCCCATGGACCATGGAGGCTGCGAAGACTCCTGTAAACGCACAATTATTTCATGACGGTCTTTGTCATGTGACCCGCGCCGCGCGGCCCCCTACCTTGATGGCATGAGGCAGGGCCGGGAGCCTGGTGCCCCCGACGAGACCCGAATTGCAGACAAGATCAGGAACCTGAAACGTGATGACTTCGATGACAGGAACGCCGCGCGGCGCAAGATGGATGCCGGGACGCGGTATGATGATGGCGGCCCTTCTGGGCCTGATCCTGGCGCTGGCGCTGACCCGCACGGCGCGGGCCGACACGGCCGCGCTGGATGCGGCGATGGATACGGTGCTGACCGTGCGCAGTGCCGATGCGGACAACCGGTTTCTTGGCTCGGCCTTTCTCTGGGGGGACGAGGCCGAGGTTGCCGTGACCAATGCGCATGTGGTGGGCGAGGCCGAGGAAGTGCGGCTGACCGACCGCCACGGCAATGAAGAGATCGGCCTTGTCATCGCGCGCGACGCGGTGCGCGATGTCGCCGTGATCTCGGTCGGTCCGGGGGCGGACGGAACACCCCGGCGGGGCCTTGTGCCCGCGCCGGAGACTGCCGGGCTTGGCCTTGAGGTCTTTGCTCTGGGGGCACCCCTTGGCGTGGAATTCACGCTGACCGAAGGGTTGATCTCGGCCATGGCCCGGCAGGTGGATATCGCGGTGCCGCTGATGATGTTGCAGCATGACGCGGCGGTGAACCCCGGCTCTTCGGGCGGGCCGCTGGTGGATGCGCAGGGGCGGCTGGTCGGCATGAACAGCCAGATCGCCGATGGCAGCCGGATGTTCGTCGGCATCGCCTATGCCATTGCCGCGCCCGATCTGGACCGGATCGTTGCCGGGCTGATCGAGGAAACGCTGGAACCCTTTCCGTTGCTGGGGCTGAAGGCCCGGCCGGTCGATCGCAAGGTGGCCGGGATGCTGGGGCTGGAGCCGGGTGGCCTGCTGGTCGACGGCACCACCAAGGGCGGGCTGGCCGAAGCCGCCGGGGTGAAGGCGGGCGATGTGATCCTTGCTGTGAATGGCACGATGATTGCCGAACCCGGTGATCTGGCCTTTCTGATCGAAGCCGCGCAGGGGGCAGAAAGCGCCAGCCTGACCGTGCTGCGCGACGGAAAGACGGTAGAGCTGAGCCTTGGCTTTGCGCTGGCCGAGGCGGAAGACGGCGGCATCGGCATCAAGCTGCGCGATTTCGACCCGAAGACCCAGCCCGAGCGGATTTCCAGCTATCGGCTGGCGGCTTTGGGGGTGCTGCTGGACGATGAGGGCCGGGTGAAGGACGTGACCGAGAATTCTCCGGGCCTGTTCGCGGGCCTTGGCCGGGGCGACCGCATCCTTGCGGTGAACGGGGTCGAGATGGACCGGGCCGGGCTGGATGCGCTGGAGATTACCGAAGCGGCGATGCTGCTGGTGCAGGCCCCGGATGGCACGACCCGGCATATCTTCCTGGATCCCTGGGGCGGCAAGGACGGCATTCGGCCCGTCGGCGGCGCGAATGTGCTTGACCCCAGCGTGATCGTGTTCTGATCCTGCCGCCATGAGTGACGCATCTTCCCCCACCGTCTCTGCCTCTGGCAACATCCTGATCGTCGAGGATGATCCCGAAACCGCCGCCGCCGTGGCCGCCGTGGTGCGCGATCTGGGCTGCACCCCGGTTCACCGCGACACGCTGGAGGACGGCATCGCCGAATCCGCGGGCGATTACCGGGTGATCGTGCTGGACCGGATGCTGCCGGGCGGCGACGGGGTGGAGGCGATGGCCCGCATCCGGGCGGGCGGCAGCCGGGCGCTGATCCTGGTCCTGTCGGCGCTGGGGCGGGCGGCGCAGCGGGTCGAGGGGCTGGAGAAGGGGGCGGATGATTACCTGCCGAAACCGTTCGAACCCGAAGAGCTGCGCGCACGGCTGCGGGCGCTGTTGCGCCGGGGCACGATGCAGGTCTTGGACAATGACCTGCTGGCCTTCGGCGATCTGGAAATCCGGCTGAAGGCGCGGACGGTGCATGTCAAGCTGACGCATGTGTCGGTCAGCCCCAAGGAGTTCGAGCTGATCACCTATTTCGCCCGCAACGCCGGGCAGCTGGTGACGCGGATGCAACTTCTGGAAAACGTCTGGAACCTGCATTTCGATCCGGGCACCAATGTGGTCGACGTTCACGTCGGCCGGCTGCGGCGCAAGCTGGAGGATGCGGGCAGCCATGCGATCCAGACCGCGCGGGGCGAAGGCTATGTCTTTGCGCCGCTGCCCGCATCCGAGGCCTAGGGTTGCGCCCCGCGGACGAACGCCCGCTGAAGGCCCGGGCGACATGGCGGCTGGCGGCGGTGATGGCCGTTGCCGTGGCGGCACTGGCGATGCTGGCCATGGCCTTGCAATACCGGCTGGTCGAGGGGCGGCTGATGCAGGCACAACGCGCCCTGCTGACCGCCGATCTGGACGGGTTCGCCGCCCTTTACGATCAACGCCGGGTGATTGCGGTGCGCGAGGCGATTGCCCTGCGCACGGCGACGGGGGCCGACGAGATGCTGCTGCTGATGGACCGCCAGGGCGGCATTCTGGCGGGAACGCTGCCGGGCTGGCCCGCCGGGCTGGTGCGCGATGGCGAAGGGTTCACCGTCGATCCGGCGCAGGAGGTGGTGCAGGACGGCAGCCGCTGGCTGGTGGTGGCGCGCGAATTGCCGGGCGGGTTCCCGCTTCTGGTGGGGCGACCGCTGGCGCCGGTGGATGACACGCTGGCGGCGATGCGGCGGGGCATGATGGTGCTGCTGGCGGCGGTGCTGGCGGTGGCGGCGGGCACCGGCTGGCTGGCCGCCGTCTGGGTGATGGGGCGGATCGGCCGGGTGAATGCGCTGGCCGACCGGGTGGCGGCGGGCGATCTTGCCGCGCGCCTTCCCGGCCCCCGTGCGCCGGATGAATTCGGCCTTTTGGAAACCCATGTCCATGCCATGCTGGACCGGATCGAGGCGCTGAACCGTGCCACGCATCACCTGTCGGACACCATCGCGCATGAATTGCGCACCCCCCTGAACCGCATGGTGCAGCGGCTGTCGCGCCTGCAGGGGCAGGAGGACGAGGTCGAGGCGTTGAAGGCCGAGATGCGGCAGGCGATCCGCATGTTCGATTCGCTTCTGGATATCAGCCGGGCCGAGGCGGATCAGGGCGGCGGCGGGCTGGTGCCGGTCGACCTGTCGGCCGTGGCGGCCGAGGTTTGGGATCTCTATGAAGCATTGGCCGAGGACAAGGGGCTGGTTCCGCGGGCGCAGGTGACGCCGGGGCTGATGGTTCTGGGCGACCGCACGCTGATTGCGCAGGTTCTGGCCAACCTTCTGGACAATGCGATCAAATATTGCGGGCCGGGCGACGGGCTGGCGCTGACCGTTACCGCCGAGGCCGGGCGGCATGCGCTGCGGCTGGCCGATACCGGACCCGGCCTGCCCGAGGATCTGCGCGCCGATGCCTTTGACCGCTTTACCCGCGCCGACCGCGACCGGGCGCGCGGGATCAAGGGGCACGGGCTGGGGTTGGCGCTGGTGCGGGCCATCGCGGCCCGCCACGGTGCCCGGCTGTCGCTGCCGCAGACGGCGCGCGGGTTGACGGTGGAGATCGCCTTTCCCGCGTTGCGCGACTGATCCGGCCGCTGCGGGTGACAAATGCAGTCATCCGGGCGGGTCGGGGCATCGCAGACTTGTGCCAAGGCCCGGCCCCGCTATCTTGGCGGCATGATCAAAGCCCTGACATATGCATTTCTTCTTGGCACCACGGCGCTGCCCGTGCTGGCCGAGACGCGGGCCATCGTGATCGGCGTTTCGGATTACACCGTGCTGGATGCCGATCTGAAGGGTCCGTCGCATGACGCGCGGCTGATGGCGGAAACGCTGGTGGCGCGCGGCGTGGCGGCGGCAGAGATCACCGTGCTGGCCTCGGCCCATGACGGGTTGCCGGGCGGCGTGATGACCGGCCAGCCCACCCGCGCCGCCATCATGGCGGCGATGGTGGATATGGCGGCCAAGGCGGAACCCGGCGATACGGTGGTGTTCTATTTCTCGGGCCATGGCTCTCAGGCCCCCGATCTGTCGGGGGACGAGGGCGGCGGTTATGACGAAATCCTGCTGCCCGCCGATGCCGCCGGCTGGAAGGGCGAGATCGGCGCGGTGGAAAACGCGCTGCTGGATGACGAGCTGAACCTTTGGGCGCAGGCGCTGATGGACCGCGGCGTCAAGCTGGTCGGGCTGATCGACGCCTGCCATTCCGCGACGGGGTTTCGCGCCATCGGCGGCGAAGGCGTGGCCAAGACGCTGGAGCCCGAGGCGCTGGGCATCCCCGAAGATGCCGCTTCGGCCCCGGCCACGGCGCCGCTGGCGCTGACAGGGGATTATGTCTTCCTTTACTCCTCGCAATCCGATGAACGGTCGTTTGAATACCCCTTCGGTGACGGCGGCGAATGGCATGGCGAGTTCACCCTGAGGCTGGCGCAGGTGCTTCAGGCGGCCCCCGATGCGACATGGGCGCAGGTGCTGGCGGCGGCCACCGATGCGATGGTGCAGGGCCCGGCCCGCCAGATGCCAGAGGCGGAAGGCCCGCTGCTGGACGGGCAGGTCTTTGGCACCGGAACGGCGGCGGGGCGGTTCCGGCTGGATGGCTCCACTGTGGCGGCCGGGCTGTTGCAGGGGCTGGATGCGGGGGCCGAGCTGACGCTTTACGCCGAAGGGGCGGGGGGCGATCCGCTGGGCACCGTCACGGTGGCCAAGGCCGAGGCCCGCAAGGCCACGCTTTCGGGCGACCTGCCCGCAGGGGCGGCCTGGGCTGAACTGACCGCCGCCGCCCCGGCAAAGCCGCTGACGCTGGCCGCCCCGGTGCGGGCTGATGCGGGCGACGGTCATGACTATTCGACCTGGGAAGCGGCGCTGCCCGCGCCGGGCACCGCGCCCGATCTGGTGCCGATCCTGGTCGATGGCGGGGTGGCACTGGCCAATGCCGATGGCGTGCTGGACCCCGAAGGCCCCGGATCATCCCACCGCATCACGCCCGAACCGGGTGAAACCCCCGCCGAAGCGGTGGAGCGGGTGCTGGACACCGCCGCCCATGGCCTGCGCCTGCGCGAGACGCTGGCGGGCGCGGCCTCCGGTCGCGGGCTGACCGGCAAGCCGGTGATCGAGATGCAGGTCGAACGACGCGCCGCCGAGGTGGTGCCGTCCGAAGGCAGCGTGGCCTGCGGGTCGGCCGATGCCGGGGCCGCCGTAGATCCGGCCAGCGGTGTGGCCCCCTGCGACCAGCTCTGGCTGACGCTGACCAATACGTCGGGCAAGGCGCAGGATGTCTCGGTCCTGTATTTCGCCGCCGATTTCACCGTGTCGCCGATCTGGCCGGTCAGCAATCTGGCCAACCGGCTGGAACCGGGCGAAAGCGTGACGGTCGGGTTGCAGATCGCCCCCGACAGCACGGCGGGGCTGGAAGAGATCTGGGTTCTGGCGGTGCCGGAATCCGAAAGCGGCGCGCGGGTCGATCTGACGCGCCTTGCCACCCCCGAGATGACGCGCGCCTATGCCGGCGCATCGGACGGGATGACAATGTGGCTGGAAGGCCGCATGATCGACCCAGAAGAAGCCGCAAACCGCGGATTCAGCACCAAACCCGCCCCGCTGGCGATGATCCGCCAGGTGGTCAGATTGAAACCCGGCGTCCCGTGACCCGGCATTGTTATGGAGCATTGACATGACGTGGAAGACTTTCGGTTCATTCATCCTTGGCGCCGTCGTGGCCGGCGCGGCCGGCCTGGCAATGGCGCAGGATACCGGTGCCTCCTTTGCGGAATCCGGCAAGAAGGCCGATTCTCCGTTCAGTTTTGCCGAATCCGGCAAGAAGGGTGAGGCGGGGCGCAGCGCGGCTGCCTCGGGGTCCAAGGTGATCGGCGGCGAGGTGGCCGCCGACGGGGCCTGGCCCTGGCAGGTGGCGCTGGTGGTGTCGGGCAAGCCTGTCTCGCCGGAAACCCAGTTCTGCGGCGGGTCGATGGTGCTGGACACCTGGGTCCTGACGGCGGCGCATTGCATCCATATGGCCGATGACAATGGCGAATGGTTCGACGTGGACCCGCGGGCGATTTCGATCCTTGTCGGCACCAACAAGCTGGACGGATCGGGCGAGGTGATCCCGGTCGAGAAGATCATCAAGCATCCGTCCTATCTGGGCACCCAGTTCGACTATGACATCGCGCTGATCAAGCTGGAACACGCGCCGACCGTGCCCTACAAGACCGTTGAGGTCCCGGATGCGAATTTTTCCCAGGTGCTGAACCAGCCGGGCGTGACCACGGTCGTTACCGGCTGGGGCCTCCAGAACGGCGCGCAACTGTCGCCCGAACTGCGGCAGGCGCAGATCCAGATGCTTGACCGCGACCTGTGCAACACCGCGATGATGGAGGCCCGCGCCGAAGAGGCCGCCAAGGGCTTTGGCTATGCCGCCAACGTGTTCGGCCTGTCGGAAGACGATGCCTATGCCGTCTGGGATACGCTGGTGGCCAAGGCCCCGATGCCGATTTCCGAGAACATGATCTGCTCGGGCACCTATGAGGGTGGCAAGACCTCGTGCAACGGCGACAGCGGCGGGCCGCTGGTGGTGCCGCTGGAGGATGGCAGCTATATCCAGGCGGGCATCGTCAGCTGGGGCCTGTCGGCGACATCCGGCAAGGGCTGTGAGGAAACGGCCACCTTCTCGGCCTATACCAACATCGCCAATTTCGTGCCGTGGCTGAACGAGGTGATCCAGTCCGATCCCTGATCCGGCCGGATGCCGCGCAAAAGGAAAGGGCCCTGCCGGATGGCGGGGCCCGTTTCATTCGGGGCGGTGTCAGACCAGTTGTTCCCAAAGATCCATCATGCCGGGCTGCTGCTTGATCTGCGCGATGCGCTGCCGCCACATCCGCAGCGACCTTTGCCGCAACCGGGCCAGTATCCCGCCCGAAGCCCGGTCCAGTGCCTGCATCTCATCGCGGATCGCATCGGCCAGATTGGCAAGGGTCCGGTCCTCCTGCGCATTCACGTTGCGTCTTTGCCAATAATCCAGCGCGATGGCCCGTTCGGGATGCGAGGACGATCCCCGTGCCGATTTCATCAGGAAACTGTCACTGCATTTGACCATGTAGTGATTGACCTGGGCCAGCACATAGGGTTCGGGGTCGGAAACCTGGAAGCCCTTTACCTTGACCTCCCCGATCGTCCTGCCCGATCCGTTGCAGGTGGAAATGTCTTCGCTGATCGGGCATTTTGGCATGTGGATGCCGGGCCGCAGGAATTTTTCTGTGCGGAACAGCGTCTTGACTGGCACCGGGCCGCGTGCGGGCAGGGTGATCTCGTTCGCCTGGGTAAAGCGTTCCGTGACCGGATTGCCGTCCAGATGGCGCAGATGCGAATTTCCGAACAGCCGCCAGTTGAGGCGGACCTCGTCGACCTCGCCCACGGCCGAGATCAGATCCTGCACCCGGCCCTGCCCGACATTGACCCGCAGGAATTCATCGCCGTCCAGCGCCATGCACCATCTGGCGGCGGCATATTCCGGCAGACGCGAGGCGCGGCGATAGGCGCGGTTCTGGAACTGGTTCAGACCGGGCCTGTGATAGTTGTTGTTGAAATACTGGATCACCCCCTGCTGGGCCAGCACCCGCAGGCTGCGTTCGGTGGTGTCGAAGGAATCGTTCTGGAACACCACGATATCGGTAAATCCGATCATCCGGTGATAGGCGATCCATTCAAGGATGTTGGGGCCTTCATCCTTGACCGTCGTCACCAGCATGACCCGGTCTTCGCCGCCCGTGCTGCGTTTCATCTGCCTGTCCTTGCCTCGGTCGCCCGCAGATTGCCTGACCTGCGGGGCATCATTGTTCCCAGTTGAGCAAGACCGGGCCGTTCCGACAAGGATTGTGGCGCAGACGTGGACTGTTGGTCGCGCGTCGTTGCGCAGGGGCAACTGTGCTGTTGTCAAAGGAACAAGGCGCAGGCGGGGCCTGGGCCCATGATCCTGCCTAAAAAGAACAAGGCCCAGGCGGGGCCTGGGCCTTGTCATGCCGGTGTGGGGCCGGGATCAGTTCGTCAGCAGGTAATAGCTGTTGCGGCTTTTGCCGGTGTTCTCGACCGCGATGTAGAAATAACCGTCCCAGGCGGGGACGAAATCGCAATAGACCTGATCCGAGCGGCTGGTGTCGTAGCAGATCACATTGCCGTTCTCGTCGGTCAGCACCATGTCAAGGTTGCTGTCGCCGTCGCCGACCACCGCGATTTCGGCATAGGAATTGCCGTAGAACGGCACTTCCCAGATGTCCATCTTGCCCGCGTTCAGCCGCGACAGCCAGCTGACCGCGCCGCCGATCCGCCCGCGAGAGCTTTCGGCCGCTGCATCGGCGATGATCTCCTTCAGCGCCTCGTCATCGCCGGCCAGTTCGGTGGCCTTGGCGAACATCTCGGCCGAGGTGGGGGGGGCGGCGGCGGCCCCATCGTCATCGCTGGTGTCGGCGCCAAAGGTCGTCATGGCGGCGGGCCGTTCGGCATCGTTCATCATCGGGGCCGGGGCTGCGGGGGCAGCAGGGGCCGCTTTGCGGGCCCGGAAGGTTTCCAGCGTCAGCCCTTCGGCGTCAAATGCCGCCGGGTCCAGTGCTGCGGGTTCCTTGGCGTCCAGTTCGGCCGAAGCGGTCAGCTTGGCGGCGGTCAGCACGGTCAGCGCATCGCCCGAGGCGACGCCCATCGCGTAAAGCTCATAGGCCATCGACAGGGTGGCAGCCGCCCCCTGTTCCCCCTCGGCCGCTGTGGCCGAGACGTTGGAGCCGGTCTTGTCCTGGGCCAGGGAAGGAAGCGTGAAAGCCACCAGAGCGGTGGTGGCAAGCGTCAGGGAAAGGGCTTTGAGTTTCATGGTCTGTCCTATGCGTGGTTCGGGGCACCGAGACAAACTGCCCGGCATGCTGGTATCGTGGCAGCCCGCGACGCATTTGAAAAGACGCCTTGGCATGACAAATGCCGTCACGCCGGGTGGGGGGTGAGACGATTTTTCGACGAAAAATCGGGCCCCGATTGCAGGAGATGCGCTAATTGGTCAGCAGCCGATAGCGGCTGTCGTCCGGTCCGGGGTTGGTGATGGTCACGATGAAGAACCCGTTCTGCAGCGGGACAAAGCCGCAATAGGCGCGGTCTGCGGGGCCGGAGTCATGGCAGATCACCTCTCCGGCCTCGTCGGCAACGGTCATGTCCAGATTGCCGCTGCCGTCGCCGATCATGGCGATTTCGGCGGGCAGCTGGCCGTTGAAGGCGATCCGCCATTCATCGGTTTCGCCGGAGCCAAGCCGCGAGGTGGCGCTGCTGACCTGCCCTTCGCCCAGGATGCCCCGGTTGAGATCGGCTTCGATATCCGCCGCCAGATCGGCCAGCGCCGGGTCGCCCTCGGCCATCAGAAGCGCCAGCGCCAGCGCCGCGCCCGAAGCCGGATCGCGCGGCAGGCCGGTGTCGGGCGCGGCAAGGGCGCTGTCGACCACGATGGCGGGGCCGGTCCGCTCCCATCCCGTTGCCGCCCGCAAGGATGCCCCCCGCGCCAGCCGAACGGCGGCCAGCAGCATCACGGCATCTTCGCCTGCCAGGCCCAGATCATAAACCTGCTGCGCCAGATAAAGCTGCCTGACGCTGCCGGGCGAGTCCGCGCTGTCCTGCCCGGCTGCGGGCAGGGGGGCCGACAGCGCTGCAAGGGCAAGGCAAAGCATGGGCAGGATCGGGCGGTGCATCGGGTCTTCCTTCTTCGCGGCCAGATTTGCATCAAGCCTGGCCAAGGGAAAGGCCGGAATTCCAGTCGGAATTCCTGCGGCGGCGCGCATCCTGCCCCTTCCGGCCCGGCATCCGATGCGCTAGCCAAGAAGAAAAGGATTGCAGCAATGACCGCCATCCCCGGTACCCGCGAGATTCTGGCCCGGCTGATCGCCTTTGACACCGTATCGTCAAACCCCAATCGGGCGCTGATGGACTGGGTGGCCGGGCTGTTGGCCGGGGCAGGGATCGAAAGCGTGCTGGTTCCCGATGCCGGGGGCGGCAAGGCCAATCTTTACGCCACGACCGGGCCTGCGGGCGGCGGCGGGGTGATGCTGTCGGGGCATACCGATGTGGTGCCGGTCGAGGGGCAGGCCTGGACCCGGCCGCCGTTTCAGCTGACCGAGGGCGACGGGCGGCTTTATGGCCGCGGCACGGCGGATATGAAGGGCTTTGCCGCCTGTGCCATCCGGGCGATGCTGCTGGCCGCGCAACGCCCCTTGCGGGCGCCGCTGCATCTGGCGCTGTCCTATGACGAAGAGATCGGCTGCATGGGGGTGCGCTCGCTGATCGACATGCTGGAGGCGGCCCCGCATCGCCCCCGCTTCTGCATCGTGGGGGAACCGACGGGCATGCAGGTGGCCACCGGCCACAAGGGCAAGGTCGCCCTGCGCGCCACCTGCACCGGGCGCGAGGGGCATTCGGCGCTGGCCCCGATGGCGCTGAACGCGCTGCATCTGGCGGCGGATTTCATCGGGGTGATCCGCGCCGTGCAGGCGCGGATTGCCGCCGAGGGGCCGTTCGACGGCGACTACGATGTGCCCTATACCACGGTCCACGCCGGCAAGATGCAGGGCGGCGTGCAGGTCAACATCGTGCCCAACCGCGCGACGGTGGATTTCGAGATCCGTTCGCTGGCCGGGGTGGATGTGGCGGCCCTGACAGAAGACTTGCGCGCCGGGGCCGAAGCCATCGTGGCCCCGCTGCGCGCCGAATTTCCCGAAGCGGCGATCGAGGTCGAGCGGCTGTGGGACTATCCCGGTCTTGGCACGCCATCCGATGCGGCGGCGGTGAATTTCGTGAAATCGCTGACCGGCGCGAATGGCACGATCAAGGTGGCCTTCGGCACCGAGGGCGGGCTTTTCGATGCGCGGCTGGGGGTGCCGACGGTGATCTGCGGGCCGGGGTCGATGGCGCAGGGGCACAAGCCCGACGAATTCGTCAGCATCGAGCAGATGGCGCGCTGCGAGGCGATGCTGGCGGGGCTTCTGGACCGTCTGGCGCAGGGGCTCTGACCGGACGGCGGCCTTGTCCCGCGCGGCCCGGCGTCCTAGCCTGCGGCCATGGTCAACCGCAGCCGCATCAGGATCGAGCAGAGCCAGCGCCTGTCGCTGAACACGCGGCTTTTGTCGTCGATCCGTCTTCTGGGCAGCGATGCGGCGGGTCTCAGCCGGTTTCTGGAGGAAGCGGCAGCGGAAAACCCGGCGCTGGTGGTGGAGCCGGTGGTGCAGGGCGAATGGTTGCCACGGTGGCAGGATTCGCTTGCGCGGCTGCGCGCGGCGGGTGGGGGGGCGCCGGATATCGACAGCGTTGCCGCGACCGCCGGTCCCAGCTTGCAGGCCCATGCCGAGGCGCTGATTGCGGGGCTGGGCCTGAAACCCGCCGAACACCGGATTGCCGAGGCGCTGGCGATGGCGCTTGAACCTTCGGGCTGGCTGGGGCGGCCGCTGTCGCAGTTGGCAACCTCTCTGGCGGTGCCCGAAGCCGCCGTGCAGGCGGTGCTGGTGCGGTTGCAAGCGGCAGCAGAGCCGACCGGGCTTTTTGCCCGCAATCTGGCGGAATGCCTGCGCTTGCAGGCGGCCGAGGCGGGCTGGCTTGACCACATTGCCGAAGGGGTGCTGGCGCGTCTGCCGTTGGTGGCGGCGGGGGCGCTGGGCCGGATTGCCGACGCCCTGGGCGTCGAGGAAGACGCCGTTGCGGCCGTGATCCGCCGCATCCGCGGGCTGGACCCCAAGCCCGGCGCGCAATTCGCACCCTGTGCCGCCCCGCTGCGCGAGCCGGATCTGCTGGCGCGCAAGGAGGCGGGGGCCTGGGAGGTGCATCTGAACGCCTCGTCCCTGCCCGCGCTGAAGCTGGCGGATGCCAGGGGGCCGCAGCGGGCCGAGGCGCGGGCGTTGATCCGCATGGTCGAGGGGCGCAATGCCACCCTGCTGCGCGTCGCGCGAGAGATTCTGGCGCGGCAGGCGCTGGCGCTGGATGAAGGCATCGGCGCGCTGCGTCCGATGACCATGGCCGAGGTGGCCGATGCGACCGGGCTGAACCAAAGCACGATCAGCCGGGTGGTGGCGGGAACGGCGGTGGATACGCCGCGCGGCACCTGGTGGCTGCGGCAGATGTTCAGCCAGGCGATCCGGGGGCAGGGCCCTTCGGCGGCCAGCTTGCGCGAGGCGCTGGCGCGGATGGTGGCGGCCGAGGACCCGGCCGCGCCGCTGTCGGATGCGGCGCTGTCGGCCGCGCTGGGCGGGGCAGGTGCCCCGGTTGCCCGCCGCACCGTGGCCAAATACCGCGAGATGCTGGGCATCCCGCCCGCCCACAGGCGGCAGAAGCGCGACAGGAATGGTCGCGCACGGGGGTGACGTTCTGCGCAGGCCGCGCTAGGGCTGCGGGTGCGAAGGAACAGGAACAAGACCATGGCCTATTTTCTGGGCGTCGATACCGGCGGCACCTATACCGATGCCGTCATTCTGGACGAGGCGGCGAATGTCGTGCTTGGCAAGGCCAAGTCGCTGACCACGCGGGCCGATCTGGCGCTGGGCATCGGCGGGGCGGTAGATGCCGCGCTGGCCGCGGCGGGAGTTGCGGCGCGCGACATCGCGCTGGTGTCGCTGTCCACCACGCTGGCCACCAATGCGCTGGTCGAAGGGCAGGGCGGCCGGGTCGCGCTGGTCTTCATCGGCTTTGACGACGATGACCTGACGCGCGGCGGCCTGACCGAGGCGCTGAAGGGCGACCCGGTGCTGCGGCTGGCGGGCGGCCATGGCCATGCCGGAAACGAGGTGGCGGCGCTGGATCTGGCGATGCTGGAAACCGCGGTGGCCGATCTGGGGCCGCAGGTGATGGGCTTTGCCGTCGCCGCCCGGTTCGCCACCCGCAACCCCGCGCATGAGATCGCGGCGCGCGAGGTGATCCGCCGTGTCACCGGACGGCCCGTCACCTGTTCGCATGAGTTGTCGGCCCAGTTGAACGGTCCGAAACGGGCGCTGACGGCGGTGTTGAACGCCCGGCTGATCGGGATGATCGACCGGCTGGTTGCGGCCTGCGAGCGGCATCTGGCCCTGATCGGCATCGACGCGCCGCTGATGGTGGTGCGCGGCGATGGCGCGCTGATCTCGGCCGCGATGGTGCGGGAACGGCCGATCGAGACCATCCTTTCCGGCCCCGCCGCCAGCATCGTCGGCGCGCGCTGGCTGACCGGGGCCAGGGATGCGCTGGTCAGCGACATCGGCGGCACCACGACGGATGTCTGCCTGTTGAAGGATGGCCTGCCCGAGATCGACCCGCAGGGCGCACGGGTGGGCGGGTTCCGCACCATGGTCGAAGCGGTTGCGATGCGGACCACGGGTCTGGGTGGCGACAGCGAGGTGCATCTGTTGCAGGCCGGGCTGACGGGCGGGCTGTGGCTGGGTCCGCGTCGGCTGATTCCGGTCTCGCTTCTGGCGGTGGGAAGCGGGCCGATGGTGCATTCCGCGCTGGACCGCTGGCTGTCGACCGAGGTGGCGGGTGACATGGATGGCCGCTTCGTGTTGCCGATGGGTGGGCAGGCGGGGGGCCTGTCGGCGCGGGAAGAGGCGGTTCTGGCCCGGCTGACCCGCCCGATGCCGATGGCCGAGGCGCTGACCTCGCGGCTTGAGGCGGCAGCCTTGGACCGGCTGGTTGCGCGCGGACTGGTGATGATCTCGGGTGTCACGCCTTCGGATGCCAGTCATGTGCTGGGGCGGCTGGCCGATTGGGACGGGCAGGCGGCCGAGAAGGCATTGCGGCTGATGGCGCGGCGGCGCACGGGCGCGGGGGAGCGGATCGCGGCGGGGCCCGAGGTGCTGGCGCAGGCGGTGGTGGATCAACTGACCGCGCAGACGGTGGGTTGTCTTCTGGAGGCGGCTTTCGCCGAGGATGCCGGATTCGCGGGCGAGGATCCGGTGGTCCTGGCCGGGCATCGGCTGACTGCTGCCGGCCTGTCGCGGCATCGCGGCATCGTCGAGGTCAGCGCCCGGCTGGGCGTGCCGGTGATCGGGCTTGGCGCTTCGGCCCCGTCCTATTACGGCGCGGTCGGGGACCGGCTGGGCTGCGAGATGATCCTGCCCGAACATGCCGGGGTTGCCAATGCCATCGGGGCAGTGGCGGGACAGGTCAGTCAGCGCGTCTCTGGCATGGTCTCCAGCCCTGCCGAAGGCCGGTTCACCGCGCATCTGGCCGACGGATTGCAGCATTTCGCCGACCGCGATGCCGCGCTGGAGGCGATGGAGGCGGCCCTGCGCGACGAAGCCGTGGCGCGGGCCAGGGCCGCGGGCGCGGTGGATCTGCGTCTGGTTGCCACCCGCGACATCCGCGAGGCCGAGGTGGAAGGCCGGGCGATGTTCATCGAGGCGATGCTGACCGTCACCGCATCGGGCCGTCCGCGCGTGGCGCATGAACCGGCGGCTGCGGACCCGGCGCTGCCCTGACACGGGCCGCCGGTCGCTTTGGACCGGTGGCGGATTGCCCCTTGACGGGGCCGGGCCATGCCCCTATTCCGCCGCGCAGTGGCTAGGTAGCTCAGTTGGTTAGAGCATGCGACTCATAATCGCAGGGTCGGGGGTTCGAGTCCCCCCCTCGCCACCACTACACCCCTATCGTCTGTCCGATATTTCTGGCTTTCTGTCAGACTTCTGCCCCAAGCGGCACATCAGCCCGGAGCCGGTCATCGACGATTCGAGCCCTTTGCGGACGATTGGGATGGCACTTGCTCCGGTGGCTGGAGTTAAGTCCCGGCCGGGTTAACAGCGGCGTCAGCCGCCCCGGCCAGCGCCCGGCCGCCCCCCGTTACAGAATTGGGGGGCGGGCGCTTCTGCGCTGTTGTGCTTTGATCAACCTGCAGGAGGGGTCGCACCATAAACTGCCCATGCGCACCGTTGGATGCGCCCACCCGCGGTCGGGCGCTGGCCTGTGTTGCGCTTAACGTCCACGTCCGCTCCATCCCGTCAGAGCCCCGTCTTCTTAGTCCCGCGTCTTTCTTGTGCGGCGGCGCAGGGTCGGGTCGGGGCGATAGCGGCTGAGCGAGCGGGCCAGAACTTCGGCGGCCTCGGTCAGTTCGGCGGTGACGGCGGCCCTTGCGGCAGCACCGTCGCCACGGGTCAGCGCGGCCAGAACCTCGTCATGGTGATCAAGGCCAAGGCCAAGAGTGGTTTCCGTGCGCATCACGTTCAGGCAGGGGCCGACGCGCAGCCAGAGGCTTTCGATCAGCGGCAGGATCAGCGGCGATCGGGCGGCGCGATAGACGGTGAAATGAAAATCGAGGTTCCAGGACAGATAGGATTCGGTATGGGCGGGGTCCGTCGTTGCCAGCATCCTGTCCTGAAGGCTGTGCAGGTGGTCCAGTTCTGCCGCCGTCACCGTCTGGGCCGCCCATTCGGCGGCCTGGCCTTCGACCGCACAGCGCACGCGGCGCAGGTCCATCAGCGCCTCGACCCCCAGAAGCGGCACTTCGGCCCCGTAATAGGGCCGGTCCACCAGCGCTCCTTCGGCCACCAGCCGTTGCAGCGCCTGCCGCACCGGCAGGGCACTGGTGCCAAAGCGTTCGGACAGCCGTTTCACCACCATGCGTTCGCCCGGCAGGATGTCGCCGCACATCATCGCCCGGCGCAGCGAATGGTAGACCGGCTCGAAGCTGTGAGAGGCGGAGGGGTCGGGCAGATCGTCGGGCATCTTGTCCTGTCGGTCGTCAGCGGGGGGCAAGGCCCAAGGTGTCGCGGGCCTCGTCCGGCGTGGCGGGGCGCTGGCCAAGGGTTTGCACCAGCCGCACCGCATCTTCGACAAGCTGGGCATTGGTGGCAAGCACGCCGCGACGCCGGTAAAGGTTGTCTTCCAGCCCCACCCGGACATGCCCGCCCAGCAGGATGGATTGCGCGGCCACCGGAAACTGTTCGGCCCCGGCCCCGAAGGCCACCCATTGCGCGCCCGGCGGCAGCATGGCCCGCAACGCCAGCAGGGTGCCCGCATCGGACGGCGCGCCCCATTTCAGCCCCAGTGCGAACTGGAACAGGGGCGGCGGCGCGACAAGCCCGCGCGCGACCAGATCGCAGGCCAGCCGCATATGCCCGAAATCGAACACCTCCAGTTCGGGCTTCACGCCCAGATCGCGCATCCTTGCGGCCATGTGCTGCACCATGGGCACGGTGCTGACATAGATTTCATCCCCCATGCCGGAATTGAAGCTGCCGCAATCCAGGCTGCACATCTCGGGGCGCAGGGCTTCCAGATGCAGCATCCGTTCGCCGGGGCCGACCAGATCGGAGGACGGATCGGCGGGCAGTGGGCTTTCGCCGCCCAACACCAGCTTGCCGCCCATGCCGGCGGTCAGGTTGACGATGACATTGACACCGGCGGCGGCGATTGCTTCGGTCGCGGCGCGGTAAAGATCGACGGCGCGGCTGCCCCGGCCGGTGGCCGGATCGCGCACATGGATATGCACGATGGCGGCCCCTGCGGCGGTGGCGGCCAGCGCATCGGCGGCAATCTGGTCTGGCGTCACCGGCACATGCGGGCTGCGGCCCGGCGTGTCGCTGTCGCCGGTCAGGGCGCAGGTGATGATGACCGGGCGCATCACGCGGCCTTCGGCAGGATCGAGCGGTAGTCGGTCAGAAAGCGGTCCAGCGCCGCCACCAGCCCGTCGGCATGGGCCTGCGTATGGGGCAGGGCCAGCGCGATCATCCCGCGCGGGGTGACATATTGCCCGGCCAGCATCATCTCCATGTGCCACAGCTTCAGCGGGCGGCGGTCGGCATGTTCGACGGCGGCGGGCGTGACCTGATCCCGCGGCAGGAAATGCAGGTTGAAGAGCGAGCCATATCCCGTGGTGCAGGCGGCGATGCCGTGGGCGTCGATCCGGTCCTGCATCGCGGTTTTCAGGCGTTCGCCCAAGGCGTTGAAGCGGTCAGATGCCTCGCGCGTCAGCACCTCGGTCAGGCCGACATAACCCGCCGTCATGCTGATGATGTTGTTGTTGAAGGTGCCGCCATGGCCGAAGGCATGGGCCGAGGTGGGATCGAAGCGGTCCATCAGATCGGCCCGCCCGCCGAAGGCCCCGAAACTGGCCCCGCCGCCGACATATTTGCCAAGCGTCATCAGGTCGGGGGTAATCCCGGTCAGGGCCTGCATCCCGTGGTAATTCTGGCGCGAGGTCATCACCTCGTCGAAGATCAACAGCGCGCCGATGTCCTGCGTCACCCGGCGCAGCATCGACAGGAAGTCATCGGTGGCCCGGATGCACCCGCCGCCGCCCAACATCTGTTCCAGGATCACAGCGGCCATGTTGTCCTTGTTGGCGCGCAGCAGTGCCTCGGTCCCCGCAACATCGTTGTAGGTGCCGAAGACATAAGGAAAGGGCAGGTTCAGCACCGATCCACCATGGCCGAAGCTCAGCACCCCGCCGTGATAGCCTTCGTGGAACACCATCACCTTGTCGCGGCCGGTGACGGCGCGGGCGGTGGACAGCGCCATGATGTTCGCCTCGGTCCCCGAGTTGCAGAACCGCACCCGGTCCAGCGCCGGAAAGCGGGCGACCAGTTCCGCGCCCAGCCGGGCCTCATAGGTGTTGGGGCCGCCGAGCGCGATGCCGTTGGCGATGGCCTGGCGCATCGCCTCCTGAATGACGGGGTTGGAATGGCCGTAAAGGCCGGCCGAGTATTCGCTGACGAAGTCTGTGTAGCAATGGCCGTCAAGATCGATGACTTCGACGCCTTCGCCCCGGACCAGCGCCGCCGGAAAAGGTTCATACCACATGACCGACCGGGTATTGCCGCCGGGCAGGCTGGCGCGCGCTGCCTGATGCCGCGCGGCGCTGGCCGGGTTGGCGGCGATGTAACGGGCGGTCGCATCGGCGACGGCAGCATCCAGATCGGCATTGCGAAGCACGGGGCGGTCCTTTCCTGAAGTTGATCAAATACTGTCTTCCATGAGGGGGACTGTCAAACCGGATTTCAGGATTCAATCAAGAATTCAGCGATTCGTCTGTCATTATCCAGCATTTATTGAGGTTTCTGGCGAGGAAATCAAGGAATTGACAGTCGGATAAAGTTGATCAACTATTGTAAAAACATCAAACAATCTCTCAACAGGAAAGGCTTTGACATGCGGCTCTTTCACTTGCTTTGCACCATCGCCCTGGCCGGTGCGGCCACCGGGGCCAATGCCGACGGCTCTGTTACCATCGTCGGATGGGGCGGGACCTGGAACGATGCCTACAAGGCGGGCGTGACCGATCCCTTCACAGCGGCCACCGGCACGGCGGTGACGCTGGACGAATGGGATGGGTCGCTGGCCCGTATCCGCGCGATGATCGAAAGCGGGGCGGTCAGCTATGATGTCGTCTCGGTCGAGGCGCCACAACTGGCCATCGGCTGCGATGAAGGTCTGTTCCTGCCGCTGCCCGAGGCGGTGAAGGCCAATGCCGAGCATTACCTGCCGGGCACCATCCACGATTGCGGCATGGCGTCGGACACCTGGGCGACGGTGCTGGTCTATGACGGCAGCAAGCTGGCCGAAGGGCCGAAAAGCTGGGCCGATTTCTGGGATGTCGAGAAATTCCCCGGCAAGCGCGGCATGCTGGGTCAGGCGCTTTACACGCTGGAAAACGCGCTTCTGGCCGATGGTGTCGCCCCGGCCGAGGTCTATTCCGTGTTGCGCACCCCCGAAGGTGTGGACCGTGCCTTTGCCAAGCTGGACCAGATCAAACCGCATGTCGTGTGGTGGAATTCGTCGTCGACCGCGATCCAGAACCTCGACTCCGGCGAGGTGGTGATGACCGACATGTACAACGGCCGCGTCACCTATGATAACGAGAACAACGGCAAGAACTATCAGATCGTGTGGGAGGCGGGGTTCTTCTATGGCACCGACATGTGGGCCGTGGTCGCGGATTCCCCCAATGCCGAAGCGGGCAAGGCCTTTCTTGAATTCTTTGCGGTGCCGGAAAATCAGGCCGGCTTCCCGCGGCTGTATGGCTATGGCACCGGCGACAACCGGGTTTATGATCTCTTGACCCAGGAACAGCGCGACCGTCTGCCGACATCGCCCAGCCGGATCGGCTATGGTGCGGCCTATGACTCGGAGTTCTGGGCCGAGAACCAGGAAGCGCTGGAGCAACGCTTCAAGACCTGGCTGTCGCAGTAATGATGCGACCTGCCCCCGCAGGATGGACGGCCACCCTGCGGGGGCAGGCACCCTGGCTGGCGATGGTGGCGCCGCTGGTGATCTTTGTCATCGTCACCGTCATCGTGCCCGTGGCGATGTTCCTGTTCCGGGCGGTGGACAACAGCGACCTGCGCGACAGCCTTTCCGCCACCTCGGCCGCGCTTGCGGATTGGAGCCTGGCCGATGGCCAGCCACCCGAGCCCGCCTTTGCCGCCCTGATCGCCGATCTGGCGGCAGCGCAAGAGGCGGGACGAGCGGCTGCGCTGGCGGCGCGGCTGAATCAGGCGGTGCCCGGCACAAGGACGACCATCCTGAAGACGGCACGGGCAGCGGCCTCGGGCACGCTGGACCCGGCCGATCCGCGCGGGGCCGTGCTGGCGGCGGGCAAGGCCTGGGAGAACCCGGCGCTGTGGTCGGTGATCGCGCAGGAACGCGGACGGCTGACCGGCTATTACCTGCTGGCCAGTCTGGACCTGCAACGCAACCCCGATGGCAGCATCGGCAAGGTGCCTGCGGAAACGGCGCTGTTCCTGACGATCCTGTGGCGCACCATCGGCATCAGCCTTGCCGTGACCGCGATCTGCGCCCTGCTGGCGCTGCCGGTCGCGCATGTCATCGCCTCAGCCCCGCCCCGACTGGCGGGGCTGCTGCTGGCGATGGTGCTGCTGCCGCTGTGGACATCGCTTCTGGTGCGCACCGTGGCCTGGATCATCCTGTTGCAGGGCGAAGGGCCGGTGAATGGCGCGCTGCAATGGCTGGGCGCGATAAGCGAGCCGTTGCGGCTGGTCTATACCCGCGGCAGCCTTGTCGTGACCATGGTGCAGGTGCTGTTGCCGCTGATGATCCTGCCGGTGCTGTCGGTGCTGAAGCGCATTCCACCCGGCTATATGCGGGCGGCGCGGTCGCTGGGGGCGCCGTGGTGGACGGCCTGGCGGCGGGTGCAACTGCCGATGATCCTGCCGGGGCTGCTGACCGGATCGGGCATCGTCTTCGTCTTTGCCCTTGGCTATTACATCACGCCGACGCTGATCGGCGGGCCGGGCGACCAGATGCTGTCCAGCTTCATCGTGTTCTACACCGACAAGACGCTGAACTGGGGTCTGGCGGCGGCGCTGTCGGTCCAGTTGCTTGCCGTGCTGGCGCTGGCGGCGCTGCTGGTGGCCGGGGTGCGGCGGCTGGCTGCCGGGCGGGTGGCGGGATGAGGGCGGAGGCGCTGCTGCGCTGGACGGCCTGGGCCATCACCGCGCTGGTTCTGGCCTATCTGGTGGCCCCGTTGTTCGTGATCGTGCCGATGTCGCTGACCTCGGGCACCAACCTGACGCTGCCGGTGCCGGGCTGGTCCTGGCGGTGGTATGAGGTGGTGCTGACCGATCCGCGCTGGATCGGGGCGCTGGTGAATTCGCTGGCGGTGGGCAGCGGCTCCACCCTGCTTGCGGTGGCCCTGGCGACGCCCGCGGCGGTGGGGCTGGCCTGGGGGCGGTTTCCGGGCCGTGGCCTCTTGATGGCGCTGATCGCCACGCCGCTGGTGCTGCCGATCGTCATCCTGGCGGTGGCCTCGTTCAGCTTTTATGCCACGGCGGGCCTGCTGGGGTCACGGCTGGGGCTGATCCTGGCGCATGCCGGGCTGGCGGCCCCGGTGGTGCTGACCACGGTGATGGCCAGCCTGCAAGGATTTGACCGCGGGCTGATGCGGGCGGCGGCCTCGTTGGGCGCACCGCCGCTGACGGCCTTTCGCCGGATACTTCTGCCGCTGGTGGCCCCCGGTGTCGTCGCCGGGGCGGTCATCGCCTTCATCATCTCGTTCGACGAGGTGGTGATCGCCACCTATCTGACCACGGCCGAACAGCGCACCCTGCCAAGGGTGATCTTTTCGGGGGTGCGCGAATCGATCAGCCCGGCCATTGCGGCGGCGGCGGTGTTGCTGGTGCTGTTCTCTGGCCTGCTGCTGGCGGCGGTCACGCTACTGCAACGCCGCACAAGGGGGTGATCCCGGTAGCGGCCGCCGTTTCAGGCCGCCTTGCGCAGGATCTCCAGCGCAACCGCAGAGGCAAGGGTGATCTGCATCATCTCGATGACGGGCGCATCCGGGCTGCCGCTGTTGAAACACAGCGCCTGCATCACCGGCTGGCCGCCCTGCCGACCGATTGCCGTCCATTCGGCCCACATGCGGAAGCGGCCGTTGCGAGGCAGTTCTTCCGACACGATCCGCCCGTCCAGATCGGGCAGTCCCAGCGCCACCAGCCGGGACTGAACAATCTGGAAAAACGCCAGAAGAGTGGCCGGGCTGTCCAGAACGATCGGGATGTCGTTCAGATAGACAGGCAGGGGAAAGCAATAGTCTGCGGTCAGCAAAGCATGGCGTCCCGCAGTGAACTGGGGCGACAGTGGCGCAATGGAGGCCATGAGGGACATGATGGCACCGAAAGCTTGAGAGCTGGGAAACAAGACACCATGCATACTGGGAGTGAACGCAGGCGGGCGTCGCGTCCTGTGATTGATCGCGCGACCGTTCAACCCGACGACATACTGCACAAACATTCGCGCGCGGCCCTTGACCATGATCAATTCGCGCAAATGTAAGGATCAGCACGGAATTGCGGCAAAACCATGGAACATGCAGGAGAGAATCATGTTTAACGCCAAATCGCTGCTTGACCAGTTGACGGGCGGGCAGGGGCTGAAGGGGCTGACCGACAAGGCGCGCGACAGCTGGGACGGGCAGTCGGCCCTGGGCAAGGGGGCCATCGCGGGCGGGCTGCTGGGGATTCTGCTGACCAGCGGTGGTCGCCGGATGGTGGGCACCGGGCTGAAAGTGGGCGGGGCCGCGCTGATCGGCGGGCTGGCCTACAAGGCCTATGAGGATTGGAAGAACGGCCGCGCCCCCGGATCGGCCACGCCCGAGGCGCTGCCCGCGCCCGAGGGGACGGATTTCCTGCCCGCCGATGAGGTTGCCTCGCAGGTGCTGTCGCAAAAGCTGGTCCGCGCGATGGTGGGCGCGGCCAAGGCGGATGGCCATGTCACCCCGGATGAACGCGCGCGGATCGACGGGTCGCTGTCGAAACTGGGGCTGGAAGCCGATGCGCAATCGCTGATCATGTCCGAGCTTGAGGCCCCGCTGGACGTGCGCCGCATCGCGTCCCTTGCCACGAACGAGGCCGAGGCGGCCGAGATCTATGCGGCCTCGCTTCTGGTGGTGGATGAACAGTCGCTGGAGGAAAAGGGCTACCTCGCCATGTTGGCGGCCGCGCTGAACCTTGACCCGGAGCTGGTGAAGCACCTTCACGCCAGAGCGGCGACGCTGGCCTGACCGGCAGGATATGACACGAAGGGACGGTGGTCAGGGACGCTGGCCACCCGTCGCTTCGGTCACGCGGTCTGCGGCGGCCCGCACAAGTGCGCCGAAGCGGGCCGCATCCGACAGCCCCATGCGGAAGGACGGGCCTGACACGGACAGGCCCGCCACCGGTTCGCCATGTGCGTTGAAGATCGGGGCCGCGACGCAACGCATGCCCTCGGCGCGTTCCTGATCGTCGATGGAATAGCCGCGCTCGCGCGTGCGGGCCAGATCGCGCAACAAGGCACTTTCCGAGGTCAGCGTCAGCGTCGTGAACTTGGCCAGCCCCTGCCGCACCACGATGCCCTGAACCCTTTCGACCGGATACCAGGCCAGCAGCGCCTTGCCGATGCCGCTGGAATGCATCGCGCCCTTGGTGCCGGGGGCGAAGAAGGCGCGGATCGCCTCATGCGTTTCGACCTGGGCCAGAAAGACCACCTCGTCGCGGATCTCGGTGCCCAGATTGGCGGTTTCCCCGGTGTCGCGCATCAGCTGATCCATCGGTTGACGGGCGCGTTCCACCACCTTGGTGCGGCGCAGAAAGGCGGTGCCGGTGCGGAAGGCGCCGGGACCGATGTGCCAGAACTGGCCCGGTTCCTCGACCTCGACCATGCCATGCCCCTGCAGGGTGACGAGGGCGCGGAACACGGTGGCGACGGCCTCGCCGGTGCCTTCCGCGATTTCGGAAAGCGTGCGGCCGGGATGTGCCGCGACATGGGCCAGAATCTCCAGCCCCCGATCCAGCGCCTGCACGGTGTTCTGGTCGGTCTTGTCGTGAAACGCCTTGGGCCGGCCGCGGGTTTTTTGCGCCATCGGTTTTCCTGTTGCGGGGATGAAAAATCATAATCCATTGAGTGTATAAGGAAATACCATGTTCGCACAGGAATGAAAAATCATTTCGAAAAAATTGCGAAAGGATGTGCTGCGGCCTAGGTTCAGTTCATCCAAGAGCGAGGTCCAAGCCATGTCCTTCCAGAACCCCGTTTTCATTCCCGGTCCGACCAACATGCCTGAATCGGTGCGCAAGGCCTGCGACATGCCGACGCTGGACCACCGCAGCCCGGCCTTCGCCCGGCTGTTCAAGCCCGCCGTCGCCGGGGTGAAGCGCGTGCTGAAGATGGGCGCTGGCAGCGAGGGGGGCGAGGTCATCATCCTGCCCTCGACCGGCACCGGCGGCTGGGAGGCGGCGATCACCAACACGCTGTCGCCCGGCGATACCGTTCTGGCCGCCCGCTTCGGCATGTTCAGCCACCGCTGGATCGACCTCTGCCAGCGTCACCGCATCAATGTCGAGATCATCGAAACGCCCTGGGGTCAGGGGGCGCCGCTGGCGGCCATCGAAAAGGCGCTGAAGGCCGACAAGGCGGGCCATATCAAGGCCGTTCTGGCGACGCATAACGAAACCGCAACCGGCGTGAGGTCCGACATCGCCGGCATCCGCCGGGCGATGGATGCGGCGGGACATGGGGCGATGCTGTTCGTCGATGGCGTGTCCTCGATTGCCTCGATGCCCTTCGACTTTGCCGGCTGGGGCGTGGATATTGCCGTGGCCGGCAGCCAGAAGGGATTCATGCTGCCGGCGGGTCTGGCCATCCTTGGCATCTCGCCCCGTGCCATCGCGGCGATGGAGACCGCGCAACTGCCGCGCACCTTCTTCGATTTCCGCGACATGCTGGCGGCTTACGCCCGCGGCGGCTATCCCTATACCCCCGCCGTCGGCCTGATTGCCGGGCTGGCGCATTCCATCGAACTGCTTGAGGACGAGGGGCTGGACAATGTCTATGCCCGGCATCACCGGCTGGCCGAAGGGGTGCGCCGCGCAGTCGCGGCCTGGGGGATGACGCCCTATGCCGCCTCGGCCGATCTCTGCTCCGATACCGTCACGGCGGTGAAGGTGCCCGAGGGCTGCAACGGCACTGATCTGGTGCAGCTGGCGGCATCGAAATACGGTATGGCCTTTGGCGTCGGCCTGGGCGAGGTCGCGGGCAAGGTGTTCCGCATCGGCCATCTGGGAATGCTGACCGATGCCATGGTGCTGTCGGGTCTGGCGGTGGCCGAGATGTGCATGGCCGATCTGGGCTGGCCGGTGAAACTCGGTTCCGGCGTGGCGGCAGCGCAGGAGTATTATCGCGGCTCGGTCCCGGCGATGGCCCTGGCGGCGGAGTGAGGTTGTGCAAAATCCTTGAGTAAGGATTTTGGAAAATTTCTTGCTCAAGAAATTTGGCCCAGGCTGGGAGGGCAGGACATGAAGGACATGAACGGATTGATGATCCCCACCTTTGACGACATGCTGGCGGCGCACGACCGCATCCGCCCGCATATCCGGCAGACTCCGGTCCGGACCTCGGACTACCTGAACGAACTCAGCGAGGCTGAACTTTTCTTCAAATGCGAGAACTTCCAGGAACCCGGCGCCTTCAAGGTGCGCGGGGCGA